>JAEWAQ010000060.1 GCA_023391635.1 Bacillota bacterium | reverse complement strand
TTCACAGGAAAATTCATCTAACGCTCTCTGTAATCGTGAAATCCAGGGGATTTACCATGCAACAACGTCGTCCAGTCCGCCGCGCTCTGCTCAGTGTTTCTGATAAAGCCGGTATCGTCGAATTCGCCCAGGCACTTTCCGCACGCGGTGTGGAGCTGCTTTCTACAGGTGGCACCGCGCGCCTGTTAGCAGAGAAAGGTCTGCCGGTAACCGAAGTGTCCGATTACACCGGTTTCCCGGAAATGATGGATGGACGCGTCAAAACCCTGCATCCGAAAGTCCACGGCGGTATTCTTGGCCGTCGCGGTCAGGACGACGCCATTATGGAACAGCACGATATCGCGCCTATCGATATGGTCGTTGTTAACCTCTACCCGTTCGCCCAGACCGTCGCCCGCGAAGGCTGCTCTCTGGAAGATGCGGTTGAAAATATTGATATCGGCGGCCCAACCATGGTGCGCTCCGCGGCCAAGAACCATAAAGATGTCGCCATCGTGGTGAAGAGCAGCGACTACAACGCCATTATTAATGAGATGGATGCCAACGAAGGGTCCCTGACACTTGAAACGCGTTTCGATCTCGCCATCAAAGCCTTCGAGCATACCGCCGCCTACGACAGCATGATCGCCAACTACTTCGGTAGCCTGGTACCGGCTTACCATGGTGAAAGCAAAGATCCCTCTGGCCGCTTCCCGCGCACCCTGAACCTGAACTTCATTAAGAAGCAGGATATGCGTTACGGTGAGAACAGCCACCAGCAGGCGGCCTTCTATATAGAAGAAGAGGTAAAGGAAGCCTCTGTTGCGACCGCCCAGCAGGTTCAGGGCAAAGCCCTTTCCTATAACAACATTGCCGACACCGACGCCGCGCTGGAATGCGTGAAAGAATTCAGCGAGCCGGCCTGCGTTATCGTCAAGCACGCCAACCCATGCGGCGTTGCGGTAAGCACTTCTATTCTGGATGCCTACGATCGCGCCTACAAAACCGACCCGACCTCCGCGTTCGGCGGCATTATCGCCTTTAACCGCGAGCTGGATGCGGAAACCGCGCAGGCCATCATCTCCCGCCAGTTTGTCGAAGTGATCATCGCGCCGTCCGCATCAGAAGAAGCGCTGAAAATCACTGCGGCAAAACAGAATGTGCGCGTGCTGGTTTGCGGTCAGTGGGCGGAACGCGTGCCGGGCCTGGACTTCAAGCGCGTGAACGGCGGTCTGCTGGTTCAGGACCGCGATCTGGGGATGGTGAGCGAAGCCGATCTGCGTGTCGTCACCAAACGTCAGCCAACCGAGCAGGAACTGCGTGACGCGCTGTTCTGCTGGAAAGTGGCTAAGTTCGTGAAATCCAACGCCATCGTCTACGCCAAAGAGAACATGACCATCGGGATAGGCGCAGGCCAGATGAGCCGCGTTTACTCTGCAAAAATTGCCGGTATCAAAGCAGGCGACGAAGGCCTGGAAGTGAAAGGCTCCGCCATGGCCTCTGATGCCTTCTTCCCGTTCCGCGACGGAATCGATGCGGCCGCTGCTGTGGGTATCACCTGTGTGATCCAGCCTGGCGGTTCAATCCGTGATGACGAAGTGATTGCCGCTGCCGACGAACACGGCATCGCAATGATCTTCACCGACATGCGCCACTTCCGCCATTAATTCCCGGAGCAGAAAATGAAAGTATTAGTGATTGGTAACGGCGGGCGCGAGCACGCCCTGGCGTGGAAAGCAGCGCAGTCTCCGCAGGTTGAAACCGTCTTTGTGGCACCGGGTAATGCCGGTACGGCGCTGGAACCCGCGCTGCAAAACGTCGCCATCGGCGTGACCGATATCCCGGCACTGCTGAGCTTTGCCCAGACCGAGAACATCGATCTGACCATCGTTGGCCCGGAAGCGCCGCTGGTGATTGGCGTCGTAGACGCCTTCCGCGCAGCTGGCCTGAAAATCTTTGGCCCAACGGAGGGTGCCGCACAGCTGGAAGGCTCAAAAGCCTTCACCAAAGATTTTCTCGCGCGTCATAACATCCCGACGGCGGAATATCAGAATTTCACTGAAGTGGAGCCTGCTCTGGCCTACTTACGTGAGAAGGGCGCGCCGATTGTTATCAAGGCCGACGGTCTGGCCGCGGGTAAAGGCGTGATCGTCGCGATGACCCTCGAAGAAGCCGAAGCCGCGGTTCAGGATATGCTGGCAGGTAACGCCTTTGGCGATGCGGGCCACCGCATCGTGATTGAAGAGTTCCTCGACGGCGAAGAGGCGAGCTTTATCGTGATGGTCGATGGCGAGCACGTTCTGCCGATGGCCACCAGCCAGGATCACAAGCGTGTGGGCAATGGCGATACCGGCCCCAACACTGGGGGAATGGGCGCTTACTCTCCTGCTCCCGTTGTTACCGATGAGGTGCATCAGCGCACCATGGACCGCATCATCTGGCCAACCGTGAAAGGGATGGCGGCGGAAGGCAATACCTACACCGGTTTCCTTTATGCAGGCCTGATGATCGACAAGCAGGGTAACCCGAAGGTGATCGAATTCAACTGCCGCTTTGGCGATCCGGAAACCCAGCCGATCATGCTGCGCATGAAATCCGACCTGGTGGATCTGTGTCTGGCGGCGTGCGAAGGCAAGCTGAATGAGAAAACTTCCGAGTGGGACGAGCGTGCCTCTTTAGGTGTGGTGATTGCTGCGGGTGGGTATCCGGGTAGCTACAACACTGGAGATGAGATCCACGGCCTGCCGCTGGAAGAGATTGACGGCGCGAAGGTGTTCCACGCCGGTACGAAGCTGGCTGACGATGACCGCGTGCTCACCAACGGCGGCCGCGTGCTGTGTGCGACCGCGCTGGGCCAGACCGTGGCAGAAGCGCAGAAACGCGCCTATGCGCTGATGGCGGATATTCACTGGAACGGCAGCTTCAGCCGTCAGGATATCGGTTATCGTGCTATTGCGCGGGAGCAGGGAGAGTAATTTCCCCTCACCCTAACCCTCTCCCTCAAGGGAGAGGGGACTTAAATCAAAAACTCTTTTCTGTCGGCTGCCAGGTGCAGAAATCTTCATTCGCCACCAGCAACAGCTGAGAGCCTTCCGGCGCTTCCAGCCATGCCACACTCACCTCCACAGATGAATGCCGCTGACGACGCTGAATGTGTTCGGTTGCCCAGGATTCAAGCTCAGGCTTCACCGTCTGCCCTTCGCAGGTGGTCACCGTGCCGTCGGCATGCCAGCGCCCCTGACGCAGCACCACGCGGCCCTGACGCAGTGCATCGCTGGTCTGGCGAAGTTGTTCAGCACGGTAGCGGTAGAGGGCGACCTGATCGCTGGAAAGCTGCTGTTTCAGTCCACTGACCTCATGCTGCATAAAGCTCAGCTCGCCGTGGTCGTCGAAACGCACCTTCACGTGTTCGGGAGTCTTACTGTAGATATTCAGTTCAATGAGCGACAGGGCATCGCCCTGCCAGCGGTATTCTGCGGTCGAGGTATTGCCGTTATGCCATGGGCTGAACGCGGTGAGCATATGGACTTCATCGCTGGAATCTTTGCGCCAGATCCTGACCGCACCCTGGTTGTCAGCGTAGCCGCTGGCGGTAAACGGGGGGAGTGAGGAATCATGGCTACAGGCAGAGAGCAACAGTACGCCTGCCAGCGCGAGCGGTCCACGCCAGAATGACAAAAGGGGCGTTGCCGCCCCTTCGTTAAAACTGTTCACTGCCACGCGTCTTACTTAACTGCGTCTTTCAGTGCTTTACCAGAAACAAATGCCGGCACGTTAGCTGCGGCGATTTTGATTTCTTTACCGGTCTGCGGGTTGCGGCCAGTACGCTCAGCGCGGTGGTTCACTTTGAAGGTACCGAAAC
>JAEWAQ010000052.1 GCA_023391635.1 Bacillota bacterium | reverse complement strand
GCTCGGGGCTGCTCATACCCGGCGGCATTCTGATCACGGCGGGGGTCGTATGCCAAATCTCGATGGTGACGGACGGTTGGGGGTATATGTGGCCGGGGTTCATATTCGCCGTAGCGGTCGGGCTGTTCGAGTTCTACTTCTTCGGAAATCGGAACAAGTGGCTGTTGATCCCGATCAACATCTTATCGGTATTGTCGGCGCTGTTCTTCGTGGTGTTCTCGATCGGCGCAATCATCGGAAAGTTCTCCTCGCAGCCGATCTTGGCGATTCTGCTCATTCTGGGCGGGGCCGTCCTGCTCGTAGGCTGGCGGAGGAAGACGCTGTAACGGCGAGAGACTTCATGATAGAAATGCCCGCAAGCGGGGGAAAGACCCTCTTGCGGGCATTTAGCGTTCGGCTGAATCTTCGATACGGTGTCTTGGAGACACGGATTGCCGCCTAGTCGCGAACGTTCTCCTATCAAGTCATCCTTCGAGCAGCAGCGTCTCCGGGTCTTCGAGCATCTCCTTGATCGCGACGAGGAATTTCACCGCTTCCGCCCCGTCTACGATGCGATGATCGTAGGACAATGCGATGTACATCATCGGGCGGTTGGCCATCTCCTCTTGGCTGATCGCAACCGGACGGGTCTGGATCTTGTGCATGCCGAGGATGCCGACTTGAGGCGCGTTCAGGATTGGCGTCGAGAGCAGGGAGCCGAATACGCCGCCGTTCGTAATCGTAAAGGTGCCGCCTTGCAAGTCGGAGATGTCGAGCTTGTTACCGCGGGCTTTGGCCGCAAGTTCCGCAATCGTGCGCTCGATCTCGGCGAAGCTGAGGCGATCGGCATCGCGCACGACGGGCACGACGAGACCTTCCTTCGCCGCCACGGCGATGCCGATGTCGTAATATTGCTTGGTAATGATATCTTCGCCGTCAATCTCCGCATTCAGCAGAGGGAACGCCTTCAGAGCGCCGACTACCGCCTTGGTGAAGAACGACATGAAGCCGAGTCCGACTTCGTGCTTCTCCAGGAACGATTGCTTGCGCCGCTTGCGTAAGTCCATGATCGCCGTCATATCCACCTCGTTGAAGGTAGTCAGCATGGCGGCGTTGTGCTGTGCGGCGACAAGCCGCTTCGCGATCGTGGCGCGGCGGCGGGACATGCGTTCGCGATTCTCCGGCTTGCCAGGCGCGGACACTTGCGCTTGTTGCTGCGCCATTCCGGCAGGCACTGGAGCGGACCCGGCCGAAGCCGGCGCAGGCTGGCGCGTTACGGGGGATGCAGACTGCGATTCGACCGTGCGGGCATCCGGCGCTTCAGGCAGCGATTCGGCGGTGCGGACGTCGGCCGGATAGATGCGGCCGAGCGGGTCGCGGCCTGATGCGCGATTCAAGTCGATGCCCATCTCCCGCGCAAGCTTGCGGGCAGCGGGCGATGCGGCGACGCTGGCGGCTGCCGCCGAATCGGACTGTGGTTGTATGGGCGCTTCGGTGTTGTGCTGTCCGGCAGGTACCGCGGCGGCTTCCCCTTCATCCGCTGCCGCGCCTCCTGAGCCTGCACCGGCATCTCCTGCACTCGTACCGGTGCCCCCCGCGTCAACCCCCTCGGTAGAGTCAAGCCGTCCGACGACTTCGCCGATTTGCACCGTGTCGCCTTCCGGATGCGTGATCTCGGCCAGCACCCCGTCTTGTTCGGCGCTGATTTCCAAATTGACTTTGTCCGTCTCCAGTTCGAGCAGCAAGTCGCCTTCTTTAACGGAATCACCGATGTTGACGGCCCACCTGGAGACGGTACCTTCCGTTATCGACTCCCCCATAGCCGGTACGACGATATCATGCATGGTTGTTCCCTCCCTGTGTCTGTTCGATTCGCGCCGGCGGCGTCAGTGCCGTGGACAGAATCGTCTGCTGCTCGAAAACATGCACTTGCTGGAAGCCGCTTGCCGGACTGGCATGCTCGGGCCTGCCAATATAGCGGACCATGACGGGCATCGGAGCCAGCCGCCTGAGATATGGCGATACGTAGCGCCACGCACCCATGTTTTGCGGTTCTTCCTGCACCCAGCAGATCTCGCGCAATTTCGGGAACCGGCCGATGATCGACTGAACCTCCTTCTCCGGCAACGGATACAGTTGTTCGATCCGTGCGATGTGCAGCCAGTTCCAATCGCTTCGCTCGTGCTTCTCGATACTCTCCGCCAAGTCGATCGCGACTTTGCCGCTGCACAGCACGAGCCGTTCCACCTGATCCGGTTGTTCCCCCAAGCCCTCTTGCTCGATTACCTGGAGAAATCGCCCTTCGCTGAGCTGCGTTGCCGGAGATGCCACGCGCGGGTTGCGGATCAGGCTCTTGGGCGCCATCAGCACGAGCGGGCGCGCGGCTGCCGTTCCGCACAGAGCGGCCTGCCGCCGCAGCAGATGAAAATATTGCGCCGCGCTGGTGAGCGAGGCGACGACCCAATTTTTCTCCGCCGACAGAAGCAGGAATCGCTCCAGTCTCGCGCTGGAATGCTCCGGCCCTTGGCCTTCGTAGCCATGCGGAAGCAGCATGGTCAGGCCCGAACGCTGCTTCCACTTGGAGTATCCGGCCGAGATAAACTGGTCGATCAGCACCTGCGCGGCATTGGCGAAGTCCCCGTACTGTGCTTCCCAGATCACCATCGTCTCGGGCGCGTACACATTATAGCCATATTCGAAGCCAAGCACGGCGGCCTCGGACAACGGACTGTTATGGATGGCGAAGGAGGCTCTTGCTTCCGGCAGCGTATGAAGCGGGCAGAATGACTTTCCGGTTTCATAATCGTGCAGTACGAGATTGCGGTGGGCGAACGTTGCGCGCTGCACGTCCTGCCCGCTCAACCGGATCGGACGTCCGTCTGCCAGTATGCTCGCAAAAGCTAGTGCCTCGGCATGTCCCCAGTCGATCTTCTCGCCCTCGTCGTAGGAGGAGGCTCTTCGCTCCAATATTCGCTGGAGCTTGGGATTCATCTGAAATCCCTCGGGACGTTCGAGCAAGTGCCGGCTCATGGCCTGCAGCGATTCGATCGCCACGGCTGTCTCGATCGGGCGCTCGAGCGGCGGCGCAGCTCCCGCCGGTGTCGTCCGGCGTTCTGCGTCAGCCCGTTCTTGCAGCTTCACTTCATCGTAGGCTTCTTTTAATTTTGCCAGCTTCTCTTGTTTAATGGCCTGTACATCCTGCTCCGTCAGCAAGCCTTCGCGAATCAGCCGATCGGCATATATCGTCGCCACTGTCGGATGCGCCTTGATCTTGTGGTACATTAACGGTTGGGTTGTCTCGGGATCGTCTGCTTCGTTGTGCCCGTAGCGCCGATAGCCGATCAAATCGATCAGGAAATCCTTGTTGAACCGCTTGCGGTAGCCGGCGGCAAGGCGCGCAGCGACTATGCAGGCTTCCGGATCGTCCGCGTTGACATGGACGATCGGGATCTCGAAGCCTTTGGCCAAGTCGCTGGCGTAGCGCGTGGATCTCGCGTCGGTATTGCTTGTAGTAAAGCCGATCCGGTTATTCACGATAATATGGATCGTTCCGCCGTTCGAGTAGCCGGACAGGTTGTTGAGATTGAGCGTTTCAGACACGACCCCTTCCCCGGGAAAAGCCGCGTCCCCGTGCATGACGACCGCGGCTGCCGCATCCTTGTTCTGAATCGGCGCTCCCGGCTTGCCTCTGTCGTCCTGAGCGGCTCGCGTGAACCCTTCGACCACCGGGTTGACGAATTCCAGATGGCTCGGATTGTTCGCAAGCGTCAAGCGGGTGTCCGCCGTCTCGCCGGTATGGATGAAGCGATTCGCACCGAGGTGATATTTGACGTCGCCGGTCCAGCCGTAATTGATGCCGATGGAACCCTCGGAAGGAATCATATTTTTATTGGGCGAATGATGAAACTCTGAAAAAATCGCGCTGTAGGGTTTTCCCAACACATGGGCCAGAACATTCAAACGGCCGCGGTGCGCCATGCCCATCAGAATATGGCGGGCGCCGTCGTTCATCAATTCATGCACGATTTCTTCCGACATGGCCACAAGCACATCGACGCCTTCCGCCGAGAACCGCTTTTGACCGACGAAGGTTTTTTGCAGAAAATCCTCAAATTGCTCCGCCTGCACGATCCGGCTCAGCAGCGCAATTCTCTCTTCCGTGCTGAGCTTGGCGGCAGGGATCTCGATTTCGGCTTGCCGATTCAGCCAGACCCGCTCTTGTTCGTCATGAACGTGATTGAAATCGTAGGCGATGGTCCCGGTGTACACTTCAACCAGTTTTCGAATCGCTTCCCGGCCGTCCTTGAGCGGATAGGGTGCGTCTCTCCATACCCAGGAAGCGGGAATAGCCGTCAGGTCCTCAAGCGTCAAATCGTAGGCTTCCGGGTCAAGCAGACGGGCCTTGGGTACGGGGCCGATACCCAGCGGATTAATGTCCGCCGCCAGGTGTCCGTAATCCCGGATCCCCAGTACAAGCTTGCCGGCCATGATCGCTTTCTGCACGAGGCTGGCGTCATTCCTGTCGATCGCAGAACCGCCCGATTCGCGGACGGTCTTCTCCGGCACGGATGAGTCGGCGGTTTCCGGCGCGCCCCACCGGGCAAACATTTCCCGATAGGTTTCAGCGACCGAATCCGGGTTTTCCCGCCAATTCTCGTATTGCTCCTGCAAGTATCCAAGGTTGGGCCCGTAAAATTGCGCCCAAGGCAGACGTCGTTGTTCCTGATCGGTTGGCATGGCGGTCTCCCCTCTCAGTTGTCTCTTAAACCATTATACCCCTGTAGATATACGAATGATAATCTTGTTGCCGTCGGGAAAAAGGGCTAACTGTATGATGGCCAATTTGCAGTGGAAAGATAACGTATAATGGTTATAACAGGAAGGAGGGGGCACGTTGCCGCGATTTATTACGATGAAACGACCAAAAACCGCCAGCGTTCCGGCAGCGGAGGGCGAGGGGGTCATGGCCGGCGAAGGCATGGAACCGGATTTACAGGCGACACGGGAGCAGGGGGACGGAGCGCCAGGCTTGATGCAGATCGATGCTCGGCCAGACCCGGAATCGCAATTATAACGGTACAAAGAGGGACCCCGCTAATAGGGCGATCTGACACCGTTCCCGGCGGGGTTAAAGTCCAGGTAACGGTTGGGCGACTCTTTACAGGCTGATGTGTTCGGGTTATCGTTTAAAGGCAGGTTTGGCAGTCGGCGCACAGTTGGGGAGGAATGGCGGGCATGCGGGACAAGAGGCGCTTACTGTCTCCGATCAATGCGGTAGTATGGACGCAGTTTTTAAGCGCATTCGCAGATAATTTGAATTTTTTTCTGATCGTCGGCATGGTGAATAGGTCAGGCGGCGATAATCCGGACGCCTTGGTGGCATACATCCAGATTGCTTTTTTGCTGGCTTACGTAGTGCTGGCGCCGATCGTCGGCGCATTCGCGGACAAGAAGGCCAAATCGCGGGTGCTGCTGGTCGGCAATCTGCTGAAGGGAACGGGAATCGCGCTGCTGCTGTCCGGCCTTCCGCCAGCTTTATGCTATGTATTCGTCGGCGTAGGGGCTGTCGTGTATTCTCCGGCCAAATACGGCATTCTGTCTGAGCTTACAAACAGCGAGAGCGAATTGCTCAGAGCCAACGCCAAGGTCGAGGGCACGACGATACTTGCGATATTGCTTGGCACGGTCGTTGGCGGCATCCTGGCGCAAAACTCCGATCTTCCGGCCATTCTCGCTTGTCTGGGCGTCTATCTTTTGTCGCTGTTATTGACATTGGCCATACCGGCGCGTGGCGGCAATTCCGCGATTCGCTACGGAGCTTCGGCGCAAGCGTTCTTTCGCGATATCGCGGCTTTGTTTCGCATTCGCCGCGCCCGTTTCTCGCTGATCGGCACGTCGTCGTTCTGGTTGACGGCTTCTGTGCTGCGGATTGCGCTTGTCGCCTGGCTGCCGGTCAATCTCGGCATCTCGGACACGCAGGATCAATCGTTGATTATCGGCGTAACGGCAGTTGGCGTCGTGCTGAGCTCGGTGCTTACGCCGTTTCTCGTACCGTCCGGCAAGCTGCATCGCGGATTTTATTATGGCATCTTTATGGTTATAGGTTTAATGATTGCGAGTCTGATTCCGAATCTGTGGTTCACCGTCAGCATGCTGTTCGTCATCGGCATCCTGGGCGGCATCTTTCTGATTCCGCTGAACACTATGCTGCAGGAGGAAGGCGGAGCCGTGATCGGCCCCGGCAAGACGATTGCCGTCCAAAATTTCATTGAGCAAGCGTTGACTGTGCTAGGCCTGACGATCTACTTAATGATGAGCGAGTTGCAAGTGTCGATCAACCTGTCGGTCGTCGGCATGGGCATCGTGCTGCTGCTGTTCATTCTCTACCTCGCCACCCAGATCGGCAGAGTCAAGGGGGCGGCGCAGGCGGAAGAGGCGTGATTGGAACCAACCTGGTCTTAGCAGGTATATACGCGCGTTCTATCGAGGATGAAATGGCAGTAGATGTCGTGAAAGGCTGGATATTGTTTCTGTTTGCTTAATATGCTAATAATTGATCATCAGAGGCGAAGAACGCCCCGAATTGCTGACAGCCATCATGGTGGCTTGATTCAACGTTTGGGGCGTTTTTATTTTTTGGAGGGAGGAATAGGGTTGGGATTCGAACAAATGCATGAAGCATGGATCAAGGACCATCTGAGCCGAAGAACAGGAGAACGCAGAGGGAGGTTGGAGAGAGGCCATCGACACGGTGAACGGCTATTTGCACGCAGTGTATGGTGGGAGGTGTTCGGTCATTTCGAGCAACTTCATCCCGAGTTCGAGTTGACGGATTGGCGCGGTCGGTCCTATTTTGCGGACTTTGCATGGATTACCCGATTCGTTCGGCTGATTATCGAAATCAAAGGATTCACCTCCCATGTGCGCGAGATGGACCGCCAGCGCTATAGCAACGAATTAAATCGTGAAACTTTCTTGACGGGGTTAGGATATCGGGTGATATCCTTTGCCTATGACGATGTCGAGCAGCGACCTGAAATATGTATCACGTTACTGCGCATGGTAATGAGTCAATTTCAGCCGCACGATGCTCCTGTGGCCAAGGCAACATTTGCAGAGAAAGAAGTTGTCCGCTTGGCGATGCAGGTGGCTGAAGCGCTTAGACCGAAAGATGTGGTCGAGCATTTCGGCGTGGATACGAAGACGGCGATCGCCATTCTTCGCCGACTGTCGGAAAAAGGCTGGATGAACCCGGCGCCTCGCGGCAAAGGAGAGCGGCTGGTCAGGTACGAGTTGACCAAGCGTGCGGGCGTGTACTTGGATTAGGCGCGGTTGTCGGATAGGGCGGCGGATAGTTGGATAGTGCGGCGGTTGGTGGATCGAGCAGTGGAAGTCGGATAGAACAGTGGTTGGTGAATTGTCGGATAGCGCGGCGGTTGGTGGATAACACGGTGGTTGTCGGATGGGGAGCGAGTAATCGGATAGTGCGGTGGGGATAGTCACATTAGCGGGAAAACCTCCCACTATTTTTTCGGAATTCGCATCAATGTGGGGAAATAGCAGGAAAACCTCCTGCTAATTCACTTAAGAACCTCGACTTTGGGTGAATCAGCAAAATTAGCGGGAGTTTTTCCCTCAAATGAAACCAATCTTGAGGAATAGGCTATTTTAGTGACAACTTTTCCTGCTAAATTCGATGAGGACGCACATTTTTACTCGTTATGACGCATGGGGGGACAACCTGTCGACCGCTCCCGGAGACAAACGGAATTCTGCTCGCGGGTCAGCATTTATCATCCCAACTGCCGTCCCGCCATCGCCTACGTTCCCGCTGCTAGCGCCGCACCCGCCCACTGCCTACTTTCGCACCGATCGCTCCCACCGCCAAAGCCCGTCACTGCCGTCCCGCCACCGCCTACGCTCCCGCTGCTAGCGCCGCACCCGCCCACCGCCTACTTTCGCACCGATCGCTCCCACCGCCAAAGCCCGTCACTGCCGTTCCGCCCACTGCCTACATTCGCTCCGCCTACTTTCGCACCGCTTACGCCGCACCTGCCAACCGCTTACGCTCGCACCGCCTCAAGCTCCTTGAGACGAATCCGCATACTGCTCGCGGATGCGCAGGATGCTGTCCAGGTTCGCGAAGAAGATGTCGACGAGCGCCGGGTCGAAGTGCTCGCCGCGCTGCTCGCGGAAGTAGGCGAGAATGTCGTCCAACCTCCACGCTTTCTTGTACACGCGGTCGCTGCCGAGCGCATCGAATACGTCCGCGATTGCTGTAATCCGCCCATACAGGTGGATGTCTTCGGCTGCGAGCCTGTTCGGGTATCCGGTTCCGTTGTATTTCTCATGATGCTGATAGGCGATGATCGCGGCGGTCTTGATGATTTCGCGGCTCGAATGATTGAGCATCTCGTAGCCGATATTGGCATGCTCCTGGATCTGCGCGAATTCCTCCGGCGTCAGCTTGCCCGGCTTGTTCAACACCGCGTCCGGGATCGCGACTTTGCCAACGTCGTGCATGGACGACGCGAGCCGGATCAACTCGGCTTCCTCTTCGGGCAGTCCGCACCCGAGCGCCAGCAGCTTCGAATATTCGGCCACGCGCTTGACGTGATTGCCGGTTTCCTGCGAGCGGGTTTCGGCGATTTCGCCGAGCGTGAAGATGATCTCCTTCTGCGTCGTCTCGACTTCCTCGTTCAAATACAGGTTTTCGAATGCGATCGAGACGTTGGAGTTGTAGATTTCTATCAAGTATCGGTGCCATTCGTCCATCGTCTTGGAGCCTTCGAAATAAATGACGTTCTCCCTGCCGGTCTTACTCTCGAAATAGCAGGTGAAATGATCGTCGTAGAAAGCCCCGTGCTTCTCCCGGAACGCCTGCTCGATGCTGCTCAGGACGTGCGGCGGCACGACATGTTCGATTCTTCCGTATTCGTCGGCCTCGTAATCGCCCGTCGCCGCCAGGATGTAGATTTCCTCCTGACCTTTCGCCACGGCGAAGCTGTTGCAATGGAGCGCGTTCTTGTGCAGATTCAGAATCGAGGTCAACTGGGTCAACACGCCGGACGCGAACTTTTTCATCGATTTCAATTCGAACAGGTCGGCCGACGATTTGATGATTTTCTCGAGACCAATCTTGTTGTTCTCGATGACCATAATATCCCGGTACGACCTGAGTGCAGCCATAATTGTCGTAAAAAGCTTCTGCGAGGTCAGCTCGGTTTTTTCTTTGTAATCGTTAATGTCGTAGTCCGTGATGACGATTTTTTCCGGCGCCTGTCCCGGCTGGCCGGTACGCAGAATGATTCGCACCGATGTTTGCATCAATTCCTCGCGGATATATTTCACGAGCTTCAGGCCGGTATCGTCCGTATCCATCACGACATCGAGCAGCACGATGGCGGCGTCGGGATGCTGCAGCAGCGTTTGCCGGGCTTCGGCTTCCGTATGGGCGCTTATGAAATCCAGACGCTTGCCGTCGAACTCGAAATCTCCGAGCACCATCCGGGTGAGCGCATGCACTTCCTGCTCGTCATCCACGATGACTATTTTCCAATTGTTGTTCTCCCGCCCCGTCCAGGCAACGGAAGGCTCCTCTTCGTCGGCAAATAGCAGGATATCTTCTTGTTGTTCGTCAGCCATCGTTCTCATCCCTCATTCATCGGAAATTGAAGCGTAAACACGGTGCCGGCCCCGAGCCGGCTGTCGCATCGGATCGTTCCGCCAAGCGATTGGGTGACCAGATTGTACACGATATGCATGCCCAAACCGGTGCCGCCGCCGCTGCGGTTCGTAGTGAAGAACGGATTGAATATTTGGCCGGCGACCTCATCCGACATGCCATTGCCGTCATCGGAATACCGGATCGTCAGCTCGTTGTCCCGCTCGCTCATGACCTCGATGGTCAGCTTGCCTTCTTCTTCTGGCTCGTAGGCGTGAATAATGGAGTTCATGATCAGGTTCGTCACGATTTGCGAGAAAGCGCCAGGATCGCTATGAATGGCGATGTCGTCAGCACCCCTGACCTCCACCTGCATCCTGGTCTTTTTGAGCTGCGGCTGCAAGCTGACGAGTACGTCCCGCAGATACGGCGTGACCTGGAAAGTTCGCTTCGCAGCCATGGATCGGTCGACAGCGACTTGTTTGAAGCTTTTGACGAGCTCGGAGGCGCGAATGAGATTGGTTTGAATCATGCCGGCCGTCTCGTCGATCGTGCCCAGGTACGATTCCAGATCGGAGCGCTTCATGGCGTTGGAATGGTATAGTGCGGCGAATTCCTTGGACTTCTCCGCCATGAAGGAAGCCGCGGTGACGCCGATGCCAAGCGGCGTATTGATCTCATGCGAGACGCCGGCGACCAGGCTGCCGAGCGCGACCATCTTCTCCGACTCGACGAGCTGTTTCTGTGTCTGCTGGATCGTTTCCATCGCTTGTTGCAATTCGTTGTATCGGCTCTCTTGGGTGAACGCCATTTCGTTGAAGGCGGCAGCTACCTCGTTGATTTCCCGGCTGGCGATCTGGGGGATCGGGGCGTACGGAGCGCCCTCGCCGGCGGACAAGGCGGCCTGCCGAATAATCATCAGCGGCTTGATCAGCATGCGGCGGATGATGTAGGAGAGCGCAAGGAGCAAGATGACGGCGCTGGCGAAACCGACGGTAATGATGAGCAGCGTCCGATGCTTGATCAGCGCTTCGCTGTCCGATGTGTCGAGCAGCAATTCGATCGCTCCGATAACGATGCCGTCCTCCACGAGCGGCGCGTTCAGCCGGTTGATCGGTCTTCCGTTCTCGTCCCGGAACTTCACGACCAGCGTACTGCTGGCTGTCAAGTGGTCGACCAAATGCTGCGGTGTCGTCTCGCCGATGCGGCTGCGGTCGGTGGAGGCGAGTACTTCCTGTTCGCCGTACAGCGTCAAATCCAGCACATTGGTGTTCTTGTACTGGATGTAATCGAAAATTTGTTGAACGTCTTCTATGTTATGAGACTCCTCGTACCGCCCGTTGATCGCGGTCGTCATCCCATCCAACTGGCTGATGTACGTCTCCCGGACGGATCTCTCCAGACTGTAAGAGTCGAACCAGACAATGACCGTCATCATGACCGCGGTTACGATGCTGACGAGGAGGACGATTCGTTTTTGCAGGCTGATTTTGCTTCTCATGGCGATGCTCCCTTGGACTGCCTTAAGGAATGTCGAACGGGATCGTCTTCGTTATGTCGTAGGGCGTGTGATCGTTGTTATGCAAGGAAATCTTGAGCGTATGCGAGCCGGAGGGAAGGTCCGGAAATTCCGTGTGGTTTTCCGTCACTGCGATCTTCTCGCCATCATCCAGGTACATATGGATATGTCCCTCGCCGTGCTTGCGGGCTTGTCCGACGTGTTCCGGCGATATGTGCATATCGGTGTCGATATCGACGACCAGCGTCTTTCCCTCGACCTTCCACTGAACGTCCAGAGTAGGCTTATGGTTGGCATGGCTGTTCGCATCATTCCCGGACGAGGAAGGGCCGCCGCACGCCGCGAGCAGCAGGAAACAGCAGACGGCTATGAATGCACACATTTTTTTCATGGCTGCACCTCAGTCAATTTGCGTTATCGACAAGCATGAGCACCAATAGGCGATAAATGACAAATTCAACAGATGGCGCCGCAATTCCTTCTAAAGCCGTCGAAAAATAAGGATTCGCGCAAGGGCGCGAGACAGTCGGCCCGCTTCAGTTGATGCGCGCTTCCATCCCGACAGTCAAAGTGGTAAAATTTATTAGAGATAGCATGCAAAAAGGCGGGATCGTCCATGGTTGCATCGCTGCTTGCCGCGGAGAGAATCATAGCCGCAACTTATGCCCATAATCAAAACTACTACCAACAATCGGCCAAACGCTCCGGAGGTTCGGTCAGGCACGAGCGGACTTCGTCCGACCGCTCCTTCCGGACGGCAGCGTCAGAGCTTGCCGGGCTGGTGAAGGCCGCTTCTTCCGTGAAGCAAGCTGCGACCGGTCTGAGCCAGGCATTCCGCACAACAAGCGAGAGAGCCGAGATAGACACAGCCGAAGCCGGGTCGATTGGGCTGGGCAACGGAGAACTTGTCCGGCGCACAAGGCGATTGGTGGATGCGTATAACGAAATGCACGAACGCGCATTGGCGGATGATGGCTATTTGGCGCGTTCGGCCGCGAAGCAGGGCCTGGACCAAGCGGCGGACGGTTACCGCGCGATCGGGATTGTGCGCGGACCGAACGGCGGGATGGTTCTGGACGAGGAGAAGTTAGCTCAAGCTCTCGGTTCCCGCTACGAGGAGACGAGACATGCGATCGCGGGACCGTTCGGTCTGACCGAGTGGCTGAAGCGCACGGCGGAACAATTTGAACAAGTGTCTCCGTTTGCCATGCTGAACGCCCGCAATCGGGAATTGCAAGCTTACGCCGCTTATCGACCTGTCTCAGGTCTGTATTTGCAAGTGCCGGTATCCGGCATGCTGCTCGACGCGACATTCTGAATATCGATAGACTGCACCCGAGAGAGGACGCGACAACATGTCGAACACCCATGTATACTCCAGAAGGGAAGAGGTCGCGAACGCCATCACGCATGGAATCGGGACGGCGCTTAGCGTAGCCGCCCTTACGCTCCTGGTCGTATTCGCGGCTTGGAAAGGCACGGCCTGGCATGTCGTCAGTTTCACGATCTACGGCGTCACGATGCTGCTGCTGTATACGGCTTCCACGCTCGTCCATTCGTTTCCAGAAGGCAAAACCAAAGATCTGTTCGAGACGTTCGACCATGCCTGTATCTACTTGTTCATTGCAGGTACGTATACGCCGATTTTGCTGACAGTGCTTCGCGGTCCCCTGGGCTGGTCGCTGTTCGGAATCGTGTGGGGGCTTGCCGCATTCGGCGTGTTGTTCAAGGCGTTCTTTACGAAGCAATTCCTCGTGTTGTCCACCTTGTTCTACGTCGCAATGGGGTGGCTCATCGTATTCGCCTGGAAACCGTTAATGATGCAGCTCGAGCCAGGAGGAGCCTGGCTGCTTGTCGGCGGCGGGCTGCTGTATACGGTAGGCGCCGTATTCTATGTATGGCGAGGTTTTCCGTATCATCATGCGGTATGGCATCTGTTCGTGATCGCGGGATCCGCCTGTCACTTTTTCGCTATTCTGCTCTATCTGCTGCCTTAGCTTGGCTGGGCAATGCGGAGAACGAACGGGGTGGTCGGATGGATGAATCAGTGTCGACTGCGTGGCCCGTGCTGAGATTTCGCGGGGACGGTACGTTCACCATCTTGCAATTGACGGACTTGCATTGGCGAAATGGGGAAGCAAGAGACCGCCTATCGCATGATCTCATGAGCCGGATGTTCGAACGGGAACAGCCGGACCTAACGATATTCACCGGCGATTTGATCCATAGCCCGAAGTGTCGCGAGCCGGTGAAGTCGATGTGCGATGCGTTATCGGTTGCCGCGGCCAGCGGCACTCCTTGGGCGGCCGTGTTCGGAAATCATGACGCGGAAGGCAGCGTGACGCGGCGCGAGTTGATGGATGCGATGAGAGGAATGCCTGGCTGCTTGGTCCGTGAGGGACCCGAATCCGTTCATGGCCTTGGCAATTACGCGATCCGGCTGACTGGCCCGGAGGGCTACTCAAGCGGACAATCAAGTGCCGTTCTGTATTTCCTTGATTCCGGCGTATCGCCCCGGGGCAACGACGGTATTCACCCAAGCCAGCTCAGATGGCTCGAGTTAGAAGCGGAATCGCTTGCGAGGCAGCATGCAGGTGTGCTCGTGCCGGCGCTCGCTTTCTTTCATATCCCGCTGCCGGAATACGACCGGATGTGGCGGACGCAAGTTTGCGACGGCCGCAAGCGCGAGCGGGTTTCGTGCCCGAAAGTCAACATCGGCGCATGGAGAGCGATGTCGGAACGGGCAGGCGTCGTCGGCGCTTTCTGCGGGCACGACCATCTGAACGATTTCGGCGGGCAGTTGCAGAGGATGAGATTGTACTATGGCCGGGTGAGCGGGTATCACGCTTACGCCAGGTGGTTGTACCCGCGAGGAGCGCGGGTGATCCGGTTGCGCGCCGGAGCGGATCTTAAAGATTTCGATACGTGGATTCGACTGCATGACGGACGGAAAATCGACCGCCCGCGCCTGCACCGTCCGCGAGGCTGAGTGAAGGGGAGGAGGGCAACTGCATGCCGGACGAGTGGGTACAGAACCGACAAGTACAGGAAATGAAAGAGGAGAACGAACGCCTGCGTCGGTTGTTGAAGGAAACGCAGGAGGAGAATGAGCATCGAAATCGGCAGGTAAACGAATTAAGCCGGGACAACGAACGATTGCAAAGGCAATTGAGTGATAGGAGCGAAGACAACGAGCGCATTCACCGGCAATTGCAAGAGGCAATCGTAGACCGAGACCGCATGCGCGAACGATGGAGGATGGCGGCGCAAGCGGTCGCACGCAGGCCGGGATCGGCTGGCAGAGACGCGGATTCCACCATGTCGAGTCGCCTGCGCGATGCGCTGCGGGAATGAGCGCGGACGGCCGTGCAGGCCGTGCATGCCGCGAACCCTCAGCCCAAGTCGCAACAATGATGCGGACAGCACCAAACCCGCCGCCACTCGCCTTCAAGTCGCAACAATGATGCGGACAGCACCAAACCCGCCGCCACTTGCCTCCAAATCGCAACAATGATGCGGACAGCACCAAACCCGCCGCCACTCGCCTCCAAATCGCAACAATGATGCGGACAGCACCAAAATTGTGGTCTTTCACTCTTGCTCCCCACTTTTTCGCTTAAACCAACCCGCCGTCTGCGACTTAACTGGCAAATGGATTGAGTCGGACAAGCCTGCTCCGATTTGTTTCAAATTTAGCCCAAAGTTTGTGGAAAACCGAAACAATACGTATCCGCCCTGCGTCTGTATATGTACCTCCGTGTCGCCCTGTAATCGGCGAACGGCAAGACGAAGGGAGTGAGCGAAGTTGAGAAGATGGATCAGCGTGCTGCTCGCAGCGCTGCTGTTCGGCAGCGCCGCGGCAACGGCGGCGAGCGCGGCCGAGCTGACCGCAGAGCAGAAGTTCCAGGTGCTTAGGGAGAAGGGCATATTCGCAGGATTCAGCGACGGCTCTTCGGGGCTGTACCAATCCATGACCCGCGAGCAGTTTGCCCAAGTACTTTACAAGCTGCTGGAACTGCCGCCGCCGTCAGGTTCGCCGACCTACAAGGACGTGCTGAAAACCAGATGGTCCTATCAGCAGATCGAGGCCGTACGGGAAGCCGGCCTGATGGTCGGTGTTGGAGAAGGTTATTTCGCGCCGGAAAGTCCCGTCACGGTCGAACAACTGGCGGCCGTATTGGCGAGGTCCTATGGAAAACACGAAGGCACGTTGTACGTCGTCGGCCAAGTATCGCCTTGGGCGCGCCAGTCTGTCGGCATTGCGCTGCTTAATGACTGGATTCCCCAGATGAAGGATTACCGGATTTCGGCCACGCGCGGATTGCTGGTCGAGGCCACTTATGCCGTCTATATGCAATCGGACACGGAACCGCTTGATGCTTATTCGGTCGTCCCGATCAGCAATCAGCAAATCCGTGTCGATCTCAGGAAGTCCGTCACCGACGTAGACGAATCCCGCTTCCGTATACGCGACTACAGGGGCGTGGAGTTGACCGTGTTCGACGCCGTCGTAGGCTGGGACGGACGATCGGTCACAGTCATTACGGAGCCGCAGGTCAGCAATCACGCCTATACGCTGTATGTTGACGGCGTCCCGTGGTCATTCGTCTCGCTGTCGTACGATACGGCGAAGCCGACGGTAATCTCCTTCAGCAAACAATGGAACCAGACGCTGATGCTCGTATTTTCGGAACAGGTCGATCGCGACTCGGCCACTCGCAAGTCCAATTATTCCATCAACAATCGGCTGGACATCAAGGATGTATCGCTGGCGGGCGACGAACGCACCGTGACGATTACGACAGGTTACCAGGAAGAAGGCACCCAATATCGGCTCACGGTCAAGAACGTCGAAGATTTGGCCGGCAACAAGATGGCCGATTGGAGCACCGTATTCCCGGACGGCGATCTGTCGGGTCCGAAGGCGACTTTCAAGTTCAACCCTTCGACGGCTCAGATCACGGTCGCTTTCAACGAGAAGGTGAATCCCGATATCGCGGTGAATTTGAACCGCTACAGCATCGATCACGGCCTTGCCGTGACGCGGGCCGTACTTGATGGCGACGGCAAGACGGTGTATTTGACGACCTCCCGGCAGAAGGACGCCACGGTCTATACGCTCTCGGTATCCGGCATCCCGGACCTTGCAGGCAACTATATGGCGAACGCGACGTTCCAATTCGGAGGCGTGGCCAACCCGTCGCCGACGATCCAATTGAAGAATATCGATGCTTATGATCAGAATACGCTGGAAGTTACGTTCAGCCGGGCATTGAGCGCGGGTGATCTGTCGAAGCTGAAGCTGACAATCCTGAAGGACAACGGCAAGGCCGTCTCGATGTCCGGCTGGCAGCAGAATGCGCGATTGAAACCCGGCAGCGCAGACAAGACGGCGATCGTGCAATTCCGCACCGAGCACAACACGAATCCGGCCTTGTTCGTGCAAGGTCATGTATACGAGGCCCGCGTTAGCGGAATCGACGGTCTGGATACGGCTTCCGATGCGGATGTCCGCAGCTTCGCCGGCACAGAAAATCGCAACGTGCCGCCAGAGGTGAAGGAAGTCGTCCCGTTGAGCAGCCGTTCCGTCAAAATCGTGTTCAGCGAACCGGTCAAGAACATCAGCCGGTCCGCCTTCACCGTCCGCGAGATAGACGGAGATTACTTGAAGATCGAAGACGACGGCGTGGACGAACACGAGATCGTGACGGAGATCGTATTGAAGCTGGACGATCGAACGATACGCGGTCACACGTATGTCATCGCCTTCCGGTCCGGCACCGTAACGGATGCGGCGGGATGGAACGAATGGGTGACGAAGATCGGCGATAAGGATGCAACCAAGACCTTCCGGGGTGTATAATGTCAGCAATGTGCAACGCAAACCAGGGAGGATTACGATGTCGGCGGTATGGATCTACCTGATTTTGATCAATGCGGCAGCCTACCTGCTCATAGCGGAGGACAAAGCCAGAGCCCGCAGGGGAGGGCGCCGAATCAGCGAGCGGACGCTGCTGCTCGCCGCGGCCGTTGGCGGCTCGCCCGGCGCCTGGATCGCGATGCGCACGCGGCGCCACAAGACGAAGCATGCGGCGTTCGCCTTAGGAATTCCGCTCATGTGCCTTGTTCACGCCGGACTGTTCATTTGGCTATGGAGTCGCTGATCGGCGGAACAAACCGAAATGGCGTATGCCGCCCTCCTTCGCGGAGGCGCATACGCCATTTGATATTCAAGCAATTATTTCAGCTTTAGGGACATGAGCGACTTCATGAGTTGCAGCGATTTGTCCAGATGGGGAGGATTCACGCGAATGGCTAGAATCATCCGTTCCTTGGTCAATTCCACGTTCGTTCCCTTGAATACGGGTTTGTCGGAAATATCGATACCGTAAGGCCGCGAAGTCGAATCATCTTCCGTCTGACTGTTCAGCAACCGGTCGGACTGAGCTTGCAGCTCGGGCCAAATATCCAGCGAATCCAGCGGCACGAAAGCTCCTTGCTTCGAGAACATGTCGAAGTTGTGCTGATCCAGAATCATCAAGTCCATCTTCTCGGTGGCCATGATCAGCATGCCCTTCTGCTGAAGCGCGATATCTTGCGGATTCGTCATGTCCTTCGGGACATATGCGACCGTGACATCGATCCGCTGCCAATCCGGCATGAGTTCGAGCAGATTGCTGGAGAGCTGTGCGTCGGTGTTGTCCGCGCTGTAAAAATTGCCGAACACGGTGACCGTCATATCCAAAGGCGGCTTCCGCGCTTCTTCGTTCTTGCGATCGACGCAGCCTTTAATCGAAAAGACGGCGACGAGAAGGATAACAATGGTGGCGATGACATGGAATTTGTAATAGTAGAAAAAATAGGACGCCTTGCTCTGCTTCTCCTGAGGAGAAGCTTTCTCCGATTCATGGCCGATGATCAGATTGTAAGCCCGGTTAATTTCCGCGAGGTCGACTTGCTTGGCTCGGGCCTTCTTGAGCAGCAAATAATAGCGTTGTTCTACTTGGTCGCGCGTTGCGTCCTCCGGCAGCTCGAGGATGGCATAAGCCTGTTTCAACTCATCCAAAGAATTCACTCCAATGCAACAAGCAATACAGGGAGATGCTCCCTCTTAGCATCATACACGAAGGGCCGAAGCGTTCGCAAATCGGCAAATCGACGCCGCGGCGGGTTTACCAAGTTTTGAGCGCAGCCGTCGCCGACTCGTCGCCTATATGGTCCAGATCTTTCGCTCCCGACGGGCGTTTCTCTTCGGCCACGGGCTGCCCTTGCGCGGCATCCATCTTGCTGTTGCCTTGGAAGAGGCCGCCGCTCTCGATAGACAGCTCCTTGGCCGACAGATTGCCGAACAGTTTGCCGGTCGCCTTGATCGTCAGCTTGCCTGAGGCGGCTACATTGCCGTTCACTTGCCCGGCGAGGATAACGTGTCGGGCACTGATATGCGAGTCGGCTTTGCCGTGCTCGCCGATCGTGACGTCGCCCGTGCAGACGATATCTCCTGTCAGATGGCCTTCGATGCGGATACCGGCTTCCGATTGGATCTTGCCTTCGAAGTGGGTTCCTTCGCCGATCAAGGTGTCCGTCGAGTTCGGGTCGATCTTGCTCTTCTTCTTCGAGTTGAACATCGTCTAATTTTCCTTTCTGTCTGCCTTAAGGTAAGGTTTGGGATCGACATGCTCGCCATTGACGTAAATCTCGTAATGCAGATGCGGTCCGGTGCTCCGGCCGGTGGATCCCATCAGGCCGATAATATCGCCTTTCTGTACGGTCGTGCCCGCCTTGACGAGGATCTTGCTCAGATGCGAATAGTGCGTCTTGATGCCGTTGCCGTGCGAGACCATGATATTGTTGCCGTGCGACGAGTCCCGGCCCGCATCGACGATGGTGCCGTTGGCGGCGGCGTATACCGGATCGCCGGTGTTGCCGCTGATGTCGATCCCGGCATGGAAGCGCGCCCGGTGCGTGAACGGGTCTTTGCGTACGCCGAAGGGGGACGTGATCTTGCGGGAATCCGTCGGCCAGATCGTCGGCGTCACGCGCAGCTTCGCTTGCATCTGCTGCACGATATCTTTCGTCTCCTCGAGACGCGGCACCATGCGATCGATCGTGTCGGCCAGGTTCGACATTTGATCCTGCGTCGTCAGCACCAGCTCGTCGATCTCCCGATCGGTAACCGGAAGCTCTTCGCCGCCCGCGCCTTCGCCGTCCATCGCGTATTCGTCCGCGCTATCGTCCGCCTGGGCGAGCGCTGCGCCGTTGTCCGACGATTCGATGCCGGTCAGCTGCTTCAGTTCGGACTCCAGCTTGCTGACATCGGCGATCTTGTCCTGGATGGTCCGCGCCTGATCGGACAACCCGGCCACTTCCGTCTGCAAATCTTCAATGTGTCTATCCTTGCCCGCAATAATCTGCTCGAACTGCCCGGTCGATGCCGCCAATTGCTGCTCCAGCTTCCCGACCTTGTCGGTGCTATGATCGTACAGCACGATCGCAGCGGCAGCGGCTAGCGCAACGGCAATGAACAGAATCAATGCAGTCAGCAGGACAACGCTTGAAAGCTGAAACCGGATCACCTGCTTGTTCGCATCCGGTATCACCATAAACGTAAGTTTCTGGCGTTTCCAAATCATGACAATCCTCCGCATTCTTCACAACGTCGATATATTGCATTCGACCTCGATCGCCCATTTCCCTTTATTTCGGGAAAAAGTTGCGAAGATTGTTGTCGGTTTTTGTCATGGCAAGCTTCATCCCGGGAGTCATCTTGACGATCTGCGGATGCCGAGGTTAGTATGGAGCCTGAAACCCTCGTCTTGCGGCGGGAGAACGTCGAGGTCTGTGCGGGAGGCATGCGAATGCGCATTTTTACGCGGAAATCACGTTCTTTGAAACGAAGCCTGATCATTGCCTTGCTGCTCAGCGCGGTGATTCCGATCGTGTTGATGGCCATGGGCTCTTATTACGTGATCTACCTCATCCTGGACAAGAAGATCGCCAATGGCGTCATGAGCACCTTGCACCAAGTGCAGCTCAATATCGAGAAAACCTACGACAATCTGAATTACGTGTCGCAGCAGCTATCCAACAACGACCTGCAATCATTCCTGGAGTCCAATGACGTGATGGAGCGTTATATCCTCGGACAAACCGTGTTCAAAAACTTGGACTTGATCAGCTTCACGAATCCCGACACGGGGCTTTTCTACTACTACATCCCATCTGACGGCGAGATTTTTTTCCGCAACGAGGAAATCAGAACGGACGGGAACCCCGAGCAATTTCCCGTGATGACCACGGTCAAGGAAGTCAATTACTACGCCCCGCATCCGACGCTTTCTTTCCGAAGCGGCCAAGTGTTCTCGCTGTCGCGTTCCATCAATATTCCCAAGCAATCCAAGATCAACGTTTACGTAGAGACGAACAACAGCCTGTACGGACAATTGCTGAACAGCGACCAGTACGGCATGAAGGTCGTCCACCTGCTTGCCGATCGCGACGGCGCCGTCGCGTTCAGCCAAGACAACGCCGCATTCCCGATCGGCATGCGGATGCCGGACAAGTTCCCGGATGGCGGATATGTGCCGATAGGCGACCAATACGTCTTCCGCGAATACAACGATTCGCAGGGATGGTATCTGTACACGGCCGTCGGCAAAAAAGCGTTCCATAATGAAATGAGGAATTGGGCGCTGCTCTGCTTGGGCATTGCCGTCGTGTCGCTCTTGTTCAGCCTGCTGCTGGGATGGCTCGTCTGGAAGAAGGTTTATCTGCCTCTCGTCAAGCTGAACGGCGAAATTCGCAAGTTCAAGGCGAGCCGCTCACGCGAGGACGTGTCGCAGGATCACAAAATCAGGTTGACGCAAGTGACGGAATTCGACGAAGTGCTGCTGCAGTTTCAAGAGATGCGGTCGCATATCTGGCTGCTGCTGAACGAACTGATGCAGAATGAAGAAGACAAGCGGTACTTGGAAGTGGAGAAGCTCGTGGCGCAGATCAACCCGCATTTTCTGTACAATACGCTTAATACGGTGCAGTGGCTGGCGAAATCGAACGGGCAGACGGAAATCGTGAATTTGATCGCCGTGTTTACGCGCCTGATGCGGTACAATCTGGGCAAAGACGGCGGACTCGTCAAGATGAGCGACGAAATTAACGCCTTGCGTGACTATATCACGCTGCAGCAAATCCGCTACAACTATGAATTTCTGATCCGGATGGAGGTCGACCCAGCCGCGCTGGACGTCATGATTCCCCGCTTCCTGCTGCAGCCGCTGATCGAGAATTCGCTCTATCACGGACAAGCGGATGGAGATACCTGCATCCAATTGCAGGTTTCCATGGAAGACGACCGATCGGTTCTCGTGCAAGTGAAGGACAACGGAACAGGACTGGATCCCGAGCAGATCGACCGGCTGTTGAACCGATCGATTCCGGAACGGGAGAAAGTCGGGATGGGAATCGGCCTGAATTACGTCAATACGATGCTTCGCGTCCACTACGGAGAATCGGTGCGGCTCCAGGTGGACAGCGATCCGGCAACAGGAACGACCGTTTATTTCCGCATCCGGAAACAGTTGTCAGAGGGGGAACGGGAATGATCAGAACGATCGTTGTCGAAGACGAATATTTCGTGCGGGTCGGCTTTATCGCCGCGATGCCGTGGGAACAGTTCGGGATTCGCATCGTCGGCGAAGCCGGAAACGGCAAAAAAGCGATCGAACTGCTGGAACGGGAACCGGTCGATCTGATCATTACCGATCTGGCGATGCCGGTCATGAACGGCTTCGAATTGATGCGCTATGTGCGGGAACATTATCCTGGCGTGCACTTGGCGGTATTAACGTGCCATGAGGATTTCAAATACATTCAAGACGCGCTGCGCTATGGAGCGCTCGATTACATCGTGAAAACCGAGATCGAGGGCGGGTCCATGCAGCAATCGCTTCATCGCATCGTACGAAGCATTGAGGGAAAAGGGGGAGCGGCGGCGAGACCGACGGACGAAGGCCGAACGTTCGACCGGGCCGATTGGACGGAGGACGACGGTCAACGGCTTCAAGCGCATATGGATCGATGGCTTCCGCTTGGCTGGGTTTCGAACGATCATGGATTCGCGTCGCTGCGCGCGCAGCTCGACGAGCTTCATCCGCCGCTGTCCGAATTGCAAAAAGCGTTTCACTACTTGATGGTCGAGTGGAGCCGAATCCCCGGCATCGGCAGCTTGCACGATTGGTCCATGCGTTCCTCGCGTTTGCAAGCTTGGCCGCAGTGGGACGCGTTTATCGACGAACTCCGCGCCTTCCTGCGCGGAGCTTCCCTGTTTTCCAAATTTCCCGAAGACATCGTTGCCCGGGTGCTGCAGGCCAAAGAATGGGTCAAGACGGAGATGGATGCCGGCGTTACGCAGAGCTATATCGCAGGCAAGCTGAGGATGAGCCGCGGGCATTTCAGCAAATGCTTTCGCGAGATCGTCGGCGAGCCGTTCAACGATTACTTGAAAGCGGTCCGAATCGCACGGGCCCAGATGCTGCTGCAGCAATCGTCCAAGCCGATCGCGGATATCGCCGAGCTGTGCGGCTTTCAAGATTCCCGCTACTTCAGCAGGCAATTCCGCGAGGCGACCGGGCTGCTGCCGTCGGAGTTCCGCAATCGTCCATTGTGAATTCTGTCGCCCGGAAGTAGGAATTTTGTAGCGAAGAAAAAAACAATTTTCAAACCTGTGCGAAGCTTTTGTTGCTCATGCCCCCGGCTGGAGGTTCATTATACTGAAGGTGCGTCAATCAATCGATAACCTCAGGAGGATGCGGGATGAAGAAGATGAAAGTTAGCCTGCTCGTGATGCTTGCCGCCATTCTGTTGCTTACCGCTTGCAACAGCGGGAAGAACGAAGATGCGGGGAAAGGGACGCCGGCGGGGACCGCTTCGCAGTCGCCGTCCGGGAGCGGACAAGCATCGCCGGAAACGATCGATCCGATGGCCAAGTACGAGGATCCGGTTACGTTCAACATCGGTTACTATGTGCCGGACGAGTACAAATGGCCGGAGGAAGCGCTAACCGACAACGAGTACACGCAGCTGTACGAAGACCGATTCAACATTCGCTTCAAGCACGCGTTCGAAGTGCCACATGGCGGCATTGAACAGAAAATCAACCTGCTGATCTCCAGCAATGACATTCCGGACGTCCTCGTCGTGACGGAAGCGCAATTCAAGCTGCTGGCCGAATCGGATATGCTGGAAGACCTGACGCAAGCATACGCCGATTACGCCACGCCAACGTTGAAAAAACTGTACGACGATTTCGGACAGGAATTCATGCGCAGAGTGACCTACGACGGCAAGCTGCTCGGCCTGCCGTCGACTACGCCTGCGCGCAACAACGACGCTGTCGTCTGGATTCGCCGCGACTGGCTGAAGAACGTGAATATCGATCTGCCCGACGTCATCGGGATGGCCGACCTGGAGAAGGTGGCCAAAGCTTTCATCGAGGAAGACCCCGATCAGAACGGCAAGAAAGATACGTACGGCATTCAGAGCACCTCGGCATTCGTGACGAATTCCATGGGCTACAATACGCTCGATCTGCTGTTTACCGCGTACAAGTCTTTCCCGAAGATCTGGACGAAGGATGCGGGCGGCAACATCGTCTACGGTTCCCTGACCCCGGAGACGAAAGAAGCGCTGGGCGCGATCCGCGATTTGTATGCGAAGGGCCTCATCGACCCGGAATTCGGCACGATCAAGAAAGATCAGTTCGCCAAGGACATTAATGCGGGCAAAGCCGGCATCACGATGGGGCAATCCTGGTCGTCGATCGCCTTCCCGGATTCGGTCAAGAACGATCCGAAAGCGGATTGGAACGCGCATATTCTGACGGCGGCCGACGGGAAGTATTATTCCAGACAGCCCAACCCGCTCGGCAATATCATTGTTGTGAAGAAAGGCGTGAAAAACCCGGAAGCGATCGTCAAGATTACGAACTTGATGGCCGAGATGGATAACCGCAAGCCGGGCTCCCCTACGGTGTATGCGGATACGACGGGCACGACATGGACCGTTCGCCCGCTGCAAGTGCAGATTCGCGAGAAAAACACGTTCTCGGATCGAATCAAACACTTGCAAGAGGCAGCCGAGGGCAAGTACGACGTGGCGAACTTGCCTGCCAACGATGTGAAAATTTTTGAAGATTACAAAAAAGGCTACGAGGCGTTGAAAGCGGAACCGTCGGCATGGGCGTTCGTCATCTACATGTTCAACGGCGGCAAAGTGGTGCTGAGTCCGCTGACGCAAGAAGTGTACAGCGAATTTTTCGGTATTACGGAGGGCATGGAAACGAAGTGGGCGAACTTGACCAAGCTGGAGGATGAAGCGTTCATGCGCATCATCGTCGGGGATAAGCCGCTCGATTACTTCGATACGTTCGTTCAGGACTGGAAGAAGCAGGGCGGCGACCAGATCACGAAAGAAGTGCAAGCGGAAATTGTTCGCCTTAGCGGCAATTAATTGCCTGGGCGGAGAGAAACGTTATGTATAACAGAAACGCGCAAATTCACTATCACCTGATGCTGCTGCCCGGCATGGTCCTGCTTGCGATATTCAGCTACTATCCGATGCTGGGGGCGGTCATCGCCTTCAAGAAGTATTTGCCGGCCAAAGGCATCTGGGGCTCGCCCTGGACCGGATGGGACAATATCGCCTTCATGTTCCAAATTTCGGACAGTAAGACAATTTTATTCAACACGGTGTTTATCGCTGTCATGAAGATCATTGCCAATCTGGTCGTGCCGTTGGCCTTTGCGCTGCTGCTGAACGAGACCAGAAGGCGGATATTCAAGCGATGGGTTCAGACGATCGTTTACTTGCCGCATTTCATGTCCTGGGTGCTGTTGTCGGTCATCATGCTGAAGATATTCTCCATGAAGGGCGTCGTCAATCAATTTCTGGGCTTGTTCGGGATCGATCCGATCTTGTTTCTGGGCAGCAACGCCTGGTTTCCCGCCGTGCTCGTCGGCAGCGAGGTGTGGAAAGATTTCGGCTTCTCCGCGATCATCTACCTGGCCGCGCTGACCGCGATCAACCCGGCTTTGTACGAAGCGGCGGAAATCGACGGCGCTTCCAGATGGCGCAAGCTGTGGAACGTCACGCTGCCTGGCATTATGCCGACCGTCGTGCTGCTGGCTACGCTTGCTTTGGGCAACGTGCTGGACGCCGGCTTCGAACAAATTCTGAACCTGTACAACCCGCTCGTCTATCAATCCGGGGACGTGATCGACACCTATGTATATCGCGTGGGCCTGGTGCAGTCGCAATATGGGATCGCCAGCGCGGTCGGGCTTCTGAAGTCGGTCGTCAGCTTCGTCCTGATCGTCGCTTCTTACTTGCTGGCATCGCGGTTCGCGAAGTATCGGATTTTCTGAATCATTCAGAATTTATTAGCTTCACGCTTATTCATTCCTGAATGATCTTCGATAAAAACGATATTCTCTGCCCAGAGGGACGACGAAGTCGTTTTTACTTGGAAAGGAGGTTCATCTTTGCACGTTTACAGCAGAAGCCCCGGGGCCAGAATGGTCGACCTCCTGATTCACCTGATTTTGCTGATCATCGCTTTCCTGTCGCTGTTTCCGATATTGAACACGTTTGCCAGTTCGTTCAGCGACCGGGCGGCGGTAGCGGCCAACCAGGTGACGGTCTATCCGATCAACTTCAGCTTGGCCAACTACACGATGCTGATAGACGACAAGCAGTTCTTCACCTCCTTCGCCGTATCGGTGGAACGGGTGTTCCTGGGCGGGCTGACGCAATTCATCACGACCGTCCTGCTCGCTTATCCTTTGTCGCAGGAAGCTTCCAGGTTCAAGGGGCGCAATATCTACATGTGGGCGGTCGTGATCGCCATGCTGTTCAACGGAGGCCTGATCCCCTGGTACATCACGGTCAAGTCGGTCGGGCTCATCGACTCGATCTGGGCGCTCGTGCTGCCGAAGGCGGTGCCGGTGTTCAACGTGATCCTGTTGATGAACTTCTTGCGCAGCCTGCCCAAGGAGCTCGACGAAGCGGCGGAAATGGACGGTGCGGGTCCGTGGTACAAGCTGATCAAAATGTACATTCCGCTGTCGGTACCGGCGCTGGCAACGGTCACCTTGTTTAGCCTGGTTGGACACTGGAACGCATTCTTCGACGGCTTGCTGCTGATCCACAGTCCGGACAAACTGCCGCTGCAAACGTACATTAATATGTTCATGCTGCAGGCGCAGCAGATGGACGACATCGATCCGGACCGGATGGAGCTGCTGCTCAAAATGTCGGACCATGGGCTGAACGCGGCCAAAGTCATGGTGAGCATGCTTCCGATTTTGCTCGTCTATCCGTTATTGCAACGCTACTTTATTCACGGAATCGTATTGGGCTCGGTCAAGGAGTAATTCGACATGCGTATTCGCTTAATGGCTGACTTGCATTATATGTTGAACAAGGAGAACGAGATCGGGGACACGTTCTTCCGGGACTATTTGCGGCACTTCTTTCAGGATGAGCCGGCCGCCGACTGGTACGTTTCCTTGGGCGACATCACCCAGAACGGCGAGGAGGCGGAATACCGCAGTGTATTTTCGATCATCGATTCACTGGGCAAGCGGGCTTCTTTCGTTCATATTCCGGGCAATCACGACCTGTACACGGCAGACGCCTCGCAAGCGGAACAGTGGGGGAGCACGCCGCCGATCGCGGATGGGCATGGGGCGATGCTTAAAGAACTTGGCTTGTTCGTCTTCCTCGACAGCTGCCAGGTGAAGAGCAAGATGGATTGGGGAGGCCGGCTGGAAGATCGGAAACTGGATTGGTTCGCCGAACAGCTGGCACGATCGGACGGCAAGCCCGTCTTCGTATTCGCCCACCATCCGCTTCCCGGCACGACGGCATTGACCGAGCAGGAGATGATGCGCATCGAGCAAGCGAACGCTTTGGGGAGAATATTGGAGAGCGTTCAAGCGCCTTGCATTTGGTTTAACGGCCATAATCATATTCAGTCTATTATAAGGAGAGGAAACTGGACTTTCGTGCAGACGGCTTCGGCCGTATGCTTGCCGTGCTGGCGCGATGTGGAGATTGCGGACGATGCCGTCCGGATTACGACGAGACGGCTGACGGAGCCGGCGATCGTGGAAGCGGCGGAACGAACGTTAGGGTGTTATCCGAGCTTCCACCGGGTGGATGCCGACACCGCCGCGGGCGGCGATGAAGACCAGGAAGTGGAAGTTGTGTTTTCCGCAGGGTAGACAGGATGCGATTCGCTAAAATAGCCGCCGCGATGGCGGCTATTTGATTTGTCCATTCAAACATTCTGTACAGGATAAAGAAGGAATTTGTCGAAACGACGAGAATGATATAAGTTAAGATAATCGGTGAAAGTCAGGAGGTTTCTCATGATTAAATTGGCGGGTATCGATATAGGCAACGACAGCGTGAAACTGGTCGTCAGCGGAGGAGGCGATCCGATCGTCATCCCCAGCATCGTGTCGCCGGGGTACGAGCGGCATGTGCTGCAGGAAGAAGATTCTCCGCTCAAGGCGCTGGACGTGATGGTGTACAGCCCTAAGCTGAAGAAGAAGAGCCAGCGTTATTTCGTCGGCTTGCTCGCTTCCGAGGATCAGGATAATGCCGAGCTCGAGGAGACCGACAACAAGGCGACGAGCGATCAGGCGCTGATCGTAGCCTTGACTGCGCTGGCGTATGCGAGCGTAACGAGCGTTGCGCATTCGCTGCAGCCGGGCGAGACGGTCGACCAGGTGGAGTACGTGATCGGCACGGGCCTTCCCGTGCGTACATACGCGCGGTTCCATCAGACGTTCGAGGAGCGGCTGGTCGGGGAGCACGAGGTCACCTTCCTGTCGACGCCCAAGCTGCGGGGACGCACGGTGCGCGTGAATATCCGCAAGGCGATCATCTCCATCGAAGGGGCGGCGGCGCTGTTCCATATGGCGACGCACGAGAATTTGCAGGTGCGCGACGAAGAGCTATACTACGGCTGCATCGGCATCTGCGAGATGGGCGCGCTGACGACCGATTTCCCTGTCGTAAAGCGGATGAGCATCGACAATCAATTCAGTACGGGCGAGCAGCTCGGCTTGGCTTCTTACCTGGATTCCATCATTCGCGATGTAGAGGATCAGTACGGGTACCGATTCCCGAGCCGGACGAAGCTGATTCAGCGAATTCGCCGCGGCGAATTCGTCATCCAGCGGGTTGGAGAGGGCCAGGCGGACATCCGCCCGATCGTGGATACCTACTTCGGCCGCGCCGCGCAGAAGATCGTGGACTTGATCCGCAAGCGCTGGAAGAAGTATCCGGATATCCAGTGCTTCTACGTGCTCGGCGGCGGCGCTTCGGCACTGCGGCCTTACATTCTTGATGCGGCGGAAAATATGCGGCTGCGGTTCGTGGACGACAGCGAGCTGCAGAATGTGTACGGCTACCTGAAGCTGGCGCGCAACAAGACGACACAGTCGGAAGCGATGTAAATCCACAAGCATTAAAGGCCCCGAACCGATCCGTTATGGATCAGTTCGGGGCCTTGCAGCGTTGCCGCAAGACAGGGCGGTTTTCCGCCTTAAGCAGAAGCAGCTTCAGTCTCTTGTCTTTGTACTCGAACCATCCGCTTCAGCCGCCATTTGCGGAACAGGACGCCGTGGGAAGGCGAGAACAGCAGCGCCAGTACGAAAAATGCGCCTGCCGCGCTGATCATGCAGCCTGCGATCGAAGCATCCAGCAGGCTTGCGAGATAATAACCGGCTATGGAGCTGGCGCATCCGATCGCCACGCTGTATACGATCATGCGGCCTAGCCGTTCCGTCAGCAAATAGGCGGTAGCGGGCGGTATGACCAGCATGCCCACGACGAGGATCGCTCCAACGCTCTCGAACGAAGCGACAGTGCTCACCGATACGAGGCCCATCAGCAAATAGTGGAACAGCGCGACCGGGATCCCGACCGCCGCGGCCAGCGCCGGATCGAATGCGCAGATCTTGAATTGCTTGAAGAACGCGGCGATGACCGCGATGGACAGCAACAACGCCAGTCCGACGCCCCATATGGCTTTGGGGCCGATATCCACGCCTCCGATATGAATCGTATTCCAGGGCACATAGGCAATTTCGCCATACAGCACACAGTCCAGATCGAGGTCGATATGCTTCGTATACATGCTGACCAGCACAACGCCGACGGCAAACAGCGCGGTAAACACGACGCCGATCGAAGCATCCGACTGGACACCACTTTGATGGAACATTTGAATGAGAAATACCGTAATCAGTCCGATCACGGCAGCGCCGAGCAGCATGAACAGGGAGTCCCTGGAGCCGCTAATCAGAAAGGCGATGACGATGCCCGGCAGGACGGAGTGACTGATCGCATCCCCGATCATGGCCATCTTGCGCAGCACGAGAAAACAACCGACAAGACTGCATGTACTGGCGACCAGCGCACCAGTCAAAATAATCCAGAAGGTGCTCATAAGACGTGTTCACCTCGTTCCACTTGCAGACTGGCCTGCTCCCGCTTCACTTTGCTGCGGACGGAAGCCCGCATCATCAGTTTGGACAACACTCCACGGCGCGGCGCGGCGAATACGGAAATGACGAATAGCGCCGTTGCGGAAAGGACAGTCAACGGTCCTGTCGGCAAGTTGTTGCCGTTCGCGCTGACGAAGGTGCCAATCAGCCCGCTCAGCGCGCCGAACAATCCGGAGAGAACGACCATGACTCCGAGCTTCTCCGTCCAGTATCTGGCGGATACGGCCGGTGTGATCAGGAGGGCGGCCATCAGCACGACGCCGACGGCTTGGATGCCGACGACGACCGCGATAACGATCAACAACATAAGGAATTGTTCGAGAAATACGACCGGGTAGCCGATGCCGCGTGCAAACCCCGGATCAAAGCTGAGCAGCTTGAATTCTTTAAACAAGAGCGTACATACACCGACCAGGAAGATGGAAATAACCGCCATTATCATCACGTCGGTATGGATCATCGCCGCAGCTTGACCGAAGAGAAACTTATCCAGACCGCTCTGGTTGCCGTTGCCGCTGTGCTGGATTTGTGTAAGCAGCACGATGCCGATGCCGAAAAACAAGGACAGGATGATCGCCAGGGCGGCATCCTGCTTGATCCGGGTGTTGCGCGTGATATAGCCGATGCCGAATGTCGCGACGATGCCTGCGGCGGCGGCTCCGATCAGGAACAGGCCGATCGATTTGGAGCCGCTGAGCATGAAGGCGATACAGACGCCGGGCAACGCCGCATGGGACAGAGCGTCTCCCATCAAGGACTGTTTACGCAAGTAGGCGAAGCTTCCGATGACGCCGCTGCTTAACCCGAGCAGCATGCAGCCGAATAAAATCCACTGTGCGTTAGGATCCAGAAAGATGTCAAACCAACCCGCCATCGCCTTCAACCTCCATTCGCGATCAAAGTCGATGCGTGATTTCCACGATCCAGCATCGTCAATTTTCCGCCGTAGGTTTCCTGCAGCTTGTCGGCCGTAAACGTCACATCCGTGGGGCCGAAGTCGACGAGCCGCATATTGAGCAGCATCACCCAGTCGAAATATTCCTGAACCGTTGCCAGATCGTGGTGAACGACCAATACGGTTTTGCCTTGTTTCTTGAGATCGTTCAATAAGGTAATGATAGCCTTCTCCGTCGCGGCATCGACGCCGACGAACGGCTCATCCATGAAGTACAGGCTGGCGTCCTGCGCAAGCGCTCTGGCCAGGAAGATCCGCTGCTGCTGGCCGCCGGACAGCTGGCTGATCTGCCTGTCGGCGTATTCCGCCATCCCGACTTTCTCCAGGCATTCCATCGCCATCTTCTTCTCGGCGCTGCCTGGGCGTTTGAACCAGCCCAGGTGTCCGTATCGGCCCATGGTCACCACATCGCGCGCATTCGTCGGGAAATCCCAATCGACGGATTCGCGTTGGGGAACATAGCCAACCAGCTTGCGTTGCTGTGCATAAGGCTTGCCGTAGATCGTCACTTCGCCGGACAAGCGGGGTATGAGTCCCAATGCCGCTTTGATCAAGGTGGACTTGCCCGCGCCGTTCGGACCGACGATGCCGATCAGCTTGCCTTCCGGCACGCGGAACGACACGTCCCGCAGCACCGGCTTTTTCTGGTAGGCGACGGACAGGTTATGAATGGTCAGAGGATGTGCATGCATCTTTTTCATCCCTTCCAGGCTTACATTATTTCAATGCATGGACAATGGTCTCGACATTATGGCGGACCATGCCGATATACGTGCCCTCAGGCGTTCCTTCCTCCCCCATGGCATCGGAGAATAATTCGCCGCCGACTTGCACTTGATGGCCCTTTTCCTTGGCGCCCTCGATGACGGCGTCGATGGCCTTGCGGGGAATACTGGATTCGATGAAGACCGCCTTAATATGGTTATTAACCAAAAACTCGCGCAGATCCGTCACGTCCTTCGTTCCGGCTTCGGAAGCGGTGCTCATACCTTGCAGGCCCATCACCTTCATGCCGTAGGCGTCTCCGAAGTAGCCGAATGCGTCGTGTGCCGTCACCAATACGCGGCTGCCTTCCGGAATCGATTGGATTTTCTCCGCCACTTCCTGATCGAGCTGCTCCAGCTGAGACAGATATTCAGTTGCATTGTTCTCGTAATCGGCGGCATGCTCGGGATCCTGCTTGACGAGCGTATCCCGGATCGTTTCCGTCGCCTTCATCCAATGTTTCACGTTGAACCAGATATGCGGATCGTATTCGCTGTCCAAGCCGATCTCGGCTCCCGTTCTAAGCGTCGCAGGATCGATGTTGTCGGATACAGCCACAGTCGTTTTCTTATGCGACATCTTCTCGAGTATTTCGACCATCTTTCCTTCAAGGTGAAGCCCGTTATAAAAAATAATGTCCGCGTGATCCAGCTTCTTGATATCGCCTTGCGACGCTTTATATAGATGGGGATCCACGCCGGCCTTCATCAGGCCGGTTACTTCCACGTGTTCTCCGCCTACTTGCTTCACCACATCGGTAATCATGCCGACGGTGGCCGTAATTTTCAATTTGCCAGATGCATCTGAAGACTCGCTGCCGTTGCCGCATGCGGTGAGCACGGCGACAATCGCAATCAGCAGCATTGTTGGAAGCAGCCGCTTGAAAACGAACCGTTCCTTGAACTTGATCTTTGACGAGGCAATCATCAGTAGACAATCTCCTTTCCATTACCATCCATTTTATTTTCTCTATTGACAAAGTGTTGTCCTAGGGAAACAATTTGGTTAAAAAAAACGATCCCCTCTTGAAGATAATATTATCCTACACCAAAACAATTTACCTTGCAACAAAAAGTTTGCTCAAGGAAACATATCGATTATACGCCAGAAACGATACGCCGCACGACGAGACGTCTACTTCCGGATCGGCCGTGTTCCCGAGCAACACTTATCTGGAACTCAGCCTTAATAAAAGATACCTTAACGCCTTAAAATCGTATCCTTGCAGGCAGCCGAATACTCCGATAAACTTTAATACACATTGCCACTGACAACAACCCTGAATGTGCCGGAGGTGGACAACGCGTGTATAAAATGATTATTGCAGACGACGAGAAGGTCATCCGAAGAGGGTTGGTCGACTTGATTCCTTGGGATGAGCTAGGTTTCTCCATGGAAGCGGACTTTGAAGACGGACGCGAGGCCATTGAATATTTAAGTCACCATGACGTTCATGTCGTGTTGACGGATGTGCGCATGACCGAGGTCGATGGGCTGGAACTGGCGAAGTGGGTGCATGAACACAAGCCGCATGTCAAAGTCATTATCATAAGCGGGTACAAGGAATTCGACTACGCCCGGCTTGCTATGCAATATAATGTAAGCCGATATTTACTAAAACCAACAAATATAGATGAAATTGAAAGCGTATTCAAAGAGGTGAAACATGAATTGACGATCGACGATCGCGACTTGGCCGAGCGGAGGCGTTCGCAAGAGTGGCTGCCGCTGCTCCGCGATCAATTTTTCACGGATTTGCTGATGGGAGCACTGCGCGGCCCTGGGGAGTTGGCCAGAAGGATCGAATCGATCGGTCTGCCGTTCGCCGAAGACGACGGTTGCTGTGTGGCGGATATCCGCATGGAGCCCCGGGATGGCGCGAATTTGAATAAAGCCGACGAGCGGGACCGTTGGATCGCTGGCATGAGCCGCCTGCTCAAACAGCAGGACGACGGTGAAATCAGCTTCTACCCCGTATCGAACTCGGAGTTGGGATTCAAGGCGATCGGCGTGTGGGATCGCAGGCTGGGCGCACAATCCGGCAGACGGCTCGCGGAGAAACAGCTCGAACAACTGATCGAGTCCGCGAGGGCGATTTATACGTTCGGCATCGAGGCTTCCATTGAGCAGGAATTCGGCACTCTGGCGGAATTGGCGGGTCATAGCGACAAGGTGCGGCTTACGCTTCCGGAGCCCGGCGGCAAGGTGCGGCTGGAGGGAAATGAGTATGCAAGGTTGGTAACGAAGTACAAGCTGTTCATATCGAATGTGGTGGAAGGCAATACGGCAGAAGTTAGCAGCCTGATGGATCGTTTTCTGGAAGAGTTCCGCGAGGCGCCGGCAGACTTCACGCATCGGCTGATCCGCGATCTGTTCGCGATCATTCAGCATACGCTCGGACGGGGCAGAGACGATATGGAGCTATTGACCGGCAAAGTGCTGAATTATGATATGGCTTCCGGCGGGCTTGACGAAATATGGAGCTTGAGTAGGCATACGGTGACGGAAGTGATGGAAACGATCTCGACCGCGAAAGGAGAATCGTCCAAATTATTGATCGACCAGGCGAAGCAATTGATTCAAGAGCGTTATTGGGAGGATCTGTCCCTGGATCAAGTGGCGGATCACGTATTCCTGCACCCGGTTTATTTCAGCAAGCTGTTCAAGCAGCACGCCGGCATCAATTTTTCCGAATATTTGACCCGGGTGCGCATCGATAAAGCGAAAGAACTCATTCGCATCGGCCGGTACAAAATGTACGAGGTCGGAAGCATGGTCGGATACCCGAACAGCAAATATTTTTACCGGGTGTTCAAGCAGACGGTCGGCTGCACGCCGATGGCATACGCGGAGAGCGCAAACGGGGAGAAGGGCGTGAAATGAACAAACCCGGGTGGTTGAGATTTTTTCGCAATTATCGTTTCCAGAGTTTGTTTTTCAAAAATTTGCTGATCGTGTTCGCTCTGACCTTGCTGCCGTTTGCCGGCATTACGTTCGCGGTCTATCAGCAGATGAACGGTATCGTGAAGAATGAAATCAGCGACCTTAGCCAAAATTCGCTTTACCGGATCAGGGATATGGTGGACACCGTCGTCAAGCAGACGGATTTGCTGGCCACCAAGCTTTCCCTGCAATCAGAGGTAGAGCTTTTTGTATTTTCCGCCAATCCGGAGCAAACGCTGAGCGTTTATTACCGGGATATTTACAAGTCCATCTCGATGGTGACCAGCGTGTATCGGTACATCGACTCCATTTACATTTATTCCGAAAGAAACGATTACATCGTCGCGAACGGCTCGGGAATGCCCATGGACGACTTCAAGGACAACAACTGGTATTCCGAGTACGCGAGCAAGACCGACAACAGCCCATGGACGATGGCGCGAAAGAAGGAAGGCAGTTATCCGTATTACATTTCGCTCGTGCGGCCCATGTATCTTTATTTGCCGGACCGGGTCGGGGCGGTCATCGTCAACATACATATGGAAGAATTGGCCAAGCTCATCGGCGCTCAACGCAGTGCGACAGATGAACAAATTTACATAGTCGACCGGACAGGCGTCGTGCTGCTCAGCGGCGAACGTAGGCAGTTTCAGTCATCGTACCGGGATGTCGACGTTCTGGCGCCATTGTCGCTTACCGAGAGCAGTAAGGCGGCGATCGTCGGCGGGCAGGAGTACATGATTTCGATTACGGCTTCGAAAGTATTCGATTGGACCTATGTTTCGGTTCTGCCCATGCATCACTATCAGGAGAAAATGCTGGGCATGCGCACGTTTATGTTGACGTTCAGCCTGATCGGTCTGGCCGTCATCGTGCTGGTGTCGTACCTGATATCGGTTCGTACGTTCGCTCCTGTCAAAAAAATCATGTCGGTGCTCGATCATCCCCATCAGCCGAATCATGACAACAGTCCCGAGCTGAAATTCATCGTCAGCCATATCCAGAAGCATATAACGACGAGCCAGGAACTGGAACTGGAGCTGGAGCGGCGCATGGAACTGCTTAACAAAGCGCGTTCCCTGGCGCTCCAATCGCAGATCAACCCGCATTTTCTATACAATACGCTCGACGCGATCAAGTGGACGGCGATCCGGTTGACCGGACGCGACAATGATGCTTCGGTGATGATCTCGTCATTGTCGGAATTGATGCGTCTGAGCGCCGCGGCCGACAGCCATCTGATTCCGGTTGCCAAGGAAATCGAACATGGCAGGAAATATGTCGATATTATCCGCTACCGATACGACGATCTTGTCAGCGTCCATTGGGAATTCCCGGAGGAGCTGCTGGATTGTCAGATCGTTCAGCTCAGCTTGCAGCCGTTGATCGAAAATGCGATCTATCATGGCATCAAGCCGACGCGGCGGAAAGGCAATGTGTGGGTGCGGGGCAAGCGCATCGGCGCAAGCCTGATCATTGAAGTCCAGGATGACGGCAACGGGCTGCCGCCGCATCGGTTGAAGCAGTTGAACCGGATGCTGGAGGAAGAGAGCGATTTGACTGGCAAGCATATCGGACTGCCGAATGTCAGTCAGCGAATCAAGCTTATTTTCGGCAGTCACTATGGCATGACGATCAGAAGCGAGGAGGGCGGCGGCACAACGGTCACGCTATGGCTCCCGGCCATTGACGGGCCGCCTTAAATTAAGATACCGGACAAGAAGAGAGTCGGGAGAAGGTGCAGTTTATGAACCCTAAATATTTGGAGTAGATAGAAGAAGCCGCCTTGTTTTAGGTTAGAAGTACGTCGAGGCCGCATGGATACAACGCAGGCAACGGCCGACCAAACGAAGGGGGACCCTCGCATGAAGCGCTTGAACAAAACGATGATGTGCGTGTTTGCATGCTGTCTGGCGATCGCCTTGCTGGCCGCGGGCTGCACGAACTCCAAAAACAATGAGGGAGCGGGGCAGCAGAACAGCAGCCCGCCTGCTTCCGGCAGCTCCGCACCCGCCGATACGGGCAAGGAACTGGAGCCTGTGACGCTGAAATGGTTCATTCTGGGCGACAAAAAGGAAGAGACGGACGACGTATTCAAGCACTTCAATGAGCGCCTGCAGAATTACCTGCCGAACACGAAGGTGGAGTTTGAAGTCGTTACGCAGGCGGAGTACGCGGAAAGATGGGAGCTTGCCGCCGCCTCGGGCGAGAAGTTCGACCTGGCCTGGACCGGATTTGTGCACGACTTCGCCGATCAGGTCGGCAAGGGCGCCTTTTTGCCGATTGACGATCTGTACGAGCAGTACGGAGCGGACATCCGCGACGATGTGCCGGCATGGGTATTCGATTTCACCCGGGTGGACGGCGTGCTGTATGCGATTCCAAGCTACAAGGACATGTTCGATTTGCGCGCCGGCTTGAGGACGCCCAAGGCGCTGGCGGACAAGTATTGGGATTACGAGAAGGCGGAGAAGCAGTTCTTCTCCAGGGAAGGACGCGAATGGACGCAAGCCGATTACGATATTCTGGAAGAATATATGCAGAAGCTGAAGGATGCGGGCGAACTGAAGCTCGGCCTGTCGGATACGCTGTTCTCGCGTCTGAACAACGGCACGTCGGTGGCGGGCGGGCATACCGGGCCGTTCTCCATCCGCGAGAATGACAGCACCTATACCGTTCAATTGCGATTCGAATCGCCGGCTGTCAAGCTGTACTACGACGTAATGGCGGACTGGTTCAAGAAAGGGTTTATCCGCTCCGACATCTTGAGCAACCAGAATCGCCGGCAGGACGAAGGGCAGCCGGACGGTTACACGCTGTGGTTCCATACGAGCTACAAAGACCAGAGCGCGACGGAGTCGAATCGTTACGGGTTCCCGATCGAAGTCATTCCGGTCGAGAAGGACTGGCGCGTGCTTCCGGGCTCGGCGTCCTCGGCGACGGCGATCCCGCGGACGGCGGAACATCCGGAGCGGGCCATGATGCTGATCGATCTGATGAATTCGTCCAAAGGCAAAGAACTGAACAATATTATCACCTTTGGCATCGAAGGCGTTCACTACAAGAAAATTGGCGAGAATCGAATTGAGCAAATTCCGGTAGATATGCCAAGTGATGGCAGGAAGAATGGCGCGTTCAGCAAGTTTGTGTCGGGCAATCAATTCAACGCGTACGAAACGTCGGTTGAGATGGAAGGTTATGGCGATTATATCAAAGACATTCAGGATAACGCCATCGTCTCGCCGCTGGTCGGGTTTTTAGCCGATCTGTCCGGCGTCCAGTCGGAATTCGCCCAACTGAATGCGATTGCCAAAGAGTACGAGGGGCTCTCGCTGGGCGCTCTGAACGATCACGAGAAGAAATATGAGGAATTTATCGACAAGCTGCACAAGGCGGGTTCGGAGAAAGTAAGAGTGGAACTTCAGCGGCAAGTGGATGCCTTCCTGACCTCCAAAGGAATAAGCGTTCCGGCCAGGTAAGATGCTCCAGGATCGTCAGGCCGGAATCGGAACGTTCCGGCCTTGCGGTCTTGGGACGCAAAGGATTCCGGGCAAGGAGAGATTGACGTGCCGAAACTGCAAGCCACGAACAGGCATTTGACGAGGGATAATCGCATATTGCTGCTGCTTACCGTACCAGCCATTCTGTATTTTATTATTTTTCATTATTTGCCGATGTTCGGCGTGATCATGGCGTTCAAAGACTTCAAGTATCATCTGGGCATTCTGGGCAGCGAATGGGTGGGCCTGAAAAATCTTGATTTTTTCTTCCAATCCCAGGATGCCTGGCGAATTACGCGCAACACGGTAGGCTACAGTCTCCTCTTTATCGTGGTCGGCAACGCGGCAGCGGCGTCCGTCGCGCTGCTGCTTTTTGAAGTTCGCAACCGGCTGGCGCTCAAATACTACCAGACGACGATGATTTTGCCGACCTTCGTATCCTGGGTGCTCGTCGGTTATATCAGCTATACGCTGCTTAATCCGAGTCTTGGCCTCTTGAATCAGGCGATTACGGCGATGGGCTTCGAAGCGGTCAACTGGTATTCCGAGCCCCGATACTGGCCGTTCATCTTGACCGTCTTCTCCTTGTGGAAAGGCATCGGGCTGTCGAGCATTATTTATTACGCCGCGCTGATGGGCACCGACCCGGAAATCTATGAAGCGGCCAAAATCGACGGGGCCAACCGCTGGAAGCAAAGTTTGCACGTCTCGATCCCTTCCCTTGCGCCGGTCATGACCATCATCGTGCTGCTCGCCATCGGAGATACGTTCCGCGGCGACTTCGGCCTGTTCTATCAAATCCCGCGCGATGTCGGCGTGCTGTATCCGACCACGGACATTATCGACACGTACGTATTCCGCGGGCTCAAGGGGGGACAACTTGGCATGACAGCCGCCGTCGGGCTGTTTCAATCGTTCGTCGGTCTTGTGCTGATCGTCTTCTCCAACGCGATCATTCGCAAAGTCAAGCCGGAGAACGCCTTGTTCTGACAGGAGGGGATTTCGATGCAATCGAAATTGACGGTGAGACTTATTCACGCCTATTTTATCGCTCTCTCTCTGCTTTTTATTGTGCCTTTTCTCCTGATTGTCGCCGTCTCATTGTCGAACGAGCAGGAAGTGATTCGGCACGGCTACAAGCTGATTCCGATGGACTGGGATTTCACCGCGTATCGGATCGTGTTCGACAATCCGGCGCAAATGATCAGATCGTATGCGGTCACGGTGTTGCAAGCCGTATTCGGGACGATCGCCAGCGTGTTTATCATGTCGTTGTGCGCGTATCCGCTGTCCCGGACCACGTTCAAATGGAGGCGGCCGATCACTTTTTTTATTTTTTTCACGATGCTGTTCGGCGGCGGACTGATCCCGACCTATATTTTGAATACGCAATATTTCGGCCTCGGCAACAGCTTCTGGATCTATATTTTACCCTCGCTGGCCAACGCTTTCCATATTATTATCTTTCGCACGTTTTTCCAGGGGTTGCCGGTGTCGATAATCGAGTCGGCCAAGATGGACGGCGCAGGCGAGTTTCGCATCTATTGGCAGATGATTCTGCCGATTTCCAAGCCTGTGCTGGCAACGCTTGCCTTGCTTAACGTGCTGGGACGATGGAACGAATGGTACACGGCGCTGATCTATATTCGCAACGAGAATTTGTACACGCTGCAATATTTGCTCCAGCGGATTTTGCAGAAAGCGGAGTTTATCCGGCAGATGGCCGATCAACTGCCGTCGGGCGTCGATCCGTCGACATTCCAGTTGCCTACGGAGACCGTACGTTTCGCGCTTGCGGTCGTCGCGGCCGGCCCGTTGCTGTTTGTTTTTCCGTTCTTTCAAAAATATTTTGCGAGAGGGCTGACGATCGGCAGTGTCAAAGGCTGAAGGGCATGAAACGGAAGAAAGGGCGCATTGGCTGATCGGCCTGGCCGAGCATCGCATCGGCTGGATTTCGGACGATAAGCTGGCGTACCTGCAGCGGCTGAAAGGTACAGAACCGGGCGGCGACATCGCTGCGGCTACGCGCAAGCTCGTCGCGGAAGCGGAAGGGTGGCTGGAAGCGGCGCCTTTCACCGTGACGGGCAAGCGGGAGGCGCCGCCCAGTCTCGACAAGCACGATTATATGAGTTTGTCGATCTATCATTGGCCCAATCCGGCCACTCCGGACGGGCTGCCCTATGTGACGCGCGACGGCCAGGTGAACCCCGAGGTCGAGCGTTACGATCGGCCGGCGATGGCGGGTACGCATGACGCGGTCGAGGCGCTGACGCTGGCGTTCGCATTGACGGGGGAGGAGCGATACGCCGCCAAGTCGGTTGATTTCCTGGACGCCTGGTTTGTCGATCAGGCGACGCGAATGAATCCGAATATGCTGTACGCCCAGTATATTCCTGGACATAGCGGCTTCGATACGCCGGTCCGATACCCGGCCGTATATGTGCCCGGCGTGGAAGGACACGGCATTTACGTGGCGTTCGGCGGCATGATCGAAGGAGTACGGCTCGTGCCGGTCATCAATTTGCTGCCGCTGCTGGAGCCAAGTCCGTATTGGACGCCCCGCATCTCGGACGGTATGAAGCGTTGGTGCCGCGATTTTCTGCATTGGATGCTTCATCACCAGCACGGCAAGGACGAGGCCGGATGTCTGAACAACCATGGCTCCTGGTATTGCGTGCAGGCGTTGGCTCACGCGCTGCACAGCGAAGATTTGGACGCGGCGCGCAGTATCGTTCGGGATCGCGTGCCGGAACGCATCGCCATGCAGATCGAACCGGACGGCAGCATGCCGGAGGAGCTTGGCCGGGCGAACGCTTTTCATTATGTGGTGTTTGGCTTGACCTCATTCTTCAACCTGGCGGTCATGGCGGAGAAGTTGGATGTGGATCTGTGGCATTACGCCACGCCGGACGGCCGCGGCATTCGCCGGGCGCTGGATTGGCTGATGCCCTATCTGGACAATCCGGGAGCTTGGCCGGGCAAGGTGACGAAGCCTGTGGCCGGACAGTTGAGCGGCGCCGTTCCTCTGCTGCATATGGCCTGGCGCGCGTATGGCGATGAAAGATATTTGCGCGTATTGCGGCGGATTCGGCCCGATCCGGACGATCACCGCAACCGGCTGCTGTTCGGACAGACGTAAAGCCGATTGGAATGGGGAGGTGAAGGTTGTGTATTTTGGCGCGTGCTATTATCCCGAGCACTGGCCCCGCGACAGATGGGAGATCGATGCGCGCTGGATGCGGGAGGCGGGGTTCAATGTCGTCCGAATGGCCGAATTTGCCTGGGCGAAGCTGGAACCGGAAGAAGGCGCTTATGATTTCGAATGGCTGGACGAGGCGATCGATCTGTTTCATCGCCATGGGATACGGACCATTCTCGGCACGCCGACCGCCGGACCGCCGATCTGGCTCATGGAGAAGCATCCCGACATTTATCCCGTCGATGCTCAGGGCCATGTGCGCGGGTTCGGAACCCGCAGGCATTACTGTTTCAATCATCCGCTGTTTCAAGCGCATTCCGTCGCGATCGCCTCCGCCATGGCGCAGCGCTACGGAAGCGACAGCCGGGTGGTCGGCTGGCAGATCGACAACGAGCTCGGCGGCATTCAGACGACGCGCTGCTATTGCGATCGTTGCCGGACAGCTTTTCAGAATTGGCTGCGCCAGCGCTACGAAACGATTGAGGAGCTTAACGAAGCGTGGGGAACGATCTTCTCGAGCCAGCTCTATTTCCGGTGGGAGCAGGTTCACTTGCCGCGTTATTCGGTGCATCAGGGCCATAACCCCGGATTGATGCTCGATTATTACCGGTTCGCGTCCGATTCGGTGTGCCGATATCAGCGGCTGCAGGCGGAAGCGCTGCGGCGGCTCTGCCCGGGGCAGACGATCACTACCAACATCATGGGCAGCTACAATGAGATGGATTATTTCAAGTTGGCCGCCGATCTGGACATCGTCTCGCTCGATATTTATCCGAATATGAAGCGGGTGCCGTCCGAACGCGCTTTTCGCACCGCGATCAACCACGATATGACCAGAGGCTTCAAGGGGCGCAATTATTGGGTGCTGGAGCATCAGAGCGGCACTCCCGGCGGCGGGGCGATGGCGGCGACGCCGAAGCCGGGCGAATTGCGCCGGTGGACGTATCAATCGATTGCGCGGGGAGCGGACGCCATCGTCTATTTCCGCTGGCGAACGCTTACGTTCGGGCTGGAGGAATATTGGCACGGCATCTTGCCGCACCACGGCGAGCGCGGCAGGTTATATGAGGAGGTCAAGCAGGTGGGGGCCGAATTGGCTGCGGCAGCTCCGCTGCTGCACGGAACTTCGCCCAAGGCGCGGGTGGCGATCGCGCGCAGCTTCGACCAGGAATGGGTGTTCGACATTCAGCCGCATGCGCGCGGTTACGCGTACAAGGAGCATCTGGCCGCGTACTACCGGTATTTCCATGAGCGCAATATTCTATTGGATTTTACGGCGCTTGACGCGGACTGGTCAGATTATGACCTGGTCATCGCTCCGAATCTGATCTTGACCTCCGATCCATTAACGGAGAAGGCGCACCATTACGTGAAATCGGGAGGATGTCTGGTGATGGATTTCCGCGCCGGAGCGAAGGATTGGAACAGCCGCATGCTGCCGCAGAAGCTGCCCGGGCCCTATCGGGAATTGCTCGGCATCGAAATCGACGACTACGGCGTATTGGACGGCGAGGATTCGGTCGGCATCGTCTTCGGCAGGGAAGCGGATGAAGGAAGTGCCAGCGGTGCCGGGAATGCCGGGGATGGCGGCAATGTCGATTATCGCGGAGGCGTATGGTATGACGTGATCGCGCCCACGACGGCCGATGCGGTCGCGCGATTCGAAGCAGATTATTATGCCGGCTGTCCGGCGGTGACACGCAATCTGTACGGACAAGGCGAAGCGTACTATATCGGAACGGAGCCGAATCAGGCCGCACTGGGACGGCTGATGGACGGCTTGTGCCGGAAACGATCGATCGGACCGGCCATGAACGGGCTGCCTGCCGGGGTTGAAGCGATCTGCAGGGAGCAGGGGAGCCGGAAAATCATGTTTGTTATCAATCACAATGCCGATCCGGTAACGATCCGCCTGGCGGAGGCATACCGGGATTTGAAGAGCGGAGAAGAAGCGAGTGGCGAAATCAAGTTGGGGGTCAATGGGGTTCTGCTCCTGATGCGAGAAGAGAATCCGTAAATTCGTGAATTCGGCTAACTTCGCAAGAGATTGCCCTGTGAAAGGAGGGATGCTTACCTTGACAGGCATATGCTGATTTGCGATTCGCAAAGAAGGTTAGGCCGATTTCAAATTTGGGAGGTAACAAACTGATGCCAATCTGTGAAACCGGACCCCGCAGTCGTCCGACCGTTATGACTGCCGTAACCGTCGCTGCCGCAGCCCTGGTCTTACTGCTCGCCGTATTTCTGATGGATGGCAAACGCGCTTTCGCCGCATCATTTTCCGCTGTAAATTTGAACACATCTACGCCGGCCGTTTATGACATGCTGGAGATTACTTTTAATTTGAACACGGTGTACGCCAATCCTTTCGATCCCGACGAAGTGGACGTTAAAGCGTATTTTGCAAGCCCTTCCAACAAGACCTATGTGATGCCGGGGTTCTATAAATCCGACAGCTCGCCGAATTGGGCGGTGCGGTATGCGCCGCTTGAAACCGGGGCGCATACGGTTTACCTGGAAGTAACGGACGGCAGCGGAACGACCCAAACCTCAACGTATACGTTTACGGCGACGGCGGCAGGCGCCAATCGAGGTTTTATGGGGGTACAGGGCAACCGATTCGTGGACAGCTACGGCAGTCAGCTGACCTTGCTCGGTACGAACTTTGCCTGGAGCCGGCCGGATTTCATGCTCGACGCCATGGAGACCTTCGAAGCGTCCAAGATGAATGTGATGCGTCTGTGGCTCAGCACATGGTGGAGTTGGTACGCGGCGGAATGGGGTCCGACGACAAGGGTGAATTCCCTGCCGGAAGGTGACGTAAGTATCGAATATGAAGGGATCGGCCGTTACCAGCTTGAGAACATGGAGCGGCTGGACACGATTTTTCAAGGCGCCGAAGACCACAACATTTACATCAACCTGGTGCTGAACAGCTTTGGCGATTTCTTATATAATTGGAATGAACACGCCTACAACCAGGCGAACGGCGGCCCATCCTACTGGTCGTCGAACAATACCGATTTCTGGACGAACCCGACGGCCATCGCATATCAGAAGAAGCTGCTCCGCTATTTATTCGCCCGCTTCGGCTACAGCCGCGCGCTGGGCTTGCTGGAATACTGGAACGAGTCGGACAACCAGGTGGACACGACCGCGGCCATTCGCGACGCTTGGCACGCAGAGGTTGACTCGTATTGGAAATCGTGGGATTTCTACAAGCGCCCGACGACGACCAGCTTCGCCTGGAAATCGCATTCGCATCAAAACCACCTGTCATTCGAGGGGCTGACAACGCTTGATGCGGTCAACCTTCACAGATATGGCACGGGGACGGACATGATCGACATCTGGGAGCAAGAGGTCAAATACATGCTGAACGATTTCGGCAACCGTCCTTCCTATATCGCCGAATATGGGAGAACCGGAACGGATGATTCGACCTACCCGGACAATGCCCGCTACTTCCATGACGGCGTCTGGGCGCCGGTATTCCGCGCAGGCGCGGCGGGAGCCGCCATGATCTGGCTGTTCGACCAGAATACCGCTCCGAAATCGGCATTCGATCCGCCGCAGCTTTACAAAGACATGTACGAGTCGATGGCGAATTTCATGCAGCCCGAGGAGAAATATTTGGTTCATATGCCGCATGTCGATTACGGCCTGCAGCCGAACGATACCAAGGTCGGCGGATTCAAAAGCAACTACAAGGCGCTGCTGTGGATCAATGACACGCAGGCGCTGTACACCAACGCATCTCCGCGCACGGTCTCCGGCATGTCCTTGATCTTGCCCGACATGCTTCCCGGCACCTACGACGTGCTGTTCCACGATACGGTTGCCGGCACAACCTTATCCACGACGACGGCGGTCGCATCGGGCGGCGCGCTCACGATTCCGTCGATCCCCGCCCTTCAGAGAGACATTGCCGTCAAAGTATCTTTGCAAGGCAGCGGCGACGACGACACGGTTCCGCCTGCGGCTCCGACCGGTCTGCATTCTCCGGCGCAGACCGACCTGACGGTCAGCCTGGCGTGGAGCGCCGCTTCGGACGATGTTTCCGTGATCGGTTATCGGATTTACAGGGATGGCGAGCTTGTCGGCGCAACGTCCGGCGCAACCTCTTTGACGGTCGGCCAACTGACGCCGGGCACCGCCTACAACTTCACGGTAATTGCGTTCGACACCGGGTTCAACGAGTCGACTGCCGCCGCGCTGACCGCAAGCACGTTGGCTTCCCCGGTCGAACCGTCCGGCAACGTACTGCTGAATCCGTTCTTTGAAGAAGACGACGGCAACGGAAGAGCCGCGTCGTGGACCTGCGATAACGCAGGAATGTGCAGTCTGGACTCGCTGGTGAAGAAATCCGGGCATTATGCCTTGAAGGTCAGCGGCACGAACGGTGCCTGGTCGGGCCTTCATCAAACGGCGGCGGCCGAAGCGGGCGAAACGTATACGCTGAGCGGGTTCGTGAATGTGGCCCAGAAGACGGGCGCGATGACGATCGAAGCCCAGGTCCGGTTTCTCGATGCTGCCGGAGCTGTGTTGGCCAATCACCTGGCCGGCAGTTTCACGGAAGTAACGTCAGGCTTTACGGAAGTGACGGGCGCTTACGTTGCTCCGGCCAACACGGCTGACGTTCAGGTTCAAATATATGTGAAGGGCATGCGCGGCACATTTTATCTGGACGAGTTCGTGCTTGTAGGTCCGGTCGACCCGGGCGGCGAAAATGACAATTTGCTGCTGAACGCTTCTTTCGAGGAAGACAATGGAGCGGGCAAGCCGCTTCATTGGTCGTACGATAAGGGGTGGGTGTTCAACCTGGACTCGCTGGTTAAGCAGTCCGGCGACTATTCGCTGAAGGCCAGCGGCACGAGCGGAGCATGGGCCCAATTGGATCAGACTGTGCCTGCCGTTGCGGGAGGGACGTATGATTTCACCGGATATTTGCGCATTGCGAGCAAGACCGGGGACATGTTCGTCGATGTCAGGCTGCAATTTCTCGATAGCGGCGGGAATGTGATTGTGAGTCATACGGCTGGGACGTATGCGGATGTGACGCCGGATTTCATTCCGATTTCGGATTCGCAAGTCGCGCCGGCGAATACGGCCAACGTACGCGTCATGGTATATATCAGGTGGATCAGGGGCGATTTCTACTTGGACGGATTCGAGCTCGCGGAAACGATCTAGTCGTTTAATGCTATGGCAAGATAGTGGACGCTGTTTTCTGGCATTTGCGAAGACCCGGCTATAAGCAGGAACGGCAAGCGCGCTCCCCGCGTAGCGAACGAACAACCGCGGGGAGTGTTTTTTTGCTTGACCTTGCCCGACATGCTTCCCGGCAGCACCATTGTCTCCTGCGTTAACCTAGCATCGGCGACCCGCCGACCCACACCTGGCGGAGCTCCAACGCATCGTCCACCAGCAGCATGTCGGCGCGCCGGCCGGGTGCAAGCGAGCCGATCTCGCCATCCATGCCGAGCTGCCGTGCCGGATTGGCGCTTGCCATGAGGCTGGCCGCTTCAATGGATACGCCGACCTCGCGCACCATGAAGCGGAACGCGTCGATCATCGTCAGCGTGCTGCCGGCCAGGCTGTCGCCGTCTTTCAGCCGCGCTACGCCTCCTTGCATGACGACCTGCAGCCCGCCAAGATCGTACTCGCCGTCGGGCTGTCCGGCAGCGGACATGGCATCGGTGATCACAATGACCCGGTCAATCCCCTTGGCGGCGACCAGCATCTTGATGCCGGCCGGGTGCACATGATGGCCGTCGGCGATGATTTCCGCCATGATGCGTTCATCGGTCAACACCGCGCCGACGGTTCCCGGCTCGCGATGGTGGTAGGGACGCATGGCATTGAACGTGTGTACCGCTTGCCGCAAGCCGCGCTCTGCCGCGCTCGTCAACTCCTCGTAGGTCGCATCCGTATGCCCGCAGGCCGGGATCGCGCCGACTTCCGCCAGCTTCCCGATATATGCCGGTGCCCCCGGAAGCTCCGGCGCGAGCGTCTGCATCTTGATCAATCCGGGATAGGCGCGAACCCAGTCGTCTAGCCATTCCGGCTGCGGCGGAAGGATGTAGGCCGGATTTTGCGCGCCTTTCCACTTTAGGCTGACATGCGGCCCTTCCAGGTGCACGCCCACCAGCCGCGCGTATGGCATATCCCCGTGCCGGAACCGATGCACGCGCGCCAGCATGGCAGTCAGATCTTCGCGCGATGCGGTAAGCGACGTTGCCAGCATCGAAGTTGTGCCATGCGATGCGTGAAAGCGGGTGATAGCGCGAAGCCCTTCGTCGTCCGCATCCATGAAATCATGGCCCGCCCCGCCATGCACGTGCATATCGACGAAGCCCGGCAGCACCCAGCTTCCTTGGACGTCGATCCGCGTCGCTGTCGTCTGCCAATCTTCAGGGTCGCGCAAGGCATCCGCGGCGTCGCTCCCTATGTCTTCGATAATCCCGTTTCGCACCCGGATGAATGCATCTTCCAACACGCCGTCAGGCGAGAGCAATTTTGCATGCTCCAGGATGAAGTTGCCGCCGATTCCGCTAGCCCCGTTCATTTTCCGATCGCCTCCGCTCAAGCTAACTTTCCTGCCGCTGCCCGGTCCAGCAGCACGATTAACCGGGGGTGCGTCTGCAGCAGCGAAGCGGGGCACTCCGTCGTGATCGGGCCATGCAGTGCTTGCTTCACAATATCCGCCTTGTCCGCGCCTTTGACGACGAGCAGCACCAGCTTCGCCTTCAGGATGGTGCCGACACCCATCGTGAGCGCCTGACGCGGCACCTGCTCCATCGAATCGAAGAAGCGGGCGTTGGCGCGCCGCGTCTCCTCCGCCAGTTCGACGACATGCGTTCCCGAAGTCAAAGCCGCTGCCGGCTCATTGAAGCCGATATGCCCGTTATGTCCAAGCCCCAGCAACTGCAGGTCGAGTTGCCCGGCTTGCTCGATCATGGCGTCGTATGCGCGGCACTCCGCTTCCGGATCGGCTGCGTTTCCGTTCGGGATATGCGCCTGATCGGCCGGCAGATCGATATGGCGGAACAGATGCTCCTCCATGTACTTGCGATAACTCTGGGCGTGATCGGCAGGCAAGCCGACATATTCATCCAGGTTGAACGTCGTCACGTCGCGGCAACTGAACATTCCGCGCGCATAGTCGTTCGTCAGATGCTTGTAGATGCCGACGGGCGTCCCGCCGGTCGCCAGTCCCAGCACCGCGCGCGGATTGGTCCGGATCAAGCTGGAAATGATGGCTGCCGCGGATTCGTTCAATTGTTCTTCCTTGTCGTAAGTCCAGATGTTCATCGTTTACTCTCTCCTCTATGGGTGTAAGTTGGTTTGCGTGTATTGGCGTACGGACTGGAAGGAATGCTCCAATCGGGGGACGTATTCGTCGAAATGTTCACTGACGAGCCCCGTGAACAGAATATCGACCACATGGAGCGCGGCCATGCGGGACGCCATGTCGCCGCGGCGCATGCCGGCTTCGGAGGTGGAGGTGAACAGATGCACGTCGGCCAGGCCGGCCAGCGTATTCGAACCGAACTTCGTGATCGAGATCGTGGCGGATCCCTGTTCGGCCGCGCAGCGCAGAGCGTGGACCGTCTCCGGCGTCTCCCCGGAATACGAGATGCCGATGGCCAGGTCATCAGGGCCGAGCGATGAAGCCGAAGTGAGCTGCATATGCGGATCGGCATAGACGGCGGCCGATTTGCCGATCCGCACGAGCTTGCTCCAGCAATCCTGGGCGACCGTACCGGACGTGCCGGAGCCGTACAGGTCGATTCTGCCCGCCCCATGCAGCAAGTCGATCGCTTGCCGCAGCTGCGCCAAGTCGAGCAGCCCGACCGTATCCGTCAGAGAGCGCAGATGGTTCGCGGTGATGGCGGACACGATCTCGGACAGCGGTTTGCCCGCCACGATGTCCTGGTACTGTGTCGGCCCGGCCGAGCCTGCGAGTTCAGCCGCCAGCATTCGTTTAAATTCCTGGAAGTTCTGAAAATGAAACAGTCTGCAAAAACGCGAGATGGTGGAGGTGCTGCTTCCCGTGCGCCGGGCCCATTCGGTGATGGTAAGCTGCGCCGCTTCTTGTGGCTGCTCCAGCACGTAGGCGGCCAACTCCCTTTCTTTGGCATGAAGGCCTTCCATTTGCTCGCGTATAGCAGCCAGTATGCTCAATCGCGGTCACTCCTTTAACGGAGGGAATTAGTTTTTTGTAATGACAACAGAACAGGAAAATAATTTTCATAAAAAGCATACGATAAATCCTGGCATTTCGCAAACGACGACAGGATAATGGAACACAGGCGGCTAATGTTGGCGGTCGGCGGTCGGACGGTGGGATAGAGGAACGCAGGCACATTTCGCCTAGCAAGGAAAAAGCCAATATATTTGCTATAAATATCATAAAAATAGACTTGACGCATCTTCTGCCGATTCGTATATTGAAAAGGTAGTTTGCAAACGTTTGCGAAAACGATCGGAAATGTGGTCATGCGATGAAACAGGAACAGGCATCTCGGGATTTGCGGCCGGCCATCAGCACGATCGCGAAAGCGCTTCAACTCTCGGCCAGCACCGTGTCCCGCGCGTTGAACGGGGTGTACGGCGTCAATGCCGAGACACGCAGGCGGGTGCTTGAGAAGGCGGAGGAGATCGGCTATGTGCCGAACCTCGGCGCCAAACAGTTGGTCGGGAAGGGCAGCGGACTTGTCGGAATCTTCATGCCGGAATTCCCGTCCGAAGCTTCGAACGGGTTCGTCTTCATGCTGCCGGCGCTGCAGCGGGAGATGCAGCGAATCGGGAAGGACGCGATCTTCTTCTCGATACCGCTGTCGAACTACCCGCCCAGACGGCTTGCCTATTGCATCGGATCGCGGGGCTTGGAGGCATGCATCATGCTTCCCGCCTTCATGGAACGGCATCCGCTCATGCAAGAAGCGCTGGAGCTTGGCGTGCCTTGCGTCAATTTCGAAGGCGCGGTCGGACCGCACTGCTCTTCGGTGCTGTCCGACGATTATGCAGGCGGAAGAATGGCTGCGCAAAGCTTGCTCGCGGCAGGGCACAAGCAGATCGGGCACATTCGCGGACCGGCCGGGCTGCGCATTACGCAGGAACGCCACCAAGGATTCCGCGCGGCGCTTGCCGAACGCGGCATCGAACATGCGCAGGATTTGCTCGCGGACGGCGACTTCTCCGGCGCGAGCGGCGGCCGGGCGATCCTGTCCCTGCTCGACCGCCGTCCCGATATGACGGCCGTGTTCTGCGCGAGCGATCTGATGGCGGCTGGCGCCATCCAGGCGTTGGTCGAACAGGGTATCGCGGTGCCGAAGCAGATCTCGATCTGCGGGTATGACGGGGATACGTATTCTGCGTACACCGTTCCGCCGCTGACGACCATTCGGCATTCGCGGGAACGCTACGCCGGACACGCCGCTACGATGCTGCTGGAACTGCTGTCCGGGCAGCACGGGCGAGTGGAGCAGGTCCCTCCCGTCTTGCTGGACCGGCGGTCAATCGCCCGTGCAAGCCATTCCCGCGTCAAGCATCAACGAAAGGAAGGTGACACTTTGGGTGAGCGAGGCGAATCTGCTTCAGGCATCGGGCATTAAGCGGGTATTCGGCCGCGGCTCAGGCGCCGTTACCGTACTGAAGGGCGTTGATATCGCCATTCCGCCGGGCAAGCTGGTCGCCTTCAAAGGCCGGTCTGGCTCCGGCAAGACGACGCTGATCAATTTGCTTGGCGCGCTGGATCGGCCGACGGAAGGAACGATCCTCTTCGGCGGCCGGGAGGTGACGAAGCTGACGGACCGCGAGCGCGACGAGATCAGGCGCACGCAGATGGGGCTTATTTTCCAGTCGTTTGCCCTGATCCCGCTTATGTCCGCCTACGAGAACGTGGAGTTTATTTTGCGCATTGCCGATTTCCCCAAGAAGGAGCGCAAGGAAGCAGCGGTGCATGCGCTTGAGCAAGTGGGATTGAAAGCCAGGATGCATCATCGGCCGTTCGAGATGTCGGGCGGCGAGCAGCAGCGCACGGCCATCGCCCGCGCGATCGCGCATCGGCCGAAGCTCTTGCTCGCGGACGAGCCGACGGCCGAACTCGACAGCCGGACGGGGCTTCAGATCATGAAGGTGTTCCGCGATCTGGTCCATCAGGGCATGACGGTCATTCTGACGACGCACGATCCGGCCATCATGGAAATCGTCGATCATGTATATGAATTGGAGGATGGACAAATTGCCGCGCAGCCTTAAGTCGATTACTACGCTGGCCGCCGCCGCCCTGCTTGCCGCGACGCTGTCCGGCTGTTCGTTGCTTCCCAAGGAAGAGAGCGCCTTGACGCCTCCGCTCGTCAAGCCCGCGCAAGAAAATTACAGCACGGTCAAGGTCGAGAAAGGATCGATCGTCAAGAAGATTAGCGGAATCGGCTATCTGGAATCGGTCGCCACGAGTTACGCGCAATTCACGGGAGATGGCGGAAGAGTGAGTAGCGTTGCCGTCAAGAGCGGCGATCAGGTGAAGAAGGGCGACGTGCTGGTGCAGCTGACCGTGGAAGGCCTGGACCTTAAGCTCAAGGAGCAGGAGCTGGCTCTGGAGAAGGCCAGGCTGGCGTTCCGGAAGGCCCGGGGAGCAGGCGAGGACGAAGTGCGAATCGCCACCCTCCAGATGGAAATCGAGCAAATCAAATACGACCGGTTGAAGCAGCAGCTCGACAGCAGGCAGCTCGTCTCGGAGATCGACGGTCAGGTGATTTTCGTTGAGGGCTTGAAGGAAGGCGATATGGTCGGTGCCTATCAAATCCTGGTCACCGTTGCGGATCCTTCCAAGCTGCGGGTGGCGCTGCGCGTGGACAACGCGTCAGACGTGAGGGAGGCGGAGGTCGGCATGGCCACGGTGGTCGCTTTGAAGGACAAGAAGGTAGAAGGCAAAGTCGTCCAGACGCCAAGCTCCGCGCCGCTCACGATGAATAAAGATTTGCAGGAGAAGTATTCGAAGACGCTGTATATCGAATTGGCCGAGCTGCCGCAGGACGCCGAGATCGGCTCTTCGGTCAATGTGGAAATCGTGACGCAGCAGAAAGACGACACGCTCATCATTCCGAGAAGCGGTCTGCGTTCGTACCTGGGCCGCACGTTCGTCCGCGTGCTGGAAGAAGAGAAGCGCATTCGCGAAATCGACGTCGAGCAGGGGTTGGTTACGCCTACCGCGGTTGAAATTTTGAAAGGCCTGGAGGAAGGGCAGGAAGTGATCCTTCAGTAGAGGAGGCTTGTCAGTGGCATTATTCGTCATGATCTTCCGCAAAATGCTGCAAAATAAGTGGCTCGTATCCAGCCTGCTGCTCGGCATGCTGATGTCGGTGGCGCTTGTCAGCACGATGCCGATCTACTCGGAGGCGATCCTGTCGCGGATGCTCGTGAAGGACCTGGAAACGTCGCAGACGACAAGCGGCGTCTATCCCGGCACCTACTGGGGGCAGGTGTCTTTCTACAATCAGCCGGATGATGAGCGGCGCCGCGTGATGAGTCAGATCGATCGTTATATGGAGGAGGAAGCCGGGCCCGGCTTCGGTATCCCCGTGCAGGCACTTGTTCGCGAGATACGTACGCGGTCGGGACTCGTCACCTTCGCGGAAGAAGCGCGCAACGATCCGAAGAAGAGCAAGCCGAGCGCCTCCTTGCGCATGTTCAGCGGTCTGGCGGATCACATTCGGCTGACCGATGGCCGCATGCCGGCAGACAAGCCGGTGGACGGCGCTTACGAAGTGCTCGTCACCGAACGGGCGCTAAGCAACTTCAATGCGGTGCTGGATACGGAACTCGTCCTGAGCGATTCCAAGTGGCCCGCGCCGATCAACATCAAACCGGTCGGCGTATTCGTGAAGAAGCAGGACGACGACCCGTATTTCCGCAATACCAGCCTGAGCGATCTGACCAGCGCGTTCGTCCTGGACGAGCGGCTGTTCGAATCGGAATTCATCGCACAGAGCAAAGTGCCGGTCACGGCAGCCGGCTGGTACTTCGTCATGGACTACACGAAGATGGAATTGCGGAACGTGCAAGGCTTCCTGGACACCGACAAGATGACCAAGGGCTTGATAAGCGCGGCTGTGGGGCAATACCAGACGGAGTTCAGGGCGCCGGCGCTGAAGACGATCGAGACGTATTTCGAGCGGGCGAAGAAGCTGCGCACCCTGATGTGGTCGCTGAACGTGCCCGTGCTCATCATGCTCGGTTTCTACATGTTCATGGTATCGAACCTGATCGTGGACCGTCAGCGCAACGAGATCGCGATCCTGCGCAGCCGCGGCGCCGCCAGATGGCAAGTCGTCGCATCCTTCTCGGTGGAGAGTCTGATCTTATGCGGGGTTGCCTTGGCGCTAGGGCCTGTGATCGGCTTGAAATTGACCGATATCCTCGGCGCTTCGAACGGCTTCCTGGCCTTCGTGCAGCGCGCCCGCATGACGGTGCATCTGAATCAGGAAGCTTACGTCTATGGCGCGGTCGCGGCCGGAGCCGCGTTCCTGATGACATTGATTCCGGTGCTGCTGGCCACCCGCGTGACGATCGTTGGACACAAGCAGCAGATGGCCCGGCATCAGAAGCTGCCGCTTTGGCACAAGGCGTTCCTCGATGTGCTGGCGCTGGGCGTCTCGATCTACGGCCTGTTTAACTTCCGTTCGAAGCTGGACGATATCCGCAATCTGGGTCTCAGCTCGGACGATCTCAGCATCGATCCGCTACAATTCATCATTCCCGCGCTGTTTGTCGTCGGGGGCGGATTGCTGCTGCTGCGCTTGTACCCGTATATGCTGAGGTTGGTCTATTGGCTCGGTCGCAAATGGTGGCCGCCGTCGCTCTACGCCACGTTGATCCAGGTCGGCCGTTCGAGCAGCCAGTACCAGTTTCTAATGATCTTCCTCGTGCTGACGATTGCCATCGGCGTCTTCAGCGCCGGCGCCGCCAGGACGCTGAACAACAATACGGAAGACCGCATCCGCTACGGCAACGGGGCCGAGTTCGTGCTGCAATCGGAATGGCCGAACGACAAGCCGCCGGATATTTCCGAAATGGGGGGACCGCCCGACGCGTCCGCCGCGCAGGCGGTCAAAGGGCCGATCCACTATTTGGAGCCGCCGTTCGAGCCTTATAAGGAACTGCCCGGCGCTGCGTCGGTCGCCAAAGTATTCGTGAAGAAGGCGGCAGTGTTCAGCTCGGGGGAAGAGTCCGGCACGGCGCAACTGATCGGCATCGACACCGATGACTTCGGCCGCACGTCCTGGTTTCCGGAGGGACTGCTAGCTTATCCTTTCTATGAATACATGAACCTGATCGCGTCCGACTCGCGGGGGGTGCTCATCTCCCGGACGCTGGCGGAACAGCGCAACGTCAAAGCTGGAGACACGATCTTCATCGGCTGGGAAGGGACGGACCGGCAGCCGTTCACCGTGTTCGGCGTCATCGATTATTTCCCGACGTTCAACCCGAACCCGCCGCTCGGCTCCGTCAACGCCTCCGACAAGGAATCGAAGGCGAACGCGCCGATGCTCATCGTCGGCCACTTGTCCCGCATTCAGCTGCAGCTTGGCCTGGAGCCTTATCAGGTATGGTTGAAGCTGGCGCCCGGGGCTTCGACGGAGGAGCTGTATCAAGGCATCAAGGACGCCAAGCTCAATCTCACGAGCATCGTCAATACGCGCGCGGATCTGACGGCGGCGAAGAACGATCCGTTCCTGATGGCGCTGAACGGCGTGCTGACGCTCGGATTCATCATTTCGATCCTGATCAGCTTCGTCGGATTCCTGCTCTACTGGGTGCTGTCGCTCAAAGGGAGGACGCTGCAGAACGGCATCCTGCGGGCGGTCGGCCTTTCGCTCAGGCAACTGGTGGCGATGCTGGCGCTGGAACAGCTGCTCACTTCCGGTGCGGCCATACTGATCGGGATCGGAGTCGGCAATATCGCCAGTCGGCTTTACGTGCCGAATTTCCAGATCGCGTTCAACCCGGGCAGTCTGGTTCCGCCGTTCCATGTCATTTTCGATCCCGCAGATTTCGTCCGGTTGTATGCCGTGGTCGGGTTCATGCTGATCGTCGGCATCGGCATCCTGACGTACATGCTGTCCCGCATCCGCATCCATCAAGCGCTGAAGCTGGGGGAGGACTAAGCCGTGATCCATTGCGAAGGGCTCGTGAAAATCTACAAGGCCGCCGACCTCGAAGTGTTCGCGCTGCAAGGCCTCGATCTGAACGTGGAAGCCGGAGAACTGATGGCGATCATCGGCAACAGCGGCAGCGGCAAGTCGACGTTGCTTAACATGCTGGGCGGGCTCGATCGGCCAACGGCGGGGACGCTGACGGTAGACGGCCGGAACATGCTGAAAATGTCGGAAAAAGATCTGGTGCGCTACAAGCGCGAGAGCGTCGGGTTCGTGTGGCAGAACAACGCGCGCAACCTGATCCCGTATTTGACGGCGCTCGAGAACGTCGAGCTACCGATCCTGCTTCAGGGCCGGCGCAAGCGGATGCGCGCCCTGGAGCTGCTCGAAGCGGTCGGTTTGACGCATCGCAAGAACAACAAGCTGCATCAACTGTCGGGCGGCGAGCAGCAGCGCGTGGCGATCGCCATCGCGCTGGCGAACCAGCCGAAGCTGCTGCTCGCGGACGAGCCGACCGGGTCGGTCGACTCGAAGATGGCGGACCAGATTCTCGACCTGTTCCGCGAATTGAACCGCTCGATCGGCATCACGATCGTCATCGTCACGCACGACCCGCATCTGGCGAGGAAAGTCGACCGCGTCGTCGCCATCCGCGACGGCAAGATTTCCTCGGAGATGCTGCGCAAGCGCTCCTATGCCGAGGAGTTGGAGGAGCTGGAGCGAGGTGTCGCGGCGAGCGAGGAAGAGTCGCACGTGGAGTATGCTGTGCTCGACAAGGCCGGGCGCCTGCAAGTGCCCGCGGGTTATCTTGAATCGATCGGCATGAAGGACAAGAACAAGATGATCGTCGAGCTCGTCGACGGCAAGATCGTGCTGACGCCACCGGAGGAAGCTTCTTAGGCAGGGATGGAAGCCACGGGTTTCGGGGATTACGCGCCGGAGTCGGAATCGCGGGCGTAGTGGAATTTCAGTCTTGTGGTTATGATTGGAATTTGGCGTGAACAGGGCCGAAATCGCGTTGCTTGCGACGCGGATTCGGCCCTGCGTGCGTTGATCGCCGAATTATTGCTTTTTAGCAACTATTCGGCCCCATTCTGCCGCGCCTTCCACAATTCGCTTGATTTATTGCTCGAACGCAATAAAAACATTCATCTCGATCGTGAAGCGAGACTATTATTGCTGCAAAGCAATAAATATAAGGTGTGTTTCATTTTGGCGGTGGTGGTGGAGCCATTCATTTCGTAAGCGATTGCCCTGCGATTCATCTCGCAAGCATAACTGGCTATATTCGAAACGGATCATTGGCGCCGACTCTCCTCGTGACAGGAAAAGTCCCGGCTTACGGGGGGATTAGCCGGGATGAGCTATTCCGGTACTGTCCGGAAATCGTAACCTCGTTTGCGGAGCCAAGCGAACTAAAGTCCTGTAACGAGGATTGTCGAAACGTTGCCACAGACCCATAAAAAATATAGAATGGCATCTTCCCTTTATGATTAAACCATGATATAGTACCTGTAAGCGCTTCAAAAGCCAATTATTGATTCGTATATTCTTATATAATCCCACAAAAAAGAAATATAAACGTTTTTACATACTACCAAGTTGATTATTCAAATATTTTGTAAAAACGTTATTACAACTCGTAAGCAACGAGGGGGAAAATCGAAAAATGAAGCGAAATTGGGTAAGGAAGCTCGTGAATATCGGAGTCATTATCGTAATCCTCTCGGTGATTGTTTATATTTATCCATCGAAACGTTTCGACATCAATGCGATGGCCGGCATTCCGGATTACCCCGATCTGGATCAATCCTCCGTCCTGGAAAGCGACGATATCGCGAACAAGCTGGAGCCGTCGTATAACAAGTACTTAGAGCAATGGCGCAAAGAAGGCGCAGTGGATACGCAAGGCTTCGAAATCAGCGTCCCTGCCGGGCAATATTCAGCGGTCAGCCATTCGGGCGCGAAGGAAGTCGAATCGCTCGGCGGTCGGGATGGCAAGTCGGTGATTCTTGAAGAAGAGGGCAGCTGGATCGAGTTCCGGATTGATGTGCCGCAGGACGGATTTTACCAGATAGGCATGAGTTACTATCCGGTGGAGGGCAAGCGCTCGTCCTTGCTACGCAATGTGCAGATCGATGGACAATATCCGTTCTTCCAGGCGAAGCGCATGGTATTCCAACGCATGTGGAAGGAAAGCGGAGACACCTGGAATGACAACCAGGGCAATGAATACAACCCTGACAATGTGGAAGTCCCGGGTTGGCAATATCGCGATTTCCGCGATGCGGACGCCAAGGTGTCGGAGCCATTCCGGTTTTACTTAACAGCGGGAGAGCATGCGGTTCGCATCAACGCGATCCGCGAAGCGGGGGCGATCGGAGAGCTGCGCGTCCATGCTCCGACCGTGTTCCCCAGCTATGCGGAAGTAAAACGGCAATATGAGGAGCAGGGTTATGAGGCAGCTTCCGGCCAATTCATCAAAGTGCAAGCCGAGAAGGCGTCGCTGAAGTCCGACCCGACGCTGCGGCGCATCGAGAATCGCGAGCCGAATACCGAGCCCTACAATAAGAACGGCATCGTGCTGAACGCATTCGGGGACCGAGCCTGGAAAACCGGCGGCCAATGGTCCGAGTGGACCGTCGACGTTCCGGTGAGCGGACTGTACGAAATCGGCGGACGATACGGCAGCTGGTGGCAGAACGGGGTGCCGGTCGAACGGATTATCGAGATCGACGGCCGAATACCGTTCAAGGAAATGAACAACTACCCTTTTCCTTACAAAGAAAAATGGCAAGTGGGCAGCTTGCGCGACAAAGAAGGCAACCCTTACCTCTACTATCTGGAGCAAGGGCAGCACACGATTCGCATGGAAGTGCAGATCGGTTCGCTCGGGTCCGTCTTCGACAAAGTGCAGGACGTCTCGCGAAAGATGTCGCTGCTGAGCCGGGAAATCATTCTGTACACGGGTACGAATCCCGATCCGAACCTGGATTGGGAACTGGACAACAAAATAACGAACCTGGTTCCGCGGCTAATTATGATGGCTCGCTCCATCGACGATGCGATGCATGAAATGGTGACCATGGGAATAAGCGAAACGAGCTCCAACGTCAGCCAGCTCGGCATGGCCCGGGATCAGCTGCTTAGCATGTCGGAGAAGCCGGATACGATCCCTGCCCGACTCGACGCGATGGGCGAAACGCAATCTTCGCTGGGCACCTGGATCAACTCGCTCAGCGAACAAAGTCTGACGCTGGATTGGCTGGCCGTCAAATCGCCGGAACAACCTTGGCCGAAGTCCGAAGCCGGATTTTTCAAAAAAGCGTGGCATACTTTATCCGATTTCGCGCTGTCCTTCCGCAACGACTATTCGGGCATCGGCAATATCTACAACGAAGGCGGGACGCTCGACGTATGGGTGGCGCGAGGCCGCGACTGGGCCCAGATCATCAAGCAGCTTGCGGACGAAGACTTCACCGCCCAGACCGGCATCAAGGTGAATGTCAACGTTCTGCCGGTAGGCGCCATGAACCTGCTCATGCTGGCCGAAACATCCGGCAAGGCACCCGATGTTGCGCTTGGTGTCGACGGTCAGGTGCCGATTGACTTCGCGATACGGGGCGCGGTCGTCAATCTGAACCAATTCGCCGACTATGAAGAGGTTGCCTCCCGCTTCCGGCCCGGCGCGCTGATCCCGTATCGATTCAACGGCGGCGACTATGCATTGCCGGAAAACCAGAATTTCAACATGCTGTTTTACCGGAAGGACATCCTGAACGAGCTTGGCATCAAGAAAACTCCGGATACGTGGGAAGAAGTCATGGACATCATTCCGATTCTTCAGCAGCATGGCTTGGACTTCTACTATCCGAAAATCGGCGACGCGATCGGCGAGTTCACGCCTTTCCTGTTCCAGAATGGAGGATCTTTCTACAAGGACGACGGGGCCAAGTCGAATCTCGATTCCCCTGAAGGCATCGCGGCATTCAAGATGTGGACGGGGCTGTTCACCAATTACAAGATCAGCAAGGCGGCCAACTTCTACAATCGCTTCCGCAGCGGAGAAATGCCGATCGGCGTAGCGGACTACTCGACTTACCTGATGCTGTCCACGGCTGCTCCCGAGCTGACAGGCTGGTGGGGCATGAAGCCGATGCCGGGCATCGCACAGGCAGACGGTACGATAAACCGTTCAACCGGCGGCATGTCGCAGACCGGCATGATTTTCGAAAGCTCGGATAAGCAGGACGAGGCATGGGCTTTCCTGAGGTGGTGGACCAGCGCCGATGTGCAGGAGCAATTCGGCACCGAGCTGGAGTCGATACTCGGTGTGGAAGCGCGCTGGAATACCGCCAACGTGGAGGCGTTGAAGCGGCTGCCATGGCCGACGGAAGACTTGAACGCCATTCTGGAGCAATGGGAATGGTTCCGCGAGCGGGAAGTCGTGTTGGGCGGTTATTATACGAACCGCTATATCGAGAATATCTGGAACGAAATCGTGCTGAACGGCAAGAACCGCCGCGAGGCCGTCGAAGACGGCGTGAAGGAGATCAACCGCGAGCTCCGCAAGAAGAGGGAAGAATTCGGTCTCGACCGATAAAGAATCTGCCGGCAAGAGGTGAAAGCCCGCGATGACACAATCAACCGCATCCGCAAACGCAAGCTCGCAGACGGCGCCGGCACAAGCCGCCCGCACCGGCAAGTTCGCCGAGTTGCTCCGGGAAATCGTCAGAAACCGCGTCTCTTATTACTTCATGCTCCCGTTCATGCTGCTGTTTCTCGTGTTCACGGTAGCGCCGGTGCTGACGTCCGTCGGACTCAGCTTCACCTACTATAACATCCTGGAGTCGCCCAGATGGGTCGGCCTGGGCAATTACAGGCTGTTATTCGTGGACGACGACGTGTTTCTGACCGCTGTCTCCAACACGCTGAAATTCGCCTTCATCACCGGTCCGGTCAGTTACGTCATGGCTTTCATGCTGGCTTGGTTCATTAGTCAAATTCCGGTGCGATACCGTTTTCTGTACACGTTCTTCTATTACACGCCGGCGATTACGAGCGCGATTGCCATGAGCGTCGTATGGACATACCTGTTCTCCGGAGATCGCTACGGCTTGATCAACAAGTGGCTCATGGATCTAGGCATTCTGAACGAGCCGTTCCTGTGGCTGCAGGATGTGCGGACGATTTTGCCCGTACTGATCATTGTCAGTCTCTGGATGAGCATGGGGATCGGTTTCCTCAGCTTCCTGGCCGGTTTGCAGAACGTCCCTCGGGACATGTACGAGGCCGGAGCGATCGACGGCGTCAAGTACCGCTGGCAGCAACTCTGGTACATTACGATCCCTTCGGTCAAGCCTCAACTGTTGTTCGGCGCCGTCATGCAGATCGTGTTCTCGCTGCAGGTGTTCGACGTCAGCGTACAGCTGGCCGGTCTGCCAAGCCCGCTGTATGCGGGGCACACGATCATGACCCACTTGTTCGACTACGCTTTCATCCGGTTCGAGATGGGATACGCCGCCTCGATTGCCGTCGTGCTGTTCTTGCTGATGGTCGGCCTGAACCGCATCGTGTTCAAGATTCTCGGGAGCAAGGAGTGAATGGGCATGTCCCTGATCATGAAGGCCAGACGCCTGGACTGGGGCGGCCTTATGCTGTACGTTCTGCTCTCGGCGATGGGGCTTGTGATGCTGATGCCGCTCGTTTATATGGTATCGACGGCGTTCAAGCCGATTTCGGAGCTGTTCCTGTTCCCGCCGCGATTCTTCGTGATGAATCCGACGATGAAAAACTTCAATACCTTGTTCGCGGCGTCAGGATCCACAATGGTTCCGTTCTCCCGCTATATTTTCAACAGCCTGGTTGTTTCGTTTACGATCGTCGCCGGAGGCGTGCTGATCTCGGCATTGGCCGCGTATCCGCTCAGCAAACATATCATGCCGTTTCGCAAGGCAATCTTCAACCTGGTCATCCTGGCACTTATGTTCTCGCCCCAAGTAACGCAAATTCCGCAGTACATCATCATCAGTCAATTGGGATTGACGAACACGTACTTCGCGCTCATTTTACCGTATATCGCTTATCCGGTCGGGTTGTTCCTGATCAAGCAGTTTCTCGACCAAATTCCGGACGTACTGCTGGAGGCGGGCAAAATCGACGGCGCGAAGGAATGGACGATTTTCTGGAAAATCGTCATGCCGATGCTGAAACCCGCGTGGGCGACGCTGAGTTTGTTCATCTTCATCGCGGCATGGAACGATCCTTGGTCCTCGGCGGTGTATACGACGACAGAGGACATGAAGACGCTTCCGTATGCGCTTACGACAATCAATGGCGGCGCCAATGCAATCGCAACCGTGGGAACGGTGGGCGCTGCCAGCTTACTGATGATCGTGCCTACCATCATTGTATTCATTGTGACGCAGAAAATGGTACTTGAGACGATGGCCCATTCAGGAATCAAGGAGTGATGCCGGCGTGAAACGATCGATCAAGTCGTTCATCGGCGCAGTTGCCCTGGCGTTGTTCCTGGCGCCCGCGTCTGCCTTCGCCGACAGTCCGTATCCGGGTTACATCTACAATGCCGATCAGCAGACGCCCGCTTCGCTGAATGGTTACGTCTACGCGGATTCCTTCGACGGATTCGGAATGCCCTCCGGACCGCTGGACTCGCCGGAGGATCTATTCATCGGAGATGACGACACCTTATACATCGTAGATAGCGGCAACGCGAGAGTCATTCACATGGATCGCCATCAGAACGTGCTGTTCGTCATCGGCGATGAAGAAGGCTCGGGGCAGTTGAATGCGCCCAAGGGCGTCTACGTGACGAAGACGGGAGATATTTACGTAGCGGATACGGGCAACCGCAGAGTCGCGAAATTCAATGCGCAAGGGCAGTTCGTGCAGGAATTCCTTAAGCCGGACTCTCCGCTGCTCGGCGATCAGTTCTACTTCGCGCCTTCCAAGCTGGCCGTCGACAAACGCGGTTACCTGTTCGTCGTCAGCGAAGGAGCCAGTCAAGGACTGCTGCAGATTAGCCCGGAAGGTCGATTTGCCGGCTTCTTCGGCGCCAATCACGTCGACTGGAGCTTCAGCAGAGTGATCGTCAAGCTGATTGCGAGCAAAGAACAGCGGCAACAGATGGCCAGCGAGAAGCCGCCGGAGTTTTCCAATGTGTTCGAGGATGCGGAAGGTTTCTACTACACGACGACAGTCGGCATTCATACGAACCAAGTCAAGCGCCTCAGCACGGTCGGGGTCGACATTCTGAACGGCGACGGCGGCGGAGGCTCCAAAGAGAAGAACACTTACGGAGATTATCAACTGCCCACGTACAATTACAGCCCCGCCTTCGAATCGTTCGTAGACGTGACGGCGAGTCGGGACGGGCTGATTACGGCACTCGATAGCGTGACGGGAAAAGCTTTCCAATACAACGCGATCAAAAATATGCTCTTCATCTTCGGCGGCATTGGAGAGCAGGACGGACTGTTCAAGGCGCCGAGCAGCATCGCGGAGTTGTCGGATGGCACGATCTATATCGCGGACAAGGGGCGCAACCGGATCGACCGGTTCGTGACGACTCCGTTCGGTCAGCTGGTACACAAAGCTTCCATTCTTCATGCCGACGGCAAATACGCAGAAGCTCAGCCGATCTGGCGGGAAGTGCAGCGCATGAACGCCAACTATTTGCTGGCATACGGCGGGATCGGCCAGGCGCTGCTGAAATCCGAAGACTATGCTGAAGCAATGAGCTATTTCAGGCTCGCCAAGGACAAATACGGATACTCCGCAGCTCTCGCGGAATATCGCAAAGAGTACATGCGCGCGCACTTCGGAGAAATCGCGGGCGGTCTGGTCGGCCTGCTGATCGTGATCAGGCTCGGTTTCTACCTATATGGCAGGCGCAAGCGCAAGCGCATGCCCAAGAGCAACAGCGGCATCGCCGCAACTGGCAGCGTGAAAGACGCCAAAGGGGGGCAGCAAGGATGAACACGGTCCAATGGGCGCTGCGTTCACTGCGCCACCCGATCGAATTCTATTACGATTTTCCAACCGAGCTTCGCCAGCGCGGCAGACTGAAGCTGATGCACGCCGGCATCATCCTCTTGTGCGCGGTAGCGGCTAGGGTCATCTCGCTGCTCATTACCGGATTCGCTTTGCAGACGCAAGAGCCCTATCAAGTATCCATTCTTGTGGAAGCGACCTGGATCGTCGTTCCCTGGCTTACCTGGTCGGCTGCCAGCTGGGGCGTCAGCACGATCGTCGATGGAGAAGGTAAATTCGTTGACATTCTGTCGACCAGCACTTTCGTTCTGGTGCCGTACATTCCACTGTCGCTCGCGATCGCAGCGCTGTCCAACCTGATGACGCTGAGTTTCGATTATGAACGGACGGGCATTTCGAATATCTTGTACCTCAGCATGCTGGCTTTTATGTTCCTGTGGATGCTGCTGCAGTTATTCCTGCACGTCAAGGTGCTTCACGATTTCGAATTCGGCCGCACGTTCTGGGTCATTATTCTGTCCATTATCGGAATGTTTATCGTCTGGTTCGTCGGATTGCTGCTGTTCGGATTGATCAATCAGTCCATCCAATTCTTCGTTACGATTTATAAAGAGATCGCGTTCCGGATGTAAGAAGGGAGGAGACAAGATGAAGCTCGTTCGCAAATCCGCAGGGTCCGTCATCGTTGCCGCGCTCCTCATCGTCTTCTTCTCCGTGATCAGCGTACCGCCGATCGAACGCGTTCAGGGCGGATTGCTCGACAAAGATGTGGAAGTTGTCAAAGAACTGGAGCAGTTCGGCGCAGGTCCGGCTTCATTGGAGAATGGACGGTTCAAGCTCGAGATGGATGGCAAATACGGAAGCGTGATGGTGACGGACAAGCAAACGGGCGTACAGTGGAGCAGTTTGCCGAAGGAGGAGCTGCTCAAGACGCTGCCGGGCAACAATAAGAGATTCGTCCGTTCGCCCATGCTGGTGAAATATTCGGAAGGCAAGGAAATTGCCCAGACGTACCCGTTCAAAGAACAAAGCACGCTATCGGTGAGTCAGCAAAGTGACAGTCTGGTGCTGGATTATACCATGACCAATATCGGCATTTCCTACAGCGTCGTGTTGAAACTTCGCGAAGACGGACTGGAATTGACGATTCCGCACGAATCCGTCAAGGAAGGAACGCAATTCCGACTCGTATCGATCGAACCGTTCCCGTTCTTCGAGGCGGGCGCGGAGAATGAGAACGGAGCGATCGTGCTGCCGGACGGTTCCGGTTCGCTCATCACATTCCGGGAGGAACACCCCAGGTACTTCGAATCTTACAGCCAGGCGATCTATGGAGGAGATTACGCGTTCGCGACCAAAGTGCTGGAGAAAGTGACCTCCCTCCCCCATGAGAATGTCAGCCATTGGCAGCGAGAGCATGCGGCGCTGCCGGTGTTCGGCATTTATCGCGACGGCCGCTCTTTCCTGGGCATCGTCACCGATGGCGACACCGACGCCAAAATCAATGCAACGCCGGCAGGCATCCGCAATATCAAGCTGTACCGGACATCGGTTGAATTCGTGTACCGCAACGACGATCTGGTCACGCTGGCGGGAACGGGCGAAGTGCCGCTGATGCAGAGCCAGATGATACCGGGGGACCGGCAAATCCGGTTCGTGCTGCTGGATGAAACACAGCCGGGCTACGTCGGCATGGCGGAAGCGTATCGGAGTTATTTAATACAGGATCAGGGCGTCGAGCCGGTAGCGGTATCTGCCGAGATGCCGTATCAATTGCGGTTGCTGGGGGGCGCGCTGCAAGGCGAGGTGATCGGAAACTCGTTTGTGTCCGTTACGACATTCGAGCAAGCGAAGACGATCATCGACGAGCTGTTGAAGCAGGGAATCGAATCGCTCGAAGTCACCTATGACGGCTGGTCCTCGGACGGCCTTTACGGCGACCAGCCGAAGCATTGGCCGGCGGCTTCCGGGCTTGGCGGCAACAAGGAACTCTCCAAGCTGGCGGATTACGCCAAGTCCAAGGGCATCAAGCTGTATTTGAAAACGAATTACGTGCGAGTGCCGAAAAGCGGCGATGCGCTGAAGCGTTCAAGCGAAGCGATCCGCGGGCTGAACAAGGAGACGGTCCAGTCGTTCAATCCGCGCAGGAGCACCCGTCAGCCGCGGGGCAGCGTCTTCTACTTCGTCCGGCCTGACGTGGCCGCAGACAAGTACTTGTTCCGCGAGGGGAACACCTTCGCCAAACAAGGCATTCAAGGCGTTCAGCTCGGCAATATGGGCAGCATGCTGTATTCCGATCCGGGCTCGGAGAAACGGTTGACTCGCGCAGACGCGATGGAAGCCTGGGTACGTTCGATGGATCTGATGCGCGACCGGATTGGGCGGGCGGCTGTCGATTACGGCTTCGGCTACGCGTTCGGGCATGTGGACCGGATCGATGACGCTCCGCTCGCTTCAAGCGGGTACTCTTACTCCGAACGCGCCATTCCGTTCTATCAGATTGCGGTTCATGGACTTGTGCCCTATACGAGCGCTCCGCTGAACTTCAGCGACGACCCGCAGGCGGATTTTCTTCGCGCTGTCGAATACGGAGCCATGCCGTCCTATATGATGACTTACGATCAGCCTTCCAAGCTGGATCGTACGCTGGTGGACTACGTAATAAGCTCGTCTTACACCGACTGGGTGCAAGTATCGGCGGAGCAATACAAGCAAGCGGCAGCGGCACTTGCGCAGGTGGCTGATCAATTCATCACGGCGCATGAGCAGCTCGGTACGGACTTGTTCGGAACCACGTACGGGAATGGTACGCAAATTATCGTTAATTACGGCGACAAGGCTGCCATCGTCCAAGGCGTAAGCGTTCCTGCGGCCGGGTTTGCGGTCGCGGCGGGCAAGGGGGCAGCACAATGAAGAAACCGTTCAAGCTATCGATGCGCGCCCGGCACATGCTCGAAGGATACTCCTTCATCTCGATCTGGTTCGTCGGCTTCCTGCTCTTCCTGGCTGTTCCGCTCGGCAGATCGCTGTACTTCGCTTTCAACCGGATGGAAATATCGAACAGCGGCCTGAAAGCGACGTTCAACGGATTCCATTACTTCCGCGACGCGTTCACGGTCGATGTGGACTTCGTGCCGGCTCTGCTGAACACGATGACGACGATGATATTCCACATCCCGCTCATTCTCGTGTTTGCGATGTTCAGCGCCCTGCTGCTGAACCGGCCGTTCGTCGGCAGACTAATGTTCCGCTCCATCTTCTTCCTGCCGGTCATCATCGCTTCCGGCACCGTGCTGCAGAAGCTGCTGGACCAGGGCGCAGCGACGCTGCCCATCTTTCTGCAATACGATCTGGCTTCCAAACTAAGCGTCTATGTGCCGACGGAAGTGCTGCTGCCGCTGCTCAAGATGATGGATTCCCTGACGCTCGTCATCTGGGATTCGGGCGTGCAAATCCTGATCTTCCTCGCGGGGCTGCAGTCGGTGTCGGCATCGCTGTACGAAGCTGCCGACATGGACGGCGCGACGTCCTGGGAGAAGTTTTGGAAAATTACGTTTCCGATGATCATGCCGATGATTCTGGTCAATACGCTGTTCAGCATCGTCAATTCGTTCACGGAAGTGCGCAACCGCGTCATGGGTTACATCCAGACGATCGCTTTCGAGAAGAACGATTACGGTTACGCGTCCGCATTGGGATGGATATACTTCGCGATCATATTTGCGGTCATTCTGATCGTCCTGTATTTGTTCCGCAACGCAGGCGCAAGCGAGATCCGGGAAGGGAGGCAGCAGAGATGAGAAACGACTTGAAGGCCGCGGTGCGCATGTTCCCGATGCGCAAGGCTGCAACGCTTGGCTCCAGCCTGTTCCACTATGCCGTGCTGATCAGCCTGTCTTTCGTCTTCATCTATCCGATGCTCTACATTGTCAGCCAGTCGCTCATGCAGGCAAACGATATCACAGACGCGACAGTAAAGTGGATTCCGAAGGAACTGAATTTCGAGCATTATCGGTTCGCTTATGATCGCTTGCACTTCTGGCGGAGCTTCACGAACAGCGCCATCACGTCGCTGGGCGCGGCCTTGCTGCAAATCGTGAGCTGTGCCGTCGTCGGGTACGGATTCGCACGGTACCGGTTTCCCGGCCATGCCTTATTGCTCGGTCTGGTCCTGTTTACGTTTCTCGTGCCGCCGCAGACGATCGTCGTGCCGTTATACATGTTTTTCAGCGATCTGGAGTGGATCAACACGTATCTCCCGTTTCTGGTACCCAGCGCATTCGGCCACGGGCTGCGCGGCGCGCTGTTCGTTCTGATCTTCATCCAGTTTTTCCGCGGCCTTCCGTCGCAGCTGGAAGAGGCGGCGCGAATCGACGGCGCGGGCGCGTTCCGGACATTTCGCTCCATCATGCTGCCGATGGCCGGTCCGGCCATGCTCGTCGTCTTCCTGTTCTCGGTCGTCTGGCACTGGAACGACACGTTCGAGCCCAATTTGTATCTGATGTTGACCGAGCACTACAATTTGCCGCAGCAGTTGATGATTCTGGATACGCAGGGCGAGCAGCGGCTGAACGATGCGTCGAAGCTGATGGGAGGCGGGCTGATCGGTTCGGTGCCGACCAACTACAACCGCAGCATGGCCGGTGCGCTCTTGACCATTCTGCCGCTTGTCGTTCTGTACGGCTATGCGCAGCGCTATTTTGTGGAAAGCCTCGAACGCACGGGTCTGGCCGGGGACTAGAACAGGACCGCCATTGAAGGGGGGAATGCCTATCGCGCTGCCGGGTAGACGGCATCTCGGATCGAATGGTTTGGCAGTATGAGAATGAACCGGCATAAGGGTTTACCAAGCATACCAATTCATGCGAGAGGGTGTAGGGTCTTATGAAAAAGTGGCTATCGATTCCTATGATCGGCATTCTGGCAGTAGTGATGGTGCTCACCGGTTGCAGCAAGGACAAGGCTGGCAGCGAGAGTTCGCCTCCGCCGTCGTCGGCTTCGGCAAGCGTCGCTCCTTCGGAATCCGCTTCTGCTTCGCCCGAAGCGTCGCCTTCCGAGGCAGCAGCCGAATTTCCGCCGATCCCGGAAGAGCCTCTGAAGGATATATCCGGTGAAGTCGTCGTTTGGTCCTTCTGGGCGCTTGATTCGCTCAACACGTTCTTCAACAATTCGTATCCGAACGTTAAAGTCAACAATGTCGTCATGAGTACGGACGAGATGCACAACAAGCTGAAGACCGTCCTGGCTTCCGGGAAAGGCGTGCCGGATCTTGTCATGATCGACGGCTCCCGCATCGGCGAGTTCAATACGATCGAAGGCTTGGAAGACCTGAACCAGCAACCGTATGATTTCGGTAAATATAAGCCTTTCTTTACGGAGACCCATATGCAGCGTTTCCAATCGCTGGATGGCACGAAGCAGCTCGCCGTTCCGCATACGACGCCTCCTGCGCTTGCGTTCTACCGCGCGGACATTATGGATGCGGCCGGCTTCCCGTCCGATCCTGAAGAATTCGGCGAGTTCATCAAGGACAAGGATAACTTCATCAGCTTGGCCAAGACGCTCGCCGCCGACAAGAAGTATACGTACGATTGGGATACGACGATCGTCAACCTGATGACGAGCGGCATCGGATTTTTCGATCGCGATCTGAATTGGCTGCGCAACACCGACCAATACGTAGCCGCGCTTGACCTGGCCAAAGAACTGAAGCAAGAGAAGCTGGCTTCGTATATTAACTTCTACGACGACAACGGGGCGCAAGCGCTGGCATCCGGCAAGACGGCGATGTTTTATTCCGGGGACTTCGGCATCTGGGACATTGACGGCAAAGCGCCGGACACCAAAGGCAAGTGGCGCGTCACGAATTTGCCGTTCGGGGCGAATGGCGGCATGGGCGGCGCTTCGTTCGCCATTCCTTCCCAAGGAAAGAACAAGCTCGCCGGGTGGGAATATATCCGCCTGAATCTGCTGGGCATGGACAATTCCAACAAGGAAGCGATCCAATGGAGCAATCCTCCGGGATTTTTGCCGGCGTATGACCTGGCTGCAACCGAAGAGAAGCCGCTCGAAATTCTCGGTGGGCAGAAACCGTTGATGATGTACAAGGAACTAAGCAAGAAAATTCCGGTTAATATTCCGACAGCGCTTGATGCCAAAGCGGAAGAAATCTGGTGGAAGATGCTGCAGGATGCCATCGACAAGAACGTCGATTCCCGCACGGCTCTGCAGCAAATTCAGGAAGCGGTCGAGAAAGCGGTCAGCAAGGACAAGGAAGCATTGCTCAAGAAGCTAGGCAAATCGTAATCGCTTCAGCAAGGGAGAGGAAGACCATGAAAGCAGCCGCGTTGGTTGGACCCGGCGATGTGCAAGTGTTTGAAATCGCAAAGCCTTCGCCGGGCCCTCGCGAGCTGCTGGTCAAAGTCGAAGCCTGCGGACTATGTTCTTCGGAGCTGGGGATGTGGACCAATCCCCGGTTCTCTTCCGAAGAACCGGTTTTTTTCGGGCATGAGGCCAGCGGCATCGTGGTGGAAACGGGGGAAGGCACGCAAGCGTTCCAGGCGGGCGATCGCGTCACGCTGTTCACGGACCGCGGAGGATACGCCGAGTATATCGCGGTACCGGAGCAATGGGCGATCCGGCTGGCCGATCACATTCCTTACACGTGGGCGCTCGGTGAGCCGATCGGTTGCGCGATGAACGCCACCGCGCGTTCGGGCATTGAAATCGGGGATACGGTCGTGCTGATCGGCGTCGGCTTCATGGGCGGACTGATTCTGCAAGGCGCCAGACTGAAGGGCGCGTCGCGCATCATCGCCGTCGACACCCGGGAGGAATCGTTCGAGCTGGCTCGCCAGTTGGGTGCGGATATCACGATCGACGCTTCGAAAGAGAATGCCGCCGAGCGCATTCTGGCTTTGACCGGCGGCAAGGGAGCCGATGTCGTCATCGAAGCGACCGGCTATCAAGCTGCGCTCGATACGGCGACGCATGCGGTGCGCATTCGGGGCAGGCTGATTGTGTTCGGATACCACCAGCATGGCACCCGCACGATCGACATGCAAACCTGGAACTGGAAAGGCCTCGACGTCATCAATGCGCACGAACGGGATCCCGAAGCCTATTTGCGAGGCATCCGCACCGGCATGAAGCTGCTCGAGACCGGACAGCTCCGGATCGAGCCGCTGCTGTCGCACGAATATCCGATCGATCGCATTCAAGAAGCATTTCAAGCCGCCAAACAGAAGCCGCATGGTTTTCTCAAGGCCGTCATCACATTTTAGAAGGAGTTGGAACCCTTGAGACGATTGAAGGTGGGGTTGATCGGGCTGGGTGAAGTGGCGCAAATCATTCACCTGCCGATTCTGGAAAATCTGGCGGATCGGTATGAAATCGCGGCGCTGTGCGACATTTCGCAGTCGCTGCTCGAATTGCTCGGCAAGAAATACCGGGTGCAAAACTTGTACACGGATGCGAAGCGGCTGTGCGAACAGGCCGATCTCGACGCGGTATTCGTGCTGAACAGCGATGAATATCACGCGGAGTGCGCAATCCATGCGCTTAACAACAAGAAATACGTGCTAATCGAGAAGCCGATGACGCTGAATGTGGCCGATGCGGACGCGATGATCAAGGCCAGGGATGAAGCCGGCGTGCAGGTGCTGGTCGGTTATATGCGGCGATACGCGCCTGCGTTTAACGAAGCCGTAGGCGAACTGCAGTCGCTGGGGCCGATCCAATATGCGAAAATCCGCGACATCATCGGACAGAACCACATGATCATCGAGCAGTCCAGCACCGTGCACCGCTTTGCGGATATCCCGCAGGCAGCGATGGACGACAGGTGGTCGCGCCGCGCCGCCATGATCAGGGAAGCGATCGGCGACGTGCCGAAGGATATCTATAATGCCTATGGCCTGTTGTGCGGCTTGAACAGCCACGACCTGTCCGCGATGCGCGAATTGTTGGGTATGCCGAGGCGCGTTGTGTCGGCTGCGCAATGGAATGGCGGCGGGTATATTACGGCGATTCTCGAATTCGACGGTTTCTACGCTTCCTTCGAGACGGGCGTGGACGACCAGCGGCGCTTCGACGCTTCGATCGAAGTGTTCGGCAAGTCCAAGCAGATGACGGTGAAATACGATACGCCATACATTCGTCACTTGCCAACCACGTTGAACATGAAAGAGACGATTGGCGATGCTTACCACGAGTACGTGAAGCGTCCGACGCTCAAGGATCCATACACGGTGGAACTGGAGTATTTTTATGATGTCGTGACCCAGGGACTGACGCCCAAGACGACGCCGGAGGACTATAAGAACGATTTGGCCATTTTCAAAATGATTACGGACGCGCTGCTGCGAGATGTCCAATAACGGAGGGAACAACAATGACAGCAAAGCTGACGAAGACGGAAATCGACCAATACTGGAACCGCGGGTACCATCTGTACAACAAGCCGGTATTCTCGGCAGACAAGATGGACCGCCTGCGCGGCATCTTCGAAGACCACCTGGCCGAGAAAGGCGCGAAGCTGTCCGACGAGCTCGATACTCCCCATTTCCGTGACAAACGGCTGCTCGAGTTTCTGTTGGCGGACGAAGTGCTGGACCTGGTAGAGCCGCTGATCGGTCCGAACATCATGCTGTGGTCGAGCCACTTCATCTGCAAGGATCCGTTCGTCGGCCGGGCAACGCCATGGCATGAGGATTCCGCTTACTGGAACGGCCGCTTCGACAAGTACGACAAGATCGTCACCGTATGGCTGGCGATTGATCGGAGCTTCAAGGAGAACGGGTGCATGCGGGTTATCCCGGGCACGCACAACAACGGCTTCTCGCAGTATGAGGATGTCGATATGACCGTGAACACGTTCCATGCGCAAATCAAAAATATCGACGAATCGCAAGCCGTCTATTTCGAACTGGAGCCTGGCGAATGCTCGCTTCACGATTCCCGCATCATTCACGGCGCGGCGGCCAATACGAGCCCGTACCGCCGGTGCGGATATACGATGCGCTTCATCTCGACGGATACGAAGGTCATTCCGGAGAAGAACGAGAATTGGGAAATCATCCTGGCACGGGGCGTCGATCTCGCGGGCAACAAGTATGTGAACATCTGAGAAGCGCTAGGTGCGGGATGAGAGAGTGTGGCGGGAGCACGGGCAGCGGCGGGCGTGCTCCCGCATTCATGAGCGGCGGCATCATGCGAAGGAGGCGTTATGGCGATGCGTACACATTCAGGACCATCAAGCGGTATTCGCACATTCGGGCGAGGTGCGATCGTCTGCGCGTTCGATGCGGCAACCGGCCATCTGCTGTCCGTTCAAAACGGGACAAAACAGGCCTGGGTCGGGAGCTTGACCATGGATATCGGCTGTGACGGCCGATATATGGCGGGCTGCCTGGCTTACCACTCCTTCGAAGGAGCGAACACGTGGGAGCTCCCCCGAATCGTTCCGGGGACGGGCGCTGAAGAGGCCTGGCATTTTGCCGGTTTTGAAGAGACCAGCAGCGTTCTGGAGGCACGCTATCAATTGGCGGGCATTGCGCTTGCCGTCCGTTATCGTATTGAAGGCGAGACCGTCGCTGTGGAAGCGGAGTTCAGGAATGGAAGCGGCAACGGAAATGGCAGCGGCAGCGGGAACGGGAACGGAAGCGGTCTGGCGCAGCGAGCGGAGAGCGGCGAGAACAGGCCGGAGAGCCACATTAATGGCGTTGCGTTTATCGTTGACGTGCCGCTTGTCGGGGACAAGGTTGAATTTGATTTTCCCGGCAATGTTCCGTATCCGGTGTTCCAAGCTTCCGAACTGGCGGAAGCCGAAGCGGTGGAGACCGGGCTTGTCAATCCCGTCATCCGGCTTCGGCAGGGCGACAGCCGTACGAATCTGATCTTCGTCGACGAGGATGAGAAATGGGGAACCGGCGTTTACCGGAAGGGCGATCGTCTGCATCTGGCGAATGTAGCGGCGGTCGAGGCCGATCTGAAGCCGGGAGAATCGCTGACTTGCGGCGTTCTGTACTTGCAGGTTGGAGCAGGAGACGCCGCTGAAGGCGAGAATCGGGCGGCATTCGCGGCGATTCGGCAATTGTATGCCGACAAAGGCTGGGTGCCGCCCTCGGACGGCCATCGGGACGGTGTGCTGTATTCCTGCCACCCGCACGGGACGATGGATTCGGGTTTTCCGCTGCGCCGCGACATGGCGGAATACGCGCAGGAATTGGACGGATTGCGGGACATCGGGATCGATCACGTCTGGGTGCTGCCGATATTCGAGCATTTGGACCGCGGCGTGTACCATCCGACCGATCAACGGATCGTGGATGCGCGTTATGGCGGGGACGAGGCGGTGCGGACGTTCAGCCGCCGCATTCACGAATTGGGCATGACCCTGTTGTTCGATTATGTGCCGCACGGACCGGAGCCGGAAGATCCGCTCGGCGTGTCGCACCGGCATTGGGCATCGCTGCGGAGGGACGGCGAGCCGCAGATCGAATGGAACTGCCTGTCCTTCGATATGACGAACCCGGAATATTTGCAGTATACCAAGGATCTGGTGAAGGATCATGCGGACCGGTTCGGCGTGGATGGAGCGAGAATCGATTGCGCCATGGGCGGGTTGACGAACTGGCGTCCCTACGGGGATCATCGTCCCAGCAACTCGAACCTGAAGGGCGGCATCCTGATCTCCAAGGCGATTCGGGACGGCTTTGCGGAGAGCGGCAAGAAGCCGCTGGTGACGCCGGAAAACTTCAATCCCGTTCCCGCTTATGCGCCGGTAACCGATGTATTCTACGATATGGCGCTTTACCGGACCTTGTACGAGATGGAGAATGCGGGGCTGACGCCGGAGCAATTCGCCTTCGAGTTGACCCGCTGGCTCGAAACGGAGCTGCTCAGCACGGTTCCCGGTTACGTCAAACTGCGTTTTCTTGGCAATCACGATACCGTCACCTGGGTGTGGAACAAAGCGAGGGCAACCGAGTGGTACGGTGTCGAACGGGCGAAAGCGCTGTGGGTGCTGTTGAGCTGCATCGATGGAATGCCGATGCTGTACCAGGGCGACGAGGATGCTTCGATTTACGGCGGGGATGGTCCTGATTTGCGGGCGTTCTTCAAGGAACTGTTCGCGATGCGGAAAATGTACTTGGGCAACGATTACGAGACGGAATACGCGTACACCGGAACATCCGTTGTCGCGTTCTACCGCCGGAGTCGGGATGGAGACCGGCTTGCGGCGATCAATCTGTCGGGCGAGACGGCAACTTTTGCAGGGGCCGAAGCCGGATGGGTCAACGGAGCCCGGCTGGTTTACGGCGCTGCCGTGGCCGATGCGGCCGGCAGCGTCGCATTGGGCGGATTTGGCAGCGTCGCATTGGGCGGATTTGGCAGCGCGGTCTGGGTGCTGTAGCCCATAGGAGGGAGGAGGCACCGTGGAGCATTATGACGTCATTGTGGCCGGTGCGGGCGCGATGGGCATGTCGGCCGGGTATCATCTGGCGGCGAAGGGCAAGCGCACGCTGCTGATCGACGCGCACGAACCGCCGCACAGCCATGGGTCCCATCATGGGGACACGCGCATCATCCGCCATGCTTACGGCGAAGGGCGGGCGTATACGCCGATGGCGCTGCGCGCCCAATCGTTGTGGGGCGAGCTGGAACGGGAGACCGGGCGGCAGTTGTTCGTACAGACCGGATTCCTGCAGGCCGGCGAGCCGGGATCGCGGATGATCGAGGAGATGCGGCAGAGCGCGGCGGAGCACGGGCTGCCGACCGAGCTTATCGACCGCGCGGAAATCCGTCGGCGCTGGCCGGCCCTCTCGCTGCCCGAGTCGCATATCGGTTGCTACGAGGCGGATAGCGGCGTACTCCTATGCGAAGCCTGCATCGAGGCCTGCCGCGAAGCGGCTGAGGCGCGCGGCGCCACGATCGTGACGAACGCGCCGGTGACGGCCATCCTGCCGGATGCCGAAGGCGTCACCGTAACGGTCGAAGGCGAAGCCGGACGTATCGCTTACCGGGCGAACGCATTGGTGCTGACCGCCGGCAAGCTCGCCGGACCGCTCCTGCGGAGCATCGGGCTTGCGCCGCCGCTGACGCCGGTCCGCAAGACGGTCGCATGGTTCCGGGCAAGCGGCGGAGATTACGATGCAGAGAGGTTTCCCGCTTTTCTGTTCGACTTGCCCGAAGGCGTCTTTTACGGTTTTCCCGATATGAACGGTTCCGGCATCAAGGTCGGGCGGCACGACGGCGATCCGCGTCCGGTTCCTCCCGACGGTCCGCTGCTGCCGTTCGGCGCAGATCCCGAGGACGGCGAAGACGTGAGCGGGTACGTGCGGCAATATATGCCGCGGGCGGAAGCAATTCCGGTCAAAGGCTCCGCTTGCACGTACACGATGACGCCGGACGAACATTTCATCATCGATCGGCACCCGGCGTTTCCGCACATCGCGATCGGCGTCGGATTTTCGGGACACGGCTTCAAGTTCGCCAGCGCTGTCGGTGAGATCTTGTCCGCGCTGGCGTCGGGAGAGACGCCTTTATTCGATATTCGCATGTTTTCGATTGAACGGTTTTCCCGGTAAACCGAATTATCACGGCCATTTTACAAAATGTTCCTCAAGAAGGGATGGCATTCAACATGGAACGCGGCATCTATTTTGACGGTTGGTATCGAGACGAGCATTGCTATCACCCCAGCCTGCCGATGCGCAGAACGCAGATGGTGCAGGACCTGGTCGACTATGAGGCGACGCTGCTCGTTTGGTCGGCGCTCGGGGGCGGCGTCGTTTCGCTGCCTTACTTGGAGGAAGAGGCATTCGGAGAAGTATCGCCGCGGCTGCGGATGTACGGTTACATGAACGATCGCGAGTTCATCCGCGAGTGCGGCAAGCATGGCATTAAAGTGTTCGGCGTCGTGTTCGAGGTACAGGGCTGGGAGTTTCCGGCTGAAATCAGCGAGGACGAGACGAAACTGCTCGGGCTCAATATTATGCGCGGCGAAGGCAAGAAGGTGTGGTATGGCCTGCGCGAGTTCAGCCAGGACAAGTATCCGAAGCTGTTCCCTAAGACGTTCGGCGATTATTTTCCGGACGGATTGGTAAACAGCAACGGCGAGCAAGTGACCGATCTGTGGGAAGAATGCGCGGCTCGCAAACTGGATGGAACCGCCGTTCACGCCGCATGGGTGGAAGTGGTCGGCCACGAGCAGATTTGCTACCAGATGTGCCGCAACAACCCGGTTTGGCGCGCTTATCTCAAGAAGATTATCGAAATCCAGATCGACGCGGGCGTGCACGGCGTTCATCTCGACGAATGCGAACTGCCGATTACGGCGATCGGATATGGCGGCTGCTTCTGCAAGGATTGCATGAAACAGTTCAACACCTATTTGAAGGATCGGCAGCTTCGCGCCAATCTTCCGGACGCCTTGCAGCGAATGGACTTGGATACGTTCCATTACGGCGATTATTTGAAGGCGCAAGGCGCGGAATTCCCGGGCAAAGCGTCCGAGACGCCGTTCTTTACGGAATATTTTCAGTTCCAGATGAAAATCATGACCGGCTATTTCAAGGAACTGACCGATTACGTCCGTGCCTATGGGCGCTCCAAGGGCCGGGAAGTGCTCGTATCGGGCAACTTCTTCCACGTGATGCACCAATACATGCCGCTGCAGCCGGAAGTGGACATCATCGCGACCGAAATGCGCAACACGTTGTACCGCCAAGCGTACTGGTACCGCTACGCCAACGGGTTTGCGAACGGCAAGCCGATGACCGTCGTGGAGAACCCTTACGGCGGCATCGTGCCCGAACTGCTTGAGAATTTGAGGGCCGGAAAAATGGCTGAGCAATTCCAGCTCATGCTGCTGGAGGCGACGACGTTCGGCTGCAACCTGTCCGTTCCATACGGCGGCTGGATGGGCAATACGATCCGCGACGCGTTCTACGCGCCGAAGGAACCGACGATGGCCGTCCAGAAGTTCCTCAAAGCGAAGGATCATCTGATCTCGAACGTGTCCGGGGCGGAAATCGTCGTGAATTACAGCTATCCAAGCTATTATTACCGCGAGAACGACGCCGTGGAGAACGATCCGAATCAGGCGACGATGCTGTCCCCGACGATGAACAAGGACGTTGTCATGCCGTTCTGGGACATCATCAAGGCAATGAGCAAGCAGCATGTGCCGTTCGACGTCTTGATCTCTTCCGACGGCGATCTTTTCCGGGACGAATTCTCGCTGGCCAGCCTGCGCCGGTACAAGTGTCTAGTGCTGCCGGACAACAACAAAATGACAAAAGAACAACTGCTGACGGTACTTTCCTACCTGGCGGACGGCGGCAAAGTCGTTGTGTACGGGCGATTGGCCGATGAGATGGGAGATGCCGAGCTAGCGGCCCGTATCCTCGCGCATCCGGGCACGGTACAATGCGATCCGGCCGAGAAGCTGTATGGCTTCATCACCTCCATCCGTCACGCGCTGCCGGATCGGAAATTCCAGATTGAAGTCGAAGGGCGGCCGGACATCGGCTTGCACCCGCATCTGCTGGCTAATGGCGGCTTGGCGGTGCATATCGTCAATTACCAGTTCAACCGCGACAAGGATCGGGTCATTCCGGTCGAAAGAGCGGCATTCCGCGTGAGATGCGAACGTCCAGTGTCCGGCGTTGCCGTCCACACGCTGAATGGGGAGTCGATCTCCGCCGACTGGCGGTATGCGGATGGATACTTGACGGTAACGATTCCGTCGCTGCCGTTGTATGCGTTGGTCGAGTGCAGCCTGGAGAACGCGTAAGCGATGCAGTCGAGGAACGGAAGGGGGAGCGGCCATGAAGGACGCCAATATCGGGCAAACAAGGATAATCATCGATACGGACATCGGCGGCGATCCCGATGACGCGACGGCAATCGCCTTGGCGCTCGCCTCTCCCGAATTGACGATCGAAGGCATCACCACGGTATATTCGGATGTCGAGTATCACGCTCGCAGGGTCTCCCGGTTGTTCGAGCGATCCGGCGGCCGCCGGTATCCGATTTACAACGGCTTGTCGCAAACGCTGCTGCGCAACCGCGACGTCAGCTGGACGAGCGCGGCGGATACGATGGAGGGCGGCGAGCGGGAAGCCGGCGATGGCGCCGATGCTGGCGGAGATATGCTGGACGGCGGAGAACAGCCGGAAGACGCAGGCCGCGCCGTTGATTTCATCATTCGCACGATCATGAACGAGCCAGGACAGATCACGATGATTTGCATCGGCCCGCTGACGAATATGGCGGCGGCGATCATTGTCGAGCCGCGCATTGCCGCCCGCGTCAAGGAAATCATACTGATGGGCGGCGTCACCCGGCTGGGGTCAGGCGGAGCGGAGCTGCCGGCAGTCGAGCACAACATCAAGTGCGATCCGGAAGCGGCGTCCGTCGTCTTCGCCTCCGGCGCGCCGATCGTCATGGTCGGACTTGACGTGACCCGCAAAGCGACGATTGGCCGCCAGGAATGCGCCTGGCTTATCGGCTCCGGCAAGCCGGTCAACGCGGCGCTCGCCGACGTGATCGAACGCTGGCTGCGGCGCATCGGCGCAGATTGCACGCCCATGCATGACCCGTTGGCCTTGGCACTGGCGATCGATCGCACGCTGGCGACGACGCGCCGAATGCGCGTACAAGTGGAATACGATCATCGCGAAGGCACGGGCCGGACGGCGGCATTCCCCGATCCCCAAGGAACGGTGGACGTCTGCCTGGATGTGGATGCCGGGCGATTTCTGGATTTGCTGTTCGGCCGATTATGCCAGAAGGGATGGTGAACAAGATGACGACAACGCCGATCACCCGGGAGGAAGCCAAACGCCGAACGATCGAGATGCTGGCGCAAGTCGGCATCGTGCTTACGGAGCAAGAGAAGCCGCTGGTAGAGGTCGCGGATATGGGCCTGGGGGAATTGCAACTTAGCGGTCTGCAGCTCATCACTTATGTGAATACGGATCGCTATTGCGCCAAAGATTTGGTGCTGCTGCCTCGCCAGACGTGTCCGGAACACAAGCATCCGCCGCTCGGATCGGACAATCCGGGCAAACAGGAAACGTTCCGCTGCCGCTCGGGCCGCGTATTCCTGTATGTCGAGGGTTCGCCGGCGTTGAATCCGCAAGCCAAGCCGCCCTCCGGGAGCGAGGATTACTATACCGTTTTCCATGAAATCGAGCTTCGACCCGGCGAGCAATACACGATTCCGCCGAATACGCTGCACTGGTTCCAGGCGGGCGACGATGGCGCCGTCGTGTCCGAATTTTCCAGCACGAGCCGCGATGAGTCCGACATCTTCACCGATCCCAGGATCAGAAGGGATGCGGGCCTTTGAGCGGCCGCAACCTGTTGCGGGACAAGCGCGCCCATAGGGCAACAGCAGTTGCGGCGATTATCGTGCTGGCGGCGATTATCGTTTGGGCGGCGAACATGGGAGGCGGCAAGGACGCGGCCCAGCCGCCAGCCGCCAGCGCCGTTGCTGCGCCGACGGCCACGCGTGCGGCAGCAGGTCCCATCAATCGAGACGCGCTTCTGCACGACAGTTGGGATGAGCGGTATCGCAAACCTTTTGGCGCCATTGAACAGGGCACAGAGGTTACGCTTGCGTTCCGAACGGCCAAGGATGACGCAGACCGCGTGTCGCTGCTGATGGACGGACAGTCGATTCCGATAGCGAAAGCTTCTTCGGATGCCGATTACGATTATTACGAAGCGAAATATACGCCAGCGGAAATCGGCGAATTCCAATATGCCTTTCTGGCGGAGCGCGGAGACGAGAGCGTATTTTACTCCTCCGCCTCCGGCCCGGGAGAAGCTTACGACGTTGAGGTGCTGGGCTACAAATATACGCTGACTTCCTATAAGCAAGGCTACCGGACGCCTGATTGGCTGAAGCTGTCGATCACGTACCAGATTTTTCCCGATCGATTCAACAACGGGGACCTGTCGAACGATTACGCCGTACCTTTCTTCTATGCGGACGCTGAGCTTCAGCATCCGGCGTGGAATGCATACGATCAGTTCGAGGATTCGCGCTACAGCTCGATCAATGGAGAGGAATACGACCGGCTGTCCAAAGCTTGGGGTTGGGACGTCAATTGGTTCAACGAGACGTACGGCGGCGACTTGAAAGGGATCGAGCAGAAGCTGGATTACTTGCAATCTCTCGGCGTCAAGACGATTTATTTGAACCCGATTTTCTATTCGATCAGCTCTCACAAATACGATACGGCGGATTACGACCTTATCGATCCCCGCTTCGGAACGGAGGAAGATTTCAAGCGACTGGCGGCGGAAGCCAGGTCGCGCGGCATGTTCCTCATTCTGGACGGCTCGTTCAATCATGTCAGCAACGACAGCAAGTATTTCAACCATTACGGCAAAAAATACGGCGATGATTTGGGTGCATACGAAGCATGGGTGCTCAGAGGGGTGCGGGACGGCAACGAGGCGGCGAAGCAATATTACGACGATTGGTTCGGCAATCCGTACTTTGGGAAGACGTTTCCCGAAACATTCCGCGGCAAAGCGTTCTATGAACCGTATTTGTCGGGCAAGAAGGAGATCGTCTCGCCATACGACGACTGGGTCACCGTCCATGACGACGGTTCGTACGATTCCTGGGAAGGCATTCCGAACTTCGTGCAGCTTCGCGCGCCGGACGACAGCCACCTGAATTTGCGGAGCTTCGCGGATCTCATTATCAACGCGCCCGATTCCGTGGCGAAGAAGTGGATCGCGAACGGCTCAAGCGGATGGAGGCTGGACGTATCGCCGCAGATCAACATCGACTTCTGGAACGCCTTCCGCGACGCATCCAAAGGTAGCGGTAAGCCGGAATGGCCGAACGGAGAACCGGTCATGATCGCCGAGAACTGGGAAGACTCTACCGCCGATTTCATCAATGGCACGTTCGATTCCACGCAAAATTACTTGTTCCGCGGCGCAGCGATCTCATTCATGCTCGACGAGCCGTACGATTCCCGCTACGACTTCGGCGGATCGAGAGCGATGGAGCACTGGACGCCGATCGGTGCAGCCGAGCTGAACCGGGAACTGATGACTTTCTATGAGAAATATCCGAAGGAGACGTCGTTCGCGCTGATCAATGCATTGGGCAATCATGACGTTCCCCGGATTTTGACGGTATTCGGCTACTTGGAGCGCAATCGTCCGCTATATCCGGGCGTGCGCGATTGGGTCGCGATGGAGCTCGATATCAGCAGCGGCGTGAGCGAAGTCGTTTATCTGGACGATTTCGTCAAGCTGGGTTACGCGACGAAGGAACAACTGGACGATCTCATTCGCGGGCGCAACGAATTGGCAGAGCGGCGTCTGCTATTGGCGACGATTCTGCAAATGGGCTACCCCGGCTCTCCGACGATCTATTACGGCGATGAGTCGGGCACGCCCGGCCAGAGCGATCCGGACAACAAGAAACAGATGAACTGGGAGCAGGCGGGATCTGACAACCCGCTCTGGGCAGCCATCGCCAAGATTGCCGGCATCCGGGACGATTACCAGGTGTTGAAGACGGGAGAAGTGGTTCCGCTGTCAGCCGAAGAAGGCAGTTCGGTGTACGCATTCGGCAGATCGATACAGGGAGACGCCGACGCGCTGGGCAGAAGCGAATATATGTACAATTATGCTTCCGGAGCCAAGCTGCGGATTGCCGATCACAACAGCCGCGCCGTCGTTGCCGTCAACAAGGATCGCAGCCGCGAGCAAGCCGTGGTCCTCGATGTCCGCGGGTTCGCGGCAGACGGCACGGTGTTCGAAGACCGGCTGAACAGCGGCGAGCATTCGGTTCGCGACGGCAAGCTCGAGTTGATGCTGGGCCCCTTGAGCGGCGCAATGCTGATCGAGAAAAATACGCTCAAAACGCCAAAGTAAGCAAGCCTCATATTGACGCTCTAATGGCGCGGTGATATGGTAAAAAGTAGAGAGTGAAAACGTTACGATTCCTTATTTTACGTACAATCGAGAGAAGTTGGGATGACCTATGACAAAAGCGACCATCAAGGAAGTAGCCAAGGAGGCCGGCGTCTCGATATCCACCGTGTCAAGGGTCATCAACGGCAGGGACAGGGTGAGCAAGAGTACGCTGCACAAGGTGCAGACGGCGATCGACAAGCTGCAATTCCATCCCGATCATGTCGCGCGGACGATGATTAACAAGAGAACCCAGACGATCGGTCTGATCGTGCCACAGCTTTCCAACGAATATTGGGCGTTCATGTCGGAAGTGATCCAGAACGAATTGTGGTCGGACGGTTATACGACGCTGATATGCTCAACAGATAATGAGCTCGAGAAGGAGTCGGCCTATCTGAGGATGTATATCGATCGCAGGGTTGACGGCATTATTTATTGCTCTTCTCCTTACAGCCCCGGGGAGACGCAAGTTCAGATCGAAATGCTGAAGCAATCCGGCATTCCGGTCGTCACGCTTGATCCTTCGATAAGCGGCCTCAGCTGCGTCGTTGGCGACCATCTGCTCGGTTCCTTCTCGGCGGTCGAACATCTCATTCATCTGGGCCATCGCAGAATAGCCTACATCGGGGGTCCGGCGGTGTCGATTGAACGGGAGTTCGGCTATCGCAAAGCGTTGATGATGCACGGAATGAACGTCGATGAAACGCTGCTTCGTTTGGTTAGCGGTCAATCATTCTCCGACGGATATCAAGCGATGCAGCAGTTCCTTGAAGCGGGTGCGAAATTCGACGCGCTGTTCTGCGGAAACGACCTGCTCGCTTTCGGCGCCATCAAGTCGATGGAGGAGGCGGGCATGCGCGTGCCGGAGGACGTGGCGGTTGTCGGGTATGACGACATTTTCTCGGCCCGGCTGTTCAAGCCTTCGCTCACCACGGTCCGCCAGCCGATTGCCGACATCGGCAAGGAGTTGGTCAGCCTGCTTATGCAGGCGATCGAGCAGGAGCCGGACGGCCGATCCGCCCGCAAGATCGTCGTACCGACCGAATTGATCATTCGGGAAAGCTCGGGTGCGCTGAGAAGCGCCGCTACATTCCTGTGACGATTGCATCTGCGGCTTGCCCGGACGCCGCTCTCTCGTTGGAGCGGCGTATTTGCGGGCGGCGGCAGTCAAGCGCGAAAGGCGCATGCGTCGGCAATGGGGCGCGATCGGTGTAAAAACGTTTCGATAGGAAAGGGGCGTCAGCGATGCGCAAAATCAGAGTTGGTGTCGTCGGGGTAGGGGCCATCGCCCATATTTTTCATTTGCCGAATTATCAGAAGCACCCGCAAGTGGAGCTGGCGGCGGTGACGGACCTGGACGCCGAACGCGCCCGTAAAGCGGCCGAGGATTGGGGGGCCGTTCATTACGATTCCGCGGATGAAATGTTCGCAGAGGCCGATCTGGACGCGGTCAGCATCTGCACCTTCAACGCGAGCCATGGCGAACTTGCGATCCGTGCGATGGAAGCCGGTCTCGACGTGCTGGTCGAGAAGCCGATGACGGCTGCCGTGGCGGAAGCGGAACGGCTGGCGCAAGCGGTGCAGCGGTCGGGGCGCATTCTCATGGTTGGCATGAGCAGTCGTTACCGCAACGACGTACGCGCATTGAAAGGCATCATCGAGGCGGACGAACTGGGCGATATTTATTTTGCCAAGGCCAGAATTATCCGCCGACGCGGCGTGCCGCTGGGTTGGTTCACATCCAAGGCATTGTCCGGCGGCGGGCCGATGATGGATATCGGCGTTCATGCGCTGGATGCCGCCTGGTGGCTGATGGGCATGCCGAAGCCGGACAACGTGCTAGGCAGGCTGTTTCGCCGGATCGCACCGTACGAAACGAAGGTTGACGGTTTCTACGAAGCGATGTCCGCCGACAACAAGGCCGATTCGGTCTATGATGTGGAAGATATGGGAACAGCCTACCTGACATTCGACAATGGAGCTGCGTTAACCGTTGAAGCGAGCTGGGCAGCGAACGGGGTGCAGGACGACGCCATGAAGATCGAGTTGTACGGTACCAAGGGAGGCGCGAGTCTGGATCCGCTGTTCATGTTCAAGGAAGCGAATCTGATTCCCGTGGAAAGCCGCCTTTCGATTGCCGAGAATGACTATTATCGGGAAGAAATCGACCATTTTGTGCAGTGCGTCATTCATCGGAAGCAGCCGGTTTCGGACGTTCTCCAGGGACTTGCGGTCATGAGGTTGCTGGACGCGATCGGCCGTTCGTCCGAGGACGGCGGCGCCGTTCGATTGCAGGGCTGAGGTGGTCGGATGCAGCTCGTATATGCAGGAATCGACATTGGCGGGACGAATACGGTTATCGGATTATTCGATGAAACGAAGCATATGATGGCCATGCGAAAGTTTACAACTTTGGGCGAGCATTGGGAGTATGGCGGAGGCCCCGCAAGTTATATGGATCGGCTAACTGCGGAATTGCGGCATACGCTCGTACCGCTGCAAGCACCCGATAATGGGACGCTTGCAGCCGTCGGGATCGGCGTTCCGGGCCAGGTTGACACAGACACAGGCACGGTTCGCGACGCAACCAATCTCGGGTGGCAGGAAGTGCGGTTAGCCGCCGAAATGAATCGTCGTCTAGGCGTTCCGGTCCGTATCGAGCATGATGTTCGCGCTTTCGCCTGGGGGGAGTGGCACGCCGGCGCCGCGCAAGGCTGCCGCAGCGCGCTCTGCCTGACGATCGGTACAGGCATCGCGGCAGGTATTGTCCTGGAGGGCAGATTGGTGGGCGGCAGTCATCATCTGGCTGGCGAAATCGGGCACGATTCGGTTGACGGGCTGCAGACGTTGTGCGCTTGCGGTAAAATCGGCTGCCTGGAAACCGTCGTTTCCGCGTCCGGAATTGCCCGGTTGGCCGAGCAGGCAGGACTTGCTGAGAAGTCAGTACGGCTTTCCGTCAGCGCGGCCGACGTGTCGCGCATGTGCGCCGACGGCGATCCGCGGGCTCTGCATCTATACGATTACATTGCCGGATTGCTGGCGGGCAAGCTGGGAACCGCCGTTGCGCTGCTGGACCCGGAGATTGTGGTCGTCGGCGGAGGCGTGGCCGAGGCAGGCGAATTCCTGCTGGGCCCGCTTCGGGACAAGTTGAACGCGCAATTTCCATGGCATCAGGGCCAGCTGCGGGTTGTCAAAGGCAAGTTGGGCGATGCGGCGGTACTGACGGGCGCGCTGCATCTCGCATACTCCGAATCAAAGTCGCGGATTTGACGTAAGGGGAAGATGCTGGATGGCTGAATCCGTATTCTATCTCAACGGAACCTTTTATACAGGAAGACAGGTATTGCGAGGCGGCAGCATGCAGATCTCGCCGGACGGCAAAATTGCGGAAATCGGCCCGATGGACGAAGTTGACAGCGTGCCGGCCGGAGCGCGAATCGTCAATCTGACGGGCCGGATCGTCTTGCCCGGATTTGTTGACGTCCATGTACACGGCGGGGGCGGCTGGGACCTGCTTCGCGGGGCGCCCGAAGATTTTATCGGCACTGCCCGTTTTCACGCGGCGCACGGTACAACTTCCTTGCTGGCGACGACCGGAGGCGCTCCCGAGACTCATACGGTACGATTGCTGCGTCACGCCCGCGAGGCGATCGAGCGGCAGGACACAGGCGGAGCCGACATCTTCGGCGTACATTTGGAAGGCCCTTTCATCAATCCGTTGCGCAAAGGCGCCTTCGAGGAGTCGTGGCTTCACCCGCCGGATGACGGAGAGATGGACCGGTATATCGAAGCATCGGGGGATACGATTCGGCTTGTGACGATGGCGCCGGAGCTGCCAGGCGGCGAAGCGTTCGTGAGGCGTCTCTGCACGCAAGGCATTCGCGTCTCGATCGGCCATTCGGACGCCAGCTTCGATCAAGCGGCGCAAGCGGTCGATTGGGGCGCCCGGCATACGACGCACCATTTTAACGGCATGAGCCCGCTGCATCACCGAGACCCCGGCGTCGCCGGAGCCGGATTCATGCTGCCGGCGTTGACGACGGAGCTGATCGCGGACGGTATTCACGTTCATTCGGCTGTTATCAAGTTTTTGTTCGATGTCAAAGGGGCATGGAATGTTTGCGTCATTACGGATGCCGTATCGCCGGCTGGCTTGCCGGACGGAGATTACGGCCAAACGGAGATGGCCGGCGGCAAAATATATATGAAGGGAACGCGGACGCTTGCCGGAAGCACTTCCACGATGCTGGAGTCGCTTCAGCGTGTGCTGTCCTATACCGGGCGGACGTTGGAAAATGTGCTGCCTTCGTTCACGGCTGTCCCCGCAAGGGAAGCCGGGGCGGATAACCGCAAGGGGACGCTGGAGAAGGGGATGGATGCGGATTTTCTCATCCTGAACGATCGGCTTGAACTTCTGGAGACATACGTGCGAGGCCGCAAGGTGTTCGATTCGTCGCTGGATTCTACAAGAAACGGGGAGAGATAAGAGGATGCCGAACAAGAGGGAATCCGCCGCATGCCGAATGATTCTCGATACCGATATTGCCACCGATGTGGATGATGCGATGGCATTGGCGCTGGCCATGCGTTCGCCGGAAATTGTGCTTGAAGGTGTAACGACAGTCTACGGAGACGTTCGTCTGCGGGCCAGTCTGGCCAAGAAGCTGCTGCATTTGGGCGGTAGAGGCGAGGTGCCGGTGATGGCCGGCATCGAGAAGCCGTTGCTGCACAATCGCGAAGTGTGGTGGCCCGGCCATGAAGGAGAAGGTGTACTTGGGGATGGAGATGTACCGTTCGATGACGAGCACGCCGTCGACTTCATTATTCGCACGATCATGGACAACCCTGGACAAATCACGCTCGTGCCGATCGGACCGCTGACCAACATCGCAGCCGCCATCATTCGCGAGCCGCGCATCGCGGCGCATGTCAAAGAGATCGTCCTGATGGGCGGAGTCACCAGGTTGGCGGATAACGGCGCGGAACTGCCGGCGATAGAACACAACATCAAGAGCGACCCGGAAGCGGCCTCCCTCGTCTTCTCTTCCGGAGCTCCGATCGTGATGGTTGGCCTTGATGTGACGATGAAAGTGAGAATCGGCCGCAAGGAATGGAGCGAGTTGAAGCGTTCCGGCGATCCTGCGAATGCCGCGCTTGCCAGGTTGATCGAACGGTGGTTCGGCGTGATCGGCCAAGATTGGACGGCCATGCATGATCCGCTGGCTGTCGCCATGCTGGTGGACCGTTCACTGTGCAGAACGAAACAGATGAAGGTGCGCATCGAATACGATCGTCGCCATCCGAGCGGGCAAACGATCGCCGAATTCGATCCGGCGGGCAACGTCGCTGTTTGTCTGGATGTGGATGACCGGTTTTTTGTGGCGTTGATGATGGATCGGCTGCTTGGGGAGAGACGATAATATGCGCGTGAATTCGAAAATCATAGACGTTGACGTGCACAACCAGTTGAAGAGCTCAAACGACTTGCTGCCGTACTTGTCCGAGCCTTGGCGGTCTCGCGTTGCCGATTATGGCATTGGACTGCCGGACCGCGGCTACCCGTCGCCGATCGGCGTGCTGCGCCGGGATTGCAAGCCTCCGGGCGGAGGTCCGGCTGCATCGGATCCGGCTTACTTAGTGAAAGATTTAATAGAACCGTACCGGATAGAATATGCCCTATTAACAGGCAATATGGACGGCGTCTCGACGATGCACGATCCGGATTATGCGGCTGCCGTGGCTTCCGCCTACAATGATTTCCTTGTGGCGGAGTGGCTTGGGAAGCACGATTCTTTTCGCGGCTGCATGGTCGTCGCCACGCAAGACCCTGCACTTGCCGTTCGCGAAATCGACCGCATGGCAGAACATCAAGAGATCGTCAGCATCATTATCAGCAGCGCGCAGCGCAATCTGCTCGGTCAACGCCAATTCCACCCGATCTATGAAGCGGCGGAACGGCACGGACTGCCCATTGCCATCCATCCGGGCTTCGAAGGAGCCGGAATCACCCTGCCGCCGACGGCATCCGGCTATCCGACCCGCTACCTGGAGTATCATACTTGCTTGTCGCAGAACTATATGGCGCATGTGACGAGTCTTGTATGCGAGGGGGTATTTGAGAAGTATCCGAATCTGAAATTCGTATGTCTGGAGGGCGGTGTTGCCTGGTTGCCGCATCTGATGTGGCGGCTGGACAAAAACTTCAAGGCGCTTCGCGCCACGACGCCGTGGCTGAAGCAGATGCCGAGCGCATATATCCGCAGCAATTGCAGATTCTCGACCCAGCCGATTGAAGAACCGGACAATCCGAGAGACCTGCTGGCCATATTCGAGATGATCGATGCCGAGAACATTCTGATGTTCTCCAGCGATTATCCGCATTGGGACAACGACAACCCCTCCGAAATTCTAAGACGTCTCGGCTCCGACGCGCGGCAGAAGATATTTTACCAGAATGCGAAGGATTTATATCGGTTGTAGCGCAGGGAGCGTAGAAGAGGGGAGAGGAGGGGATAGGCTGCCATGAAATTGCACTACGTTGCGGATACGTGTGAAGTGCCCGAGGGCCAGTGCAAGATTGTTGAAGTAGAGGGATGGTCCATTGGCCTGTACCGCGTTGGTGATGAATATTTCGCCCTTCACAACCGCTGCCCGCACGAAGGCGCCGAGCTCTGCAAAGGCCCTATTTGCGGCACAACGCTGCCCTCGGGCGTGTACGACTATCCATTCGGCCGCGATGGTGAAATCGTCCGCTGCCCTTGGCATGGCTGGGAGTTTGAAATCAAGACGGGCAAATCGATATTCAACGATAAAGTCCGGACCCGCAGCTACAAGGTTCATGTGGAAGATGGCAAGATCGGCATCTTGCTGTAGGTGAGGATGGAACCGCGTTGCTTGCGACGCGGTTTCAGCTTTGTGTGCGTTTGTCGGCGCTTCAATGCGTCTATGGCGGCTGACTTGCTTGCTGTTCTAACGGACATGAGCGACCTTAATCGACAGCAATCGGCTCGTTTCCAGATTTAACGGACACACGCGCCGTTATTTCCCCGGAAATTAGACAAAGTCAGGTATTCCGTATCGAATAACTGCATCTGTGTCCGTTACAATGTCGAATGCGCAGATTCAGGTTTAATAAGGTCCGGTGTGTCCGTTAGAATGTGTCGGACATTTCAGATTGGTGCAGACAGAGACATAAGGCGTGCGAATGGCGGTCACGCGGCGGGTATGGTGCGGACGGCAACAAGTTACACCCGAATTAACCTCTGTGAAGCTGCCGATACGCCGCCGGAGTGCTGCCGGTTTTTTTCTTGAACAGGGTGATGAAATAGGACAGACTGGGCATGCCGATGCTTAGGCCGATTTCCGTGACGGGCTTGTCGGTGGTCAGAAGCAATTGCTTGGCATGTTCGATCCGCGTGCGGTGAATATAGGCGACGGGCGTCATACCGAGCACCTTCCTGAACGTTCTGTGCAGGTGGTACGGGCTGCCATGGCCAACATCTGCGAGAACTTGAAGCGTCAATGGCTCCGCATAGTTACGATCGATGTACTCCGCAACGCCGGCAATCCACTCTTCATCGGGCAAACGTCCGCCAGTCGGCTTGCAGCGCTTGCACGGACGGTAACCTGCCTGAAGCGCTTCTTCGGGCGTGCGAAACATGCCGACGTGTTCACGTTTGGGAGGCCGCGATTTGCAGGACGGACGGCAGAAGATCCGCGTTGTCCTGACTGCATAGACGAATTGACCGTCGTAAGCAGCATTATCATGAATCACCGCCAGCCATTGCGCTTCGGTCAATGAATTCGGCAATCCTGCTTGTTCCACTATATCGCCTCCATGACAAGTATAACCCATAAGAATATCTAGCGAGCGAAATACGGCATTTAAAAGCAAGATTTGAAAACAAAATGTAGTATCCATAAAAAAACTTGCGGAGTGCGGCGGTCGGTTGGGCGAATAGTCGCTACAGTCACCTAACTTGGCGGTTCATTATGGCAGCTACTCTATTTTTTCAGAAATCTTTCAAATAGATGTAGTATAATAGGACCATCCGCGCAAATCGACAAATTCTTACATCAACGCGGGATCGTCCGGAGGTAAACGTCCATGCACCATGTTCACGGTTCCTATGATTCCATGCTCGTCGTATTCTCGTATGTGGTGGCCGTAGCGGCTTCGTATACGGTGCTTGACCTGGTAGAGAGAATCGTTTCTACGCAAGGTTTGCGAAGATGGATATGGCTGACGTACGGCGCTATCGCCATGGGGATGGGTATCTGGTCCATGCATTTCGTTGGCATGCTCGCATTCTCTTTGCCCGAGCCCGTTGCTTACGATCTCGTCGAAGTGGTGCTGTCCGTCCTTGCGGCGATTGTCGGTTCTTTCGCCGCGCTTGCGATCGTGTGTCGCGATCGGTTGAACGGGCTGCGATTGATCGGAGGCGGCGTGCTGTTGGCCGCGGGCATATGTGCGATGCATTACATCGGCATGGCCGCGATGGTGATTGGCATCACTTATGACATGGCATACGTGGTCTTGTCCGTCGTCATCGCGTTGATCGCCTCGATTGCCGCCTTGTGGCTGTCGCTGTATTTTCGCAAGGCAAGCGCACGCAGCGAAAGCTGGATGAAGCTGGGCAGCGGTCTGATCATGGGCGGCGCTATCGCCGGCATGCACTATACGGGGATGATGGCGGCCAGTTTCCATATGGACGAGACGCACACTTCCTCCTTCGGCATGATCCTGGATCAGAAGTGGCTGGCATATCTGATTTCTGGCGGCACGTTGTACACGCTGGGGCTCAGCATGCTCGGCATTTTCATTTCCAAGCGGTTCTCGCATAAAGACTCGGAAATCATGAACAAGACGAACGAGATACATAAGATGAACCAGGAACTGCGGCAAATGAACGATCATCTGGAGGATTTAGTCGCCGAACGCACCGCACAGCTGGAACAAGCTCGCGACGAAGCCGTCAAGGCGAACCAGATCAAAAGCCAGTTCCTGGCGAATATGAGCCATGAGCTGCGCACGCCGCTCAACGCAATCATCGGCTATAGCGAGATGTTGGAGGAAGAGGCAGAGGAGATCGGGGAGCCGATGTTCGCGGAGGATCTCGCCAAGATCAGCAAGTCGGGCAAGCACCTGCTCTCGTTGATCAACGACATTCTGGACATTTCCAAGATCGAAGCCGGCAAAATGGAAGTGTATATCGAAACGTTCGAGCTTGCCGAGCTCTTGGCCGACGTAACGTCTACGGTTCAGCCTCTGGTGGAGGGCAACGGCAATCGTCTGGAAACCCGTTCCGTGCAAGGCAACATTACGACCGACATGACGAAGCTGCGGCAAATTTTGTTCAACCTGCTCAGCAATGCCAGCAAATTTACGAAGAACGGCCTCGTCGAATGCGAGGTAGAATCGGAAACGAGAGGCGGTCGGGCAGGCTACTGCTTCCGCGTACGGGATTCCGGTATCGGCATGACGCCTGAGCAAGTGGACAAGCTGTTCCAGCCTTTCATGCAAGCGGATGCCTCCACGACTCGCCAGTACGGCGGAACAGGACTTGGGCTCGCCATCAGCCATAGCTTCTGCCGATTGCTGGGCGGAGATATCGGCGTCACCAGCAATCCCGGCGTCGGCAGCACGTTCACCTGCTGGCTTCCGGCAGACTATCAAGCTTCCGGGAAAGCTGAGCAAATCATCGAAGCGAAATCGCCTTCAGCCGGGACATTTGCCGATTCGGAACGCAGTCGAGTTAATGTACTGCTGATTGATGACGAGTCTATCAACGGCCATTTGATGAAGCGGTACTTGGACCAGGAAGGCTGGACGCTGGCAGTTGCAGAGAACGGCACGGAAGGGCTCGAACTGGCGAGAGAATTGCGCCCGGACGTCATCTGTCTGGACATTCTCATGCCCGGGATGGATGGCTGGAGCGTACTGCAAGCGATCAAGAGCGACCCGCAGCTGCAGGACATACCTGTCGTGATCTGGTCCATGACCGGGGACAAGACGCTGGGGTTCTCGCTGGGCGCTTCCGATTTTCTCATGAAACCGATCGATCGGGACCGATTGTCCAAGATTATGAACAAATACGTGACGAGTCGCAGTCGGCACGCCGTCCTGGTCATCGAAGACGATTCGGCAACCAGCGAGCTGATGACGAGACTGTTGCAGAAAGAAGGCTACATCGTGACGCAAGCCGGCAACGGTCGCGTGGCGCTGGAATGCTTGCGGCAGGAAGTCCCGAGGCTAATTCTGCTGGATTTGATGATGCCGGAGATGGACGGATTTCAATTCGTCGCGGAGATGCGCAAGCAGGAGCAATGGCGTGAAATTCCGATCGTGGTCGTCACGGCGAAGACGATTACGGCAGAGGACAGGATCAAGCTCGATAACCAGGTGAGAAGCGTGATTCAAAAAGGCGCATCGGTCGGGCATACGCTGCTGGCTGAGCTTAGCTGGCTCTTGCGCGCAGGAGGGTGACGGTGACATCGATTCTATTGGTGGAAGACAACGAGATGAATCGCGACATGCTGACGCGGCGTCTCGTGCGCAAGGGCTACGAAGTGACGGCGGCGGAAGACGGCGTGCGAGGCGTAGAGCTGGCGAAGATGCTTGAGCCGGACGTTATTCTTATGGACCTGAGTTTGCCTTTGCTGGACGGCTGGGAAGCGACCCGGATGCTGAAGCAAAATCCGGACACGAAGGAGATCCCGATTATCGCATTGACGGCTCATGCCATGTCGGGCGATCGGGAACGGGCGTTTCAGGCAGGCTGCGACGACTTCGATACGAAGCCGGTCGATTTGGAACGTCTGCTCGACAAAATTCAAGCGGCATTGGCGCAAGTGCGGGATAATGGATAACAACGGTTGAATGGGGACGGACAGATGGACACGATGAATATGCCAACGGCGCGCATCCTGATGGTGGACGACCAGGAATACAATCTGAGCTTGCTGGAACGGATATTGCGGCGTGCCGGCTTCACGGAACTGCGCAGCACGACAGACCCTTTGCAAATCGGGGCGTTGCTCGATGCGTTCGATCCCGACATCGTCCTGCTTGACATGCATATGCCGGGCTTGGACGGGATTGAAGCGCTCGCACTGATTCATGCGCATGCCGGGACGGGCGGATACTTGCCGGTGCTGATGCTGACCGCGGATATGACGCCCGAGGCCCGGCAGCGCGGGCTGCAGGCCGGGGTGAACGACTTTCTGACCAAGCCGTACGACCGGACGGAAGTGGTGCTGCGCATCAACAATTTGCTGAAAACCCGGTTCCTGCACCTGCAATTGCAGCGGCAAAACAATTCACTCGAAGAGAGGGTGCGGGAGCGTACATCCGAGCTTCAGCAAGCGAAGGCGGAAATCCTGCAATTGCTCGGGCGTGCGTCAGAGTACCGCGACGACATGACGGGACAGCATACGCAGCGCGTGGGGCTGCTCTCCGGCATGATTGCGGAGCGGCTCGGGTTGAGTCCGTATGAGGTGGAGCAGATTCGGATGGCTGCGCCCTTGCACGATATCGGCAAAATCGGCGTGCCGGACGAGATTCTGCTGAAGCCCGGCCGGTTCGAGCCGGCCGAGTTCGAGCGGATGAAGACGCACACGTCGATCGGAGCCGACATTCTGGCCGGCAGTTCGTTCACGGTATTAAAGCTGGCCGGCGTTATCGCATGTTCCCATCACGAGAAATGGGACGGTACCGGTTATCCGCACGGTTTGCGGGGGGAGGAAATTCCGCTCGAAGCGCGAATCGTCGCGCTTGCGGACTTTTACGATGCCTTGACGCATGAGCGCCCTTATAAGCGGGCATGGTCGCCGGAAGAAACACTGGAGGAAGTTATGCGGCAACGAGGCGCGCATTTTGATCCTCGGGTGGTGGATGCTTTTCTGGCCATATTCGAATCGGACCGATGGAAAGTCCTATCCTCGTGACAGAAAATCCCGGTTACGAAAGGTAAGCCGGGATTTTGAGCAGCTCCGGTACGGTACGGAAAGTATAGCCGCGGTTTTGCAGCGTGCGAACGACGTAGGGGAGCGCGTTGACGGTATTTTGCAGGCTTTGTCCCGCGCCGCCGGCGGAGTGCTGCAGGATGATGGCGCCGGGACCGGTATGAGAGAGAATGTTCGTTGCGACCTGCTCAGCTGGAATTTGCGTCCAATCCAGGCTGTCGACATTCCACAAGATGATGATCTGACCCAGTCGGATCGCTTCCCGAATCAGAGGCTCGGACAAGGCGCCGTAAGGAGGACGCAGCAGGTGCGGTCTGACTCCGCCGACCCGTTGCATTTCCTCGTTCGTCCGGATGATCTGGTCCCTGGCTTGTTCTATCGGGATTTTCGACAGATCGGCGTGATTCCAGGAATGATTGCCGACGATGTGGCCTTCCTTGATCATGCGGCGGAATACGTCGGGGTTCGCTTGCACGCGCTCGCCGACGAAGAAGAAGGTCGCTTTGACGCCCAATTCTTTCAGATCGTCGAGCACCCGCGGCGTCCAATAGTCGTCCGGTCCGTCGTCGAAGGTCAGCGCCACTTCCTTTACGGCAGGCCCGTGCAGGATGACTTCATTGGGGAATTGTCCGGCCCAATCGACATGCGCTGCATGGGGCTGTCGCTCGCTTAGCCGCTCGGGTCCTCCCTGGAGATCCGGCTGCGGAGCGCGGAAAGGAGAGCAGCCGTAATTGGCCGGGCCATACCCATAACCTCCGTAACTGCCATAACCGCCGCCGTAATTCATCATGCTGGAATATTGGCTATTAGCGTAATAGGGCGAATAAGGATGCATTTCGTCCGATTCACCTCTTTGAAATGGTCTCCTGTACCATATGTAGGCGAATGCGGGGGTGTTCCTCCAACGATGACCCGTTATCGTTTGGTGTGGTTTCGCTTGCTAATCACGCCCAACTCTCGCCTTCTGGCTGCAATCGTGTCGTCCCGTCGTTCCGCCGTTAGCCCCGCTCATTTTTCCTCCATTCTGAGCTAAAGCCGATCTCGTTTTCGAATTCCGAATGTGCATGGTATGCTGAAATATGAACGTTGGTTGGGCGGAAGGAGAAGCGCGAATGGCGGTGCGATTGCCGATAGATCAAGTGTTGCCGGAATTGAAGAACGCCCTTATGCGAGGGAATGGAGCCGTGCTGACTGCCGCGCCCGGTGCGGGCAAGACGACGCGGGTTCCGCTAGCGCTGCTTGACGAACCGTGGATCGGAGGCCGTAAAATCGTCATGCTCGAGCCCCGCAGGCTGGCAGCCCGCAGCGCGGCAAGGTTCATGTCGGCGCAGATCGGGGAGGTGGTCGGCGGGACGGTCGGATACCGGGTGCGTATGGATACGAAGGTAAGTCCGCGGACGCGGATCGAAGTGGTGACGGAAGGCGTATTGACTCGCATGCTGCAAGAGGATCCAGGGCTCGATGGGGTGGGGCTCGTGATTTTCGACGAGTTCCATGAACGAAGCCTGCAAGCCGATCTTGGGTTGGCGTTGAGCCTGCAGACGCAAGCGCTGTTTCGGGAAGACTTGCGGCTGCTCGTCATGAGCGCGACGCTTGATGCGGCGCCAGTTGCTCAGATGCTTGGAGATGCGCCGGTCATCGTGAGCGAAGGCCGGCAATATCAGGTGAAGACGGTCTACCGGCCCCCGGTGCGATCCGGAATTGGCGTGCCGATCGAAGATACGGTGGCGCCGGTCGTGGAAGAAGCGCTCAGGGAGCGCGAAGGAGACTTGCTCGTCTTTCTGCCCGGGATGGCGGAAATTCGCAGGACGGAACGGCGCCTTAGGGAGAAGTTGGGGAGTGCAGTGCCGACGCAGGCTGTGCTCGTTTGTCCGCTGCATGGCAGCCTGCCGCAGGAAGCGCAGGATTTGGCGCTGGCTCCGGCGGTCGCGGGAAAGCGCAAGATTGTGCTGGCGACCTCGGTTGCGGAGACGAGCTTGACCGTGGAAGGCATCACGATCGTCATCGATAGCGGCCTGTCGCGGGTGTCCCGCTTCTCGCCGCGCACCGGCATGTCCCGGCTGGAGACGGTGTCTGTATCTTTGGCTTCCGCCGATCAGCGGAGAGGCCGGGCAGGCCGGTTGTCGCCGGGCGTCTGCTACCGATTGTGGGGCGAGGAACAGGAGCGGCGTCTGCCGTCCGCCAGCGTGCCGGAGATCGGCGAAGCCGACCTCGCGCCGCTCGTGCTGGAGCTTGCCGTTTGGGGCGTGCGCGATCCGGCCGAGCTGCAATGGCTGGACCCGCCGCCTGCGCCCGCGGTGCAGCAAGCCCGAGACCTGCTTGCAAGCCTCGGCGCCTTGACTGCTGGCGGTGTCATCACGCCGCATGGTCGGGAAATGGCGGCGCTCGGCATACACCCGCGACTGTCCCACATGCTGCTGCGCGCCAAGCCGCTCGGCTTGGGCGACCTGGCATGCGAGATCGCGGTATTGCTGAGCGAACGGGATTGGGTCAGGTCGATGACAGTTGGGACAGGGGCGGGGTCGGGCGTTTATTCCGGAAAATGGAGCCCGGCAGATGCGGACTTGCGCAGCCGGCTTGAAGCGCTGCATGGCAAAGGTCCGCTCGCTGTCGTTGCGGATGAAGCCTTGCGCCGCCGATTGAAGGATGAGGTCGCGCGATTGAAGCGGGAGTATGGCGATAGACTCGGTCATGGGTGGGAGGCGACTGAAATAGGCGTTACGGATCATTCGGGATCGCGGCCATTACCGGAATCGACGCAGTCGCCGAAAACAAAGCTATCCCGATCATCTCACCCCATGCCAGCGAAGGATGGCAAGCTCTCGATGCCAAAGCCATCGTCGATCGAGGAGTCTAACGCTTGCGGCTTATTGCTGGCGTTCGCGTATCCCGATCGCATCGGTCGACGCCGGGAGGGCGGCGCTTATCTGCTGAGCGGCGGACGGGGTGCCTCCTTCGTGCACGACCAGCCCATCGCGCGTGCGCCGTGGATCGCGGCGGCCGAAGTGGAGGATGCCGGCCCCGAAGGCCGCATCCGGCTTGCCGCTCCGCTCGCGATGGAAGATTTGCTCCGCAACTTTCGCGATGACATCGTCGAGGAACGCATCGTTGAATGGGACCGCGCTGCCGGCGCCGTGCGCGCTCGCATCAGGCGCAGATTCGGCGCCATCCTCATCGACGAATCGCCGATGCCTTCGCCTCCGCCGGAGTCGGTGAACCGGGCGCTCATCGCCGGATTGCGCGAAGCGGGCATCGCTTCCTTGCCTTGGTCGCGTTCGGCCAGGCAGTTTCAGGAGCGCGCCATGTTCGCCAGAAGCAGCGATCCGGCGTGGCCGGATCTGTCGGACGATGCGCTGCTGGACACGCTCGAGTCCTGGCTGGCTCCTTATACCGAAGGCATGCGCAGTCTTGCCGACATACAGCGGCTGAACTTGCTGGCAGCGCTCGAATCGCTGCTGACGTGGGATCTGCGCCGCAAGCTCGACGCCTATGCGCCCACGCATTGGACGGTGCCTAGCGGATCGCGAATTCCGATCGATTACGCGGACCCGCAATCGCCTTCGCTTGCCGTGCGCCTGCAGGAGCTGTTCGGCCTGCCGGAGTCGCCCCGCATCGCGGACGGTCACGTCCCGCTGACGCTGCACCTGTTGTCCCCGGCCCAGCGCCCGGTACAGGTCACCCGCGATCTGGCGAACTTCTGGCGCAGCACCTATTTTGAAGTTCGCAAAGATCTGAAGGGCCGCTATCCCAAGCACTACTGGCCTGACAATCCATTGGAAGCCGAAGCGACCCGCCGAGCCAAGCCGCGAGGTTGATCAGAGTATGATCTTATGCTGCCATGAATCAAATATCATAGCTATAATAACGTTATAGAAGGAGTCGGCGGCAACCGGCTCCCCTTGGCAATAGACCGCTTCAAGAGCGGTCGGCTTCGGTGTTTTGGCCGGAAATAGACCGCGTGGGCGGATTATTTTTTTTGGTTAAAGCATCTTTAACCGCCATAGGCATCCTTCCCTCCCGGAAAGGTAGCCGACCACCCTTGCAAATAGTTCTATTTTACCCACGTATTATAGCATATTTTTCAAGATTGAAATCAACCTTATTCTTGAGTTCAGGCGATCCGTCTATTCGTGAACGCCACCTGCGGATTACCTTACGCTACGCAACGCCGGAAGGGCCTCGTCCGGCCATTCGAAGATGGCTATCGTGCGCGATTCTCCCGGCAGCAGATCGAAATAGTGATCGCTCAACCGGATCCGATCGGACAAGTCCCAATGCACGGCGTGGGCATAAGTGTCGGCAACCAGAGTGACTGCCAAATTGTCCCCATCTCTTCGCACGGCCGTCAGCCGGACGCCGGCTTCCGGCAGCGCCAGCTCGCGGATGTCGCCGGGCCGCAGTACGCCCGGGTGGATCCGTTCCGGCTGCAGGATGGGGATGGCGGCATTCAGTCCACCGGCGTTGCGATCTGTCGGAAAACGATGTACGACGCCCCGGAACCGGGCGGGAATGGATACCTCCGTCCTGTCGGTGCGCCGCACGCTCCCGTCGAAGGATAGAAATCCGCATTCCAGCACTTCGGCGACCGGTACGTCCGTCTCGTTCACGGCGGTGACTTCCGCCATATCCCCCTGCTCCCGAACGATCAGCTTCAGCGGCGCGAACGCTCGCTTGACTGCGTAATAGGACAACTTGCGCCTCAAGTAATAGTCGACGATTGACCAGCCTATTTCTCCCCAACAATCGTTATACATCCAGAACAACGCTCCAGAACAGAACGGCTTGCCGCGCATCGATTCCAGCGAATAGCCGTACATCGTGCCCTGGCACAAGCCGGCGTACAGCAAGTATTCATCGAGCGTCAACGCTTCCCGTTCGGTATAATGCTTGCGGATGCCAGCGCGGACGGTTTCTTTCTCGAATATGTTCGTGTGCAGACGCCAGATACGGCTGTTCATATCAATCGGTTCATCTCCGAGGTACGTTTCGATGCTCGAACGCCTGCATGGACCGATGTAGCCATATTCGGATACGAATTTAGCTTCCACTTCATCGTAAACTTCCGGCGTAATGCGCCGTTCCATGCTCGGGTTCATCATGGCGTCGAACCAGTGATGCCGGTCTCCCATTGCATTGCCGTTCGGATGCTCGCCGCCGTAAGGCGAGCTGTTCCAATAGGGGATCTCGGGACAGTTGCGGCGTATAAGCTCAGGAGCGATGATATTGTAGACGGCTGCTCCTCCATAGAACTGCGGGTGACGCGTGTCATTCCACCCTTCGTCGAACGCCCAGTGATTCTCGTTGTTGCCACACCAGAGAGCCATGCTGGCGTGATTGCGAAGGCGCTTCGTCTGATAATCGATTTCCTGCGTCGATTCCTCGCGGAACCAGTCGAGGTGATCCGGGTATTTGGCGCAGGCGAACATGAAATCGTGCCAGATCAGGATACCGTACTCGTCGCATTTCTCATAGAACGTCTCCCGTTCGTAGACGCCGCCGCCCCAGACGCGCAGCATGTTGAAGTTCGCTTCTCGGGCCTCGCGAACAAGCGTATCGTATTTCTCGTCGGATACGCGAGCGACGATCAAATCGGCGGGAATCCAGTTGCCTCCCTTGCAGAACACGGGAACACCGTTCACTTCGAAGGTAAATTGGCGTTCGGGCTCATTGCCGGATGAAGGCCATCTGTCCGTATTGAGGCGAATGGTGCGGATGCCGAGCTTGAAGTCCGGGTACCGCGACACGGCATCGCCGCACGTCAGCGAAGCCTGAACCGAGTAGAGCGGTTGATCGCCCATGCCGTTCGGCCACCACAGCCTGGCATCGACGACTTCCAGCTCGAACGTGAAGTAATTGACGCCCGATCGCAGGCATACGTCCTCCAAATGTTCGCCGGCCGGACTGCCGTCGGCGCGCCGGAGCGCAAGGGAGAGCCGAGCTTCTCTCGTCACATAAGCATGAAGGTTCTCCGCTTCCACTTCGAAGCGCAGACGGGCATCCGTACCGTTGACAGACGTTGTAACGGCGCTAACGTTGCGAATCAGCACGCGATGTTCCGCCTCCAGCCGGACGCTGCCGACGATCCCGCAGGTCGCAACTCTCGGCCCCCAATCCCAGCCGTAAGAGAACTGCGCTTTGCGTACGTTCGCGCGCCGCCGGTCCCCGCGCTTGCCTCCCCCTTCATCGTTCAGGACTTGAATCGTATCCGCCGTTCGCGCCGCTGCCTGCCCGGTGATATGCTCGAGCCCCGATGTCACGCGCACAAGCAGTTCATTGCTCCCCGCCAGCAACTCCGCCTTGACCTCCCGAGTGAACGGATGGAAGGCGCTTCGGTGATGTCCGAGGTGAACCCCGTTGAGCCAAACATCGGCCTCCGCATCCAATGATTCCATGTGAAGCTGGACCCGATCCTGAGCGAGCAGTTCGTCCGCGACTTCGAACGATTTGGCGAACCACCAGGATTTCGTTTCCGTCCATTCGCTGGCAAAACTATGGTCGGCGACCAGCGGTTCCGGTATCCTTCCCTGTTCGATGAGCGGCATGCGGATATCGCACGGCAGCGTCGGGACCGGGAGCCAATCCTCCTGCTTTCTCATCACCTTGTATGCGTCCGCGGGCTCGCAGGAAATATCTTCGCAGGTGAGCCGCCAATCGCGATCCAATTGCATTTTCATGGCCGCATCTCGCTTTCAATATTTTCTCTTCACTGATAATATATCGAAACGATTTTGATAGATCTTCATTTGAATTGATGCTAAATTGCTCTATATTGATATTATGAAAGATGTGACATATCGTGGAGGAAGAGAAACGCAAGGAGGAACGTTGCCGATGATCAAGCTGCTGGAGGAAACGCTGATCGATCCGGACCTGGAGACGCACTTCCATTATCATCGCAAGTTGAATTATTGGACCATCGCTCACGATCACGACTTCTACGAAATTTTTCTGATCACGGACGGGTCGGTCTGCCATATCGCGAACGGTCACAGAAAGGTGCTGCGTGAAGGAGCGCTCGTCTTCGTCAGGCCGGAGGATTGCCATAGCTACGAGCGGCACGAAGGCAAGGAAGTCGGGCTCCTGAATATCAATTTTCGCCGCTCACTGATGGACCGGGCGTTCGGTTATTTGGGCGAGGAATTCGGCGCGGACCGGCTGACGACGCCTGCGCTTCCGCCGTCTCGCACCGTATCGCCGCTCGATACCGCATGGTTTATGCGGCAGTTCGAACGGATACAGACTGCGGATGCCGAACATGCAGACGAGATTCGGTTATCGGCTCGGGGATTTCTCGTCGAAGTATTGTTCCGCTATTTCGGCCCGGCCGCCCCTTCGCGGCATCCGGAGGCTCCCGCCTGGCTGAACGATCTGTTGGATGGCATGCGGCAGCGGGACAACTTCGCGGAAGGCATCGCCGCCTTCTATCGGCTCGCCCCCTATTCGGTAGAGCATGTATGCCGAGAAATGAAGAAGCATCTGGGAATGACGCCGACGGAGTGGGTGAACGACCAGCGGGTCGCGCATGCCGCGTACCTGCTGCGGCACAGCGAATCGGACATTCTCGACATCAGCATGGATTGCGGATTCAGCAGCTTGAGTTATTTTTACAAAATATTTGCGCTTCACTATGCCGCGACGCCTGCCCAATACCGCAGAAAGCATCTTAGGACGGCGATTCCTTAGACCCCGGAATGCCTCCGGCGCGGGAAGACGGCTGTTTGCGTACGCGCTTTAACATCTCTTGTTGTCTTTTCTTCACATCGCCCATAGAATAAGTTCAAAAAGCGGGACCACCGCACGGCAACGATTGCATATGGCCGGATAGACGAGGGAGGAACCGTGGATGGCGCCTTTGCGCATGGAGATCGGCAAGCTCAATATTTTCACAAAATTGGTATCTTCCTTTCTGTTCGCACTCATCCCGATCCTGATTATTAGCTACTTGATGAACCGGGCCGGGGAGACCAGCGTCCGCAAAGACATCTCGAGTTCGCTTGCCTCCAGTACGCATTTCTATTTGGATTCATTCGAGAAAGAAATGGAGCGAATCATCGCTTTGAAGCAAGAATACATGTTCGATGAGGACATTCAACGGCTGGCGGCGCAATCGAGCATCATGACAGATAACGAGCTTCGCCTCGCCAGTCTGAATATCGAAAGCCGACTGATGCTGTTCAAGACGTCGAGCCTGTATGTCGACGAGGTCAAGGTGTTTATTCCCCCCGTTCGCAAAATCATCCAAACCCAAAAAATAATCTACGAGATCCCCGAGCTTGAACTGAATATATTAGACAAGCTGTTTAAACGGGAGTCGCCGATCGTCCGCTGGAATGACCAGTTAGTGATCGGCGACCGCTTCCCGGCTTATCAGGCCCAGGGGCAGATGCCGCTGTTCTGGATTGAAGCGATTCTGTCGACGGCTCGTCTAGAATCGTCGCTGCGGCAAATTACCGGAGATGGCAAAGCGATGCTGATCGGGCCAGATAACGACTGGGAGTTGTACGGCGAGCCTGGGCAAACGGAGGACCTGACGGCGTTGTCGGCGTTTATTGCGGCCCGACCGGCCGGCGCCCCGAATGCGGGAGAAGGCAGCGTGACCATCGCAGGCGAAACTTATTTTATTTCCTATGAGCGCTCGGATCTGCTGAATGCGACACTTGCGGTATACGTTCCGGAACGTCAATTGCTCGGTCCGCTGAACATCTATCGGATGTTGTTCTGGATTCTTACGATCACCTCGATTTGCATTGTATTTTTGTTCTCATCCTGGATTTACCAACTGATCCACAAGCCGATCTATCGTCTGGTCGGAGCCTTCCGCAAGCTGGACAGTAACAGGTTCGACATCGAACTTCGCCACCGCAATAACGACGAGTTTCAGTATTTATACCGGCAATTCAACGAAACAGTCGGCAGAATCCAGCATCTGATCCGGGACGTGTACGAGAAAGAAATCCACGCCCGACGCGCGGAGCTAAAGCAACTTCAGGCGCAAATCAATCCCCATTTCCTGTACAACAGCTTCTTCCAGCTGAATCGGATGGCGCAGAACGAGGATCACGATAACATCAAGACGTTCACGAGGCATCTGGGGCAATATTTCCAGTATGTGACCCGGAACGCGCTGGACGAGGCTCCGCTTGTTGCGGAAGTGAAGCATGCCCAGGCTTACGTCGCGGTCCAAATGATGCGATTCTCCAATCAGATCGAACTGCATTGGGAGGAACTGCCGCCCCGATGCAGACAAATTCAGGTGCCGCGGCTGATCCTTCAGCCGATTGTCGAGAACGCCTTCGAATACGCGCTGGAGGACAAGGCCGGGAAAGGCAAGCTGATCTTTCTGGCGCAGGAGATGAACGACGAGCTGCTGCTTGTCGTGGAGGACAATGGAACCGAATTAACCGACGAAACCGTAACGCGATTGAACCGGCAATTGTACGATCGGGCGATCGATGCGGAAGTTACGGGTTTGCACAACGTGCATCGCAGGCTGCAAATCAAGTTCGGCCCGCGATACGGCCTGCATTTCGCACGCGGCGCATCCGGCGGTCTGCGGGTAGAGATCAGAATTCCCATGATGACGGAAAAGGAGCAGCCCCATGTACAGATTACTGATAGTCGATAACGAGCAGTATACCGTCGATTCGCTTGTCGAGATGTTTAACCGGCGGCGCGATATGGAGCTTGAGGCGTTCGGCGTCTATTCGCCCGCGGAGGCGATGCAATGGCTGGCCCGGATGAAGATCGATATTGTCCTGACGGATATTCGAATGCCGGGTATGAGCGGCCTGGACCTGCACAAGGAAATTATTCGGCATTGGCCGAAGTGCCAGGTCATCTTTCTGTCAGGCTACGACGAATTTACGTATGTACAGGAAGCCTTAAGAGGCGGTTCCGTCAATTACATACTGAAAACGGAAGAGGACGAGGTCATTGTTGCGGCCGTCCAACAGGCAATGCGAAATATCGATACGAATACGCAAATCAGCAGTCTGATGGCCGAATCCAGGCGTCAGATGCAGCAGGCGATATCGGCGCTGCAGAAAGAATATTTCAGCAATCTGCTACTCGGGGACAGCTACTCGTTGCGCAGTATGGAAAAGCATTTTCGCGAATTGAATATTCCTCTCGCCAAAGCGGAAAAAGCGCTGCTGATAATCGGCAGGGTGGATCACTGGAACGAGGAGTTCAGTCTGTATGATCGGGCGTTGCTGCTGTACGCCGTGCAAAATATATCGTCGGAATATTTGGAAATCTCGGTTCAGCACGCTTCATTCCCTTATGATCGATCGGAGATTGTTTGGCTCATTCAACCAAAGGCGATGCAGGGAGACATTGCGGAGTCCACGCGCGCCACGATCTGGAGAATGACCTGTCAGTTCGTGCAAGGCACGTTCGAGGGTATCCAATCGACCTGTCACGATCTGCTTGGATTATCGCTCTCGATCGCGATCGGCAAAGCGCCGGTGGATTGGGAGCAAGCTTGCGCCCAGTTCTCCGAGCTTAGATCCATCTATGGCTGGGGACTCGGGATGGGGCAGCGGCTTCTGCTCGTGCAATCCGCGGACGAGACGGCCTCGGCGACCAAAGAGCACAGCGAATCGCAATCTTTGACGCGCCGTCAGCATCAGCTTGATTTCCTGATCTACTGCATGGAGAGCAACAACAAGCAGTCGTTTCTCGCTGCCTTGAGCCAGCAGTTGGAACGGGACGTCGGCACGCAAAGGATGCAGAGCTATTATGCCGTCGTGCCGATTTTTTTCCACTTCCTCGACCTTTGGAACCTGCTCGCCGCGATCGGTTCCAGACTGGACCTGCAGAAGCTTCCGCGGCTCGACCTTCATGCCGACTGGGATGAAGCGGTCCGATATTTGCTGGAGTTGTCCCGGTTGATCTTCGAATTCAAGCAGAGCGGGATGCTGAATGCGGAAAACGAAGTTATTTCCCAGATCAACCGATATGTCGAAGCGAATTTGGGCGGCGATCTGTCGTTGACGAAGATTGCGGAAGTGATCAGGCATAACCCGTCCTACCTGTCCCGCCTGTACAAGCAAAAGACAGGCGTCGGGCTGTCGGAATTCATTATGGAAGCACGCCTGGAGAAGGCCAAGGAGTTGCTGCGGATGGAGCCTTACAGAATTCAGGAGGTGTCCCAGGCCGTCGGCTTTTTGTCCGAGCCCTACTTCTACCGTTTCTTCAAGAAAGCGACGAATATGACGCCGCAAGAATACCGGAACTCCTTCGTAAACAAAAGATAGAAGCGTCAATAAAAGATAGCCGGGTCGACAAAAGATAGCCGAAAGTCGTAAAGATCGAGCAGTAGATGGGGAACGGAAAGCGGCGCTAGAATTGAGGTGCAGGGAACGCTCACAACAAACAGCCGTGGAGGTATCGAAGCATGTTAAGAAAGAAAAGCGGAGTCATCGCAAGCGTATTGATTATGGCATTGCTGGGCAGCGCATGCAGCAGCGGAAATTCGAGAGGGGAGAATGCGCCGTCCGGCATTGCGGACACCGCCGCGCCGTCTGCTTCGCAGGAAGCAAGCGGTTCGGCGCCGGAGCGGACGAACGGACCGTTGGTCAAATACGATCCGCCGATTGAAGTGTCGATTACGCAGCCGCTGAATCAGGGGCGGGATTATCCGGAAGGCGACACCGACATGGACAATACGTGGACGAGAGGCATTGCTGAGGAACTGGGCATCAAGATCACCTATCCTTGGCAAGTGGACGGCACGCAATATGCGAACAAAACGAATGTGACGATCGCTTCCGGAGATTTGCCGGATATTATGCTCGTCAATACGCAGCAAATGCTGCAGTTGGTCGAAGCCGGAAAAGTGGAGGAACTGACGGAAGTGATCGACAAGTTCGCGCTTCCCCGGCTGAAGGAAGATTTATACAACAAGGACGGCATGTACATGCAGCCGGCGACTTTCGGCGGCAAGGCCATGGCGCTCCCCTACCTCAACGAAGCTCCCGAGAACTCTACGCGTATGCTGTGGGTGAGAACGGATTGGCTGAAAGCCTTGAATCTGCCGGAGCCGAAAACCGCAGAAGACGTATTCAAGATCGCAGAAGCTTTCGCCAAAAACGATCCGGACGGCGACAAGAAAAACAATACATTCGGCATCGGCATACTGAAGGACATTTACGAAAATACCGGGGATGTCGGTTCATTCCTGAATATGTTCCATGCCCGTTCAAACGCTTACCAGGGCGACATGATGTTCTACGATGACGGTTCCGGCAAGCTGGTGTACGGCTCGATTCAACCGGAAACCAAGGCGGGTCTGGCCAAGCTGCAGGAAATGTACAAAGCGGGACTGATCGACAAGGAGTGGGGCACAAAGGATCAATCGGCAGTCGTCTCCGACGTCGTCGCCGGTAAAATCGGCATGTGGTTCGGCGCCTGGTGGAATATCGGCTGGCCGGTGACCGATCTGGCAGTGAAAGATCCGAAAGCCGAAGTGAAGGGTTTCCCGATCCCCTCGATCGACGACAAGCCGGCAGCCGCTTCGGCAAGCTATCCCGTCGGCCAGTACTACGTCGTCCGCAAAGGCTTCAAAAATCCGGAGGCGCTGATCAAGCTGGCGAACATGTGGTACGACATCCGGTATGCCGAGGACGGCAGAGGCTCGCAGGATAAAACCGTTACCGACAAATACCTCACTACGCCGGATCAGAAAACCGTATGGCTGCAATCCCCTGTTATCTTCTTTTCCACGCTTCCCAAAGATCCGCAGGACACGATCAACTTTAAGGAAGCGATCGAGACGGGAGATACTTCGAAGCTGACGGAGAGCCAAAAGCAGGATCTGGAGAAATATTTGAAGGGCAAAAATGGAGAACGCGAGCTTTACGTCGAATATCTCCGTAATGACCCGGTTCTGTCTCCCTACGTCATCCAGACCTACTACGCGCAAAACAATCTGGTTGGAGCCAACGAATTCAGAGGCGGTACGACCAAAACGATGACGGAAAAAGCGTCGACGCTAAGCAAGCTGGAAACGGAAACGTTCACCCGCATCATTATGGGCGCGTCTCTCGAAGAGTTCGACAAGTTTGTAGAGAACTGGAAAAAGCTCGGAGGCGATCAAATCACTCAGGAAGTGAACGACTGGGCGGCATCCCTGAAATAAACGTCGAGACATGGAGGGAAGCGGATTTCCTCCTTCCCTCCTCAATCCACCGAAGATGAGGGGAACGCATGCTGATCAAAAGCTTAAAAAGAGAATACCCGTTGGTGCTGATGCTGCTGCCCGGAGCGCTGCTCGTATTCGTATTCAGCTATATTCCGATGTTCGGCATTCTGATCTCCTTTCAGCGCTATATTCCGGCCAGAGGCTTCACCGGGTCGGACTGGGTCGGGTGGGACAATTTCGCCTACGTGTTCCATTTGCCGACGGTTGGACGGGTGTTCTGGAACACAATCTATATATCCGCGATGAAAATTTTGCTCGGATTCTTCGTCCCGATCGTCGTCGCCCTGCTGCTGAACGAGGTCACGCACAATAAGTTCAAGCGGGTCGTTCAGACGATGGTGTATTTACCGCACTTTCTGTCTTGGGTGCTGCTGGCGGGGATCCTGCTCGACGTGCTGTCGCTGCACGGGATCGCCAACCAAGCTTTATCTTACTTCGGTGTGGAACCGATTTATTTTCTCGGGGACAACCGCTGGTTTCCGCTTACGCTTATTCTGTCGGACGTATGGAAGGAATTCGGATTCGCCACCATCGTCTATTTGGCCGCGCTGACTTCGATCAATCCTTCCCTGTACGAAGCTGCGGTCATCGACGGGGCGAACCGCTGGAAACAGACGCTGTACGTCACGCTGCCCGGCATGCTGCCGATTATGATTCTGGTTGCCACGCTCAGCTTGGGCAACGTGCTTAACGCGAACTTCGACCAGGTGTTCAACCTGTACAGCCCGTCCGTCTACGAGAGCGGCGACGTGATCGATACGCTGATTTACCGCATTGGGCTTCAGGATACGCAGTTCAGTGTCTCTGCGGCGCTCGGTTTGTTCCGTTCGGTCATCTCTTTCGGTTTGATCTCGGTTTCCTACTGGGCGGCCTACCGATTCGCGAACTATAGAATATTTTAAGGAGCCGGTCTGATGAGCCATTCTTACTCATGGGGCAGAGGACTGTTCCAATTGCTTAATTATGCGGGTCTGGCGCTGCTGTCCGTCCTGTGTCTGCTGCCGATCATTCACGTGCTTGCGGTTTCTTTCAGCTCCCAGTTGGAGGTAACCGCAGGAGAGGTCTACTTCTGGCCGTCGGGATGGAACTTGAAATCGTATCAGTACGTCATCGACAAGCCCGAATTTTTTCGTTCGATGAAAGTGACGCTGCAGCGCGTGCTGCTCGGAACGGCTCTGAACATGACGTTGACGGCCCTGTGCGCTTATCCGCTCTCGAAAGAGGTCAAGTCGTTCCGGTTCCGCACCTTTTTCGCTTGGTACTTCGTGTTCACGATTCTCTTTAATGGCGGACTGATTCCTTGGTATCTGACCATCAAAGAGGTCGGCCTTCTGGATTCCATATGGGCGCTTGTGCTGCCGGGCGCAGTTCCGGCATTCAACGTGATCCTGCTGTTGAATTTTTTCAGGGGACTGCCCAGGGAACTGGAAGAATCGGCGTTTCTGGACGGCGCCGGACATTGGACGATTCTGTGGAAAATATTTGTTCCGCTGTCGCTCCCCGCAATAGCGACCGTGACGCTGCTTACTGTGGTCGGCCACTGGAACAGTTGGTTCGATGGACTGATTCTGATGAATCATCCAACCCACTATCCGCTATCGAGCTACTTGCAGACCGTCATCATCATGCCGGATTTGTCCAAGCTGAGCCGGGAAGATCTGGAATTGTTGCGGGTCATTTCCGCCGATACGACCCGGGCGGCGCAAATTTTCGTGGGCATGCTGCCGATTCTGCTCGTCTATCCGTTTTTGCAGCGTTTTTTCATCAAAGGAATCGTGCTGGGAAGCGTAAAAGAGTAAGTCGCAAAGGGATGAAGAATCGACGTGAAACCGGTGTTTATGACCGATAACGAAAAAATACAGCAAAAATACGACGCAGCGCTGAAAGGACTTAAAAAAAATACACGGACACTCCATCATTTTGAACAGCCTGTCCTGATCGAAGGAGGGATTTATCCGGGAATTTGGCTGGAATGCGGTCCTCTTGAAAGTACCATTTACGGTATGTACGAACCGGACATCGCCTTGGCAAGCCACAGGATTTTTTTCAAGCATCAGCGGGAAGACGGCTATTTTCATACGACCGTATTCAAGGACAGGCTGCTTGCTCCGGGCCAAATTCAGATGGTCGTTCCCATTGCCGCTACCGCACTTGAGACAGCGCTGCAAACGAATGATGAGGGATTCATACACGAAGCCTACCATTCCTGCCGCAGATGGGATGAATGGTTGAGCAGACACAGGAATACCCGGGGCACAGGTTTGTGCGAGTTGTTTTGCGCATGGGATACCGGTCACGATCATAGTCCAAGACTGAAAGGCATTCCGCACGATTGCCCCGAGCGCGACGCAAGGATATGCAATCGAGAGGCCGCCTTGCCTTACCTTGCTCCCGATCTTTCCGCTTCCGTATACGGAGGCAGGCTGGCCCTTGCCGAAATGGCGCTGCTCTTGAACAGGAAGAATGAAGCGGACATGTGGCGTGAAAAAGCCGAGGAAATCAGAAAAGCGATTCTGGCCTATTGCTTTGACCCGGAGGATTTGTTCTTTTACGATTTGGACAATAACAACCGGTTTGTCAGGGTCAAGGGGGATGTCCTTACAAGAGTGCTTGGCGAGCATGTGGTGGACCGGAACCTCTTCGATGAAATATTCGAGACGCATATTTTGAACGCGGATGAGTTCTGGACACCGTATCCCCTTCCGTCTATAGCAGCGAATGACACCGCGTTCGACGGCAATTTCCGGCATAATGCCTGGGCGGGCGCCAGTCAGGCGTTAACCGCGCTTCGTGCGCCCCGTTGGTTTGAATATTATCAAAAACCGGCACATCTGGTTCATCTGATGAAAACGTGGGTCAAGTCCCTCACGGAGAATAGCGGATTTAAGCAGCAGATCAATCCTTGGACGGGCGAGAGCTTCGAATCGGAAGGCTATTCACCTGCAATGTGCGTATTGTTGGAATTTGTTTCACGACTTTACGGGATAAGGTACGAAAACGATACGGTGATTTGGAATTGTACGTTTTCGGATCATATTTCCAAATATTCTTACTCTATCGAAACGCCGAAAGGCACGGCCAAGATGGATAAGGATAACAACATGGCCACGTTAACCCTGGCGGGCAAAGTCATTCTCAAAGTGAATAAAACCTGTCGGATTATAACGGACAGGCAAGGCGGCATCATGAAAATAATCGGTACGAGTATGGATGAGGAGAACTTGGATCTGTTTTTTTTCGATCGGCATCACATGGCGTTCACGATAAAACCCAATGAAGAAAAAGAGATAAGCCGGCTGTAATTCAAGGTGGAATTAGTGTTAGGGACAGAGCCCTTCTCGAGCTTAACCAAATTGATGGAAGGCAAGGTGAGTGGGAATGTGGAATAGCAAGATGGCCAAGGCGGTACGGAAATGGACGCCCATCCTGCTGGCGGCAGCGCTGGTCCTCTCGGTTCAGACCCCCGTCGCGCAAGCGCAAAGCGAGATGTCCACGGGCAAGTTTCCGATCGGCATCTACTGGCCGCCGACGCCGGAATATACGACGCCCCAGCAGTACAATTACCTCAAGGAGGCTGGCATCAACACGATCGAAGTGCCGAACATTCCGGGCTACCTGGCCGTGAAGAACGATGTGATTCTGGATATGGCGGCCGCCCGCAACATGAAAGCCGTCATTCCCCCGCCGGAGAGCATGGGCGCGAACGCCATGACGCTGACCGACGAACAGCTCGCCGAATATGTCAATCAATACAAGGACCATCCGGGTCTCGGCGGCTATTTCATCATGGACGAGCCCGGTGACGCGCTGCTGCCGACGGCTGCGCACGTTTACAAGAAAATAGCGGAACTGGATCCGACCCGGCATCCGCACGTGAATATGCTGCCTTATACCGAGATGTTTCAAAGGTGGGTCGACCTGGTAGGCGTAGATCAGCTGCATTATCTGGCAACCGACTTCTATCCTTATCTGGAAGGAGGCAGCGTGAAGCCGGACTACTATTCCTTCCTTGATAAGCTGCGCACAACGGGTCTCAAAAATCAGGTGAAAACAAGCAATTACTTGCAATCCGTCGGCATCTACGGCTATTTGGAGCGCCCCAAGACAGGCTATTTGCGGCATAACGTTTACACGAACTTGGCCTACGGCGTGAAATCGCTGACCTGGTTCACCTGGTGGTCGCCCGGCAACACCGGCGCCGAAAATTTCACGGATGCGATCATGACCCGCAAGGGCGTAAAGACCGACCTGTTCGAGCCGGTCAAGCAGTTGAACAAGGAGATTACGGCGCTTGGTCCGACCTTGTTGAAGCTGGATGCCGTGAACGTCTATCATTCCGGAGGCAACTTGACCGGCCTGACGCCGGTTCCCGCGAACTTCTTCTTTCAATCGAACACGAACAATCAGATGGTCATCTCGCATATGGTGGATGCCGAGACCGGCCGAAATTATATCATGGTCGTAAGCAAGAACCGCAACGCGGCGGGTGCTTTTTCCTTTACGCTCGACCCGTCATGGAGAATTAAAGCGGTTACGGAAGTGTCCAAGAAAACGGGGAAGGAAATCCCCACGAATTACAATCCGACGACCGGTCTGCTGACGGATGCCTTCGCCGGAGGCGAAGGCAAGCTGTATGCGATCGACGCCGACTTCCCTTATGCCTATCCGCTCGTTCTGAGCGGGGACACGCCGGGCAACGTGGCGACGGAGCCGGATTACAGTCCGTACGAGAACTTGGCGCTGGGCAAGACCGTTACGACCAAGACGACGTACGAGCTCGACGGCTGGAGCCGCAATTTCTTGCTGGACGGCCACTATCCGGTAGGCGTGTTTCCGGACGGCCAGACCCCGTGGAATTCCGGTTGGTCGAGCTTGGGCAATGCGACGCCGAGCGATCCGGAGGACGTCATCGTCAACCTGGGCAGAGCGTACATGATCGATACGGTCAAACTGTTCCCTGCATGGGGCGCCGGCTATTACCCGGTTCAGTATACCGTGCAGGTATCGCAGGACAACAGCGCATGGAAGACGGTCGTGACGGTCACGGAGCGTCAGACCGGGAATTCGGCCACGAACGAGCCCGTCACCCATATGTTCGAACCGGAATTGGCGCGATATGTGAAAATCTCGGTCACGGAGTCTGAGAACGGCGGCGGCACGATAGAACCGCATGTGCAGCTCTCCGAGATCGAAGTATACGCCAGCCGGAAAACGCCGCTGTCCGTCAGCTCGGAGACGAGCCAATTGATTGCCGGACGCACGACTCCGTTAACGGTCAAGCGCTGGAATGCTTCGGGGACGCTGGAAGCGATCCCGGCCCATTACGAGTTGACGTTCGCCAGCGATCAGCCTTCGGTTGCCATCGTGGACACGAACGGCGTCATTACGGGGATATCCTCGGGTACGGCCGAAATTACGGTTGCGTCGAAAGATCCGGATACGCTGGAGGAGAACAGCGCCCAATATCAAATAACGGTTATCGCGCTGCCCGCGCCGTGGACGGCCGACTTGATCGGTGGCGCGACAGGCGGATATCAAGCCTCTCCCGGCGACGGTTTCACGATCAACGCAACCGGCGGAGGACTGGATTCCGGGTATGCTTATGTTCATCAGCCGCTGGAAGCCGCGGAACCGACGGTTCTGACGGCCGCGGTCAACAAGCTGTATCAAGCCAATAACGCAGCCGGTAGCAACGGTCGGGCCGGATTGCTGATTGCCGGCGACAGCCCGGAGAAGAGAGTCTTCCTTTCCGTCAACGCGGCCGGGAGAGCATCGCTTGTTGCAGGCACGAATACGATCATGGGGGACTACGTCGGCTTCCCCGCGCAATTGGCCTTGGTCAAAAACGATGATGCGTATACGGCCTATTACAACAAACAGGGGCAATGGCTGCCAATTCGGAATACGGTCGCGCAATCAACCGCGACTTATGCGGCGGCGGGAGAACTGAATTGGGGAGCGGCGAGCTACTCGAATTCGACTACGTTAAGCAGCCAGGCGGAATTCGCGGCTCTGTCCGCGCAGTCCGCATCGATAGCAGGCGTCGATATCGCGCTCTTCTACCCGCGGTTGCCGATTGCCGCGCAACAGCAGGCGGTGACGGTGGCGACAACGGCGAGCGGCCTTCCTTCCGGGCTGTTGCCAAGCGATTACAGCGTTGTCTATGCCAGTGAGAATCCCGCAGTGGCAACGGTGGATGCGGACGGTGTCGTTACCGCAGTGGCGGCAGGTGAGACCCGCATCACGGCAACCGTCTCGAACGAAAGCGGCGTCGTGGCCGCAGCCGAGCTGCCGCTGACGGTAATGCCCGCCAACTGGGTCGATGAGGAGGACCCGGTTGGCGCCGACTTGCCGTTCGAGATTGTCGAGGCCGCATTCGAGAATTTGGCGAATGAACCGGTAACCGGGCTTGTCGGCGGGGATTTCGTCAAAGCGCGCGCGACCGTCTACAACCGGACGGATCGCGATCAGACGGCGACGCTGATTGCCGTGTTATATGCGCCGGGAGGCGAGATGGCGAACGTGTCCTTCCTGGAACAGACGGTGAAAGCGGGAGAAAGCAGTTACCTGAACGCCGGATTCGCGCTGCCGGCGGAGACGGCCGGCTATGAGATGAAGCTGCTCGTATGGGATACGGTCAGCTCGATGAAGCCGCTCTCCAACGTTGTGGTGCTCGGCAATGACACCGTATCCGAGACGGATTAAACCGGAGAGGGGGAAATCGCATGGCCAGCAAAATCAAAGCCTTATTGTTATCGGCGTTCATCGCGCTGTTGTCGCTCGGGGAACTTCCGGGGACGGCATTCGCGGCGGAGACGGCGACGATTCATGCGCAGGGCAAGTTCTCATCCGGTCGCATTGTCATCTCCGGCGCCATCTCCAGCGGGGCGGATCAATGGATTACCCTTGCGGCGAAAGGACCGACCGGCAAGCTGCTTTACATCGATCAAACGACAAGCGGAGCAGACGGGAAGTTCGCCTTCGAGTTTCCGCGCGGCGATCGCGGAGTCTACAACTTCGTCGTGAACGGAAGCGGAGCCGGCCCCTACGCGGGGACGATCTCCGAATCTTCCGTCGAAGACCCGACAGATCCGACCGATCCGCCGGTCGTACAGCCGGGCAACGGCGGATCCGGCGATGTCGGCGGCCGGCCCGACGTATGGAACGTCTCGGCGGAGCAACTGGCTCAGCTGATTGCCGCTGCGGGCCATGAGACGGTGAACATCGATCTGTCCGCAGGGATCAGGGAACTGGTCCTTCCTCCCGGCGCCATCGCCAAGCTGCAGGGTCATGCGCTTGCATTCAAGCAGGGCGATCTGGCTGTCCGGATCGGGGAATTGTCCGCGCTCTTCGCGGGGCTGACGGACAGCCAGTTGGCAGGAGCGACCGTCGTATTCTCGGCGGAACGCGCCGGGACGTCCGATGTGCCCGACAGCTCGCGTGCCGACCTGATCTTCGCAGGAGACAGCTATCATTTGAAGCTGTTCCTGCGCACAAGCGACGGAGCAGAGCTGCCTTTCTCCGGAGGAACCGTAATCGTGGAACTGCCTTATCGCAGCTCGGCCGATCCGGCCGTGTTGGGCATCTACCGTTACAACGAAGAGAGCGGGCAATGGGAATACCGGGGGGGCGAAGTCGATGCCGCCAGGCACGTTGTGACAACGACATTGACCGGATTCAGCCAATATGCGGTCATGAGCTATGACAAGCGCTTCGCGGATGTGCCGGCGACGCATTGGGCGTATGCGGCGATTCGAACGCTCTCGGCCAAGTATGTCGTATTCGGCGAGAACGAAACGCGATATGCACCGGCCAGAGAAGTGACGCGCGCGGAGTTCGCCGCCTTGCTCGTGAGGCTGCTGAAGCTCGAAGCTTCCGGATTGTCCGCGTTCGACGATGTCCGTTCCGACGACTGGTTCGCCCGGGATGTGGCTGCGGCTTACGAGGCGGGAATCGTCTCCGGGAGAACGGATAAACGATTCGCTCCGCGCGATGTCATCACGAGGGAAGAGATGGCGGTTATGCTGGCCCGTTCATTCCGGCCCGGTGCGGACGTTGGTCATTCGAACGTGACCTTTGGCGACGAGCGGAGCCTGTCGGGGTGGGCTGCTGCGGCGGTCCGGGATTTGGCAGAACGGAAGCTGCTGGCCGGAGACCGGCAGGGCAATTTCAATCCGAAGGCGACGCTTACACGGGCGGAGGCAGCGCAAGCCATCTATAATTTGCAGCAGGCGCTTGCGGCTGGCCGGGTGTTGCCGATCGATTGAACCCATAGCGTGACGGATGAACGAACAGGCGCTCCTGCAATGGAAGGAGCGCTGTTTGTTCGAAATATGAAGAGGTGGAGGGAACGGCTTTTGAGAAGATTGCACTTGCTCAGCAACGCCCATCTGGATCCGGTATGGCAGTGGCAGTGGGAGGAAGGAGCCGCAGCGGCGGTATCCACTTTCCGGGCGGCGGCCGAATTTTGCGAGGAGTACGAAGGGTACATCTTTAACCATAATGAAGCGATTCTTTACAAATGGGTCGAGGAGTTCGAGCCGGGCTTGTTCGAGAGAATCCGTCAGCTCGTGAAACAAGGCAAGTGGCATATTATGGGCGGCTGGTACTTGCAGCCGGATTGCAACATGCTGTCGGGCGAATCCTTCGTGCGTCAAATCATGCTCGGCAAAGCTTATTTCCGGGACAAATTCGGCGTCAATCCGACTACGGCCATTAATTTCGATTCCTTCGGGCATACGCGCGGACTCGTGCAGATTTTGCAGCAGGCGGGTTACGATTCTTATATTTTCATGCGTCCGAATGACTTCGCGGCATTGCCTCAACAAGACTTCATATGGTGCGGCTATAACGACAGCGCCGTCGTGGCGCATCGCATCTTCGGAGGCTACAATACGCTGCTGGGACAAGCGGGCGAGAAAATCGAACAATGGCTTAAGGAACATGAGGATGCACGGCTCGGCCTTGTTCTGTGGGGAGTAGGCAATCACGGCGGCGGGCCGTCCCGGCTCGATCTCACCCGGATCGGCGAATTGATGGAGCAATCCGATACGTTCGAAATCGTGCATTCTACTCCGGAGCGATATTTCCGGGAATTGCGGCAGCAGGACGCGTTTCCGCGATACGAAGGCGACTTGAACCCCTACTTCGTAGGCTGCTACACTTCGCTGATCCGCATCAAGCAGCTTCATCGCCGATTGGAGAACGAGCTGTATATGACGGAGAAGATGCTGTCCGCAGCCGGGATTCACGGACTGTTGGCATACCCCGGGGAGGAGGTGCACGAGGCGCTGTGCGACTTGATGATGTCACAGTTCCACGATATTTTGCCGGGCACTTGCGTGCAGCCTGCGGAGGAAGCCTCGCTGCGTCTGATGGAGCATGGTTTGGAGATCGTCTCGCGTCTGAAGGCGCGGGCTTTCTTCGCGCTGGCATCCGGCGAGCCTAAGGCCGAACCGCACACATATCCGATACTGGTCTACAATCCACACCCTTACGTCGTTCGGGGCATATTCGAATGCGAGTTCATGCTGGAAGATCAGAACTGGGCAGAGCAATTCTCGCTGCCTGTCGTCATGCAAGGCGAGAGGACATTGCCTTCGCAGCCCGAGAAGGAGCACAGCAACCTGAACCTGGATTGGCGCAAGCGGGTCGTATTCGCAGCGGAGCTGGCGCCTTCTTCGATGAACCGCTTCGATTGCCGCATCGAGATGCTGGAGAGCAAGCCCGTATCCGCGCTAACGGCGACCGGCGGCGCCTATCGCTTCCGAACGGACCGGCTCGTCGTGGCGATCAATGAGACGACCGGGCTGATCGACGAGTATTCGGTCGACGGGGTTTCTTATTTAAAGCCGGGAGCATTCGCCCCGCTTGTTGTGCATGATATCGAAGATTCCTGGAGAATGGACGGACATGCCTACGGACCGGTTGTCGGTCAATTCTCGTTAATGAAGCCATCCGTGGGAAGCAGCTTCTCCGGCGTGAAGGCGGAGTTGCCCTCCGTCCGCGTCATTGAAGACGGGGCGGTTCGCACGGTCATTGAATGCATGCTTCAGTATGGCGGGTCTTCGATCTGTCTGACCTACAAGCTGCCGAAGCGGGGCACGGAGCTCGAGGTGCGGCTGAGGGTCTACTGGAACGAGAAAGACAAGATGCTGAAGCTGGCCATCCCGACGCGTCTTGCGGATGGCCGATATCGCGGGCAGACGGCGTTCGGGGTCAGCGAACTGGCCGACAACGGCAATGAGACGGTGGCGCAGAAGTGGGTTGCAGTGCAATCCGAACAAACCGGGCGGGCTTTGACCTGCATCAACAACGGCATTTACGGCTCGGATTGCCAGGGGGGCGAAATACGGCTGTCGCTGCTGCGCGGCGCCGGCTACTGCGCTCATCCGATATACGATCGGCCGATCGTGCCGGAGGATCGCTTCACTCCGCGGATGGATCAGGGAGAGCGCCAATACGCGATCTGGGTAAACGCCGGGGAGGCCGCCGCCAGAATGCAAGTGGTGGAGCGTGAGGCAACTGTCCATAACGAGCAGCCCTATTCGCTCTCATTTTTCCCATCGGGAGAAGGCGCGAGAAGCGGAGCTGCGCTCAAGCTTGAAGATGACGTGATCCAGCTCAGCGCATTCAAGAAGGAAGAACGGGGCGAAGGCTATATCATCCGATTATACGAACCGACAGGTTATGCCCGTTCCACGATCCTGTCCATCCCGGCATTCGGCTTGCGCCGGGAAGTCCGGATGAACGGATTCGCCTGCATGACATTTCGCCTCGATCCGGCAGCGGACACATTGGTCGAGACGAATCTGTGCGAGAAGGACGTGGAATGACGACGGTATGCCGTCGTGAAGGAACTCGGGATGACGAAGGAGAAGATAGCGTAGATGACACTGTCTGTATGGCAGCATAGAAATACGTTGCGTCGCACGAAACGGAAGCTGGCCGAAGGAGCGCTGACCGTCGGATTCCTAGGGGGTTCGATCACCGACGAGCGGCCGGGACATAATTGGCCGGAAGCGGTCTTAAGCGATCTGGTGGAACGTTATCCCCGCGTTCGGTTTCATGTTGAGAATGCGGCCATCGGAGCGACAGGCAGCGAGCTTGGCGTTCTGCGGTCGGAGCGGGATATCGTTGCGCGAGGATGCGATCTTGTGTTTGTGGATTATGCGGTGAACGATGCCGAAACGCCCGTAGACAGAAGGAACCGTTCGCGGGAAGGCTTGCTCAGGAAGCTGCTGGGCAAGGGGCGGTGCGATGTTGTACTGGTCTACACTTTCCGGCAGGAGATGTACGAAGCGATGATGTCCGGCTGTGTGCCGGATACGATCGCAGAGTTTGAACGGTTGGCGGCGCATTACGGAATCGGATCGGTGTGGATGGGACTCCATGCGCTGGAAGAAGTCCGGCAAGGCCGCATGAAGTGGGAGGAGTGGCTGCCCGACGGACTCCATCCGACAAGCAGGGGCAGCCTAAGCTATGCGCACAGTGTGATAAAGTTCCTGGAGCGGGAGCTTGGCGGCGGAGCGACGGCCGGGAGCGCGGCTGTCGAAGCGCAAGCGATGCCTGCGCCGTTGTATGTCGGCCATTGGGGCGATGCGGAGTGCTTCTCCTTGGCGGATGTGCAGTTAGCGGGCCCGTGGACCATCCGCAGAAGTACGCGTAACGTATGGATGGACCAGATCCTCGAAACAGCCGCCGTAGGCGCCAGACTCCGCTTCTCCTTCCATGGAACAGGATTGGTGCTGGGCTTCGATTTCGGCAAAACTTCCGCGGAGTTCAACTATCGGCTGGATGGCGGCAGGCCGGCAATCATGAAGCGGGACAGGCCGGGCTGGTGCCCGGACAGCGGTTGGTTCAGAGCCGAGACGATCGCCGAAAATCTGACTGAAGGACCACATGAATTCGAGCTGGAAGTGACGCACGGCAATCGTCCGGAATGCCAGGGCACGACATTGCGCCTGACGCTTGTCGGCGTCCTTCGATAACCTATCGAATCGAGTGAAAGAGAGGGCGGCGCCTGTATACATGCAGTTCTTCTGGCAAGGGGCAACGGTGCATAACGAATCGGTATTAATGGTAGCCCGGAAGGGCGAGTTGCCGGCAGCGCGGCTGGCGTTTCCGCCCACGGAGATTGTATCTGTGATGAATGCGCGATTGGATTCAACATACGAGGCAGGCGTCGACTGGACGTTTGCTAGCGGCACGCTGCGCTTGACGGCGCAATCGCGAATTCCTGTCATGACCGAAGACGAGATGTATTTGCCCGAGTACGTTCCGAATGTAAGTATGCCGAAGAAGGGCGGGGGCGCGGTCGTCTTTCGGGAAGGGTCGTTCTTTCACGACCGGCAAATCGTTGTGACTTACCGGCACGCAGGCAAGTGGAACGGGCCCCGTCCCGTATTCGCAGATAAAAGCTTGACCCGGACCATCGGCAAACTGCGCAAGGGCGAGCCCCTGACTATGGTGCTGTACGGTGACAGCATCTCGGAAGGCGCCAACGCCAGCGCATTTACCGGGGTCCCGCCCTTTATGCCGATATGGGGGCAGATGATCGTGAACGAGCTGAAGCGCCATTACGGCTCCGATGTCGTGTTCGTGAATCCGTCCGTCGGCGGGACGACATCGTCGTGGGGCAAAGACAATGCCGCATCGCTCGTTGCCGACGAACGCCCGGATCTTGTCGTGATCGCCTTCGGGATGAACGACGGCTCGGGGACCTGTAATGGAGACGGAGTCCATCCGTCCGTCTACAAGGCCAATATCCGGTCAATCGTTGACACCGTGCGGTCGGGCAATCCTTCCGCCGAGCTCATCCTGGTCGGTACGACGCTGCCGAACGAAGAGACCTTCTTCCTGGATCAGCAGCCTTATTATTACGAGGCGCTCTGCGAATTGGCCGCCGAAATGCCGGGTGTCGCTGCTGCCGATCTGACCGGGGTGCACGCCGAGCTGCTGAAATCGAAGAGCTTCAGCGATATGACGGGCAATAACGTGAACCATCCGAACGATTATTTGTCCCGGTGGTATGCGCAATTCGTATTTTGCATGCTGGCCAAGGGCGGCGGATTTACCCGATGAGCGGCAGATCGATACGCACCAGTGTGCCGATGTTGCGAACGCTGAATATTTTCAGGCCGTAAGGCTCCCCGTGTGTGAGCAAGATGCGCCTGTGGGTATTGTACAAGCCGATATGCCGGGAGAAGTCGGTGCTTGTCCTGTGCAGCGACTGACGGATCTCGGCCAGCTTGTCCGTCGGTATACCTTTTCCGTTATCGATAATGGAGAGGCGAAGGCCGGATTCGTGGCGAGAGATGCGAATTCTGATTTTCAGCACGTGCTGATCATCCCGATAGCCATGATAGATGGCATTTTCGAGAATGGATTGCAGGATCAGCTTGTTGATCTTGTATTCGACGAGCATCGGATCGACATCCCACTGTTCTTCGAAGCGGTTCTTGTGCCTGACTTTCTGGATGTTCATATAGCTCTTGGCGATATCCACTTCCTCGAAGAGGCAGACCAGCTCCATCGGATTGTACAACGAATATTGCAGAATGCTGGAAATATCCTCGATAATCGCCGTGCTTTTGCCGGGCCGCCCAGCCGAATTCATCGATCGCCAGTAAATCGTTTCCATCGTGTTCAACAGGAAATGGGGATTCACCTGCGCTTGCATCGCCTGCAATTCCAGCGCCTGCATGCGATATTTTTTCTGCACGGTCAAATAGTCGTGCTCAATGAACGTTTTCAGCAGATTGTGGACAATGTAGTTGTACTCATTGCTTGATTTGGGCGGATGGATATCGGCAACGGATTCGCCCTTCTGCGTCAGTTCGATAATGGTCAGCAGACTGGAGAAGTTGTTGTAAGCTCTCTTCGTCGTATAGAGCGCGAACATGGCGCTTGCCGCGATGGAGAGAATGAAACCGAGCATCGTGCTGACAACGATCCGGTTCGGGATCTTGTACAGCGTATTGCGTGGAACGAGAGAAATAAATCTCCAATTGTATCTTTCGAAGTGCTGGCTGGTCACGACATACGATTCGTTGTTCAACCGATAGGTATGGGAGGCGCTTGTCGCAATCGGCGCGATGTCGTCAGGCAATGCCACGGCATGATTGCTGTTGAATATCAAGCGGTTCTGATCGTCGACCACAAGCAAGGTTTGTTCGGGAACGTTAATCAGCGAATCGAGCAGTTGGTTGATGCTGTCCGCATAAATATTGAGTACCAGTACGCCATCCGGCTCTCTTAGACCGGAGAGCGTGGAATAGGTTTTGTTATACAACGTAAGCAGCGAGATATCGCGAAATTCCGTGTGAATGCTGCGCCTCTCCACCCAGGAAGCGGCCGGATCTTCCTTGTTGCGCAAGTAGCTGTCGTGCCAGGAACGATCCTTGGAATCGCTCAATGCATGAATTTGTTTTTCCCGGCTCTCCAGGTACATCTCATTCGGGCTTTCAATGTAAATATATATCGAATGGATGTATTTGTTGGAGTTGGCGGAGACGAAGATCATGTCCGCTATCGTTCGGAAAGCCGTATGGTCATCTGCCGCGAGAACGAGCGGAATGTTGGACAGGATCCGTTTCAAGCGAATTTTGATAAACGGATTGGAGCTCAGATTGATGTTGATATCTTCGATTTCTTTAATGATGCTTTCCATCCGGTTCATCGCGTTGTCCAGAAGCGCGTTATTGTTCTCTTCGACATGCTGCTTGACGTCGCTGTAGGTGAACCAATAGGACAGCATACCGATAATCGCTATCGACAACAGTGCGGGAATGAGGAACAGAAAGAAATTTTTGATGAAAAAGGTTTTTCTGATGTCCCGGATCGATAGCTTTCTTAGCATTCCGCGTCTCCTTGCGCTTGACGGTATTCGCTGGGGCTTATATTGTAATAAGCCTTGAAGCTGCGAGAGAAATTGTTGGCCGTGCTGTAACCGAGTTCTTCGCAGATTTCATAGATTTTCACCTGCGGCCGGACAAGCATTTCCGCGGCTTTCTCCATCTTGATCTTCATGATGTATTCCGAGAACATCTCGTTCGTATGCTGTTTGAAAAAGCTGCTGAGATAGTGCGGATTCATGCCGATGTGGCGAGCCGTGCTTTTCAGCGTGGCCGTTTTGTAATTTTGACTGATGTAGGCTTTGATGTTCTGAATCAGAGATTCGTAATAGCCCAAGGAATTTTCCGATTTGTCCGCGAACGTCTGCTTCGCACGTTGGCCGGTTTCGCGGCTAAGCTCTTCGCCAAGCTTGGTGAACACTTCCGTCAATCGCTCATATTTCGTCGGTTTCAGCAAATAATAACGCACGTTGTATTCAATCGCGCTTTGCGCGTATTCGAATTCCCGATATCCGCTCATCAACACGATTTTGACTTTGGATTTGCTCAGCGACAATTCGCGGGCAAGCTCGATTCCCGTCATCTCCGGCATTCTGATATCGCACAGGAGCACGTCGAAGGCATACTCCTTCATCAACGCCAATGCTTTCACGCCGTTCTCGGCCGTCATCGCGACCTCAAAATTCAGCGATTGCCAGGGGAAATAGTTGCTTAGTCCGTTTCTGATTTCGAATTCATCGTCCACGATCAGAACCTTGTACACGCGCACGCCTCCTCGCAAATTCTCCCGTATTCCATTAATATATCATCTGATCGGCGGCCCGACGTATCAAACGTTCAGAATCGGAGTTACCTGTTAAATAATGATATGAAATCATGAGCCTCGAATCTGAACCTGTGAACTTCTCGCAAACCGGCTGAACCGTATAATGAACATATAGCGTTGTATACGCTTACAGATTATCAAAGAAGGGGAGACAAGCGCAATGAAATTAAGCAGGAAATTCGTGGTGCTGGCAGTTGTTGCCGTGATGCTTATTTTGGCGGCATGCGGCAATGCCGGCTCGGAAGGCAAGGGCCAGGATCAATCGGGCGCGCCCGGAGATCCAATCAAACTGAAGTTTATGTGGTGGGGCGGAGATGCGCGCAACGAAGCGACGTACAAAGCGATCGACGCTTACATGGCCAAGCACCCGAATGTGAAGATCGAAGGACAGGTCGAAGCGTGGGACACCTATTTCGAGAAGCTGCTAACCCAGATTGCCAGCAACTCGGCCCCGGACATTATTCAGCTCGATTATCAGTTCGTTCCCGACCTCATCAACCAAGGCAAGCCTTTCGTCAACATGCTTGAGCTGCAGGATCGGATTGACATGAGCGGGTTCGATATGGACTTTGCCAAAAGGTACGGAGGAGGATCGGACTATCTGATCGGATTGCCTACGGGGGTGAACGGAATCAGCAACATCTTCAATGTCGAGCTGGCGAAGAAGATGGGGATCGACATGTCGAAGTCCGATACTTGGGATTTCGAGGATTTGATTACGATCGGTCAGGAAGTCAACAAGCAAGACCCGGATAAATATTTCATCTACTTCAAGAAAGAATTGCAAATTATTCTGGTCAAAGTGCTGCTTAAGCAGAAGACCGGTCACAACTTGATTAATGACGATTATACGCTGGGCTTCACGCGGGACGAGATGGTCAACATCTTTCAGTATATCCGGAGACTGGTCGATACGAAGACCGTTCCGCCTTTCGAAATCGGTACGGTGTACGAGACGCAAATCGCGGACAACCCGGACTGGCTCAACGAGCGCTACGTGATGACAGGCACGTATGCTTCCTTGATCGGCACCTTCATCGATGCCAGCCCGTTCGAGATTGACTCTACCCGCTTCTTCGTCACGGATGACCCGGCTGACGAAGCCATTCCGGCGACGCCTACGAACATCTTGAGCATTAATAACAGGTCCTCACATGTCGATGCCGCGGCAGATTTCCTCGACTGGTTCTACAATGATGAAGAAGCGATCGAGATTCTGGGCGATGTGCGCGGTGTCCCGGCGGTTAGTAAAGCCCGCGATCAGTTGGAGAAGAACAACAAGATCAGACCCCAGATTACGAAAGGCGTGAACTATGCCCTGGAGTGGACAGGGCTGCCCGATAACGGCCCCAGCCTGAACACCGAGATTACGAATCGGCTGCTGGATTACATTCATCAGGTCGGCTACAACAGAATGACGCCGGAGCAAGCTACCGACGAACTGATGAAGGAATTGAATCAAATTCTCGGCACCTTGAAGAAGTAAGTCGGCAGTATCCGTCCCGCCCGGAATGATCATGATTCCGGGCGGGACGCAAAGGGGGATTACGTTTGAGCATAGCCGTCGCAACAAAGAAGATCAAATCCCTTGTCAGATCGCATCGGGATCATTCTCAGAATGTCGCATATCTGTATATTTTGCCCTGGATACTCGGATTTCTCATTTTTCAGCTGTATCCCTTGGGTGCATCATTCGTTTATTCTTTCACCGACTTCAGCATTCTGACTTCCATGAAATTCGTCGGTCTTGACAATTACAAGCGTTTGATCGCCACGGACAGCATCTTCAGGCAATCCCTGTTGGTCACGCTGAAGTATGTCGTGATCGCGGTGCCGTTAAAGCTTGCCTTCGCTCTGCTGGTCGCGATGCTCATGAATATGAAGCTCAGATTCATCGGCACGTTCCGTACGCTGTTCTATCTGCCGTCGCTCCTTGGCGGGAGCGTCGCCATCGCCATTCTCTGGAGAGCGATCTTCAGCCGGGACGGCATCATTAATCGATTATCGCCTTTCCCTGCCGTCGACTGGCTTGGAAATCCGGATGTGGCGATGTACACATTGGGATCGCTCGTCATTTGGCAATTCGGTTCGTCTATGCTGCTGTTTCTGGCCGGGCTCAAAAACATTCCCGCCGAGTTGTATGAATCCGCGAAGATCGACGGAGCGGGGCCGCTATCCACGTTCGGACGCATCACGTTTCCGATGATCAGCTCGATTCTGTTCTTCAATATCATTATGCAGACGCTGTATGCCTTTCAGGAGTACACTTCGCCGGCGCTTATTACCGGAGGAGGGCCGATGAAGGAAACCTACCTGTATACGATGATGATGTATGAAACCGGGTTTCGATATATGAAGATGGGATATGCTTCCGCTCAATCATGGATATTGTTTATGGTCGTGATGGCTTTTACGCTGGTCGTATTCAAGTCGTCTAAATATTGGACTTATTACGAGGACGGCGGTGAATTTACGAGTGGAAAGAAATGAAAGCATACCGTTTCAAACCGGACTTCGGTCGCTGTGGGTATATTTGCTATTGATCCTGTTCGCGTTGGTGATGATTTACCCGATCTTATGGCTCATATCGGTGTCTTTGAAGCCGAACGCCGACATTTTTACGACGAATAGTCTGATTCCCAGGCAGATCGTGTTCTCTTCGTATGTGAAGGGTTGGAGTACGTCGGGTCCGTACACGTACGCCACCTTCTTCTGGAACACGTTCAAGCTGGTCGTGCCGACAGTCGTATTCACGGTCATATCCAGTCTGTTGGTCGCATACGGATTCGCCAGATTTCAATTCCGGTTCAAGAACATTTTGTTCGTGTTGATGCTGTCGTCCTTGATGCTGCCGAATGAAGTCACGTTGATTCCGAAATATATTTTCTTCAACCAACTGGGCTGGGGAAACTCTTATTTGCCCATTATCGTGCCATCCATGTTCGCGACCTATTCTTTCTTCATCTTCCTGTTCGTGCAGTTTATCCGGGGCTTGCCGAGCGAACTTGACAAAGCAGCGACGATTGACGGGTGCAACTCGTTCGATATCCTGGCCAGAATTATCGTTCCGCTCTCGGTGCCGGTCATGATCTGCGCGACGATCTTTCAATTTGTATGGCGGTGGAATGAGTACTTGAATGTGCTCGTTTACGTGAACAGCGTGGAGAAATTTCCGATTTCGCTCGCGCTTCGCATGAATCTGGATACCACGGACACGATTGTCTGGGGCAACACGCTGGCGATGGCTGTGCTGGCCTTGGTTCCGCCGACGCTGCTGTTCTTCGTGTGCCAGAGATATTTGGTGGAAGGCATCGCCACTTCGGGGATCAAGGGATAATTTATCAGGACGGGAGATTGTTCGCATGTTGAAGAGCGCAAGCTTGAATTCATACTGGAAGTTCATGACGGACGAGGACAACAAGGGTCTGGAGCACGGATGGCACCGCTCGATTCCGTCGGGCGCCGACAGCATCTACGTGCCTTCATGCTGGAACGAATGGAAGGAAGAGATGCGCGGCTACGACAATGTGGCTTGGTATTACAAGGAATGGGTCATACACGAAGAGGAAAACATCAAGCGCAATGCACTATTCTTCTACGGCGTCAATTACCGGTGCGAAGTGTGGATCAACGGAGAGTACGCAGGCAGCCACATCGGAGGGTTCACCCCCTTCGAATTCGACATCACGAAGCTGATTCGGTACGGGGAGAAGAACCTGATCGTCGTTCGGGTCGACAGCAGATTGGATGCGTTCAGCGTCCCGCCCGCCGGCGTCGACTGGTACAATTTCGGAGGCATATTCAGGGACGTCTGTCTGCTCGGCACGGGCGAAGATTATTTCGAGGATGTCACCGTCGTTACAAGGATGGACGGCAATATATCCATTACCGTCAGGAACGGCAGCTTCGACGCAGCTGCCCGTTATGAACTGCTCGTAAAGGTGAAAGACACGGAAACGCTGGCCGATGTGTTCCTGCGCGAATATAAGCTTGTGCAGACGGCGACCGAGGTGCGCTTCCCTATCGCAAATCCGAAGCTCTGGCATCCGGACAGCCCGTTCCTCTACGGCTTCGAACTGGTATTGCGAAAGAACGGCGCCGTTACGGATACGTGGAGCCATCGGATCGGGATCAGGGAATTCTCGATTCGGGACCGGAAAGTGCGGATTAACGACAGGCCGGTTCAACTGCGAGGGTACTCCAAGCACGAGGAATACCCGATGCACGGCAGAACGTTCGTGGAAGAGATCGTCAGGAAGGACTACGATCTGTTGAAGCAGGGCAATGGCAACTTCGCCAGACTGTGCCACTATCCGCATCATCTGGAGGAATATGCGATCGCCAGCGAGCACGGCGTCGCCGTTATTGCCGAGGTGCCGAACCTGAACTTCACGCCCGAGCACTTTCTGCGCGAGGACGTCAAAGAGAATGCGATCCGACAGTTGAAGGAACTGATCAAGTATTACAAGAACGAGACCTGCATCATGTTCTGGAGCTTGTTCATCGAATGCCGCACCGATGCGGACGAAGCCGTCGATTTCGTCCCCGGCTACATCGAAATGGCGAAGCAGCTGGACCCGACGAGGCTGACCGTTCATGCGTCCATTCAACCGACGATCGATCGGACTTACGACTACTTCGATGTCGTCGGCGTGAATCATTGGACAGGGTGGTACAATGGCGAGACGCTCGAGGAAGGGAGCGAAATGCTCGACCTGATTGCTTCGCGGTATCCTGACAAGCCGGTCATGATTACTTCGGGAGGCTGGGAAGGAATTCCGGGCCTGCATGCGTACCGATCGGAAGTGAAGTGGTCGGAAGAGTCGCAGGCGAATTATTTGGAGAGCGTCACGGCGATGTATCAGACGAAAGATTATATCGCCGGGCAAATCATGTGGACGTTCAACGATCACCGGGTCATGCCATGGCTGGATCCGGACAAGAGCTGGAATAAGGGCTGGTGGACGCAGCGGCCGGCAGAGATGAACCACAAGGGCGTTCTGGACGAATACAGGCGGCCCAAGCTGGCGTATTATCGCCAGCAGGAAGCTTTCGCGAAGTGGGACAACCGTGATTGATACAATGAACGATTAGGAGGTTGGCGACATGAATATGAAAGTTCTGCCTACACCGGCGGAATTGGGGAAGGCTGCGGCAATCTATGCGGCCAAACTGATCAATCAGGCCATCGAGAAGCAGGGCCGGGCCAGGATCATCCTGTCGACGGGCGCTTCGCAATTCAAGTTTTTCGAATCGCTTGTTCAAATGGATATTGATTGGAGCAAGGTGGAAGCGTTCCATCTCGATGAATACATCGACATGCCGGAAACCCACCCGGCCAGCTTCAGGCGATATCTCAAAGAGCGTTTTCTGCAATACGTGAATATCGGCAAGATGCACTTCGTCAACGGCGAGGGCGACATTCCGACGAACCTTGGGGAACTGGCGAAGGAGTTGGACCGGGCGCCGATCGATCTGGCCGTTATCGGAATCGGAGAGAACGCGCACATTGCCTTTAACGACCCGCCAGCCGACTTCGATACCCGCGAGAAGTTCATCCTCGTAAACCTAGACGAGAGATGCAGGAATCAGCAGTTCGGGGAAGGCTGGTTCAATACGCTCGAAGAGGTGCCTAAAGTCGCCATCACGATGACCGTTCACCAGATTATGCAAAGCCGCGCCATCGTGTCCTGCGTGCCGCATCTGGTAAAAGCCGACGCTGTGAAACGGACGATCGAAGAGAAGCTGTCCAATGAGATTCCCGCTACGATCCTGAAGACGCATGATCATTGGACGCTGTTCCTGGATGAGCACTCCGCGTCGCAGTTGAGCGCCGCAAGCCGGTAGTGCAGGCGCGAGCGCAGGTACGTGCACAGGTGCGGACTTCGCGTGCCTGCACGCTGGCGTCATGTGCCATGCGTCACAGCGGATCATTCGCAAGCGGCGCGCTTTACTGCTTCAGACCGTGCTGCTGCCGGAATTCGCTTGGGGTATAGCCCGTCATCTTCTTGAAAATACGGTTGAAAGAATTGATGTTCTGGTACCCCGACTTTCGGGCCACTTCCTGAATTCTCATCTCCGGTTGAAGCAGCAGCTCTCTGGCGACGGAAACCCGAACGGTGTTCAGATGGTCGATAAAGTTGGTGCCGGTGCTCTCCTTGAAGCGGGATGACAAGTAACTGCCGGTGATGTTCAGCTTGTCCGCCAGAATATCCAATGAAATCTGCTCGGCGTAATGCTTGTCGATGAAATCCAGAACGAAGCGGATGATGTAGTCGCGTTTCTCTTCCTTATCGGCGATCAGCTGGATTGTCTGCCGAACGGCTTCGCCCAGCAGCGACGCCAGTCGTTCATAAGTGTGGCATAACCGCAGATCCTTAAGCGATCGGTTCAGAAAATCGTCGTCCAGGTTGAGAACGAGCAGCTCGCTCCGCAGCCTGGACAAGACACTCTCGGCGAATCGAACGACTTGCTCCGCGCCGGCACCCTTCCTCTCCATCTGAAATTCGTCATAAAACTCCGATTTGAAACTCAGGTGGAACAATATAAAATGAAACGGCTTGTCGATGACGGACAAATGGGCCAGGTCGGCAACCGGATTGTAAATTTTCCTCAACTTGTTCGTATAAGCATAATAGCGGAGCAAGGAACTTTTCTCGGACAAGTCCCGGCGGATGTCCTGGTTAGCTTGCAGGATATGATCGAACTTCTCGCTGATGACCGAGAATTCTTTAATTCGGCTGCGAGGCAGTCTCGATGCGGTGGGGTGCTGAAGAGAGCGCACCAGTTTTTTCACGGGATTGTTTAACCCCGCACTGAAGAACAAGGAAGCGACAACGCTGATCCCGAGCGATAATGCCAACAGCACGATTATAGTAAAATTGAGCTTCGTCTGGGAAGCAATAATTTCGTCGTGGATGATGTTGACGTAGGTTAAACCGGTGTATGTTCAGGAAAAGATGGTTGAAAATCAGAAATTCGGAGCCGATTCCTATCATTCACCAACTGGGGGCAGCGAACATGAACATTTTAATAACCGGAGCATCCGGATTCATCGGCGAACAATTGATTCGGCATCTGTCCGGGCAGCATCAGCTGATCGGCATGTCGCGCAGCCCCGTCAAGGGTAATGCAGCGGCTGTCAGAGGATGCTTCGACCGCTTCGAGGATCTCAGCATGCTGGACCGGTATCGGATCGATGCAGTTGTCCATTTGGCGGCGGTCACCGGCGGTTGCAGCGAAGAAGATGCCCTCGCCGTCAATGTGCAAGGGACCAGGCGCCTGTTCCGTTATTTGCTCGATCGAGGATGCAGACGATTCGTTGCCGCGAGCTCGATTGCAGCCGTCGGCAGCCTGGATTCCGCTTTTGTGCCGCGGCAGCTTCCGATGCCGGACGATTATGCATTCGAGGGCACGGATGCGTACGGCTGGAGCAAATGGCTCGTGGAGCAGTTATGCCGTTACTTGCATCGACAGACTTCGGATGCCGACTTTGTCAGTCTGCGCTTCGGCTCGGTAGAGCCGGATCATTGGGAGCCGCCGCATGTGGATACCCATTCCGACTTGAGCATTCCCTTCGTTCAACTGGGCAAAGTATATGCCAGCGATGTGGTAGGCGGCATTGCCTCCGTTCTGGAATCCCCCGGCCGGCCGCGGGCAGCCGTCTACAATCTGGTAGGCCCGGATATCGGCTCCGGCATTCCCGCGGCCCAGATGCTGCAAGCTTGGTTAAAGTCGCACCCGGCGCAGCTTCATTTGGACTACTACGCGCAACCGGGCCATGAATTTAAACCGCTATATGATATGGAACGGATGAAATCGGATTTCGGGTTCACGCCCGCTCGCTCGACCCGCCGAGCTACCTGATCGGCTTCGATCCTCCGCACGGCTGCCCGAATTTGTACGAATGTCAAAAATCCGTACAATAGAATCACGAGCGGGTATGATATGATGTAAGCGATTCGCTGCCGGGCGGTTTTCTGTTCCCGACCGGATCATTCCATGATGGAAAAGCCGGGATGATGACATTGAACTTTATCCTCGGGTACACTTCGAAACGCTATCTGTTAAAAATCACGCTGTCGGTCACGATTTTCTCGCTCCTGATCCTGAGTGTATATTCAATTACGCAATATTACAGCGTGAATGGCATTGTCATGGATATGCAGCGCGACAACAACCGGAAAGTGCTCTCCCAGATCAACTTCAATCTGAGCTACATGAGCGAGATTACACGAAATATGGGCATATCCCTACTCTACGACAACGACCTCATCCAACTGATGAACGGCAGCAATCTCGACAGCTATGAAGTCAATAAAATCAGGGAGAAAATTCTCAACATGGCCTGGTATTCGTCCTTCCTGCATTCGATCGTCGTCTATTACGGACGATCGGATCAAGTGATCTGGGGCGGCAATACCAACTTGCAGGACCCCGACTACGTTTACCACGCCAATTTGCGAAAATTGCTGAACGACCCCCGGCAAATCCGCAACATGAAACTGATGCCGATGAGCTTGCACCAGGACGGGCGCACCGATATATTTTCCGCTGTTTATTTCAATGGCATTACTTACCGCGAAGGGCAGAGCGTGATCGCGTTGAACCTGAACACGCAATGGCTGTTCGATAATATCGAGATCATCAACAATTTGTCCGGACAAGACAACGAGCGCATATTCGTCATGGACGACCGCGGGTCAATCATCTCGCCGGACCCGGAATACCGGCTGGATGCCGCGATGAGCGAAGCGATTATTCGTCATACATCCGGCGCGGCGCCGGACTACTTTCTGTACGAAGGAAGCGACGGGAAGAAAATTATCAAACACGGGGATCGAAGGCTGGAGAGTGATCGGGATTCAGCCTTATGACGTCCTGTTCGACAAGGTCCGTCCATTACCAGAGCGCTTCGCGAAATTTGCTGTACACGTTCTTGTTCGGCAAGTCGTCGGTCATCGTCCCCTCGATGGTCGCGTCGAACATGGCGCAAATGCACGTATCCATCCCGGAGGATCTGGAGAAGAAGCTGGCGGAGAGCCTGAAGGCGAATCAGCCGGAGATCGTCGATCAGACGATCGGGCGGATCTTCGATTACATCGCAACGCTCAATTACGATTATATGGTGTACATGGTTCTGCATCTGTGCATCATCCTGCGGAACGCGTTCCATGAAATCAGCGAAAATCGGCTGGCGGCCGTCTCCATGGATATCAGTCATGTGATCAATCGGATTGTCGAAGGCGAATCGCTGGGCGAGGTGCGGCAGCTGGTGCTGGATACGGTTCGTCAGTTTCGCGAGAAGCTGGCTCATCCTGAAGAATACCGCAATGAAGTGCTGATCGAGGCGATCAAGGACGTGATTCAGGCAAATTATACGAATCTGAACCTCGGGCTGCAGGAGATCGCCGATATCATGAAGATGTCGCCCTCCTACATCGGCAAGCTGTTCCGGAGGAGCCGGGGGCTATCGGTAGCAGAGTATATCAATGAAGTGCGTTTGCGCATTGCGGTCGAATATTTGGAGCAAGGCACCTACACCATCAACGAGATCATCGACCAGGTCGGCTTTGGCAATCGCGGCAACTTCTACAAGGTGTTCAAGAAGAAATACGGAACGACGCCGCGGGAATACCGGATCAAAAAATCGCTGTCCGAGTAGCTAGCCGCAGCCTGCGGGAGGAAGCCGGATCCGGCCCGGAAGCAATCTAATCTATCCATGCAACCCAACTGTCGGAGCGCTCCGGCAGTTTTTTTGTCATGATTTGCGACGATGACCTTCTTACGTGGTACTACGGTATCAACGAGCTCCAAACCGACCAGCAGGCGGTGGAGGATGCAGCCAACGACTACCTGGTGAAAAACACCAAACTCAACGTGACCTTGCATTTGAAGCCGATCCCGTTCGGGGAATATGACACCAAGATCAATCCGATCATCGCGTCCGGCGAGAAGTTCGATATTGTCTGGACGACGGCGTCCTGGCTGAACCGGTATCAACCGCTCGTCAACAAGGGCGGCTTGGTGCCGCTGGACGATTTGCTGGAGAAGTATGCGCCCAAGACGCGGCACGAGTTGATGCCCGAAGGTTACTGGGATTCGATGCGTTCTTCGAGCGACGGCAAAATCTATGCAATCTTCAGCCTGCAAATCGCGGCGTCGCCCAAAGGCTTCGCGTTCCAGAAACGGTTTGTCGACAAATACAACTTCGATCTGTCGGCTGTGAAGAAGACGGAAGATATCGAGCCTCTCCTGAAATTGATCAAGGAGAACGAACCGGGCATCATTCCGCTGGCGTACGGCAACACCGGCGGCGTCAGCCCGTTCTTTCCCGACAACATCGGGCATTCCAATTCGTACTACTATTACACGAACGATCCGTACACGGCGATTGACCGGGAAGCGACGCCGGAATATCAGGCGCATCTTCAATTGATGCACGATTGGTACAAGAAGGGTTACATCTATCAGGATTTGGCCGCCGTTCAGGATTTCAAGCAACTGCAGTCGAAGGGCAATATCGCGGTTACGGCCGAACAAGGCATCTTCCCGGGCAGCGATGTCACGACCGCCGCGCTCAGCAACAACGAGCCAATGTACACCGTGGCGATTACGCCTCCTGTGTTCACCGGCGCCAACGGCACGATGAACGGCATCAGCTCCACTTCGGAGAACCCCGAGCGCGCCATGATGCTGCTGGAGTTGGTCAACACGGACCCGAACTTCTACCGTATTCTGTGCTACGGCATCGAAGGCAAGCATTACAATCTGAACAATGGCGTTTACAAGCCGATTGACGGGGCCGGATACAGCCCGAACATCGACTGGGTGTCGGCGATCAGTTCAACGGTTATGTCAAGGACGGGCAGCCTGCGGACGTCTATGAGCAGACGATCGCGATGAACGCGGCGGCCGTCATTCCTCCCGCGCTCGATTTCCATTTTGACGATTCGCAGCTGCAGACGGAAGTCGCCGCGACACAAGCCGTCTGGAAGGAGTATATGCCCGGGCTGGAGAGCGGAAACTTCGATCCGAACGTCTATTATCCGAAATTCATCGACGCCCGGAATCAGGCGGGGCAACAGAAGATCATGGAGGAGTTGAAGAAGCAGTTGGCCGACTGGGTGGCCAAGAACGGTCAAAAGTAATCGGCTGACTAGTCCATCCATCAACCATCGGCTGACGCGGGCGGCAGCATCATCGGAGAAGCGAATGCGATTTACTGGGCGGAAACCGAATATACCGAGCATTCCGGGTCCTTCACGACGCCGGCGGGAACCGTGTCGCTGGAATTCTACGTATATGTCAACGGCGGGGCGGCGAGCCTGGATTTGGACGATGCAACTTTGACAGATCGATTGTGTGTCGCCACGGCACTGCAGATTAAGTCGGGAGTCGTTATTCAATAATCGCAGATATTGACAGCCTACCGGTACGAATTGCATGATTGCATGATGTGCGTTGACATTGCGCATTGACATGTTATGATGGGGACAATGACAGTCTCATGCGAGTGAAGCACACTCCGAGAAGCGCCTGACGGCGCTTTAGGGAGTGTGCTTTTTGTGCATGGCAGGAAGTGAGGGGAAGGCGTATAATGAAAAGCAAGGAACAGTTAAAGATGGACAAGATGGTGCGCTTGCTGTTCAAGATGTCCAAACCGTTGACCGTGGCTCTGATCAACGGGCTGTTCGGCGACGCGTTCGGGCCGGAAGATGTGCAGGCGATCCATTACAGCAATACCGAATGGATCGGAGATGACTTGAAGCGATACGTCGGCGACTTGCACTTAAGGCTCATTACAACGCTGGGCGTATTTCGTTATCATATTGAGTTTCAGACGTTGAACGATCATACGATGGCAATACGAATGTTTCATTATGGTCTCGAGATGGCGCTGGAAGAGGCGGCCGGCCGGGAGGACCATGAATCGGCGTTGCTTGAAGACGGATTGTCGCTGCTTGTGTTTCCGCGACAACTGGTCATCTTTCTGGAAGAGAACGACGCGGTCGGCGATTCGATCTCCTTCCGGCTGCGGCTGCCGGATGGGGCAGAGATCGTGTACAAGGTGCCGGCTATGCGTTACTGGCAGTTGTCACCCGGTCAGCTGCAGGAGAACCGGATGTATGCGCTGCTGCCGCTCCAGGTGTTCAAGGTGCGGAAGGGACTCCGGCGCATTGCGAACGGTGGCCAGTCGGAAGAAGAGAAGCAGCAGTTGATGGAAGAACAATTTGCAGAGCTCAAGAAAACGGTGCGCGAGACGGTCGGGGTGATCGCAGACCTGCATGATCGGAAGTTGTTGGCGACCAGAGACATGGACCGGATGCTGAGAGTGATGAGCAGTATATCGAATTACTTGTATAGCAACTATGGGGAACCGTACCAACAGACGAAGAAAGAGGTGTTCGTATTGATCAAATCGTTCTACGACCCGGCGTTGGTGGAGAAAGGCAGAGCGGAAGGCTGGCAAAAGGGACTGCAAGCAGGGCGACAAGAAGGACGACAAGAAGGAAAAGTGCAGGTTGCCAGAAAAATGTTGTCGCTGAATATGGACGTGCAGACCGTTGTTCTGGCGACAGAATTGACGCTTGAAGAGGTCGAGCAATTGCGCGATAACGGGCGATAGGCCCAGTCCGTTGCGATTTATACCCCAGGGGCGCCGCAGGCACTCCTGTTTTTGTGTGCTTGACAGAGTTACTCCAAATTCCCTTAACTTATAAATGTTATATTATGGTAGGCGAAATTCGGACGGCGCCGGTCCTGATCGCGGCCCTCGAACATGCACACGGAATATTATCATGAGAACAATTTCCCACACATATGCTATGATAGAAAATGTGGAAAAAACGCGAAAAAGGGTAGGCGAGGAAAGGCGGTGCGGTGGTGGACAGAGGCGATGCGGAAAGCGCTGTCCGGGACGGCGAATCGAATCGCTTGCGGTTGTCCGGCGAAGGCCTGGACGATCTCGGCGTCCTGCACGATTTTTTCGACCGACTGGGACGCGAAGCGGGTTGGCCGGACAAGCTGACGATGGATCTGCTGCTGTGCTGCGAAGAATTGCTGACGAATACGATTACGTATGGTTATCCGGACGATCAGCCGCCGGGCACCCGCTTTATCGAAGCTGCCGTGACGAGCGGCCCAGGCAGCGTAACGATCGAACTGACTGACAATGCCACGCCTTACAATCCCTTGATGCAGCCTGCCCCGGATTTGACGCTGGATCTCGAACATCGGCCGATCGGCGGTCTCGGGATTTATTTCGTCAAGCGAATCATGGACGAACTGCATTATGAACCGGTCGCCCCGGGACCGGGCAACAGGCTGATCTTGCGCAAATACATAGAGACGACTTCAGGAGGAACACGAACATGAATATCAAGACAACGGAGCAAGGGACGGCTACGGTACTCGCGATAGAGGGACGGCTGGACGGCCTGCATGCGCAGGAAGCGGAGCAGACCTTCCTGTCGCTCGCGCAGGAGGACAGGAAGCGATTCATTCTGGATTTTAGCCGAATGGACTACATCAGCAGCGCCGGCTTGCGCGTTGTTCTCGTGGCGGCTAAGAAAGTCAGATCCGTGCAAGGACGGCTGATCTGTGCGGGAATGAGCGATTCGGTGAAGGAAATTTTCGAAATGTCGGGCTTCCTCAGCATATTGGAAACCGCCGGGTCGGTGGAGGAAGCCGCATCGCTCATGGCATAACGCCGGGCGCGGGTCGGCTCATTCGTCAAACAGGAGGTAGGATCGTTTGGAGTGGATTGGAGTCGTGGCGACTCTCGGCGGTGCCGGACTCGTCATGCTGGGAGCAGCGGGTGCCTCCTTGTATTACAGACACCGCGTCCGCAGCGCCAAAGTGCTGTTCGACATCAGCATGATGCTCAATTCGACGCTGAAGCGAAGACAGCAGATGGAAATGATCATGGACAGCGCCAAGACGGTACTCCCGGTGGAAGCCGCTTCCGTGCTGCTCGTCGATCCCGACACGAACGAGCTGTTCTTTGAGCTCGCGCAGGGAGAGAAGGGGGAGGAGGTGCGGGAAATCCGGCTCGCGCCGGGCGAAGGGATCGCGGGACTCGTAGCGGAGCGCGGGGAGAGCGTCATCGTGAACGATGCGGCGAACGACCCCAGGTGGTCGAATCGCGTGGCAGCCCGAACCGGGTTCGTGACCCGCAATTTGCTAACCGTGCCGATCGTGAATTATAGCAGAATCGAAGGCGTGCTCCAGGTGATCAACAAGAAGGGCGGCCGATCGTTCACCGAACGGGACCGCATGCTGCTCGAACGGGTCGCAAGACCGATGGCGGTCGCGCTTGAGAATGCCCGCGTCTATGAACAGCTCGAGCAATCGATGAAGGCGCTTCAGCAGACGACTGCGATCAAGGAACGGCTCGAGAGCGAGCTGCAGATCGCGGGCGGGATCCAGATGAGCTTCCTGCCGCGCACGATGCCTTCCGCGCAAGAGCCGTACGATGTATGCGCTCTGCTCAAATCGGCCAAGGAAGTAGGGGGAGATTTCTACAATTTTTTCAAGCTGGACGAGGACCATCTGTTCTTCACGCTCGGCGACGTATCCGACAAAGGCATTCCGGCCGCGCTGTTCATGGCGGTTACGCTGACGCTGATCAAGGGCAAGATGTCCCCCGCCTATACGCCCGGCCAATTACTGGTGATGGTGAATGACGAGTTGTCCCGCGACAATCCGGTGCTGTTCGCGACGATCGTCTGCGGCGTATTCCATATGAAGACAGGGGAAGTCGTGCTGAGCGAAGGGGGCCATTGTACGCCTTACGTCGTCAGGGCGGACGGCAGCTGCGAGCCGGTCAAGCTGCGCAAGAGCCTGCCGCTGGCCGCCATGCCGGATACGGTGTACCACGATGGGCACATCGTGCTGGAGCCGGGCGATCGGATCGTTCTGTACACGGACGGTATTACGGAAGCGGAGAATGCCGCGCAGGAGCAATATTCCGCCAATCGCCTGCAGGAATTTCTGGGCATGACGGCAGGCATGTCCAGCGCCGAATTGATCGACGCCTTGATCATGCACGTCTACATGTTCGCGGACGGAGCGCCGCAATCCGACGATATCGCGGTGCTCAGTCTGCTCAGGCGTGCATAGGCGGCACGGGAATTCGACAATCTTGCAAATCTTCCAAACATAATGATAGTCAGTTCGAACTAAACTCGCTATAATAGTATTGAATTGGTGATTTGTGTCACTGCAAGTCGAATGCTGCTAGACGGCTGAGGGGGGATGGAGTATCGGGGGCTATACCGCGATTGCGGACGTTGGCGCCAGTCTGCTCAAGCTGTTGCGCGAGCAATTGACGCCGGATCCGGTCCCTCGTCCCGATCTGATCGGGATGGCGTCTCCGGCGGACAAGAGCGATTTCGTCCTGTCGCTGTTCCTGTGCAGTATTCGGGAGAACGGCGATGCCCGTCGCAATGAGATGCAGCCGCAGGGCGGCGTCCTCAGGTATCCGCCGCTGGCATTGGATCTGCAATACATACTGACGGCACATTCGGTTGCCGACTTGCAATCCCGTACGCTTGACGAGCATCGCGTGCTCGGCAAGGCCATGCAGGTGCTGTACGACAACTCGATCTTGCGGCCTCCCTACCTGGAAGGATCGCTCGCCGAGAGCGGCGAACAGCTGCGGATAACGGCCGAGAGCGCCGACGCCGGACAACTGATGGGCTTGTGGCGGTTCGGAGACGCTCCGTACAAGCTGTCTCTGCTATATCGAATCGGACCGGTAATGGTCGAGTCGAATCGCGTCAAGCCGGGACCTCGCGTCGTCGAACGTCGCATCACGCTGCGCGACAAGGGAGGCGATCGATCTTGACGGGAGCTGTCCGCACGTTCGTCTCCCGCTGTTCGCTCGTCGTGCGTCCGATCAATTTGTGGACGGGGCGTCCGCCGACGGGGTCCGCGCTGATCGTCAGACTGAAGGAAGCGGCCAAGCCGCCGATTCGCACGGCGGACGGTTGCTACGCGTTCCTGGATTATCCCGGCCGCAACTGCACGTTGACGATGTCATCGCCGTATTATTTGCCGGTCGAGATGCCGCTGGATCTGGATACGTTCGCACAAGAAGTGCCGATTGTCGATATCGAGATGCGTCCGGGCAGGCTGTATCCGCCTCCGGCAGCAGCGGCAGGGTTTCGATTCCGCGTTCTGGATGCGGGAGGTTCGCCCTTGGAGGGTGTCGATGTAAACGCTTTGATCAGCGGCAAAAGCAAAGCGGTTGGCGACATTCGGGTGTCGACCTGGAGCGATGAAGACGGCTTCGTCGTGCTTCCGCTGCGCGGCCAGTTGCCGTCGTCCTGCACGGCGAATGTCGAATTCGCTGTTGGAGGCCGCAAGTCGCAGGTCGAATGGAGGGTCGAATCCGGTACGGTCCTGGAGATGCCGGATGTCCGCCTCGGCAAGTAGCCGTCAGGAAGTTCCGTGTGTGGCGTCGCATGATCGCCCAACCTAACGGTGCAGCATCTTACGACGAATATGATAAACCCATTTTAGAGAGGAGGAACTGGTTTTACCGGCATGCGCAGCCAGAATCGACCCGTTATGGCATGCACGGGGAACCGGGGAACATGGCAGAGTATTTGTCGCCTGGGGTATATGTGGAAGAATTCGAGAGTGGGTCCAAGCCGCTCGAAGGCGTCAGCACGAGCACGGCCGGATTTATCGGCCTTGCGCAGCGGGGGCCTGTGGAAGGATTGCCGGAGCTTGTGACCAGCCCTGCCGACTTCCAGCGCATGTTCGGTTCGTATTTGTCCGAGAGCGCGTTCGGCGGGTATCGTTTCCTGGCTTACGCGGTCGACCAGTTCTTCATGAATGGCGGTTCCCGCGCATTCATCATGCGGGTAGCACCGCCCGACGCCAAGACGGCTTCCGCCGAAGGTCGCGTCGCTGAAGCGCTGTCGATTACGACGAAGAATCCCGGCGCATGGGGCAACCTGGTCAAGGTTGTCATCACCGATGCGAGCAAAGCGAAGACGCAAATCTACGAAGCAACCGGCAAGCGTTACCGCGTGAAGAATGCCGGCGGTTTCTACGCAGGAGACGTCGTGGCGTTCAACGCCGACGGCGAGACGCAGTATAATCGTATCGTCAGCGTGCAAGACAACGTGATCGAACTGGCCGACGAGCTCTCCGGCGATGTTGCGGACAACGCGTTGTTGCCGACCAAGGTGCTCACGACGGCAGAATTCTCGCTGCACGTCATCTTCGGCGACGAGGTTGAAAGCTTCGAGAAAGTATCGCTCAATCCGGAAGCGCCAACTTATATTGACAAAGTGGCAGCCCGCTCGAATATCGTACAAGTACAGGCACTCGTAACATCGACGGATGCCACGCATCCGTACGAAGCGGTATCCGGCGCTGGCACGTCCGGCAAAGTCGAGTTGGTGCTGGCAGGCGGCAGCGACGGTTCGACGGACAGCATCTCCGCATCCGACTTCATCGGGGAGGACCGCGGTCCGGGCCGCCGCACCGGTATTCAGGCGTTCATCGACAATGACGTGGTCAGCATCATGGCGGTCCCCGGCATTACCGAGCCGAACGTGCAATTGTCGCTCGTCGCACATTGCGAGAACCTCGGCAGTCGTTTTGCAATTCTCGACATTCCGCGTGAGAAGACGAAGGTTGCCGATGTGCTGACGCACCGCAACCTGTTCGATTCCAGCTATTGCGCCTTGTACAACCCGTGGCTGTCGGTATTCGACCCGCTGGACAAGCGCAACATCTTCGTGCCGCCGTCCGGTACGATGGCAGGTATCTATTCCCGCTCCGATACGACCCGCGGCGTACAGAAGGCACCGGCCAACGAAGTGCTGCGCGGCGTCGTGGGCCTTGATGTGCAATACAACAAGGGCGAGCAGGATATCCTGAACCCGCAAGGCGTCAACCTGATCCGTTCGTTCACCGGGCAAGGCATCCGCGTATGGGGCGCCAGAACGGCATCCTCCAATGCCAGCTGGAAATACGTCAACGTGCGCCGTCTGTTCATTTTCCTGGAAGAGTCGATCAAGGCCGGCACCAACTGGGTCGTGTTCGAGCCGAACAACGATCAATTGTGGGCACGTGTGCAGCGCACGATCGATGCGTTCCTCACGCGGGTATGGCGCGATGGCGCTCTGCTCGGGAATGCGCCTAGCGAAGCCTTCTTCATTGATATCGGCCGCAGCACGATGACGCAGGACGATATCGACAACGGCCGCTTGATCTGCGTGATCGGCGTTGCGCCGGTGAAACCGGCCGAATTCGTCATCTTCCGCATTACGCAGAAGACCGGCGATTCCGCTTAATCGGCGCTGTCGGCGAATTTGCTTGATCGATTGCCTGTTTTATCGGAGAGAGTTTGCTCGGCAAACTCCCGATTAAAGGCTCAAATTCAATCTATCAGCTTCTTTCAGGAGCTTGATCAAAGGGACGAAAGGGGATACCCATGCCAGGAGAACGTACAGATCCGTACCGCAATTTTAGATTCCGCGTGGAAATTGAAGGCTTGCAGCAAGCCGGATTCAGCGAAGTGACGGGCTTCGACGTCTCGTTCGACGTCGTGCCGTATCGCGAAGGCGATGATGTGATCACGCCTCGCAAGCTTCCGGGGCTGGCTCGTTACGGCAATATTTCGCTCAAGTGGGGCACGACCGAATCCATGGAATTGTACGAATGGATGCAGGAGTGCGCGGAAGGCACGATCGAGCGCAAGACGGTCACGATCATCGCGATCGACGAAGAAGGCGGCGACGTGGCCACATGGCAAGTCATCGAAGCTTGGCCGGTTCGCTATACGGCGCCGAGCTTCAACGGTTCCGGCGCGGAAGTTGCGCTCGAGCTGCTCGAACTGGCGCATGAAGGCATGACGCGCACGGCGTAATGATTGGCTAGAACGAACGAGAACTCATTCTTTCCGTCGCCCGTTTAGCGCGGGCGTGGATTGAAACAAACGCGCGGGCGCGGAATGAAACAAACACCTATGAAAACAAGAGGGGCCCCCTCTCTTGTTTTCCCTTTTTCCAAATCACGTTGAAAAGAGGAACGAAAGCATGGCGTTTCAAACGGAATACGAATTCGAGCTTCCACGCGGCTACGTCGACGATCAAGGCACTTTGCACAAGCGCGGCGTGATGCGGCTCGCGACAGCTGCAGACGAGATTCTGCCGATGCGCGACCCTCGCGTTCAGCAGAACCCGGGCTATCTGACGGTCATTCTGCTGGCTCGTGTCGTGACCCGGCTCGGCGATCTCAAGCATATCGACACGAAGGTGATCGAGAAGCTGTTCACGGCGGACCTGGCTTACTTGCAAAATCTGTACCGTCACATCAACGATCTGGACCCGCCGAAGCTGCATACGAATTGTCCGAAGTGCGATCACGAGTACGAGGTGGAAGTCGATTTTTTATCCGTAATGGAGGGGCTCTCGTAGGTTATCCGGTCGACCGGATCTACGAGGAAATCGGCTTTATCGCCTATTACTTCCATTGGCCCCATGAAGAGATCATGAACCTGGAACATCGGGATCGGCGTCGATGGTGCGAGGAAATTTCCAAGATCAATCGCAAGCTGAACGACGAACCGACGGACCGGTCGAATGTGTTCGACGTATTTGGAAAGGGGAGGTGACGGCGGAACGTGGCGGGTCCGAATACGGCGACTGGAAATGTATACGTGAACGGCGCGTTCCGTTTCGTCGTAGAGCTCGACGCCATGCTGGTGGCGGGCTTCTCCGAAGTGCAAGGCCTGGAGGCGCAGACCGAAGTCGAAGAAGTGCGCGAGGGCGGCGTGAACGGCTACTTGCATCGACTGCCGAAAGGGACGCGGTATTCGAGTATTGTATTGAGGCGGGGATTGTCTTCGTCTCAGGAATTATGGAACTGGTACGACCAGGCATCGCAGGGAACGATTGCGCGCAAGAGCGGCTCGATCATCCTGCTTAAGCAGAATGGCGACGAGCTGTGCCGCTGGAACTTCTTCGGCGCGTATCCGATCCGTTGGAGCGGACCGGCGTTGAACGCGGCATCGAGCGACATCGCGATCGAGACGATCGAGCTGGCGCATAACGGGATCAAGACGATTTTCCGGGCTTGATGCAGGTTCTGATGCGGCGATTGTCGGTGGTTGGTCGGAATTGCGTCGAAGATCGCTCTAACTTGGACTGGGGAACGGTGGACGAGTGGCGTTAGGCGAAGGATCTAAGGGAAGGAGCGTGATAGGATGAAACGCAGTCAGGCTGTTTATCGGACATTGCCTCCGCGACAGACGTCGCATGTGTTGTTTGTCGGCGAGATAGTCGACAAATATAGCGGCATGCAGCGCAATGCGGGCAAATTGCCGCTGACGCATCGCCTGGCCGTTTCCTCGGATCGCAAGCGGAAACCTGCTCTCAAGCCTGTGCCGCTTCAAGTGCAAATCGTGCTCCCGAACCCGGCGCCGAGTCCGGTGCGCGTCATCGAACGCGAACGGCCGGTGTACCGCGACCGCCCTGTTACCGGGGTAACGCCGACGAGCTCTGAAACCGCAAAGCCCAACCGCATCAGCGCGCTGGAACCGCCGAAGGAGCGAGTGATCGAACGGGAGAAAGTCATTGAACGCGAACGTGTCATAGAGCGCCAAGAAATCGTGGAACGCGAACGCGTCGTGGAGAAGAAAGTGGTCATCGTTCGGGAAGTGGAGCGGATTATTCGCGAGCAACGCATTTTGCGCGAGCAGGCGATTATGTTGCCGATTCGCGAGAGCGATGGCGCACGCTCGATATCAGACGTTCAACCGAGACGGCGACTGCAGGATGGCCAGCTCGTACATACGGATCATCCTACTCAACCCGATCGCCTGAATCATCGTGGCAAGAGGCGTGCAGGCACCGAACCGTTACCGAGTTCAGTCAGTCAATCGGACCAATCGATTCTCGTGGACGACACGGACCAACCGGGACAAACAGACCAGGTCGTACCCAAGGGCCAAGCGACTGATTCAGATCCATCTGTGACGCCTGATCGTCATAACATGACATCTTCCGGCTCCCATTCTTCGGCCCAGGGCGATGCCCCAGCTTTTCAGGCCATGCAGCGGCAATCATGGCCGCTGCATATCGCCAAGAAATCAGGATGGCGGACGCCGCCTGAACGGGCTCAGCCGGAAAAAAGCAAAACCCAATCACGAACGAAGCGCGCTCGCCGCGATAAGAAAAAGATACAAAACGAGCCTCAAAGCCAACCCATGCGAGCCGTGAATGCAAAGTTGTCGGTGCCCAGAATTACGCTAATCAATCGAAAAATACGGCGCAGTGACAGCCGGTCGGAGCGGCCCAATTGGCGGCTTTCCTCCGCATTGCCTGCACCGCTTCGCGAAAGCCGCCCGATCGTGAATCCAAGGCAGCCGGGAACCGCACCAAAGCAGGCGGATATTGGCATTCCGACAGTGAATCGTATGAATGGGCACGGCGAATCCGAAAGCCGCGACCGACCGATTGTGGCGGGGCGGGCGGTCATTGCCGACCCGTCACGAATCCGCAATGACAAACCTGCACAATACCGATTCGTTCAGGCATGGGAACATTCGGATTCGCCGGTTCAGCCGAACTGGCACAATCCTTCAGCAAGTTCGTTCGCCAGGCTGGCTCATTTGTCGCGAAACGGGAACCGTCAGAAGGAAGGAACTTCGGCTAAGCCGGCATTCCTGCAAGGCGAAGCTTTGCATAGACATACGATCCCGTTGACTTGGGCAACTCAACCTGCACCAATAATTAAGGCGCAATCATCGGGGCGAACAACCGCGCAAACCCCTTTCTCACACGACGCGCAAGCGGGGCGCGAAAAGCCCGCGACAGCGCGGAATGGAAAGCAGGAACGCGAGGAGACGACCGATTTTTCCTCGACAGGCAGATGGACTACGGCCGCTGATTCCGGGCAACGCTGGTCAAGTCTCCGCCCGGTGCATATCCGCAGAAGAGTGTCGTCAGAATGGAGTCAGCCGTACATTGAAGTGCAGGCGCATGGGGGCAATAAAGCATGGGTGGACAAGCCGGAATCGCCCGACACCGAAATGCAAACCGCCGTGCCAAGTGAGACGACAACTGCATCCGTGCAGGAAGAGAAGCCGTCCGTGCCCGTGCAAGAGAAGAATTCGTCCGGATCCTTGCAGAATGCGGAACCGATAGAGTTCGAGCAAAAGGCTAGGCCGGTGCCGATCGTACAAGACGAGAAGGCCGTAGAGATCGTACAGGCAAGACTGATGCGATCGGGGCAGCACGAGCGAGCACCGACCGTGCATGTCCGTCGGGAAAGCTCTAGAACGATGGACGATGACGTTCAACCTGTGAAAGGCACGATCAAGCGGACCAAGCAAGAACCGATCGCCGGACATGAGCAGAATCCGAATAGCGGATCCGCTTTGCCGATCGCGAAATTCGCAAAACCGAGACTGGATCAATCGGCAGATGGCAGCAGCGCGCAGGGAGCGGACAATCGGGCAAGATCCTTGATGCAGGAGCACGGCATGCAGAACGGGACCTTTCAACGCAAGCAGCTGATTTCTCTGAACCAACCAACCAGAACGCAGAGCAATCGATATTCTCCTGCGGCCGACAGACCGGCGAACAGCATTCTTCCGCCCCCTTCGGGCATGGATTCAAGTGGCACGACAGCGCCCGGAAGAAAGGTGCGGGTAGCGATTGCACAAAGCACGAATGTGCCTAGTTTGATTGCACGAAGGATAAATGCGTCAAGTTCGATTGTACGGGGAACGATTGCGCCGGGTTCGAAAGAACGAGGAGCGGTTGTGCCAGGTTCGATCGTACAGCGTGTGCATGCTCAGCGTTCTAATGCGGAGGCTTCGCGAGCGCCCGGTGCAGACAGTCAGGTCCAACCTCCTTCTGCTCCGAGCGCGCATGAGTTGAACGAACCGGGCACAAATGCCCAAGTACAGAACCAGACTACGATCGGATGGAATACGCAACAATTGATTCCGCTAGTCAATGTTGCGCAAGACGACAACGTTCAGCAACGGGACGTTTTGTCCAGGGGAACTGCCGTGTGGCGTGTCAGCCGAGCTGATCGGCAGCTAAGAGCAGATCAACCGGAACAGGGGGCACGTACGCGCACAACCTCCGCTTCGGCCATGGTCCAACGCCGGCAATCATCGCCGCCGAAGCACAGCCAAGCGGCAGCGAGTGGACTGCCGTCACTGTCAAGGCACAGCCAAGCGGCAGTCAGCGGGCAGCTAACACTGCCGCGACACGGCCAAGCCCATCGGCAGCCTGCCTCGCATCAATCGGCAGCAACGATCGCAATGCAACCGATCGCGCCGTTATTCGGCGCGGCACTCGCAACTGCCGAGTTGCATCAGTCGGCATCAATATTCGATGGGTTAACGCCAGGTTTGACGCTGACAGCGCGATCAAATGCGGCGTCTGCCGCAAGCGCCCATGCGCAACATGCTCTCAGGGTTCAATCGACTCATCGACGGGGCCCAGCCGCAGCACCAGGTCAGCAGCATCAAGCAGCGCAGACGCGCCCGCAAATGTCTGCCGCACTGCAGCCAACCGGGCCATTGGCAAATACTGCCTTCGCGGCGATCCCGCTTGCTTACGCATCCGCGCAGGCAGTCGCGGCGGCTGCAAGCGCCAGCCATGCCCCGCCGGTCGCGGTAATTCCCGAATCCGCCGCCGCTCCGCCGATGGAGCTTCGCAGGCAGCCTGCGCCGCCGCCCGCAGAGTCGCCGCCGGAAGCATCCGCTTCGCCCGGCGCCGTGAAATCCGCGATTGATCCGGAACAGCTGCAGCAAGCGATCAGCAAGCTGCCGATGCTCAATCCCGATCAAATCGCGGATCAAGTATACAAATCGCTTGCCAAGCGAATGAAATTCGAGCAACGGCTGCAAGGCTACTAGCTCGGGTAACTCGATGTTTAGAGCCACTGCAAGCCGGAATTACCCGGATAGCTCGGGTAACTCGATGCCCGGTTAGCGTGTAAACAGCCGAGAAAGCCGAGTAACGTCCGTCCTGTCCGTTAAGTTTGGTGCCCATTCCCTTACGTACATGGCGAAAGGAGGCGAACACATGGCGCTATCGAAAGCGAAAGTCATCATCATAAAGAGCAACAGCCAGGAAACCGTCGATGTTCTGTTTAATCCAAGCGAATACGTCCTCGTATCGGGAAACCAATTCTCATGGCAGTCGGTCCCGGGCTTGCAGGCGCCGGTCGCCCAGTTCGTGAGCGGGGAAGCGACCAGCCTGACGATGGATCTGTTCTTCGATACATACGGCACGAACACCGATGTCCGCACCCACACGTCCAAGATCACCAACCTGCTCGACGTCGACCGTGAGCTTCATGTCCCGCCGCTGTGCCGCTTCGTCTGGGGTTCGCTTGATTTTAAAGGCATTGTGGAGAAAGTCACGCAGCGATTCACCATGTTCATGGAGTCCGGCATTCCGGTGCGCGCCACGCTGAACGTGACGTTCAAGGCGATGCAGACGATGCTGGAGCAGTACCAGCAAGTGCCGCGTGAGAGCGCGGACCGAACGAAGCAGAAAACGCTGAAGCAGGATGAGCAGCTCTGGATGCTGTCGGCAGAGGAATACGATGACCCGGCGCACTGGCGCAAGATCGCAGAGGCCAACGGCATCGACAATCCGCGCCAGCTGCCGATCGGACGCAAGCTGATCATCCCGAGGCTGGAGTGAAGAGGCATGGCGATCAAATTCGACGAATCCGCCTATTCGTTCAACGAATTGGCTAGAAAATACGGCGATTTCTACGCGCCGACCGTCACGATCAAGATCGACGGCAAAAATTTGAACCTGAGCCAGGTTCCGGTCTCTTCCATTCGGGTTACCTCGACGACGGGGCCGAAAGCCGATTCGTTCCAGTTCCGCGTCGAGAACGGCTATAACCAGCAAGAACGCAAGTTCGATTGGGTCGGCTCGACGATCAAAGTGGGCAAAGCGATCACGATTGCGCTCGGATACAAGGACAAACTAGAAGAAGTGTTCGACGGTTACGTAACGGCATTGACGCTGGACTATCCCGATGACGGCAATCCTTCGGTCGTCGTGCGAGGCATGGACCGCTCGATGTTCATGATGCGCGGCTTACACTCCAAGCTATGGAACAATAAGAAGGTAAGCGACGTGGTGAAGGAGATAGCGAGCGATAACAGTTTGACAACACAGGTCGACGATACCGGCACGATGAAGAAAGTCATCGAGCAGATGCAGACGAGCGATTTCCTGTTCGTAAAGCAGTTGGCCCAAGATTTGAATTACGAGTTTTTCATCGTCGGGAACAAGCTGATCTTCCGCAAGCGCAAGACGTCGGGCACACCGGTCTTGACCTTGTCCTATGGCATGAACTTGAAGCGGTTCTCCGTCGATGTCGACATATCGAATCAGATCAGCAAAGTGGCCGTCCGCGGGTTGGACCCGGAGACGAATCAGCCGATTACGGCAACGAGTCAGACCGTTAACAAGATCGGCTCCAATCCGAAGACCGGCAAAGATATCGTCGCCTCGCTCACGTCGCGAATGGCAGAAACGTTGTACAGCGTAAGCGGGACGCAAGGCGAATTGCAGACACTGGCGAATGCGAAGCTGAACGAGCGGGCCATGGAGCTGGTTTCCGGGGAAGGGGAATGCGTCGGCATTCCGGAGCTGCGAGCAGGCCGATTCATCAAGCTGGACGGCCTCGGCAACTCCTTCAACCAGCCGTATTTCATGAATCAAGTCATCCATACGCTGGACGACCGCGGATACTTCACCACCTTCCAAGTAGAGGGGAACGCCGTCAATGTTTAACTTCGAATTGATGTCTCATCCGGCCGGCAGCGTAGGGACGGTGAACGGAGTCATGATCGCGACCGTCACGAACAACAAAGACCCCGAGAACATGGGCCGCGTGAAGCTGAAGTTCATGATCCACGAGCAGCCGCTCGAGACCGACTGGGCGCCGATTGCCTCGCTTATGTCGGGCAATGGCATGGGAACGTTGTTCATTCCCGAAGTCGGGGACGAAGTGCTGGTCGCTTTCCATTTCGGCCATCTTAGCAAGCCTTACGTGATCGGCTGTCTGTGGAACAAGAACAAGAAGCCGCCGGCCAAGGACGACCAGAACAATTTGCGCAAAATCCACTCCAGAAGCGGTCACGAGCTCATTTTCGACGATAAAGACAATGCCGGCAAAGTCACGCTCAAGACGAGCAAGGGCGTTCAGATCATTCTCGACGACCAGAACGACAAAGTGACGATCGGCACGAAGAGCGACCAGCAGAAAATCGTGTTGCAGGGCGCTTCGGCCGGCACGATCACGATCGAGACAAGCGGCAACAAGCTGACGATCAACAACAAGGGCGATATCCAGCTCGAATCCATGAAATCCGTCACGATCAAAAGCACGCAGCTTAAGCTGGAGGCGTCGGCCACGATGGACATCAAAGCCAATGCATCGCTGAACATCGAAGCGAGCGGCATGCTGACCTTGAAGGGCGCAATGGTGAAAATCAACTGACGTACTGCCGGGAGCGGAAGTAGGCGGAAAAAGAGTTGCGGTGGGAAGGGGGAGGCCGTTTGAGCGCATCTTTTCTGGGACGAGGATGGAAGTTTCCGGTGTCCGTAGACGCGACGACAGGCAGATTCCTGTTATCCGAAGGAGAAGAAGACATCGCCGAAGCGATCCGGATCATTCTGATGACCTCCAAGGGCGAACGCGTCATGCGGCCGGATTTCGGCTGCGGGCTCAAGGACTACGTGTTCGGCACGATGGATGAAACTTCGCTGCGGCTGATGGAGAGCGACATACAGGAAGCGATCATGATCTGGGAGCCCAGAGTGACCAAGGTGACGGTGACCGCGGCAGCGGACCCGGGACAAGTCGGGAGGCTGCTGCTTCATATCTCGTATGTCGTCCGTTCGACCAACAATTTGTTCAATCAGGTGTACCCCTTCTATCTGGAAGAAGGCACGAAATAATCGGGAGCGAATGACGGCATGAGACCAGGACACGAGCAAGGCCGGACAATCGGGGCGCCGGAGATCGACGGAAGAAAGCTGGAACACTTCGTCCGGCAGATGAAAGCGATGGTACCCCACTATACGCCGGAATGGCGGTTCTCCCCGGAAGATCCGGATGCGGGAACGGCTTTGTTCTACTTGGCTGCAAGGCTGCTCGGAGAGAATGTCAAGCGGCTCAACCAGGTTTCGATGAACCATTTCATCGCCTTCCTCGACTTGTGGCGCGTCAGCTTGCAGCCGGCCCGTCCGGCCCGAACCCATGTCGTGTTCTCGCTCAACGAAGGCGTGCGCGAACCGGTATTCATCCCGACTGGCACCGTGCTCACGGCGGCCGCGGACGACGGCGGCGAGGACATCCCGTTCGAGACGGAGGGCGCGCTGGCGGTAACCCCTGCCCGACTGGTCGATCTGTACGGCGTTCATCCGCGACTGGACCGGATTTTCCTGCGGGCCGAAGACTACGACGATCGTCTGGCCGCGAACGATGCGCCAGAACTTCCGCTCTTTGCGGTGCACGGCGACAATTTGCAGGAGCATGCGTTCTATTTGCGGCACGACGACCTGTTCCTGATCGATCGTCCGACTCGCTTGACCTTGCGCTGGCACAATGCCGAGAAACGTTACGTGGAAAATGATCTGGCGGCGGTCATGGCGAGGGCGGATGAGGTAGAGTGGTCCTATTATCATGAAGGAAAATGGACGGCATTCGAAGGGATCGAGGTGAACGAACGGGACGTCACGCTGCGCAAGCTCACGCCGGGAATGGCGGAGCCGAGCGAAATATGCGGCGTTTCGGGACGCTGGATCCGCTGCCGGATTAAGTCGGCGCCGGACGGTGGGCGTTCTCCCGTGCTTGATGCAGTGCCGGCGATGGATCGCGTGACGGTCCGGCTCGCCCACGATGCGGAGAACGATCGTGTCGGCATCGTGCCGACGGCGCTCTACCATAACGATACGGAGCTTGACGCGACCGGCTTCTATCCGTTCGGCACGCATTTTCTGCCGTATGCGGTATTCTGCGCGGCGAGCCCGGAAGCGCTCAGCAAGCGGGGAAGCCGCCTGCAGGTGAAGTTCAAGGCGCGCTGCGAAGCGAACTCCCTGCGCACGGGTCCAGATCCGGAGATCAAGTGGAAGATGATCATGCGCACCGACGATTTCGAGCCGAAGCCCGTTCCCAGGGTGTACGTGCGTCAAGTGATCTGGGAATATTGGAACGGGTCGGCCTGGATGCGATTGCCGGAAAGCAGCCGGTACGAATCGCTGTTCGCCGGCATGTCGGAACAATTGAGCGAATATTGTCTGACGTTCACTTGCCCGGACGACTTGGCGCCGACGCTCGTGAATGGGCTTGAGGACCGTTGGCTGCGGGCACGCGTGCTTATAACCGATCCCGTCACGGCGGCGGTCGTGGATTACATGAGCCCTTGGCTGGAAGAATTGCGGTTCTCCTATGCGCACGAGGACACGGTGGAACTGTCCCCTCAAGCCGCTTATACGTGGAACAATGCGGAGTGGATGAACGTGGGCGCGACCGTGAAGCAAGGGGGCGAGACGTTCAAGCCGTTCGTGCCGATCCCGGCTCCCGCGCCGGCGCTGTATCTCGCATTCGATGCGCCGCTCGCGAAGGGCCCGATCCGGCTGCACTGGATGCTGGGACAGCGGGTGCCGGCCGAGGACCGTCTGCCGGCGATCGAATGGCAAGCGTACGTGAGGAACGGCCTGGCCTGGTCCTGGATGACGCTGAAGGTGATCGACGAGACCGCTGGATTCACCGAGTCCGGCATGCTGCAGTTCATCGGACCGCCGGGTCATGGCCCCGCCGTCTTCTTCGGCCGCGAGCGCTGCTGGCTGCGGGCGGTCGACCGGGACAGCGCGTACGGCGCCGCCGAAGCGCTGACGCCGACCGTGACGGCCATCCGGCGCAACGCGATATCCGCCGTGCAGCGTCGCACGATCGAGGACGAATACCCGGAGCGGGTAGAGGACGGTTATGTGCTCTCGTCCGCACCGGTCATCGGTCATGAGGTTTGGGTGGATGAGACCGGGCAGTTCACGGAGCACGAGCTTGCCGCGTTGATGGAACGGGACCCGGACCGCTATGAGCTGTACCGCGACAGCGAAGGCCGTATCCAGCGGCTGTGGGTGCGCTGGACGCCGGTCGCGTCGCTGCTCGGTTCCGGCCCGGACGACCGCCATTATTTGCTAGACTCCGCAAGCGGTCATATCCGGTTCGGGGACGGCACGCACGGCCGGGTGCCGCCCGATCGGGGCGGCGACAAAGTGCGCGTCACCTACCAGGTTACCGAAGGCGCCAGAGGCAATGTGGGAGAAGGCGAAATTACGCAGCTGTCGGAGGCGCTCGCCTATGTGAATCGGGTGGGTAATCCTGCGCCCGCCGTCGGCGGAGGCGCAGGCGAGCCGATCGAAGGCGCACTGCTGCGCGGCCCGCAGCGACTGAAGCATAAAGGGCGGGGAATCTCGGCCTCCGACGTGGAATGGATGGTTCGCGAGATCGAACCGGGTATCCGCAAGGTGAAGTGCATTCGCGACCGCAACGCTCGCATGGAGAAGTCGCCCGGTTCGCTGGCGGTCGTGGCGTTGTCCCCCGGAGGCACCGTGTCGGCAGACTATGACGCCCCGATGAGACGCCGGCTGGAGACGGCGCTGAATGCCGCTTTGCCGAACGTGATAGCGGCGGCCGGCAAGCTGTCCGTCGTGCCGCCGGCCTTCCTGGAAGTATCGGTGTCCGCCTCGGTCGTGGTCGAATCGCCGGAACAGGTCATGCCTGCGGAGGCGGCTTGCCTGGAACGCCTGAATCGTTTTCTGAATACGGTATCCGGGCGGATGGACGGCCAAGGCTGGGATATCGGCGAGCCGATTCACGCTTCCGTCTTGTACGGGCTGCTGCAGTCGGTGCCCGGCGTGTCGCGCGTGGACAAGCTGCACCTGCTCGTGGAGAAGGTCGAGCACGGACGACGGCAGGAATTGACGGAAGAGCGCGTCCGCGAAGTGATCCACGGCGTCGTGACGGGCGGAGCCCATCGTTTGCAAGTGATCAGCAACTGATTCGATAAACGAGCACGAATTCGACAGACGAACGGCCATTCGCGCGAAGAGGCGAGGCGGGCCGTGCCGCGAATGCAGCCATAAACAAGCAACGAATTTGACTACGCCGGAGAGGAGGCTGGAGCATGCTGCCCCGTTTGCCGCTCGATGACCGCAATTTTGCGGATTTGGTACAGGACATGCGGCAGAGTATTCCGCATCGATTGCCGGAATGGACCGACGAGAACGCGCATGATCCGGGCATAACCTTCCTGGAATTGTTCGCTTGGCTAAGCGAAATGCAGCAGTTTTACCTAAGCCGGATTCCGGAGCGAAACAAACTCAAGTTTTTGCAATTGTTGGGCATCGCCAGGCAGGAAGCGCAATCTGCCGAGACGATCGCGGCGATCGGCCGGGTTACGCGGCAGGTAGAGCTGCCGCGCGGAACGAAGCTGCAGGCGGAGGACCAAATATTCGAGACGGCGGAGCCCGTCCGGCTGCTGCCGCTGGCGATCGACCGCATCATGACTCGCACCGAGCGCGAGGCCAGCGATCGCACGGCCTCGAACGATGCGGGCAATTCGGCGTTTTACGCCTTCGGCCCCGATGCGCGCGCAGGCAGCGTGCTGTACGTGTCGCTCGATCAAGCGCCGGAGGCCGGGGAGACGATCTCGCTGTCCATTCTGTTGGCGGGGGACGCGGAAGGAGCACCGGCGGCCGACATGTCGGATGTCGTACCGTCAGCGCGCGTAAGCTGGAAAGCGTATTGCACCGATGAGACGACCGGAGGCGCCTGGTCGGCGCTGACGCTGTCGGAGGACGAGACCGTTCATCTGACCTACAGCGGGCGGATGGCATTCCGGCTGGACAAGCCGATGAAACCGATCGTTCTGCACCCTGCCGCGGACAAGCCCCGTTATTGGATCAGCTGCACGCTGGAGGAAGCCGGATACGAACGGCCGCCGCGCATCGACCGGCTGCTGCTGAATACCGTGAAGGTTAGACAGCAGGATACGATGTGCGAGAAGCGGGAATATGATTGTCCCGGCACGCCGGGATGCGCGATCCGGACTGATGGCTACTTGGCGCGGCACGGCAAGCTGCGCGTCCAGGTGCAGGAAGCGGACGGCAGGTGGCGAGAATGGCGCGTGGCGCCGAATCTGGCCACGGCAGGACCCGGCGATCGCTGGTGCACAGTGGAGCGGCAGGACGATCCTGCTGCAGTTGACCCTGTTGTCGTCCGATTCGGGGACGGCGTACAAGGCGCGGTACCGCCGATCGGCGCGGGGAACGTTCGGCTGATCCATTACGAGGCAGCCTTCGAACCGCTGCTGGCCATCGGCCACAGCAACGGGCTGCCGGGCCAGCGGTTCGAGCTGCCCGATATCCCGTGTCGGCAGTTTGAGCGGTTGCTGATCCAGGTCGGAGTGCCGGATGATGAGACGGGGGAGCTGATGTGGGAAGACTGGCAGCCGAAGGCGGATTTCGACCGCTCGGGCCCGCTCGATTCCCATTACGTGTATCGGCCCGAAGAGCAGACGCTGACGTTCGGCGATGACGAACACGGCGCCATCCCATGCACGGGCGCCCCGGATGCCGCGAACTTGATGATCGTCTCCTGCACGTTTGGGGGCGGGGAACGGGGCAACATCAAGCCAAACTTGCTGACCAGGTGGGTGGAGCCGCAGCAGCAGGCATGGGGGCTGACAGTGACCAATGCCGGCTATGCCTCGGGCGGCACGGAAGCGGAATCGATCATGGATTGCCTGCAGCGAACCGAGTCGGAATGGGGCAAGCCTTATTGCGCCGTGAACAACGAGGACTTCGAGGCGATCGCGGGTTCTACGCCGGGTCTTCAAGTGGCGCGTGTGCACGTGCTGCCAGGCTATGCGCCGGGTCGCGAGGAAGCGCCGGCCGCGGTGACCGTTGTCGTCGTCCCCGAGGGCGCTTCAAGAACGCCGACGCCAAGCCGGGGCTTCCTGGCCACGGTAGCGAAGCATCTGGACGAGCGACGGTTGGTCACAACGGAAGTCCATGTCGTGGCGCCGGCTTACGTGCAGGTTACGGTTCACGCGACGGTTGTCGTCGAGCCGCATTTCATGGAAGAAGCGCACCGCATCGTCCGCGTGCTGAGCCGGCTGCTGTCGCCGCTCGACCGCCCGCTGGAAGGCATAAGGGGCTGGCCGTTCGGCCGAACGGTCAGCAAAGGCGACATCTATGGCGCCATCGCGGGGATCAAGGGCGTCGCCTACGTGCAGGATCTGTGGATGGATGCGGAAGGCGCGGGCGCGCGCAAGAATGCCGCCGGGGACATCGTGCTGCCGCCGAGCGGCCTCGTCTACTCCGGCGACCACCGCATCGAGCTGATCAACCGCGCGCAGGTGTAAGACATGAGTGCCGGAATGCGCCGCATGGACGGAATTACTCGAAATGGTTGGGTAACTCACGCGTAAACGCGCCGCATGGACGGAATTACCTGAAAAAGTTGGGTAACTCTCGCTTACAAACGTTACTTGAAACTCGGCAAATGGAGGTGATCGCGTGGAGAGCAGCAAGGTCATGTTCTTTTCGTTGAACCGGCCGGAGCATTGGCGGCGCAGGGGCGTCAGCCGCAACCTGGAGACGGCGGAAGACGGAGTATCGCTGCAGCGCAGCGAGAAATACGCCTTGCTCGATCTGATCGGCGTGGAGGAGTTGGAGGGGATCGGCAAGGTGACCGCCTTTGCCGTCGGCCCGCTTGGCCATCTGGCGCTGCTCAGCGAACAAGGCGATCTGTGGCGCTATGACCGCATTAGCCGGCTGTGCGAGCGGCTGTTCGTCACCGGCCACGGACTCTTCTCGGCGTCCAGCAAGCTGGCTGTCTCCGGCGATTCGCTGTTCGTTGCCGACCGCTTCGGACAGGCAGGCGAGGCATCGTTGGCCGCCTTCGACGTGGCGAGCGGGCAGCTTCGCTGGCGGCGTGACGGTGAACGGATCGAGGGGTTGCCCTTCTGCCCGCTCGCGATCGCTTCGGATGATCAATATTTGTACGTGTTGACGCTGAGAGACGAAGAGATGCCTGGCGCCGATGATTTCATCGAATCGGACAGGCACCTTGCCATTTTGAAAATCGCGCTTTCCGGCGGGATCGAAGCGGTCATGACCGATGACCGGTTCCGGGTTCGTCTCTCCTTGTCGCCGGAAGAATGGGAAGGGATCGTCTATTTGCACGCATCGCCGGGCGGAGGGGTGCAGGCATTCGACAGCAGGGAGTCGCGGGTATTCGGCTTCGATGCCCAAGGGCGGCTCGTACGCCAGATCGATCTGCCTTCCCAATCGTACGCCGGTCTCGCCGTCGATTCGCGCGGCAGGTTGTATATGGGAGAGTCGCGGATCGTGCTGGACGGCATGGAGGACGATCGTTTCATCCATCAGTACGATGCAGACGGCCGGCCGCTCGATACCGTGGGCGGATATCGCGGCAAGACGGACATGGTGTCGATCGATGGACATGACCGGCTCTATATTCTGAACGGTGAAAACCGCTCCATTACGATCCTGGAATTGCAGCAGCGGACGCATGGCTGGGAAGGGACCGGGGCGACGGAAGGCGTATGGCTGTCCCGGGCGCTCGACAGTGCCGAAGCCGAGACCGTATGGCACAAGTTCACGCTGGATGCCGATATTCCCGACGGCACGATGCTGCGGCTGTCCTACTTCGCAGCGGATTCGGATCTATTGCTGATTGACGGCACGCTATGGAAAGTGGACGATTGGATCGCCCGCAAGGATCATTCGTTCGCGGAGAAGCTGAAAGGTCTTGGAGCTTTATGGTCGCCGCCGGTGATCAATCCGGTCGATGCGCTGTTCTTCGGGGCGCGGGGCCGGTATTTGTGGATCAGAGCCGAATGGATCGGCAGCGAGAGCGCAACGCCGACGATTCGCCGCATGCGCGTGCATTTTCCGCGGGCGACGCTGCTCTCCTACTTGCCGGCAGTCTATCAGGAAGATACCGCCAGCAGCGATTTTCTGGAACGGTACTTGTCCTTGTTCGGCACCTTGTTCGACAGCGTGGACACGCAAATCGACGGAATGGCTGCCCAATTGGACCCCGAGATCGTACAGGGCAGACAGCTGCGCTGGCTCGCATCCTGGCTCGGTCTCTCCTGCGACGAGCATTGGAGCGACGAATGGGTTCGCCGATTGATCCGGGCAGCGCCGATGCTGTACAGGTACAGAGGGACGAGGCGCGGCATCGAGACGCTCATCGAGACGCTGACCGGCCGCAAGCCGATTATCGTCGAGGCGTTCCAGTTCAAACGGATGAGGGAGCAAGGGGATCTCAGGTGGTTGACCGACGACTTGTACGGGGATAATCCGTTCGCCTTCACGCTGCTGCTTCACCAGGACCAGGCCCGCTCGGACAAGGAACGGGTATTGCTCAGACAACTCGTCGAGGACCACAAACCGGCCTACACCCAGGTGCAAATCCTGTGGCTGCAGCCGTGGATGTACCTCGATTTACATACGTATCTTGGCGTGAACACGATGCTTGCAGAACCATCCTTGCTCTCGCTCGAGCCGGACCGCAGCATGCCCAACGATACGCTCATCGTGGACCGGGACATGGACAAGCGGATGGACGCGCATACAAGGCTGGGCATGGATTCCGAGATGGAATGAGAATCGGATGGCCACTATACAAGGAGGGATTGCACGGTGAAGAAGGCAAGGATGTATCCGTTCGAGAGGAATCGCTATTTTTACGGCAAGCTGTTGACGGTCAGGGACTTCGAGTCAGAGCAAAAATACTTCAACGACAAACGGAGGCTGCTCAACCGGCTGTTGTTCGGGAGCGGCGTGTTGGCAGGCATGCAGGTCGTGGCGGTGGACGACAAGACGATTACCGTCGAGAACGGGGTCGCGCTCGATTATATCGGCCGGGAGATCGTCATCCCGTCCCCGATAACGCTCAAGCTGTCGATGATCGACGGCTTTTCGAACAACGAGTACAAGAAGAATGTTTATTTGTACGTCGCGTATGATGAGAAAGGCCGCGAGCCCGTTCATTCGGTCGGGAATTCCTCGGTGCGTGGGGACGAAGTCGGGGAGTACAATCGTTTCCTGGAATCCTATCGGCTGTTCGTGAAGGAAGAAGCCCCGTCGCCTGCCGCGTTCGAGCATGCCGGCTTCCTGGAGGATATCGTGACGCTGTATCAGGACGCACACGTGCGGGTGACGCAGCGGATACCCAAATACGCGAATCCGGGCGAAGTCGTCGACGTTACGCTCGTCGTGGAGAAGACGCTGCAGACGCCGCGCATCTCGCTGGAGATGTCCTACGATGCCGATGGTTTCGAGCCGCTCGGAAAGGACGGCAATGTCGTAAGGTTCACCGAGCCCGGCAACGGTCAAGAGACGGAATATCGGCTCGTATACAGCGTGAAGGCGCACGATCGCGTCGGAAGCTTCGCCAAGCTGTCTTTCCGGCCCGGCGCCGTGAACCTGTCCATTGGCGACAACCGGGTGCCGATCGATGCGACGGCCCAGCTTAGTGCCGAAATCATTGCCCAGCCGGTGACCGAACGCGTGACGAAGGATTGGTACGAGCGGACGCTGGATCAGGCTGCGGAAGGGTTTGCCGATCAGGACGTCTGCCTGGCGAAGATCGGATTGCTGCAGCTCGGCCCCACGTATATGATCGAGCAAGTGGAAAGGGTGCCTTTTGGCGAGTATATCCCGAATGCTTCCCTGCAGCAGAAGCTGGCCGGAAAGATGCGTCCCACCGCCGGCAATCGCTTCTATACGGAAGCGAAGGCCTATGAATTGTCTTTTGCGAGCAAGCCGGAGCTGGACGTCGTGTACGACGAGAGTCGCAACGCCTTCGAGTTCAAGCTCGGAATCCCGAAGCCTCAGGAGATACAGGATGAAATTGCCACCGGGGTGGTCGAGATCGCGCTGGACAGCAATGCGAAGAAGGGATTGTTCTCGCGCGGCCAGAAGCAGTGGGTAACCGACGAAATCGTACACGGTCTCGGCGCGGGCGACATTTCGGTGACGGTCGGGCTTGAGGAAGATACGGATGCGTCGGCTGCAGCGGGTTCGACGGGCGCTTGCGTTTATTTCGGCTCGGTGGACGTGTTCAAGGGGACGGCCTATGAGGCGCAGCTGCCTTCCGTCACCTTCGGTACGCTGATCTATCCGGAGAAGGGCAGCTTCCGCGTCGGCATGAAGTTGAACGGCGGCACGGAGGCAGAGCGGCTGCGCATTCGATGGTGGGCATTCAAGAAGCTGGCGGATCCGGCGGCAGGCATTCGCATCGAGCAGGCGATCGCACTTGCCGAAGTGGCTCCCGCTAAAGAAGTAGAGTAGGGAAAGCTGTCATGAACTTCGAAATCAGGTACAATTACTTCTGACGCCGAATTTTCTACGAGTCTGAACATTCGGCAGAGGAGGGCGATGCGTGAAACTGTTCTTTTTGTTCGGTATGTTGTGGTGGTTGCTCGGCAATCCGTTCGTGGCAATCCTGGTGCTGCTGGTCGTGCTCTATTTGCTGGAACGGCGGTTCATCGGACTATCTCCCAGCATCGTGCGGCCGTTCAGGCGTCAGAGCGCCATTGCCAAATGGAAGCGACAGCTGCAAATGAGCCCACACGATATATCCGCCAAGCAGGAGCTTGCCCGGCTGTTGATCGAAAGCCGCAAGCATGCGCAAGCGCAAGAGGTGCTGCTGGGCATCCAAGATCAATTGGACCATTCCGCCGAGTACTGGAGCGATCTGGGCACTTGCGAGCTCGCGCTCGGCCAGATTGAGGAAGGCGAGCAGTCGATGCTGCGCGCTTTGGAGATCAGCCCGCGGGTCAAATACGGCGCACCGTATTTGCGGCTCAGCGAAGCATGGGCCAAGCGCGACCCGGCCAAGGCGCTGTACTACTTGCAAGAACTGCAGGAAATCAATGCATCGTCTTGCGAGGCATGTTATCGGATGGGGCGTCTATACGCAGATCTGGGCAAGCGGGAAGCAGCAGCAGCAGCTTTCAAGGAATGCCGGGAGTTGTACGCCACGCTGCCGCGATACATGAAGCGCAAAGAGCGCAGGTGGGCGCTGCTTAGCATGGTTCAAGCCAAATGAAATAAATCCTATCGACCGTTCAAGGGGGAGCCGGCACGTCGCTGCTCCCCCTCATCCGTTCGCGTACGATGAGAATTAGTCCCCGATTACATCGGCTTCGCCGTCATCCGATGCTGCTTCCGGTTGATCGGCAGCAACTTCGGCAAGCGCCGGTTCGTCCGCCTCGGCAACTGCTTCAGCTGCTGCGTCGTCGTCTTCCTCAGCCACGACTTCTTCATCCGAGGATTCAATTTCACCGTCTTCCGAATCCACAGCTTCCGCGTCGTCCACGACCGCTTCCTCAGCCACGACTTCTTCGCCGACGTCCACCGCTGACACAGTTGCGACAGCGTCTTCGTCCGCACTCGCTTCTTCCTCGGCAGCAGCTGCCGTTTCCGCGTTTTCTTCGATTGCCAATACTTCTTCCTCGCCCATTTCCATCCCGGTTCCCTCCCGCGATAATATAGGGGACATGCCCCTATCTATCAAAATATCGCGCAAGTAAAAAAGTGGCAACGGTGTTATTTTGATGAAAATTATCGGCTTTGCTCGAAAACGGAAAGGTTCGCGGTTATCCCGAAAAGCTCGCTAAAAAATCCCCTATTCCGCCTTTGTCGGAAGCTGTTGGAAGGGCTCGGGATCTCGGCCGGCGGGATAAAAAACAACTCCCCCAAACGGAATCGGAGCAAGCCGCAGGGCTTCACGCCGCATTTGAGGGAGTTGTTACAGGCAGATGATCGCAAACTCATTCAACGATGGCGCGCGATACGACGAGGCGTACGGGAACGTCTTTGTTGAAGGTAATAACGAGCAGATTGCCGTCGAGTAAATAGGTCATCTCATACTTGGACGGGCTGTCCAGCGGTGTCCGGACGCCTGCGTTCGCAACGGATTTCAGCTTCGCCCAGACGGTATCGAGCACGGTCCGATTCCAGGTGCGAATTTCAGTTACGGCGTATGCTTCGGGATTGTCTTCGTCCGGCTGAAGCTTGAACGAGAGTTGCGTGCTGCCGTAGACGAGGTCGATCGGCGATCCGTTCAGCAGCTCCGGCGGGACATCCTCGGCAGTTGCAACCGGCGGCGTGATAGATTCTCCGGCATCCGGCTTCGCAGCCGGTGCAGGATTGTCTTTGGCATCGTTCGCAGCCGGTGTCGTCGTCTCCAACGCCTCCTTCTTCGGAGTTGCGTCGTTGCCGATCGGTCCCCATGTGGAACCGGAAGCGGCACTAGCTCCTGGAGCAGAAGCGGAAGGCGGTTCGCCCGCAGCGGCCGATTCCGCTTCTGAGTTACCGGCGGATCGCGAAGCTTCTTCCGCGTTCGTAGCGGCGGCATCCTCGCTCAAGCGTTCAGCTTGCGCATCCGCTGTTCCTCCGGCAGACGGCTCTGTTCCGCCGACAGGGGCATTCCCGCTCTCGCCATCTCCGCCTTCGATCGGCGAATTTCCTGCTCCGGTGTCTTCACCGCTGGCTGCAGGCGACTCCGGGAAGCTTCCGGCACTGCCATCCTCGATCGGAAGCGCCTCGGCATTCCCGGCGCCCTCTCCTCCGCCGACTGGCGCGTCGGGCGAGCCGAGCATTTCCTGCAGCTTCGACAGCGGAAGCCCGAGGAATCCTTCCAGATACATATCGCCGCTTCGGAAATATCCTTTGTATACGGGGGCGCCGTCGGCGTCGAGCAGCGTGCCGACGCCTTCGAACCGATCTGCCTTGAACTTGCCTGTATACAGCGCGGTACCGTCGTCTCGGAACGCCTGTCCTTCGCCGTCCCGCATGCCGTTCGCGAACGCGCCCGAATAGACTGCGATGCCTGATTCATTCATGAGCGACCCGGCTCCGTGGTACCGTCCGAGCTGGAATGCGCCCTTGTACTTCACCGCGCCGGAAGGCGCATACTCCGTCCCTTCCCCGGACAGCTGGCCGCCCAGAAAGCTGCCTTCATATTGCAGCGTGCCGTCCGCGCGAAACAGCTTGCCGGTGCCCTCGTACTTGCCGCTGTTGAACCCGCCTTGGTATACGACCGTCTTCCCGTCCGCGGCGTAAAGCTTGCCTTCGCCTTGATAGACGCCGGTGGCGAAGGAGCCCGCATACAGCATCGCGCCATCCGCGGCGTGCAACGTGCCCACGCCATCGAATTTGCCGCTCGCGAATGCGCCTTCATATCGCACGCTGCCGTTTTCCGCGAACAGCGTGCCTGACCCTGCGTACTGATCGTTCGCATACCCTCCGCGATAAACCAGCCGCCCGTCAGCATCGTATTCCTCGCCTTTGCCTGCCCGCAAGCCTTTGTCGAAATCGCCGATGTAAACAAGTCGGTCGTCCGGCCCGTACAGCTTGCCCGAGCCCGAGAATTGCCCGTCCTTCAGAGGACCTATGTAGATGATCTTGCCGGATTTGTCCGTAATCTTCGCAATGCCGCTAAACGAAGAGGTCGCAGCGGCAGCCGCTTCGATCTTCGGCGTCTTGCCCATCCATTTCGCGACGAATTTCGGCGGCTTGATGAAGATGAAGAAGTATAGGATAAGCACGATTACAAGCAAGAGCACGACGAGCTTCTTGGCGATGTAAATGCCGCCTACCCGCCAATAGTTCTCCAGCGAGCGGAGCGGTCCGAACAGAATTGTCTTGATCCATTTGACCAACCACTTGACGATCAGCTTCGGCAGCTTCTTGACCATTCGCAGCGGCTTCATGATCTTCCGCTGAATCGGTTTGATAATCGGTTTAATAATCGCTTCGATCATGTCACGGCACCTGTATGGTCACTTGACCAGGATTGACGATCTGAATGACGCCGCCCCAGTTGCACATGCATTTGGAGCTGTTGTTCAGGGCGGGCATGTTGCCGACAAGCACGGTCGGCGAACCCGGCACCCATGGCGCTGCCGTCACGGGCATGCATGGCATCGGCGTCAGGGCGCCCATCGCCGCCGCAGTCGCGGAAGCAACCGCAGGATTGGCCATGGAGTTGCACATGCCGAAGGGCGTAATATTGACGACCGGCTTGTTATCCATAATATTGGCGATCGGCATGCTCGTCAGCGTCTTGTTGGCCGGGAGGACGTTCAACGTTCCCGGCGCAGCGCCGAACGAGCATTGCAGCATCGCGCCTCCGCATACGATCTGACCCATAGGGACTTCCTTTCCACACGCAAGAAATATTTACTATACTTCCATACTACAATAAAACCCCACCTTTGTCCCGAATAATGTCATTTAATGACGTGTCAAATGTCACAAAATATAGTACGATGGAAATAACAGGCGCAAAATCGGTAACGGGCCCTTGCCCGAGATGAAAAAGGAAAGCGACGGTTGACGACGTATGAAGAAGCTGACACTCAGCATGCTGCTCATCGCCTTGGTATTGTCCGGGTGGTCCGCCTGGCGCATCCAGGGGACCAACGGCCTCGTGGATGCCCCGTGGAAGCGGGACATGCCGCTGGTCAATCTATCGAAAGCCTCAGACGCCGCTGGACAATCGACGGCTGTCATCCTGCAGTCCAAGCAGGAGATCGGCAGCATCACGGCGAACGGCAAGCTGGAGACGCGTATTGCGCGCAGCGGGGCGTCGGACGGTACACGCCGGGATTTCACGGAAATCGCCGTCGACGGCAGCGGGCAATTCTATGCGGTAGACACGATATTGGACGCTTATGGCCTCTACGTTATGAAAGAGCAAATCGTTCGCTACGGCGCGAACGGCGGCGCTCCCGAAGTGCTGTACGGATGGGACGGCAATGGGCAGAGCATGCGGGTCGGTCAGCTTAAAGGCTTGCAGGTGAAGGGCGAATCCGTCTACTTCTTCGTAACCAGGCCGGACAAGGTGTCCCTCATGCGGCTGTCGACGGCGGGCAGCGAGGCTGCCGAGCTATTCTCCTTCGATCTGCCGGACAATCGCTATTTATCGGAAATCATCGGAGTGGAGCCGGGTGAAATCTACTATGCGACCAAGCGGGGGGCGATCTACCGGGTCGGCCCGGACGGCTCATCGAGCAAGATTTATCCGCTCGTCACGATGGACATTTCGCGCAAAAATTTCCCCGAAAGCCTGTCGCTGAACGCGCAAGGCAAGCTGTCGTTCATCGATCGGCTGTCCAATTCGGTCATGATCATGAATCCGAATGAACCGGACAGCTTGCGCGTATGGATCGGCGGAGAGACGCTGCCGGATGCGGCGCCGGATGCCGACGGCTTCGAGATTATGGATGCCTACGCCTCCGCGGACGGCAGCATGGTCGTCCTGCTGAACGACCGGTTGCTGCGATACGACAACAACGGTCGGCTCGTCAGCGTTCGTTCGCATGCGGATCGGACGGGCGACCAGATCGGGCAAGCGTGGCTGCGTTGGCTGGCGTTTGCGGCAGGCGTGCTGCTGCTGGCCATCTCGCTGTGGATGTTCTACGTCTACATCATGAAGCGCCGCTTCTCGCTGTTTCTGAAAATGGTGCTCGTCTCCATTCCGCTCATTGTGTTAAGCATGATCCTGCTCTCCAACTTCATCTATAACAGCTTCTCTAACCGTATGGAAACGGAGATGCAGCGCGAGCTGTCGCTCATGGCTCGCAATGGGAAGAACTTGATAGACGGGGATAAGCTGATGCGTCTTCATTCCCCGGAAGATTACCGCAATGCAGACTATGAGGCGATACGCGCGAATCTGAATTTCCTGTTCGAAGGCGAGCAAGCCGTCGACAGGCAAGGGCTGTACAGTACGCTGTATAAGTACGAAAACGGCCAATTGTATATTATCATGGACGACGACGACGGCGTGAACATGTTCAAGCCGTTCGATCTGACCGAAGAGAACCGGGAAGTGCTGAACCGGGGCGTCATCAAGTCGGGAGAATGGGAAGACGCCAACGGCAAGTGGATGTACGCGTTGGGGCCGGTATACGATCACACGGGACAAGTGGTCGGCATCTACGAGACGGGACGCGACATGAATGTGCTGTTCGAAGCGAACCGCACCATTTACGACAACATCATCAAGAACATTCTGATCATCACATCGGTATTGATCGTCGTTATTCTGCTGGCCACTTTCCTCCTGCTGTCGAACGTGCGCAAGCTGCGCCGCAGCGTGATCGAGATGGCGGACGGCAACTGGGACGCGGAGGTTCACATCCGCAGCCGCGACGAAGTCGGCGATCTCGGGGAACAGTTCAACCGTATGGCGCGGCACATCCGGCAATATATCGCGGATATCACCCGGTTCTCGGAAGCGTCTCACCGATTCGTGCCGCAGCAGTTCTTCAGATCGCTGGGTAAGAAGGGCATTCTCGATATCGAGCTCGGCGACCAGGTGCAGCGGAACATGACGGTCATGGTGGCCAATTTGCGGGAGTTCAGCCAATTGTCCCAGCAATTGTCGCCGGCGGAGAACTTCAATTTCATGAACTCGTTCCTGAGCCGCTTCGGTCCGCTCGTGCGCCGGGAGGAAGGTCTGATCAGCAAATATTTGGGCGCGGGCTTCATGGCGTTGTATCCCGGCTATGCCGAACAGTCGCTGCGCACCGCGGTGGCGATCAGGCGCGAATTGACCGTGTACAACGAAGGTCGCCGCAGGGCCGGATACATCCCTGTCGACATAGGCATCGCGATCCATCATGGCCCGCTCATGATGGGCATTATCGGGGAAGAGCAGCGCTGGGAAGGCAATGTCATTTCCGAAGACGTCAACGTGACCTCCGTGCTCGAGAAGCTGTCGAAGGAACTGGGCGCGAACATATTGGTGACGCGCGAGTTCTTCGCCCAATTGCGCGAGCCGGAGCGGTTCCGGCATCGGACGCTCGGCCGGATTACTCCGGAAGGGCAAGAGCAGGCGCTTGAGCTGATCGACGTCTATGAAGGCGATTCGGACCTGCTCCGTCAGGCGAAGGATCGGACCAAGGCGCTGTTCGAGCGCGGGCTGATGCTATGTCAGGAAGGGCGGTTCTACGACGCCAGGGAGACTTTCGTGGAAGTGATCAAGCTGAACCGGCTGGACAAGGCGGCCAAGCTGTATTTCTATCTGTGCGACGAATATTACCAGAAAGGAACTTCTACCGGCTGGAACGGCACATTGGCGGTATGACGGCTGGAACGCCCAGCCAAGTTGGAAAACCAAGGAGAGAACGGTTATGATTGCTGGTTCCTATCGCGTCCGTAAAGTAAGCACGCCTGAAGAAGCGGAGAAGATCGTCGATTTCTTCTTTTCGCCCGACTCGTTTGACGACACCCGTCACACGCCCGGCGAGGTGGAACATTTTCGGAAACTGCCTTACCGCGCGTTGCGTGGGGAAACGATCTTCTGGTACGTGACGAACGAACGCGGGGATCTCATCGGCGTGAACAGTGCGGAGGAAAACGAGCAAAAAACGGGCGGCTACGAATGGGACTATGTGGTAGTGCATAAGGCGTATCGCAAAAGCGGCGTCGCGTCTGCCCTGATCGAAGAGATGCTGTCGACGCTGAAGCGGATGCAAGCGAGGTTTCTGGTCACCTACACATGTTCCTTGCCGGAATATATGGCGATTCGCAGACTGTTCGAACGCTACGGATTTCAACTGATTGGCCAACTGCCCGATTATTATTTCGCGGGAGAAGATCGGCTGATCTATTACCGTCAAATAAGCTAGGCAAGCTTGGGAAGAGAGCGTAAAGATGGAACGGATGAACGGATGGCTTCGCCGCATCGGGATCAAACAGGAAGACCGGCGCAAGCTTTGGCTGATGGCGCCGGTTTTTCTGCTATGCGGCATTGCCGAGATGTTGAATTATAACGGATTCATGACGCTGTTCAACCAGCGCTTCGGGAGCGCTTATCTGCCCTACGTCTATATGGGGGAAGCGGCGATTCTGCCGCTGGAAGCCTGGTTCATGAGCTGGCTCGCCGGCAGGCTCTCCAAGCCCGGATTCATGCGGGCGATGTATGCGGTCATGTTCGGCATCGTGGTTGTGAACGCGGTCGTGCTGCTGGGACTGCGCCTATCGGGACTGGATTTTCGGATGTTCTATCCGATTCTGTTTCTAAGCTCCAATTTCGTGGTGCGCCAGCAGACGATTCTGCTGTGGAGTCTTGCCGTTGACCTCTGTCCGACGCAGCAAGCCAAGCGGCTCATGCCGGTTTTCGTCGCGGCGGCGACGCTCGGCGGGATTGCGGCGGGTTTGATTACGCAGTTGGTAAACCCGCTGCTCGGTCCGGACATCGTCTATGTGCTCGGTCCGCTGTTCCTGCTGGCCGCTTCTTTCAATTACCGTAAGGCGATTGCGCGCTACCTTGTTCCGCTTATGCTGAAAGCATCGCTCGGCGACGGGTCCTCTTCAGAAACGGATGGCGGGAAATTGAGTTCGCTCGATTATTTCCGCCGGACGCTGCGTTCACCGTTTCTGCTCGGCGTTCTTGGGCTCATGACGGTCATGCCGGCGCTCTATTTCCTGATGGAGTTCGTCTTCCTGAATACGGCGCATGCGGCGTATCCGAATGAAGCCGACTTCGGGCGGATGTTCGGCCTGGTCACGACCGTGCTGTTCACGATGGCGTTCCTGCTGCAGGCCGTATCCGGCAAACTGACGGCTTGGCTCGGCGCGAGCGGGATGCTGGCTGCGATCTCCGGCGTCTATGTGCTGTCATTCGGCTTCGCGTTCGCCCTGCTCGATGCGCCCGTCGCCATGATGGCGGTATCCGTCTCGTACATGCTGACGTACTTGCTGCTCTATTATTCGGCGGAACCTTCCTATCAAATATTTTATAAGACGCTGCCGCTCCAGCAGCGGGACGGATTCCGCTACGTGGCGCAAGGAATCGCATCGTTCGCGGGCATACTGCTCGGAGCGGGCATGCAGACGCTGCACACGGTGTTCGGGTGGAGCTTCACCTTGCTGACCGCCATCGGCACGGGCGTCTCGATTGGGCTGCTGTTGCTGGCATGGGGAGTTCGTCAGCTGTACATCAAGGAACTGGTGAAGAGCGTCCAGACGCACGGACTGGAGGAGCGCGAGCTGGCGGAATCGTTCCAGGAGTTCTTCCGGCATACGAGGGCGATGACCGCCATTCAGGGGATGCTTCAGGCGCCGGGCGAAGAGGCGAAGCTTGTCGCGCTCGACATCATCGGTAGGACAAAGGACGTCCGTTACTTGCCGGAGCTGCTGAAGCTGATTGGGCACGAGGATGCGCGAGTGCGGATTGCTTCTCTTCGCGCCATGAACCTGGGCAACGCGGATCTGCAAATGCTGGTACAGGTGGCTTCCCGGGTGGAAGATCCGGAAGCGGAAGTGCGGACGGAAGCGGTACGCAAAATGGCGCAGATGAAGCATTGGCCGGCGCAAGCGTTCTTCTTCCTGCGCGCGAAGCTGCTGGATGCGCATCCGGCCGTAGCGGCCGAAGCGGTGAAAGCGATGTACGCGCTCGAAAGCGCGCAGAGCTATGAGGCGTGCTACGAAGTGATCGAGCAGATGCTCGCCGCGGGCGGCGAGCCCGCTGTGCAGATCTGCCGCGTCATTGCGGACTTGCGCTTGGATCGGTATGCGGACGATGTAGAGCGGCTGCTTGAGGACCCGCGGCCTTCCGTTCGCGTTGCGGCTACGGCATGTCTGGGTACGCTGCAGCGTCTGACCGCGATACCGAAGCTGATCGCACGTTTGCCGGGTGCCGACCAAGAGCTGCAGCGGGTGACGACGCAGGCCTTAATCGATATGGGGCCGGAAGCGGCGTCGTATTTGCGGGACGGGCTGGCCGACGCGCCGCCGAATGTGTGGAAGACGTCGATGCTGGCGTTGTCGGCATTGCTGCCGGACGAAGAGGTCAAGGGCTGGCTGGCCGAACAAGGCTTTCACAAGCTGGCCGACCAGGAGAATTGGAGCGTATTGCCGGCAGCCTACCGCGCATTGGGCAGGGAAGATCTGGCCGAGATCGCGGCCATGCATATGAGCGGGCTGCGCATTACGGTGCTGGAAGGCGCCTGGGCGGTATTGGGGCGCCTGACGGACGAGCAAGTCGTGGCGGCGATCCGGCGTTCGGTGGAAGACGGAGACGAAGAGATGCGCAGCGACGGCCTCGAAGTGCTGGCGGAAGGCGTCGGCGAACGGCGGCTGTCGCAGCGGTTGGCCGCGACGCTGCAGATGGACGGCAACGAGAACGTATATGAATTGCCTGCCGATCTGGCCGGGATGATGGCGATGCAGGCAGCGGAATTGAACGATGACTGGTGGCGCGAAATGGCGGCCGAATGGCGGCGGGGAGAGGAGCGGGAGGAGATGCAGGAGGAACAAGGCTTACTTGGCCGGTTAAACAAGGTCGTGTTCCTGAAGAAGGTGCCGTTCTTCGCCGACCTGTCGCTGGAGGAGCTGGGACTCATCGCCGGAGCCGCCGCGGAGAAGACGTTTGCGGACGGGGAAATATTGGTGCAGCGGGGCGAGAAGCATTCCGCGCTCTACGTTGTCGTGGAAGGAAACCTGGAGCTGACCAGCGTCACGGCTGCGGGACTGGAAGGGACGCTCGGCGTGCTTTGCCCCGGCGAAGTGTGCGGCGCGAGCTCCGCGCTGGAAGATTCGCCGTCCTCCGTGTCCGCTCAGGCGTTCTTCGGCGACGTGCGGGTGCTGGCGCTGGAGCGGGAAGACGTGAACCGGCTCGTGCGGCTGTATCCCGAGATCGGTATCGGGCTGCTGCGATCGTCCCTGGCGCGCATCCGGCTGCTCGAGGAAATGATGATGCGCTTCGACTCATAGCGTGGTTGGCGGTTAGTGGATTGGCAGGAACTCGCAGCGGCACAGTGCCGCTGCGAGTTCCTGCCCCTATAGCGCCTCTGCGACACTAATTTCCCCAAAGTCCCGCCAATCTGCCCCTATAGCGCTTCAGCGACACTAATTTCCCCAAAGTCCCGCTAACCCGCCCCTATAGCGCCTCTGCGACACTAATTTCCCCAAAGTCCCGCCAATCCACCCCTATAGCGCCTCTGCGACACTAATTTCCCCAAAGTCCCGCCAATCCGCCCCTATAGCGCCTCTGCGACACTAATTTCCCCAAAGTCCCGCCAATCCGCAAAGCCGAAGAACTGCGCGGCGAACTGGTGAAGCAGCGCGTCGAGCCGTGGAACGAGTTTCAGGGTGATCTTCCCTGGTACGCCACGCCATGGCACGCAGCCGGGCGGCGAAAGTCCGCTATGGGGGCTGGCAGTTGTCAACCACTGGCCAAGAGCAAGGGAGTCCACTAACGCTGCCACGTTTAATCGGCAGGCTGAGTTAGAGTTCTGTTCGCTCGGGTGGGAATTCCGTTCTCGATCTGCAAACGAGATCGCGCAGGCAGCGAACCGTCGTCTATCCTTACTGTTACCGATAACCGTGTACAATAAAAGGCGAATGGAAAACGCTTTCCACTTCGACCGGCGAATTAGACAGGAGGGGTTTCATGAAGACGGCCTTACGCACGCCGGTATTGACAGCGAGCAGGCGGGGCAAGAACGCCGAGCGCTATCGGCTCTTCTTGTACGCACTGCCGTTCCTGGTTCTGGTATTCATGTTCAGTTATTTGCCGCTCTACGGCTGGTTGTACTCTTTCTATAATTACCGGCCGGGATACGCGCTGTCGGACACGCCGTTCGTCGGCCTCCAATGGTTCCGCTCGATCTTCGCCAACCCGACGCAGACCCAGGAAGTGCTGCGCGTCATGCGCAACACGGTGGCGATGAGCACGCTTGGCATCGTGACATCGGTGCTTCCGGTTCTGTTTGCGATTTTCCTGACGGAAATTCGCATGATGCGGTTCAAGAAGTCGGTGCAAATTCTCACGACGCTGCCGAACTTCATCAGCTGGGTTCTCGTGTATGCGATCGCCTTCATGATGTTCAACGTCGATAACGGCATGGTCAACAAGATCATGATCGGATTAGGGTTGCAGGATCGCGGCATCAACTATTTGGCCACTGACAGCCACACGTGGCTGGCGATGATTCTGTGGGCGACGTGGAAGGGCCTGGGCTGGGGCGCCATCATGTATATCGCGGCGATTACATCGATCGACCAAGAATTGTACGACGCCGCCAAGGTGGACGGCGCAGGCCGGTTCGGCATGATGCGCCATATTACCATTCCCGGTATCTTGCCCACCTACTTCGTGCTGCTCCTGCTGCAAGTCGCGAATTTCATCAACAACGGGATGGAGCAATATTTCGTCTTCCAGAACGCGATCAACAAAGACCATATCGAAGTGCTCGATCTGTACGTTTACAACACCGGTATGCTGGGCACTAATTTTTCATTCGCTACCGCCGTCAGTATGCTGAAATCTATTATCAGCATCGGTCTGCTGTTCTTCGTCAACAAGCTGTCCAAAGTCGTTCGCGGCGAATCGATTATTTAAGCGAATTGGGGAGGTGGAACATCCATCCATGATGAGAACTCGATTTCGATCTGGAGACGCCGTCTTTCAGACGTTCAATTACTTGTTCTTCGCGCTTTTTACGCTGCTCTGTCTGTACCCGTTCTATTACTTGTTCATCAATACGATCAGCAGCAACGATCTGAGCTCGCGCGGGCTCGTGATCTGGTATCCGAGAGAGATCCATTTATCGAATTACGCGGAAATTCTGAAATTGAAGGGGCTGTCCCAAGCAGCGCTCATCTCCGTATCGCGAACGGTGATCGGCACGGTCTTGACAGTTCTCGGATCCGCTTTCCTCGGGTTCCTGTTCACGAAGCGAAAAATGTGGGGCCGCAGCTTCTGGTATCGCTTCATCGTCGTCACCATGTATTTCAACGCAGGCATTATTCCATGGTACGTGATCATGCTGAAGCTGCATATGGCGAACAATTTTCTGGCGTATATCCTGCCGATGATCGTCTCGCCGTTCTTCGTCATTCTGGCCAAAACATTCGTGGAATCGCTGCCTGAAGTGCTGCAGGAATCGGCTGAAATTGACGGTGCCGGGACGATGAGGATATTCGGGCAGATCGTATTTCCGCTCATTATGCCGATCGCGGCGACAATCGCGATATTCGCGGCGGTCACCCAATGGAACTCGTTCATCGATACGGTTTTCCTGATGACGAATCAGAAATATTACACCCTGCAGTTCGTTCTATACAAATATCTGAACGAATCGACTTCGCTCGCTTCCATTATCAAGAGCGGCGGCAGCGGATCGCTGGCTCAGATGGATCTGTCGAAGATGCAAACGACCACGTCGATCCGAACGACGGTCTCCATGATCGTCCTGTTCCCGATAATGCTTGTCTATCCGTTCTTCCAGCGGTATTTCGTCAAAGGCATCATGATCGGCGCCGTAAAGGGCTGACGGGTTACTTTAATCCGAGGGAGGTGATCGCCCAGCGGTCAAATCGTACGGCGTCGCTTGGCGGCGCATGCTTGTTGCCATTTCACCTAAATGATGGACCATTCGCAAAGGGAGGTAACTATGTTGAACAAGATTAGAAAATGGGGCTTTACGCTTGTCGCCCTGCTGCTTGTGTTGAGCACCCTCGCCGCTTGTTCGTCGAACAAGAACAACGATTCGTCGCCATCTCCGTCGCAGAGCTCGTCGACTGCCGCGCCCGGCGACAGCGGATCGGCTTCGCCTGAAGCGCAGAACCGCGAACCGTATACCATCGATATCTTCTCAATGTTGTCCAACTTCTCCGGCGAACAGCAAGGTTGGTTTGCCAAAGCCGTAAAAGATAAATTCAATTTGACACTGAACATTATCGCTTCCAACCTGGAAGGCGGCGGGGACACGAAGTTCTCTGCCATGATGGCTGCCGGCAACCTGGGCGATCTCGTCGTGTTCGGCGACGATGGCCAGAAGTATCAAGACGCCATCAAAACCGGCATGCTGCTGGACTGGACGAAGAATGGCTTACTCGATCAGTATGGTAAAAACATCATGCAATACGCGCCGAAAGCGATTGAGAAAAACTCGAAAAATTTTGGCGGCGGCACGAGTGTCTATGGGATCGGATTCGATGTCGGCGACGACAAACCGGGACCGTCCGAAGGTAAATTTCTGACGTATCACCCGAATATCCGCTGGGATTTGTACCAGAAGGCCGGCAGCCCGGTCATCACGAAGATGGAAGATTACCTGCCGTTGCTTAAGAAGATGCAAGAGCTTGAGCCCAAGAGCGACTCGGGTCGTCCTACGTATGCATTCTCGATGTGGAAAGACTGGGACGGCAATATGATGATGAACACGAAGGCTTGGGTCGGGTTGCACGGATTTGACGAGGGCGACGGCTTCAATCCCGGCGGCTTCACGCTGATCTCGGCCGATCAGGACAAGGTGCAGGGCGTGCTGGATGAGGACGGCTATTACATGCGCGGACTGAAGTTATACTTCGATGCGAACCAGATGGGTCTTGTCGATCCCGACTCCTTGACGCAAAACTTCGAAGAAGTCGTCAACAAAATGACGGACGGTCAAATTCTGTTTACCTGGTTCCCGTGGATGGATACGTATAATACGCCGGAGCGCTTGGAAGCAGGCAAAGGCTTCGCTCTCGTTCCGTTCCAAGAGGAGCGCACGTTCTCCTACGGCTACAATCCGTATGGCGGCCAGCGCGTCTGGGCGATCGGCGCCAAGGCGAAACATCCCGAGCGCGTGCTCGAATTCATTGATTGGCTGTACAGTCCGGAAGGCACTATGGTCGCCAATTACGGTCCGGAAGGGCTCGTGTGGAAACTGGAGAACGGCAAGCAAGTGCTGACCGAATTCGGCGAGCAAGCGATGCCGTCCAACCCGACTCCGGTTCCGGAACAATTCGGAGGCGGCAATTGGAAAGACGGGAAAAACCAAATCAACAACACGACGTTCAAGATGACGAACGTCAACCCGATCACCGGCGATCCGTACGATTGGGAGCTTTGGACATCAACGCTTGCGAAAGCGCCGAATAAAATGGAAGAGAGCTGGCGCGCGGCAATGGGCGCGAACACGGCGAAAGAATATCTGCAGCAGAATAACCTGCTCGCGGTCGAGAAGCAGATCTTCACCGGCACGGCTCCGGTGCCGTACAGCGACGCTCTGGAACAGAAACGAGGCCAAGTCGCCGAAGTCATCAAGCAATATTCCTGGAAGATGGTCTTCGCGAAGAACGAAGCCGAGTTCGGCAAGCTTAAGCAGGAAATGATCGACAAAGCCAAAGGTCTCGGTTACGAAGAAGTGCTGGCGTTCAACAAGGAGCAAAATCAGAAAGCGTTCGAATACCGCAAACAATAACGCCCTATTATCCGGCGGGTATGGAGGATGCGCATCCGTGCGCGTCTTCCATACCTTTTGCATACTCTGAACGGGTTCCAAGCTCTGACTAAAAATGTTAAACTGGTAGCGCATTCATCAATATCGAGGATCACCGCCGAAAGGAGGCTGTGCATGTTCTCGTTGCGATTTTTCCGCCGCATGCCTCATCCGTTCAAATCAGGTACCCTTCGGCGGACGCTCGTTATTTATTTGCTCGTCGCCTGCCTGTTTCCCCCCATTCTGCTGGCAGGATATACGTATTCATCTTTACATGACATTCTGACGACGAAAATTCGCAGCGGCATCGAAGCCAGCCTTCGGCAAGAAGCGACGGGCCTTGAGAACGTGCTGAACAATCTGGATTTCGTCTCCAAGCAACTGGCGCTCGACGGGCAAGTCGTGGACCGCATGAACGCTTACCTCGCCGCAGGGAGCGTGACGGAGAAAGCAGAAATCATGGGCACAATCGAAGAAAGCTTGAATGTGGTCAATTTCACGAATCCTTACTTGGGTCTGACCGTCTATTACATGCCGAATTCCAAGGATCCGATCTTGTTCACGAACTTGGCCGTGGCGGGCGATTTCCAGGTAGAAATGCTGCCGTCGTTCGTTCACTACCGCGGAGCCGAGTTTTACGGACCCCACAGAACGCAGTATAAGAACAGCGCGAATACGGTATTCTCCTCGGTTCGGGTCGTGAAGACGCGCGGGGAGCAACCGGTCTATATCTATTTGGAAACCAATTACAATTTATTCCGGAAGCTGATGGGCAGCGAATATTATGGAATGAAGGTTTCCCATTTTCTGATGAACGAGAGCGGAGTCGGCATCTATACCGACGAGGACGAGCCGCCATTCGACGCGAAGACGCTGCCGACAGGCGAGGCGCTCAGCGGGAGTCTTTTCCATGGGCACTATCTGTTCGGCTACGAGAGTTCTCAGGGTTGGCATCTGGTCACGGCTGTCGACCGCAATGTATTCAACGGCGAGATCAATGCGTGGATTCGCCGGATCGCCGCGCTGTTCGCGGGCAACTTCTTGTTCGCGATCGTGCTGGCGATGATGATTTGGCGCAAAGTGTACGGATCGCTGCGCAAGGTGAATCGGGAAATCGTGCGCATGACGGGCGACCGGGAGGCGCCGGTACGCTTCACCGAAGTAGAGGAGTTCGACCAGTTGCTCGGCAACTTCCAGGTGATGAAAACGACCGTGAACGAATTGATCGATGAAGTCGGCCGAAACGAGAGAGCCAAGAGCCGTCTGGAAACGGAGAAAGTGCTCAGCCAGATCAATCCGCATTTTCTTCATAATACGCTGAACACCGTGCAATGGATGGCGCGCGCGAGCGATCAAACGGAGATTGACCGCGTCGTGACGTTATTGGTGCAGGTGCTCCATTACAATATGGGCAAGCAAAGCCGAATCGTGACGGTGAGGCAGGAAGTCGAGGCGCTGCGGCATTATATCGATTTGCAGCGCTATCGGTATGAGGACGAACTCGAGTTCGCCATACATGTCGATCAGGAGGCAGAGCCCGTCTCGATCCCCCGATTCCTGCTTCAGCCGATGGTGGAGAATGCCATCTACCACGGAAAGCGGGAAGAGAACGGACGGATCTCCATATCGATCGCCAGAAGAGAGAATCATGCGATTGTCTTTGAAGTGGCTGACAACGGAGCCGGGATGGATGAAGAGACGGTAAGGAAGCTGCTTGCGCCGGATGAGAATACGCCGCGGGGATCCGGGATTGGATTGCGCTACGTCAGGCGGCTATTGGCCGGTTTCTACGGCGAAGGGGAATGGCTGCAAATAGACAGCCGACCGGGCGAAGGGACGGTATTGCGGGTCGAAATTCCGGCGGACATAGGAGGTGAACACCTTGATCAGAGCGCTGGTGGTGGATGACGAGAAGCGGGTTCGCCAAGGCTTCATGGCCATGACGGATTGGGAAGCTCACGGGATCCGCATCATCGGTGAGGCGAAGGACGGGCATAGTGCGCTCGCTTTCTTGAGCAAGCATGAAGTCGACTTGCTGTTCGTGGATATCAGCATGCCGGGCATGAGCGGATTCGAGCTGATCGAGCGGGTCCGGGACTTGTATCCGGACATGCGATCGGTCATTCTGACTTGCCACCATGAATTCGATTACGTCCAGGAAGCGCTCCGACTCGGCGCGATCGATTATATCGTCAAGACTTTGTTCGGACCGGACAACGCGGAGGAAACGATCGGGCGCGTCATGAAGCGGATCAAGCGGGAAGCGAAGTCGGCTTCGTCCGTCCGATTGTTCCAGAGTGCGGCTTGTTATTCCGCAGCCGTGCCTGACGCCGACCCGACCGCCCTGCGCGAAGCTCTTCCCGCAGAGCGGCAGCCCGTTCCGCTCGAAGAAGGGATATGGATCGTGCCGATGAGCAGAAGCGAGTCCGCGGACTGGATTCGGGATTTGCCGGGGGCGGTCGCGGCTGCATGGTATGCCGTTCATATCGGATCAACCGGAGATTATCCGATGACGGAAGCGAAAGAACTGTTGGTCAAGCGATTGGGCGCCTATCTCTTCTATGCTTCGCCGCCGCCAGGTTCCTCCATTCGATTGGAGGAGTTGCTGGCGGCTCCTTCCTCGGATGGGGCTGAGCTGAATGAGGCATTCACGGAATGGAATCAGTGGAAATGGCTGCTGTACGGCGAAGCCTGGAAGAAATTCATTGGCCTGGTGGAGAATTTGCGCCCTCAGCCGGGTCGTCTGCTGCCGTTCCTTCGCTCTGTCATCGAGAGCGGGCCCGCTTATTTTCAGTGGTTGTCCCTCGATCCGTTGAATCCGGATGGCCATATAAGCAAGCTGGAGAAGCTGCCATATTCCTGGAAGGAATGGAAGACGTGTTTCATGCAGTTCGCGCTGCAAGTGCAGCAGAGATTGACGGAGACCGCCCTCTCGCGAGAAGTGGCCGGCAGCCTGCTGCGAGCCGTTCATTATATGACGCAACGCCTGGACGCGAATCTGAATCAGGAAGCCGTTGCCCGGCATGTCGGCATGAGCCGCAGCTACTTCAGCCAATGCTTCAAGAAATTCACGGGCGCGGCATTCGTCGATACGCTGCGGCATATGCGCATTCGCCATGCCCAGTCGCTGCTGCAGAACTCCAGGCTGTCGGTGGTGGAGATCGCCAGCCGTTCAGGATTTGAAGACGACAAATATTTCAGCCGTGTGTTCCGGGAGATGACCGGCCAGCTGCCGTCGGAATTCAGGGCCAGTTCTTCGGCTTGGAATCAGGGGAGGGAGGGGTAACATGCGCTTGCGGATCAGGATCATGAATATCGGAATCGGTCTGATTATTGTTGCGCTATTCACGGTGCTGACGGCGGCGTGCCGTTCCGGCGAGCCGGGCGATGCGGGCAACCGGGAATCCGGCGACGTCAGCGCCGCCGATCGCGTGGCGTATGCGGCCTATGACAATCCCGTTACGATGCGGATTGCCTTTCGCTATTCGGACATCACGCTGCCCCAAGGAGACACCAATGACAACAATTTCCTGACCCGATACTTGCACAAGAAGACCGGCATTATCGTGAAATATGCTTGGGAAGCCAACGACGAAGATCAATATAACAGCAAGATGGCCCTATCGATTCTGAGCGGCGACCTGCCTGACGCGTTTGTGGTGGGCCGGGAGCAGTTCCGTCAACTCGTTGCCGGCGGGATGCTGGAGGACTTGACGGAGGTGTATCCCGAATACGCTTCGACGCTGGTGAAATCCATCTATGAATCGACTTCCGGCAAGGCGCTCGGCGACGCCACCGTGGACGGCAAGCTGTATGGATTGCCGAACGTGGCCATCGATGCCGACGCGCCAAGCTATGTCTGGGTCCGGCAGGATTGGCTGGATCGCCTGCATCTTGCCCCGCCGCGCACGGTGGGGGATATCGCGCGTATCGCCAAGGCGTTCGTGGAACGCGATCCGGACGGGAATGGGAAGGCTGACACCGTAGGGATTCCTCTCAATCCGTCGCTGCTATACGACGAGAAGATGGGCGTGAATGGTCTGAATGCCTTGTTCGCCGCTTTCGATGCGTATCCGAGGCATTGGGTGGAGGGGCCGGATGGCGGCCTCATGTACGGCTCGATTGCGCCGGAAGCGAAGCAAGCGCTCTTGTTGCTGGAAGAATGGTACAGGGAAGGCGTCATCGATAACAAGTTCGTTCTTCGCAAAGAGACGGATGAACTCATCAAGAAGAACCAGGCCGGTTTGTTCTTCGGACCTTGGTGGGCGCCCTACTTCCCGCTGTCCGCTTCGGTCCAGAACGATACGAAAGCGGAGTGGCGGGTGTTCGCCGCGCCGGTGGACGGCAGCGGCAGCTTCAATGCCAGCACGGCGCCGATCACGGACCGTTATCTCGTGATCCGCAAAGGCTACCCGCATCCGGAGGCCGCGATCAAGATGCTCAACGCCTTCACGAAGATCGAGCGCAATGTCGAATCGGATGACCAAGATCTGATCGCGTTGAACGAAACGGCCGAACAGATGGGCGTGCAATTGCGGAATTATTATCCGTTCGATCTATTACTGGACTATCCGGACGCGATTGTCCGCAGGCACGACAGCCTCGTTCAGGCGCTGGACGGCAAGATGAACCCGGAACTGCTGGATTCCGAGACCCGGCATTTGTATGACAGCGCCGTCGCGGAGCAAGAATCGCCAAGGAAGAACATGGAGTCCTGGAGCGCCTCTCAAGCTTACTTGCTCGGAGGAGAAGTCAGCAAAGCGCCGAAGACGATGAAACCAAGCTTGTTCTTCGGCACAACGCCGTCCATGGAGGAGCGTTGGGACGACTTGCGCAAGCTGGAGCAGGAGACGTACCTGGGGATGATTACAGGCGATCTGCCGCCGGAAGCGTTCGACCTCTTCGTGGCGCAATGGAAGCAGCAAGGCGGGGAGCAGATTGCGCGGGAAGTCGCCGCGGCGATCGGCCGCTGACGTTTTTCGAAGATGTACGGTTATTCGTACAAAACTGCGTGCCTGCCCTATTGCCTACGGTTTCATGCACTTTTTGTACGAATTTTCGATCATGTTCGATCATGCAGGTATAAGATAGAGTGGGTTACGGAGAGGACCGGATTTATTAATCGATCCTCTCCCTTCATGCCACGTTGGATTTGGATTTCGCGCCTATAACCGAATGCGAATCTCGGATGACCCTGCGGCAGGGCGAATCCGTACGTGGCCTGATTCGTCGACGCCGTCCGCCGCTCCGCCCTCTACTGAGGCGACGGAGGCGATGCCGTGCAGCGCCAGACTCCAACTGCCCGCGGTAGCGTTGGCCTCTTCGGCTTGCACGGTGATCGTGCCGCCGGAGCGGGATGCGGCGACACGCAACGCCGATTCGCCTATCTGCGTCGGCACGTCGGCTACGGCAGTCGCGCCATCCTGCAGCGCGAACAGCTTTAGCGCGACGCCGTCGGCGTAATCGTAGTCCGGCCGGTCCTCCCTTGCGCCCAGCGCGATCAAGCTGTTCTCGCGCACATACAGCGGCAGGCTCATGTGATCATAGCGTTCCCTCCGCCAGGAGCCGCCCGACACTTGTTCTCTGCTGAGCAGGTGCGTCCATACCCCTTGCGGCAAATAATACGACGCTTCCCCGTCGCTATTGAAGATCGGCGCCACGAGCAGCGATTCGCCGAGCATATACTGGCGATCCAGATAGTCGCAGGCGGGATCGCTGCCGAATTCGAGCACCATCGCGCGCATAACCGTCAATCCGATCCGCGACGCTGCCACGGATTGTCCGAACAAGTAAGGCATCAGCCGATGCTTCAGCTTCGTGAACTTGCGCAGCACGTCGACTGCCTCTTCGTCGTAAATCCACGGCACCCGGTAAGAGGTGCTGCCATGCAGGCGGCTATGGCTGGACAGCAGGCCGAATTGCACCCAGCGCTTGTACAGGTCGGGCGGCGATGTATGCTCGAAGCCGCCGATGTCGTGGCTCCAGAAGCCGAAGCCGGACAAGCCGAGCGACAAGCCGCCGCGCAAGCTCTCGGCCATCGACTCGTACGTCGCCTCGCAATCTCCGCCCCAATGCACGGGGTACATCTGTCCGCCCGCCGTCGCCGATCGCGCGAACAACGCCGCTTCCCCTTTGCCGCGTTTCTCCTCCAGCAGCTCGAATACGACCTTGTTGTACAACTGCGTATAGTAATTGTGCATCTGCATCGGGTCGGAGCCGTCATGCCAGACGACGTCTGTCGGAATCCGCTCGCCGAAATCGGTCTTGAAGCAATCGACGCCCATGTCGAGCAGTACAGCCAGCTTCTCCTTGAACCAGGCGCAGGCGGCCGGATTCGTGAAGTCGACGATGCCCATGCCGTACTGCCACAGATCCCATTGCCATACGCTGCCGTCGGGTCGCTTGAGCAGGTAGCCGCGCTCCGCGCCTTCTTCGAACAAGGCCGATTTCTGTGCGATGTAAGAATTGATCCAGACGCAGATGCGCAAGCCCTTCGCCTTCAGCCGCTGCAGCATGCCCTTCGGGTCGGGGAATACCCGCTCGTCCCATTCGAAGTTGCACCATTCGTATTCTTTCATCCAGAAGCAGTCGAAGTGGAATACTGACAGCGGGAGGTCGCGCTGCGCCATGCCTTCCACGAAGCTGGCGACCGTCTCTTCGTCGTAATTCGTCGTGAATGAGGTGGACAGCCACAGGCCGAACGACCAAGCCGGCGGCAGCGCAGGCTTGCCTGTCAGCGAAGTGTAGCCGGCGAGCACGTCCTTGAGCGAATCGCCGCCGATCACGTAATATTCCAGCCGCTCGCCCGGTACGCTGAACTGAACCTTCGACACTTTCTCCGAGCCGACTTCGAAGGAGACGAGCTCGGGATGGTTCACGAACACGCCGTACCCGCGGTTGGTCACATAGAACGGAATATTTTTATACGCCTGCTCCGAAGCCGTGCCGCCGTCCTGGTTCCAGATGTCCACGACTTGCCCGTTCTTGACGAATGCGGAGAAACGTTCTCCGAGCCCGTACACCGTCTCCCCGACGCCAAGGTCCAATTGTTCCCGGAAATGGTGCTGTCCGTCCGCCGACTTTACGAAGGCGGTGGCACGCGTGCCGCTAGATGTCAGCTTCCTGCCCTTGTGCGCATAACTGATCGATACAGGATGCTGCTTCGTTACCGTGACCGTCGTGTCTCCGCTCGTGAGCCGCACGAATTCCTCCTGGTCTTCGATCTTCATTTGGACTTGCCCGCTTGCCGCGAGCGGGAAGCCGCCCGGTGCGCCGCGGCGCTGTCCGGCATGGTGGCTGAAGGAAGCCTGGATCACATCAGGCACGGGTGAGGAGAATTCGAGCGTGAGCAGCGGCTCGTTCAGCGTGTCTCCGCGATGATTCAGGTGTTTGCGGGTGGCGTACAGCGTCATGCCGTCTTCGCGGATTTTCACATCGTGGATTTCATAGGGGCCGATCTGCTCGTACCCTTCCCGCATCATCCAGTAGCCGTCGCTGAATTTCATATGGCAATCATTCCTTCCTGTCGAGATGAATTTATTCCAGTCTACTAACATTATACTGACGAATAATCCGTAAATCTTGCATAATCATGTGATATAATAACATAATACTGATAATTAAAAGGGGCGGAACTGGAGGGTGGACTTGCGAAACCTGCAGGAGGATCGTAAGCACGGCCAACCGGATTTTCCGGTAGGCTTATATCGAATGGCGATGGACGCGGGAGATCCGGTGCTGGACATGCATTGGCATGCCGAATACGAATTTCTGGCGATGCAGCAGGGGCGGGCGATTTTCCAGGTCGGCTTGGCGACATATGAGGTGCGTGAAGGCGAAGTGTTGTTCGTTCCGGGAGGAGAACTGCACGGTGGATATGAGCCTGACGAACGGGAAGACAGGGATTGCCCCCGCGCTTATTCGGCGCTTGTGTTCGATCTCGATTGGCTGGCAAACCGCAGCGGCAGGCAGGACAAGCCGGCCGCGGAGTTGCTGCTGCCGCTGCAGCGGGGCGAAGTCGCGCTTCCGCATCATCTGCGCCGTGATCACCCGGCCGCCGCCGTCATCTACCGACTCGTTGCATCGCTTACCGCGCTGGAGACGATCGATTCTCCCGGCAAGGCGCTTCGTCTCAAGGGCGGTCTCCTGACCGCGTTCGCCGAATATGCCGATGCCGGGCTCGTTATCGAGCAGAATCCATGGAACGGATCGCGTACGGAGACCCCGGAACGACTTATACATGTGTTGACTCATATTGAAGCGGAGTATGACCGCAAGCTTACGATCAAGGAAATGGCCCAGGTAGCCGGCTTGAGCGAAGGGCATTTCAGCCGACTGTTTAAACTTTATTTGCGTAAAACGCCGGTTGAATATTTGAACGGCTTCCGGCTGCAGAGAGCGGCGGACCTGCTGCGGAAGCCTGACGTTACGGTTGCCGAGGCTGCGATGGCATGCGGCTTCGAGAATTTCAGCTATTTCAGTAAAATGTTCCGTTCGCGCTTCCGCTGCAGCCCGTCTGAATATCGCAAATAATCGGCAGGCGAGGGCGCGATTGCCATTCGCATGCACTTTCGCGGGGCTTCCGACATAGAGAGAAGAGAGGACATTATTCGAAGGCGGGGGTTTGACTCGGGTGAGATCAGCACATCATCTTTCCTTCATCCTGTCGATGATGACGATCGTTCTGGCCGGCACGGCTTGGTTCGCGGCGCTTCATCCCCGCTTCATCTGGGGGATCGTTCAGAGAGAGGCTGTCGGCAGCGACAATCTGAGGGCCGGATATAGAATGATTCGGTTGACGGGCCTCGGTCTTGGTGCCGTGGGGGTTATGCTGCTGTTTTTATTGGACGGGTGATTGGTTGTCCATCATGCTTCCTATCCTACTTGCGGATCGCTTCGACGGGCACCGCTTGGTTCGCCGCGCTCCCGCCGAAGCGTTCGATAGAGCGGCCGCACGTTGTCCCGGCTACACTCGCAGTATATCTTTTACATAAACCTTCTTGCCCGTTTTCGCCGATTCCACCGCGCCGAGCACCATTGCCAAGCTTTTCAGATTATCGCTGCCCGATGTCTCGGGGTCCCGATCCTCACGAATGGCGCCGGCAAACTCGGCCAGCGATGCCCAGCGCTCTTCCGCCGGCATATCGATCAAGTCCATCCTCAGCTTGCCTTCCGCTTCCGTTGCGCCTTTCTGGAAGACGGTTTTGAACAGGTCGATCGGCCGCACGTCGACCCGGTTGTCCGCCCAATGGATTTCTCCGTCATCCCCTTGAATTCTCCAATCGCCGTCCCACGTCGTCTCCCAACCACGGGACACCCAGCTTCCCGTATAGGTGACCACAGCGCCGCCTTCCATCTCGAAGATCACATGGGCAGTAGCGTTGCCGTCGAAGATGCTCCATGGCGGGTTCCAGGAGACCGCCGTGACGGATACGGGCTCGAGCCCGAGAATGCCGCGGATCTGGTCGAAATGATGAATTGCCATATCGTAAATCAGAGGCTCTTCCATCTTGAGGCGGAATCCGGTAAACGGAGGATTTTTCTGAAAATTGATGAACACGCTGCCGATTTCTCCGATAACCGCTTGTTGAACTACGTTCTTCACCGTTTGCGGCGCGCGTTTGAAGCGGTAGTTCTGGGCGACCATAACCTTGCGGTTATGCCTGTGCGCCGCCTCGACGATCTTCAGCGAGTCCGCAACCGAAGCGGCCAACGGTTTCTCAATGATGGCGTGCAGCTTGTTTTCGAACGCTTCGATGGCGACTGCCGCGTGATGCTCCGGCGGCACGACGACGAGAACGGCATCGGCCCGTACGTTTGCCACGGCTTCCTGCAAACTCGTAAACGCGAGGGATCGGTCCAGTCCATAGGTGCTGCAAGCGTCGACCAGCAGCTGCTTGTTCAGATCCACGACTGCGGCCAATTTCCAGTGCGGAGAGTCTTGCACGACGGAGGCCCAGCTCCATCCCCATCCGCCCAGCCCGACCTGAATGATTTTTAAAGGTGTATGCATCGTTTCTATCGTTCCCTCCATATGCGTATCTATCGATTTGAGTGAAGGAAGGGAGTGACCCGATGGCACTCCCCCTTGGATTGACGCCTGTTATTTTTTGAATTTGTTGCCCCAGAGGTTCGGATCGTCGACGTTGTCTTTCGTAACGAGCGTCGGAGGCGTCAATTGTTGCTTCTCCACTTCTTTGCCCGCGAGGACGTCGACGGCTGCTTTCACTGCCCATGCGCCCATCTCGAACGGATCTTGCTGGATGGTGGCATCTTGCTTGCCGTCACGGATACGTTGCAGCGCCTCCGGCGTTCCGTCTACGCCTACGAGGGCGATATAGCCTTGCTCGCCCGGTTCCTTGAGGGCGTTGACTTGGCGCAGGCCGCTGAGCACGCCGCGCTGCATATCGTCGTTGTGCGTGAAGATGGCCGTAATGCCAGGGTCTGCCGTCAAGGAGTCGGCAGTGATGTTCTGCGACTTCTCGGCGGACCATTCGGCGTTCTTCGTGATGACGGTCCAGTCCGACGACGTTTTCATGCCTTCGTTGAATCCGCCGCCGCGCAGAACCGCATGGTACGTGCCGGGTGCGCCGGTCAGCTCCAGCGCTTTGCCCGTGCCGTACGTGTCGATCAAATATTTGGCGAGGGTTGCGCCGGCTTCGTTGTTGTTGAACGCGATGCTCGCCTTGACGTCCGCGCCTTCGGATACGACGCTGTCGACGGTGACGACCGGAATGCCCGCTTCGTTGGCTTTCTTGACGCCGGGCACCAATTCGTCGGAATTGGCGGGAGCCAGGATGATCAGGTCGACTTTTTTGGCGATGCTGTCTTCGATCTGGGAAATTTGCACTTCGCTTTTGGCTTGTCCGTCGAGTACGGTTACTTCCACGCCTTGATTTTTGGCTTCGTCGCGAATGCCTTGATCCAGTGCGACCATAAATTCGAAGCCGCGGCTCCACAGCAGAACGGCAATCTTCTTCGGCGCGCCGGAGGTGGCGTCCGAAGGAGACACGCTTGCTGAATCGGAAGGGGAGGCGGGTTGCGATGCGGACGGAGAAGCGCCGTCGTTATTTTTCGATCCGCACCCTGCGATGACCAGGATGACGGCAAATGCGAACAACAATGTTTTGGCTAATTTCAATGGAATGGCACCCCTTATGGTTTACTTAACTTTGTGTTAGGTTTTTGCGAGAAACTTGCGGCGATATACGTCGAGCAGTGCCGCAATGAGGATGACGCCGCCGGTGACCAATTGATCCCATGCCGGCGGAACGCCCAGCAAGTTGACGGAATTGGATACGAGCGCGATGAGAATGACGCCGAGAATCGTGCCGATAATGTTGCCTTGTCCGCCGAACAGACTGGTGCCGCCGATCACGACCGCTGCGATTACCGTCAGTTCGATGCCGACACCGGCCGTCGGTCCTGCCGATTCGAGCCGCGCCGTGAGGAAAAAACCGCCGATCGCCGCCATGGCGCCCGAAATCACATAGGTGAGCGTGATGACGGTCTTCGTCTTGATCCCGGCAAGGCGTGCGGCCAGTTCGTTGCCGCCAGCCGCATATACCGATCTGCCGAACACGGTGTGCTTGAGGACGATGTGCGCGATGACCGCCAGAATGCCGACGACGAAGATCAGATACGGAATGGAGAACAATCTGCCCGTTGCCAGCGAGATAAAGCTGTCCGGAACGGGATTGACGTTCGCGCTGTTCGTATAGATCAAGACGATCCCGCGTGCGATGCCCATGGTGGCGAGCGTCACGATGAGCGGAGGAACGGAAAACTTGGTCACGAGAAACCCGTTGGCGAAACCGAATGCGGCGCCGATGACAATCATGATCAGAACGCCGATGACGGCAGGTACGCCGTCATATACAATAGCGCCCAGCCCGACGGCCGACGAGACCGCCATGACACCCCCGACGGAAAGGTCGATGCCGCCGGTCATGATGACAAAGGTAACACCCAAAGCCAGCGTAACGAGAATCGTAGACTGCATTAACAGATTGATCAGATTCATTTTCGACAGAAAGACGGGCGAGAGGAAGCTCAGGACGATGCAGAAAACGACGATGACGATCAGAAGTCCCAGACTGCCCAGATACTGCTTCATGCTGCCTTTGAATCCTTTGCCGGAGTCGTTGTCTCCACCTGCTCTAGCTGCCGGTTCCAGTTGCATATTTAAGCACCTCTTCTTTGGTCACATTGTCCCCATAAAGCTCGGTAACGGCTCTGCCTTCCTTGATGACGATCACCCGATCGCTCATGGCGAGCAGTTCCATGATATCAGAAGATACCATGATGATCGATAGCCCTTGGGAAACAAGGGTTTCAATCATGTGCTGGATTTCCGCCCGGGCGCCGACGTCCACGCCCCGTGTCGGTTCGTCCAGCAGCAGGATTTTCGGGTTCGTGGCGAGCCATCGGGCAAGCACGACTTTCTGTTGGTTGCCGCCGCTTAACGAAAGGACAGATGTGTCAAGAGATGGAGTTTTGATGCGCAGTTTTTCTTTGTAGCGCTGAACCAATTGCTTCTCCTGTTTTTGATCGATCCAACCGAATTTATTGACGCGATTCAGGATGGAGAGCGATACGTTCTCTTTCACCGTTCCGCTTAATACGAGACCTTGGGTTTTACGGTCTTCCGGCACCAAAGCGATTCCGTGCCGGATCGCGTCCAGGCTGCTGGCGATCTCCACGCGCTGGCCGTCGATTCGGATTTCCCCCGCGTCCTTCTTGTCGACGCCGAACATCAACCGCAATATTTCCGTTCTTCCCGCTCCGACAAGTCCGGCCAGCCCGAGAATTTCTCCCCGGTGCAAGTCGAAGGAAATATCGCGCACCGCGTCCGCCCTGGACAAGCCTTTGACTTCAAGGACCTTGTCGCCGCGCTGGGCGATGCGTGTCCGTTCCAGCGTGACATCCCGGCCGACCATCAAACGCACCGCATTATGGGGCGTGATCGCCTGCTTCGTATCGGTTTGCACCATCCGTCCGTCCCGGAACACCGTAATGATGTCCGCCAGCTCGAAAACTTCCTCTAGCCGGTGGGAGACGTACAAGATCGCCAAGCCTTGATCCCGCAAGCTTTTCACGATTTTCAGCAGACGTCTGGCTTCCGTCTCGGAAAGCGATGCCGTCGGCTCGTCGAGAATGAGCACGTCCGTGCGCAGGGACAAGGAACGGGCAATTTCGACCAACTGCTGCTCGCCTGTGGATAGACTGGACACGACAGCGTCGGGGGCGATGTTTGCGCCCAGCATCGCCAGCGACTTGCGGGCCCGCTCGTGCATCTCCTTCCAATGAACGGTGCCGGCGCCGTTCCTCGGCCATTGCCCGAGCGAGATGTTCTCGGCGACCGTCAGATGCGGGACGAGAAGCAGCTCTTGATGGATCACCGAGATGCCGTATTTCTTGGAATCGCGGGGATTGTGGAAGACGACGGCCTCTCCATCGATAAGAATCCGGCCTTCGTCCGGCTTGTGATAGCCGGCCAGCACTTTGATGATGGTCGATTTCCCGGCTCCGTTCTCCCCGACGAGACAGTTGATCTGCCCTCCGTGGATCGCGAAACTCACATCCTTGAGCGCGTGAACGCCGCGGAAAGATTTGCTTACATGGCTGACTTCGAGCGATTCGATCATACTGGCATAACCTGCTTCAAAAACCGCAGGCCTTCGGCGCCGATCTCGTCCTGAGAAGCGGCCAGCGGTCTCCATTGCGAGACGGCGCGGGCGATTTCTTTAATTTCCGTCGTGAACGATTCGATGACGACGGGACCGTCGTAACCGATGTCGCGCAATGCCGCGGATACATCCTGCCATGGTATGTGGCCGGTTCCCGGCGTGCCGCGATCGTTCTCGCAGGAATGGAAATTGAACACTTTGCCGCCTGCGTGTCTGATGGCGTCGGGAATGTTTTTCTCTTCGAGATTCATATGGAACGTGTCGAGCAGGAAGCCGACGTTGTCTTTACCGATCAGATCGAAAAAGCGAAGTCCTTGTTCCACTGTGTTGATAAAATCAGTCTCGAAACGGTTCAACGGTTCGACGGCAAGCTTGACGCCGCGTTCCGCCGCGTAATCCGCCGCAAGCTTCATGTTTTCAACAGCCCAATCCCATTGCTGCCGCTTCTCGGCATCGGACAGCAGCCTGGTTTTTCCCGTGGCGGAGAACATCGGTCCGGACACGAGTGGAGAACCGAGCGCCACCGCGATATCGACGCACGTCTTGATGTACCGGAGCGCGCCGGCGCGGACATTGGCATCCTCGGAGCTGATGTCGCGGTCAGGACCGAAAGCGCCGCAGACCAAAGCGCCAATGCCCGCTTGCGCAAGCTTGCCGCGTATCGCTGTGGTATCGATGGTCGCCGGATCTTCGATGCATATTTCGATATAGTCGTACCCGAAATCGCGGACCTTGTCTATCAACGACAACGTGTCGTTCGAGAATGGCGAAACCCAGATAAACGTGCTGGCGCCGTATTTCATCGTTGCTGCCCCCATTCCGCTTCCTAAAGATTCACTTCATTTTACTTTACTTGTTTGGCGATTTCCTTGATAGTCTCGATGCTCATCTTCGTATATTTGTCAAAGAAATCCTGCGCGCCGCCGCGCTTCATGACGCCGAACGGGTCGGCAGAAGCCGGCAAAATTTCGAAGGTGAGGTACCCCGGGTAACCGATATCCTTCAGTGCCTGCAAAATCGGCAAAAAGTCGATATGCCCGACGCCCGGCGCCGCGCGCGTGCTGTCCGCGAGGTGAATGTGGATCAGGGCATCGCCACTGGCGCGGATGGCGTCGGCGATGTTCGTTTCCTCGATGTTCATATGGAACGTGTCGCCCATGATGCCCACGTTCGGCAAATTAACCGCTTTCTGCATGGAGACCGCTTGATCCAAGCGGTTCATCATGAACGTTTCGAAGCGGTTCCAAGCTTCGATGCACAAGTTCACGCCCAGGCCGGCCGCGTATTCTCCGCCTTCACGAATGCCTTCGACTGCCCAATTCCATTCGTCCTGCGGGTCCGCTTCGGAGTAGATTTTCATGTTCGCCGTCGGCGCCACGATCATCACTTCCGCACCTACGTCCCGGGAGAAGTCGGCAACTTGTTTGACGTAATCGATCGCTTCCCGCCTTTTCTTCGGATCCGGATGAGCCAAATCGCGCTGCGCATTGTAGATGGAGCAGATGGAGGAGACCTTCATACCGTGCGCGTCGACCAGTTCCCTGACTTCCTTCGCGTCGTAAAGATCGGGTTCGCCAATCAACTCGATCGCATCGTATCCGTATTTCGCGAGTCTTCGGATGCTTGTTGCGACATCTTCTCCGTGGTAAACCAATGCGTCGAAACTGTACTTGAACATGCAAATCCTCCTTCGATTCTTCTGTTGGTTCATGGGGCATACTTTGATGTTACCGGTCTGAAAGCGGTTCAACAATGAAGTAAATTGGGGTTAAACCTATACAATCTTGCGGTAATGGCCGCCGGAAAATAAAAAAACATCCGGCAGATTGACAGCCTCCGGATGTTCTCAGGCTTGATATCGAAAGGGGGCGGCGTGTGGCGGTTCGTTCATCAAATGGGCAATATCGTGCGCCGTCACTTGGTCGTTCAATACGTTGCCGACCAATCTTCCTTGCCTCATGACGATAATTCGCGTACACAATCCGAGCAACTCCGTAACGTCGGAGGAAATGATGAGAATGCCTTTGCCCGCGGCGGCAAGTTCGTGGATCTTGATATAGATGTCGCTCCGACTGGCCACGTCGATGCCGTGTGTCGGTTCGTCCAGCAAATACAACTCGCTGTCCGCCATCAAGCATCTGCCCAGCATCACCTTCTGCTGGTTGCCGCCGCTTAGAAACGCGATGGCTTGCTTGACGTCGCTCACTTTAATGTCCAGGTCCATAATCTGTTCGAGCGACAAATTCTCTACGGTGTCGTTGCCTACGAAGTTCCAGCGGTTCATCTTGCCCAAGCTGGACATCGTCAAATTGTCGCCGACGCTCATGTTCATGAACAATCCGGCCTTCAGCCGGTTCTCGTCAACATATCCGAAGCGCTGCTGGATCGCCTGGAAAGGCTGCTTGAAATGAACGGGTTCGCCCTTCCAGTAAATTTCGCCGCCGTCTCTTCGAAGCTGGCCGAATATGGTTCGGGCCAGGACCGATTTGCCCGAGCTTGCCAATCCGGCAATGCCGACAATTTCTCCCTTTCTGAGCGTAAAGCTGATATTTTGAAAGGAAGGACTCCGGCTGAGACCTTCCACACGCAGCAGTTCGCTGCCGTTGCCATGATGAAGGGGCGGGAAATATTGTTCGATTTCTCTTCCCATCATCAATCTGGTCATCTCGCGTAGGGGCATATCCTGCACGGAGCCGGACATCACTTGCCTGCCATCGCGGAGGATGGTTACCCGATCGCATATTTGCGATATTTCCTCCAACCGATGGGTAATGTAGACGATGCCCATTCCCTCTTGTTTATACTTGCGGATGAGCGCGAACAAATTTTGCCTTTCTTCCTCGGAAAGACTCGCCGTTGGTTCGTCCATTATCATGATTTTCGCTTTGTGGCAGATTGCTCTGGCAATGGAGATCAGATAATGTTCCCTGGGAGAGATCAGCTTGGCCGGTTTGGCCGGGTTCATCGAGATGCCGAGCAGTCGCAAAATGCGGATCGATTCCCTGTGCATCTTGATTGTATTGACGAAAATTTTCAGAAAGCGCGGCTGCATGCCGAGAAAAATGTTTTCCGCCACGCTCATGTTCGGTATAATGTACGGCGTTTGATAGATGACTGAAATGCCCGCTTTTTGGGCATCCTGAGCCGAGCGTATCTCTACTTCTCGATCCTGGATGAACACCTTGCCGCTGTCTGATGCAAGCGCTCCTGACGCGATATTGATCAAAGTGGACTTGCCCGCGCCGTTGCCGCCGATGATCGCATGAACTTCGCCGGCAGCCACTTCCAGATCGACGGAATCGAGCACTTTGTTGCCGAAGAAGGACTTGCTGATATTTTCCAATCGCAGAAGCATTCGCAAGCCACCTCGGCCTTCCCTGGGATTTTGTCTCTATCTAACATTTTATTTGACGGCTACACGAAGTAAAGCACTAAAAAATTGCGGATTTTATCTATTTTCTTGTTGATTTTACGCTGCAATATTGAAATGCGCCTTCCGGCAACTAATAATAGCATACATCGAATGCGTAATGGAGGTGGGTAACGTTGCAACAATTTCCAATCTTGCTGCAAACGCCCCGTTTGACTTCCATTATCAGGTTTGAAGGCCAAATTACGCCGATTCCGCTTCAACAACACGAGGATACGGAATTGATTTTCATTGAAGAAGGAAAAGCGGAATTTTCGGTCGGCAATCGAAAATCCGTTGTCGTCGCCGGCGAAATTTTGCTGCTGAACGCATACGTCGAGCATGGTACTGCCGATCCCGGATGGAAAGGCTATTCGATTACGATGTCCCATCTTGCCTTGTCCGGGCTTCCGACAGGGCATCTGATTGCTGTGGACGACAATCCCGTACTGAATGCGAAGGATCAGCATTTTACGATAAGCCGATATTTGGAAGACCTGTATCAGGAATACGAGCAGGCGTCGCCTGGATCGGACGAAATAGCCGCGTCCCTGCTGATTGCCGTGTTGCTGAAGATCATTCGCTTTAAATATGCCGCCGCATCGGACCAAACATCGTCGATTTCGGAGAAGGCCAAACGGTTCATCGAACAAAATTATCATATCGACCTTTCCTTGAACGACTTGGCCAATCATATTTTTGTCAGTCCCTACCATCTGTCCCATACGTTCAAAAACGACGTAGGCGTATCGCCCATTCAGTACCTGATTCAGCATCGTATCGAAGTATCCAAAAAACTGCTGAAAACCTCAAATTTGCCGATATCTGAAATCGCTTACAGCGTAGGTTATCCAAATTCGAACTATTTTAACCTGATATTTAAAAAATTTACAGGATATTCACCGGGAAAGTATCGCAAAAAATAGAGCTGTACGCCGCAATCGCTGCCGGCGGACAACGACGTCAGTTGTGTGAGAATGTTGAGTGATTCCGCTTAAGGCGCCGACTCCTTCTTGCGTGCTCGGGGCGCCCGCGTTTTTTTCGGTGTGCGGAGTGCCGGATCTGTCCCTGCGGCAGGTGGGGACTTGGCCGCTTCCAGACTCGCTTGAAGCGCGGCCATCAGGTCGATGACATTGGCACGTTCGACTGCTGGCGCGGTCACGATATCCGTGCTCTGCCCGGCGATTTTGCGTTGAATGGCTCCCTGCAATGCGATTCGGTAGTCGTCCGTATATTTCTCGGGATCGAACGGAGCGCCGAGTTGATCGATCAGCATTTTGGCCATGTCCAACTCGCGCTCGTTCACATTCGATTGCTCGGGCAAGCCCGGGACCTGTTGCAGGGGACGAATCTCATCGGGATAATGCATCGTCTCCATGCAGATGCAGTTATCGACCGCCCGGATCGCGGCGAGGCTGCTCTTGCTGCGGATGGCGATTTTGGCGATACCGATTTTGCCGGATTGGCGAATCGCTTCCAGCAGCAGACTGTATGCGCCCGCGCCCGCCTGATCGGGGGATAAGTAGTAGGCCTTCTGATAGTACAGCGGATCGATCTCCTTCAAGTCCACGAAATCAAGAATTTGGATCGTGCGTGTATTTTCCGGCTTGATCGCGTCCAATTCATCCCCCTCAAACAACACGAACCGGCCCTTTTCATATTCGTATCCCCGAGTAATTTCTTCCCATTCCGCTTCCTTCTGGCAATGAGGGCAGGATCTTGTATAGGCGATCGGGGTGCCGCATGGCTTGTGAATGTAACGCAAATGCACATCCTTGTCTTCGGTTGCGGTGAACATCTTGACGGGGACATGCACCAACCCGAAGCTGATGGCGCCTTTCCATACCGTATGCATCCGATTCACGCTCCTCTGGGCTTCGTCGCTCGCTTGCAGCCGAGCACGGTTGCACGTAGCATGCCCTTTCGCATGAGAATCCAATCCGGCGGGCATATTGTTTCTTGAGGTGAATCCGAGATGGCTGATAAGGAAGGATTGCTGGAAGACGCAATATTCGACGGCAGGGATGAATACGATATGGATGTGGACCGCATGATCAATGAGGGGCTCGGAGGCGGTCAGGTGACCGTTCATAACGGGCTGATTACCGAGACGACGACGGATTACATGGAGCGGGATACTCCATGAACGTACAACGTGCGCAGGAAATTTACGAGTCGAAGCATATGATTCCCGTAAAGCTGGACAACGGCGAGTCGGTCTGGATCGAGAAGGTCGACGCGGATAACGGGGTTGCGACCGTGCAGGTGGGCGCGACGCCGCTCGATACGCAGACGGTGGCGGTGGATCGGCTGAGCGAAGGTTAAGCAGAGCGGATGGGATCGGCTAGGGCGAAAGTTTGGGCGAGATTGACGAATCGGCGTTGACGGACAGGGTGACTGGCGGCTGCTCGAAACAATCGCGGCCGCCCCGGCCGCCGTTCACGGACGGCTGTAGTGATGCATTGCTCTTACTTTTTGAAAGTTGTCAGGTAACTGTGCTAGAATAGATTCAGATTACATATCGATTGAGATGGGAGAGTGAAAGGTTATGTACGATATCGCGATTATCGGAGCAGGGCCGGCCGGCGCAAGCGCGGCTTTGTTCACGGCCAAGGCAGGCAAGAAGACACTGGTGCTCGACAGCGACCAGAGCGTGACGAAGCGTGCTTGGATAGAGAATCATTACGGAGCGCCCAAGATTTCCGGGCCCGATCTGGTGGCGGTAGGCAAGAAGCAGGCAGAAGATTTCGGCGCGGAAATCATGTCGGCTAAAGCCGTGAAACTTACGGCGCAAGAGGGCAGCGTGACGATCGAGACGGAAGGCGGTCAGTCGTACCAAGCCGCTCACGTCATTGTGGCGACGGGCATGTTCGCCGACCTGGCGGAAGCAAGCGGCATCGCGACGAAGCCAGGCACCGAGCCGCGGATCAAGACGATCGCCGATTGCGCGGCGGACGGCAAGACGAATCTGCCGAACGTCTGGGCGGCAGGCACGATCGCCGGGGTCAGCATGCACACGATCATCACCGCCGGCGACGGCGCGAAGGTAGCCATCAACGTCATCAGCGCGATCAACGGCGAACGCTACGTGGATCATGATGTACTGAAGAGCTAATAAGCGCAATCTGTAAACAACTTCCATCCCGTGCGTTGATCGCGGAATGGAAGTTGTTTTTTTATGGACCCCGAAAGAAGCTTTTCCGCTAAGGCACTTGCATAAATACCTATGAATAGGAAATGAATACTTGTAGAAAACCCGTACCTCGGAGGCTTATCCGTGACTCAATTCCGTAAACGATTTTTGAAATCATCTCTACAAAAAAAGGTTCGGCGGGAAGTTTTGTTGCAAGAGAATCATGGCCATCCAAGCCTACAATTTGTTACGGATTTGAATCAAAATGAACAAGCTATGAAAGAACTGTTTCGAAACTGTTCCGATGTTGTATACCGCTCTATTCAAATTCATGAACAAAAGAAAGCTTTACTGATCTATATCGATGGTATGGTGGATACGAAAAGCTTAGAACAAACCTTACTCATGCCCCTAATCCTCAAAGGAATGCCGGAAAGATCGAGCAACCTGGATTCTTTTGAAAAACTTATCCGTGATCAAGCTATCGCTACCCGGCAAACAAAGCTGGCAAGCGGTGTATTAGAAACGGTGCAGGATGTTTTAAAGGGTCAAGTCGCGATTTTCGTGGAGGGAGAGAATCAAGCTTTACTTGCCGACCTCAAAGATTTAGAAAAACGTCAAATTACAGAACCGGCAGTCGAATCCGTCATACGCGGTCCCCGGGAAGGGTTTACCGAATCGTTACGAACAAATACGAGCTTATTAAGGCGAAGATTGCGAAGCGCCAGATTGAAAATCGAATCTTTAACAATTGGTACATTGTCTCAGACGGATGTGGCCATTGTATATATTGAAGGCATTGCTCAAGATTCGATCTTGGAGGAAGTTCGAAAGAGAGTTAGCCGTATTCAGATAGACGCTGTATTGGATTCGGGATTTATTGAAGAATTTATCGAAGACAACCCCTTTTCTCCGTTCCCGCTGGTACAAAATACGGAACGACCGGACGTAGTGCTCTCTAGCCTGTTGGAAGGCAAAGTCGCTATTATCGTGAACGGCACGCCGTTTGCGCTTATTGTCCCTCTAACGTTTTGGTCGGTCATCCAAGCTGCGGAAGATTACTATGAGCATTTCATCTATACAACAGCGATTCGATGGCTGCGGTTCATGTTGCTGGGTATTTCGTTTCTACTCCCGTCAATATATGTTGCAGCCACCACGTTCCATCCGCAGTTAATTCCAGCGGATTTTCTGCTTAGTATCGCTGCCGCTCGAGAAGGCGTTCCTTTCCCGGCCGTTGTGGAAGCGTTATTGATGGAAGTCATGTTCGAGGCGCTTAGGGAAGCCGGCATCCGTTTGCCCAAACCGGTCGGCTCGACGGTCAGCATGGTCGGGGCATTGGTGATTGGGGAATCCGCGGTGCGTGCCGGCATCGTTTCGGCGCCCATGGTCATTGTCGTTGCGTTTACAGGTATAGCCTCGTTTTCTATTCCCCGATACAATTTGGGGCTAGCTTTTCGAATTCTGCGGTTCCCGCTATTATTCTTGGCGGGCACGTTAGGGTTTTACGGGATTGGCTTCGGATTGATCGCGCTCCTTATTCATCTGGTCAATCTTCGTTCGTTTGGAGTGCCTTTTCTAGCTCCGGTTTCTCCTCAGACTCCCGGGAATTTAAGAGATGTTCTGTTCCGTTCACCACGATGGGCTATGAATGATCGACCGACATACCTGGCAGGAAGGGATAAAAAGCGCATTCCGAAAGGGCAAATGCCCGATGAAAAACGAGGGAGAAGCGAATAGGTATTGAAAATCGTATCCGATTAGTCATAGACAGGAGCACTTGCGAATGAAGATATCCGGACTGCAGCTTTTCTGGCTGATCGTAAATACGATAACCGGCCTCGGTATTTTGTTCACGTTGTCTCCAGCCATTGCCGAGGCTAAGCAAGATGCTTGGATTTCCATCACATTGTCTGGAATAATCGGGCTCTGCATGATGATCCTCGCTGTAAAGGTAAGCTTTCTTTACCCCGAACAAACATTTATACAATATAGCCAGACGATATTAGGGAAATGGTTAGGAAAAATTCTTGTCGTTCCTTACTTTATCATGTGGTATTCGGTAAGCGGGATTATTTTACGTAATTCCTCCGAATTTATATATGTTGCGCTATTTAATGAAACTCCCTTAACCGTGTTATCGATCGTCGTGTTGATTTTGGCGGTTTATGTTGTTTATTCGGGAGGCCTTGAAGGAATCGCACGTTGCAGTGTACTGATGGGCCCATTAATTTTGCTTATGCTTTTGGGTACTTTTGTTCTTAGCTTGAATCAGGTGGATTGGAAACAATTAACACCCGTCTATGCGGATTCCGGTTGGAAATCCATTTTGAAAGGGGCAATCCCCCTCGTTTCTTTTTATGGCGATATCATCTTGTTTGTCATGGTATTCCGTTTTCTAACGGATTTTCGTCAAGCATTCACACGGTCTATGTGGGGAATAGCTGTTTCCTCTATTTTGACTATTGTAGCAACAGCGATGGTCATTATGACTTTTGGGCCGGCGATCCCCTCGCGAATGTGGTTTCCTTTTTTAAGTATGACGCGATTTATTTCCGTCTTTGAATTTATTGAAAATGTCGACATCTTTGTCGTAATCATCTGGATGTTTTCTGTTTTTATCAAATTGTCTTTATACTTGTTTGTCACCATTTACGGAACCGCACAATGGCTCAATTTGAAAGATTGGAGAAAGTTAATTTGGATTGTTGTTCCCATTATATTTCTTTACTCGCTGTTGCCAAAGAACATTGCGGAGGTCGTGGTCGATTTCCAACAATCTTTGATACCTCGTGCCCTGCTCATCTACGCATGTGTCTTTCTCCTATTATTATGGATCGTTGGGTTGATCCGCCGTAAGAGCTCCAACAAGAAGGTGAGGCCGCAATGAAACCCATACACTTTATGATTTCTATCCTATTACTCTTGCTTATGCTATTGACGACAGGTTGCTGGGACCGCAAAGAACTCAACGACCAAGCCATTATCACCGCCTGGGGATTTGACTGGAACGAAGATGAAATGTTTACGGGGACTGCGCAGTTTGCAATTCCGTCGAAACTAAGCGTCGGTGAAGGGAAAAGCCAGGACAAGGCTTTTTTTACTGTATCGGGAAAGGGAAAAAATATGTACGATGCCTCCAAGGATATGCGGTTAAAACTATCCCGACCGTGGTTTGAAGGGCATAGCGCGGTAGTCCTGATTGGGAAAACACTAGCGCAACATGGCCTGGCAAACATTTTGGATGAACTAGGCCGGGATCCCACTGTTCGGATGCGAAGGGACATGTTCGTCTTAAGGGGAGGCTCGGTTAAGGATTTTCTCGAATTGACGTATCCGCTGGAGCGTCTATCCGCTGATGCTATTGTCAAAATGCATGAGACAGCTGGATTAAAGGCCAATCACACGTTACGAAACTTTTATATGGATGCTGAGAGCGAGGAGAGCAGCCCTTTCTTGCCTGTGATCGAGATGACTGGCAGTTCTTCCGAGGGAAGCCCTGAACGAACAGATCCAAAGATGAAGCTATGGGGATTCGCTATTTTTAACAAAGACTCCCGGCTCGCCGGCTATTTGCCGATGAATGAGGGCTACTTCCAGCAATGGATCAAAGGGCAATTGAAATCAATTATCGTCACGGTGGATATTCCCGGGGAGAAGGGAAAGGGAAACGTCGTTGTGGAGGCAAACCATTTGAAAAGCAAAATCGTGGCATCCCCGCGCAACACGAAGGTACATTTTCTCGTTACGCTTAGCGGAAAGGGGAAAATCCGGGAAAATAACACTCGCTTAGACTTGGCTGTTCCTAAAAACATAGCTCTGGTCCAGAATGAATTAAATACACAAGTCAGTACCAAAGTCCATCAGATCATACAGAAAGTGCAAACTCTCGGCACAGACATTTTCGGTTTTGGCGAAGCTTTTCACCGACAACATCCCTATACGTGGAAAAGGTTAAAAAAGGAATGGCCAGAGGAATTTGCAAAGGCGGAAATTTCCGTTTCACTGAATCTGCAGATTCAGGAAACAGGATTAACAGGTGCACCCTATATTTTGAAAAATAGGGAGATCAAAAGATAATTTTCGGACCTGGGATTACCGGGGGACGGAATCCGACTTCCGTACTTGATCCGAATCAAGGCGCGGTCAGGACAGCATGATACAATGGAATCACAGGACGCCGGGTGCAAGGCGAACCGGCTGTCCGCGAAGGAGGTCATCCGCGATGGAGAAGAAGCCGCTCGCATCCGTGCGGGAATTCAAGGAAGACAAGCTGACGAAGCGGGTATTGTTTCAGAAAGGCGAGAGCGTGGCGTTCGTGCTGAACTTTGCGCCGGGACAGACGCTGCCGCCGCACAAGCACCCCGGATCGGCCGTATTCCTGCTCGTGGTGGAAGGAGCGGGCACGATGACGGTCGATGGCGTGCAGTCGGAAGTCGCGTTGAACGATGCGATATGCGTCGATGGAGAGGAGCAGTTCGCTTTCGAGAATACGGGCACGGAGCCCGCTAGTTTGTACGTGGTGTTGAGCAAAATCCCCGACGCCAGGTACGCCCAAAATGTTTGACAGACATGATAGGATGCAGCAAGCAAGGGGCCTCTATTCCGAGGGGGCTTCTTTGTTTTTTGTTTCGACGATTTCTGATAGAGTATGAAGAGAATGGATAATGATTACCCTGATGTTAAAGGATGTGAGGACATGGTGTCGGGACCGGCGTTGAGACAGGCGGACAGTCATTCGTCCATTCACGAAGCGGCGATCGGTGAAGCGGAACAACTGACGCAGCTGCTGCGTTCGTGTCTGGACAGGGAGGCGTACGAGGAAGCGTACGAGACGGCGTGCATTGCGCTTGAGCATTGGGAGACGCGCACGCTCGCGCACGCGGAGGCGGAAGAAGAGGGATTATATCGGGAGATTGCGGACGCGAATCCGGAGTGGCGGGAGAAAGTCGTCGCACTTACCCGAGACCACGAGCTGATGCGTCAGTTGGCGGCTGAAATTCGGAATACGCTTTCGGAAGAGGCCGTAGATGACGGCGTGGCGCGGCGGTTCGAAGCGATGATTCTCATCGATTTGCAACATAACCGCGACGAAGAGCGCATGGTTGCAGCGGTATATGGAGGCGGCCATGAATAGCGCGCCGAAGCAAAGTTCGAACCCGCGGCCGAAGCCGCTGCGGTTTGCCGATCCGGCTTGCTATCGGCTTATGCAAGAACAGCTGGAGCCCTATCGTCTGCATGCGCACGATGTGCATGCGACGCTGCTGATCGATGAGGCTGAAGCGAAGGCGATATTGACGCTCAGTTACGGCGACGCGCCCGTGCGAAGGATCGGAGAGTTTGCTTTGGACGCGCTGAAGCGGCAGGATGCGGCAATCGTCGATTTTTTCCGGGAAGCGGCGAAGGATTGCAAGAAAACGCTCGTTGCGGATTATTATAAGCTGATGAAGGTGTGAAGGAGGCTGAAATGATGTCGCATGCACATGGCGATCACGGTCACAGCGCGCACTCGGACGAGCACGAGAAACTCATGCTGAAGCAGGATCTAGAAGACTTGCTGGCCTTGCTGGAGATGCGGTTCGGCGCGATTCCGCCCGACGTATTGGCCGAGATTGGACGGATCGGCAAGCTGGATACGATGCAGCGGCTTATTCTGGTGGCGGCTAACGCCGCCGATTGGAGCGTGTTCGTGCAGGAACTTAAGGCAGGAGACGGGGCGTTCAAGCTCGTTGGAGATCATTTGTCGCCGATTTGAAATCGCACGTTGGAAGGAGCGAGGCCGATGGGCAAGCAAGGGAAAACGTGGTTTCGGGCATTCAAGCATCTGCAGCGCGGGGAGCGGATCAACGACGGATGGACGGAAGAGAACCCCCGTCCGCGGGACTGGGAGTCGTTGTACCGGCAGCGCTGGCAGCACGACAAGGTCGTACGTTCCACGCACGGCGTGAATTGCACGGGCTCTTGCAGTTGGAAAATCTACGTCAAGGACGGCATCATCACCTGGGAGACGCAGCAGACCGACTATCCTTCGACCGGCGACAATTTTCCGGAATACGAGCCGCGCGGCTGCCCGCGGGGCGCCAGTTTCTCCTGGTATACGTATAGTCCGATCCGGGTGAAGTATCCGTATATGCGCGGCGAACTGCTCGAAATGTGGCACGAGGCGCGCGGGCGGGGACTTGATCCGGTGGAGGCTTGGGCTTCCATCGCGGGAGATGCGGCCAAGCGCGAGAGATACGTGAAGGAGCGGGGCAAGGGCGGCTTCGTCCGCGCGGACTGGCAGGATGCAAACGAGATGATCGCGGCGGCTACGATACATACCATACGCACATACGGACCCGACCGAGTCGCCGGCTTCAGCCCGATTCCCGCCATGTCCATGATCAGCTACGCGGCAGGCTCGCGTTTTTTGTCATTGATCGGTGGCACGATTCTAAGCTTCTATGACTGGTACGCAGACTTGCCGCCCGCTTCGCCGCAGATCTGGGGAGACCAGACGGACGTGCCGGAGAGCGGCGACTGGTACAACACGAAATATATGATCATCTGGGGCACGAACCTGCCGCAGACCCGGACGCCGGACGCGCACTTCATGGTGGAGTCGCGGTACAACGGGACGAAGGTCGTCGGCGTAAGTCCGGACTACGCGGAGTACGAGAAGTTCGCGGACATCTGGCTGCCGGCGAAGCCCGGGACGGACGGCGCGCTGGCGATGGCGATGACGCATGTCATCCTGAAGGAATTCTATGTAGACAAGCAGACGCCATATTTCTTCGAATACGCCAAGAAATTCACGGATTTGCCGTACTTGATCGTCATGGAGGAGAAGGATGGCAGGTGGCAGTCCGGGAGGTTTCTGCGGGCTTCGGATTTGGAGGGAGCTGCCTCGGATCTGGAGCATGGCGAGTGGAAGACGGTCGTCTGGGATGCGCCGACGAGCCGGCCCGAAGTGCCGAATGGCAGCCAAGGCCATCGCTGGGACAGCGGAAGTGCGTGGAATCTGGATCTGGAGCGGGAAGACGGCAGCACGATCGATCCGCAGTTGACGTTCCTGGGTCAGCATGATGAAGTCGTGGAGGCGGCATTCCCTTACTTTGCCGAGAAGACGGAAGGCGGCGCACTCCGCCGCGGCGTGCCGGTCAAGCGGCTGCAGGGCAAGAATGGCGCCAGCCTGGCGGTCGCGACGGTACTCGATCTGCTGCTCGCCCATGTCGGGGTGAAGCGCGACGGTCTGTCCGGGGACTATCCTGCCGACTACGACGACGTTCGTCCGTATACGCCGGCCTGGCAGGAGCGCATGACCGGCGTGCGCAAAGCGCATGTCATTCAGGTCGCGCGGGAGTTCGCTGACAATGCGGCGCGGACGCGCGGCAAGTCCATGATCGCCATGGGCGGAGGCACGAACCACTGGTTTCACAGCGACCAGATCTACCGCTGCATCCTGAATCTCGTGCTGCTGACCGGTTCTCAGGGCGTGAACGGAGGCGGCTGGGCGCACTACGTCGGACAGGAGAAGGTGCGCCCGCTCGAAGGCTGGCAGCAGGTTGCCTTCGCCGGAGACTGGGTGCGGCCGACGCGGCTGCAGAACGGCACGTCGTTTTTCTATTTCGTCACGGACCAGTTCCGCTATGAAGAGGAGAACGAGCAGAAGATGCACGGCTGGGGCGGGCGCTACAACCGCATGCATCCGGCGGATTTCAACGCGATGGCGGCCCGGTTGGGCTGGCTGCCGTCGTTCCCGCAGTTCTCGCAGAACTCGATCGATCTGGTGCGGGAAGCCCGGGAGAAGGGCGCGAAGGATGATCAAGCGGTCATCCGCGACGTGGTGGACCGGGTGAAGTCGGGCGAGATCGAATGGGCGATCGAGAACCCGGATGACCCGCGCAACTTCCCGCGCGTCTTCTTCAACTGGCGTTCCAACCTGCTCGGCGACAGCGGCAAAGGACATGAATATTTCGTCCGTCATTTCGTCGGCGGGGACGATCAGGTGATGAGCGATGACGGGCAATCCTGGAAGCCGGAGACGGTCAAGGCCGATGGCGAGGCGCCGCGGGGCAAGGCGGACCTCTTGGTCAGCATGGACTTCCGGATGACCAGCTCCGGCCTGTTTTCCGACATTGTGCTGCCGGCCGCCACCTGGTACGAGAAATTCGACATCAGCAGCACGGACATGCATCCGTTCATCCATCCGTTCAATGCCGCCATCTCGCCGCCTTGGCAGGCGAAGAGCGATTGGGATGCGTTCCGCGAGCTTGCGCGCGTCTTCTCGGAGCTGGCGGCGAAGCATTTGCCCGATTGCGAGGATTTGATGATGACGCCGCTCGCCCATGATACGCCGGCCGAGATGGCGCAGCCGCTCGGGCAAGTCCGCGACTGGCGCAAGGGAGAAGCCGAAGCGATCCCGGGCAAGACGATGCCGAACTTCACGATCGTGAAGCGGGATTATAAGCATGTATACGACAAGATGACGACGATCGGGCCGAACGTCAAGAACGGCTATGGCACGAAAGGCGTGAAAATTCCTGGCGACCACGTCTACAAGGAGTTGGAGAGCCGGCTCGGCATCTCGCGAAGAGACGGTATCGGCCGCGGCAATCCCGAGCTGTATACGGACAAGCAAGCCATTGAGGCGATCCTGCTCATGTCCGGCGCTACCAATGGCAAGCGGGCCGTGGAAGGCTGGGCGTCGATGGAGGCGAAGACGGGTAAGAAGCTGAAGGAAATCGCCGAGGCCCGCGAGGAAGAAGCGTTCACGCTGAACGATATTACCGCGCAGCCGCGCCAAGCAATTTCCACGCCGGTATGGAGCGGCCTGGAGAAGGACAATCGCCGCTACTCGCCGTTCACGGTCAACACGGAATACGGCCTGCCGTGGCATACGCTGACAGGACGGCAAAGCTTTTATCTGGACCATGAAGTGATGCTCGATTTTGGAGAAGGGCTGCCGCTGTACATTCCGCCGCTTATGCACGCGGCTTTCCTGCAAGGGGAAGAGCGGGTGGAGAACCCGGGCAAGTCCATGGAAATCCGCTACATGACGCCGCACCAGAAGTGGGGCATTCATACGATGTTCACGGACACGACGATGATGTCGACATTGTTCCGCGGCTGGCAAGTCGTCTGGCTGAACGAGAAGGATGCGGCCTCGCTTGGCATCAAGGACAACGACTGGATCGAGGTGTTCAACCGCAACGGCGCCGTCGCGGCCCGAGCGGTCGTCACGTACCGAATCCCGCCGGGGCTGGCCTATATGTACCATGCCCAGGACCGCACGATGGGCGTGCCGAAGTCGCAGGTGACCGGCAAGCGCGGCGGCACGCACAATAGCGTAACCCGCATCACGATGAAGCCGACGCACATGATCGGCGGCTACTCTCAGCTCAGTTACGCTTTCAACTACTACGGGCCGACCGGCAGCCAGCGGGATACGATCGCCGTCATCCGGCCGCTCAAGGAGGTCGATTGGCTTGAGGGTTAAAGCACAGGTCGCGATGGTCATGCACTTGGACAAATGCATCGGATGCCACACGTGCTCGGTCACGTGCAAGAACATATGGACGAACCGCCCCGGGGCGGAATACATGTGGTTCAACAATGTGGAGACGCGCCCGGGCCCGGGTTATCCGAAGCAATGGGAAGACACGAGCCGGTTCAAAGGCGGCTGGGTGCTGAGGAACGGCAAGCTGACGCTGCGCGCGGGCGGGCCGATCGCCAAGCTGGCGAACATTTTCTACAATCCGGACATGGCCGATCTCGACCAGTTCTATGAGCCATGGACGTACGATTACGAGCACCTGATCACCAGCCCGAAGTCGAAGCACCTGCCGGTCGCCCGTCCGCAGTCGATGATTACCGGCGAGTTCATCGATAAGCCGGAATGGGGGCCCAATTGGGACGACGACCTGGCCGGCGGCACCGATATGGTGAAGCTCGACCCGAACGTCCGTGAACTGCAGGAGCATATCGCCACGGAATACGAGAAGACGTTCATGATGTATTTGCCGCGCATTTGCGAGCATTGCCTGAACCCGTCCTGCGTCGCTTCCTGCCCTTCGGGGGCCTTGTACAAACGCGACGAGGACGGCATTGTCCTGGTCGATCAGGACGCTTGCCGGGGCTGGCGGTTCTGCATGAGCGGCTGTCCGTATCACAAGGTGTATTACAACTGGAATACGCACAAAGCGGAAAAATGCAACTTCTGCTATCCGCGGACAGAGGCAGGCTTGCCGACGATCTGCTCGGAGACGTGCGTGGGCAAAATCCGCTACCTCGGTGTCGTTCTGTATGATGCTGATCGCGTCAAAGCCGCCGCTTCGGTGGAAGATCCGAAGGCGCTGTACGAGTCGCAATTGTCCGTATTCCTCGATCCGTACGATCCGGAAGTGATCCGCGAAGCGCGCAAGGCGGGCATCAACGATTCGTGGCTGCAGAGCGCGAAGGATTCGCCGATCTACAAGCTCGCGATGAAGTGGAAGATCGCGCTGCCGCTGCATCCGGAGTACCGGACGCTGCCGATGGTCTGGTACGTGCCGCCGCTCAGCCCGATCATGAACCATATCGAGGAGAGTAATTTGCAGACCGACAATTATATTCCGGCCGTCGATCAGATGCGCATTCCGATGGAATATTTGGCTTCCATATTGAGCGCGGGGGACACGGATGTCATCCGGCGGGTGTTGATGAAAATGACGGCGATGCGCGTGCACATGCGGCAGAAGACGGTCGGCGGGATGGACGAGCTGGCGCACAGCCGACTGCTGCAAGAAGCGGGTGTAACGCCTGACGAGCTCGAAGACATGGTGCGTCTGCTCGCCGTATCCAAGTATAACGAGCGATTCGTTATTCCGACCGGACGGCGGGAGATGCAGGACGACTTGTATGTCCAGCAAGGCGCCTGCAACCTGGAGGACATTGCGCCGCCGGAGGGCGTGCTGACGTATCCGTTCGCGGGAGGAGATCGAAGGTGAACGAGCAGCAACTCGCTTATTCTTTGGAAGGGGAAGCGGCGGCGCGGCGAAGGGAGCAGCAGCAGGCGCTGCTTGCGATTGCCGCCCGTTTGACCGCCTATCCAGCATCCGATTTTCATGAGGAGTTGCGGGAGTTGGTCGCGTTCGCGGGCGAGACGCTCCCGGTCGGGACAGCCCGTATGGTCGTGGCGGCGGCAATGCGGGAGCTTGGCGAGCTGTCGCTGCGCGAGGCGCGGGAGGCGTATGTGGCGGCGTTCGACTTGAAGGATCGGACGGGGTTGTATTTGACCGCCCATGAGTTTGGCGATGGCCGCAAGCGCGGGACAGCCTTGCTGGAGATGCAGACATTCCTCCAGTCTTGCGGGTTCTTGCCGGTGGACGGAGAGTTGCCGGATTTCATGCCCATGCTGTATGAGCTGGTTGCCGCAGGCGTCGTCGAGGACGCTATGCTGGGGCATCTGATGGACCGGCTCGCTTATGCGACTGAGCGTATCCGAAGGCACCTGCCGGACGACAATCCGTTCAAGCCGATCTTCGAAGCGCTCATGCAGGAAGTGTTCGAAGCGCCGTCGGAAGACGCGATGCGGGAGCAGGAAGCGCGCCGGGAGAAGCCGGACGTGGACCCGATGCCGTATCCGCTCATGTACCAATAGAAGGAGGCGAATGCGATGGGGGATATTTTCTGGTGGGTGGTCTATCCGTATATCACGTTGACGATCATGATCGTCGGCATGCTGTATCGGTTCATCTATGTCGCGAAGACGTGGGCGGCGCCGTCGACGGAAATATTCGAGAAGCGTTGGCTGCGGATCGGTTCGCCTCTGTTCCATTGGGGGATCGTGTTCGCGTTCATCGGGCACATCATGGGCGTGGTGCTGCCCATCGAGTTCTATGAGGCGATCGGCGTGACGCACGACATGTACCATTGGGGCGGCATCGTCGGCGGAGGCGCAGCGGGCTTGATGGTCGTCGCGGGGCTCGTGATCCTGATGATCCGCAAGCTGACGGTGAAGCGGGTGAAGAAGCATGCGACCTTCGGCGATTATTGGATGGTTGGCATCGTGCTGCTTGTATCTGGCGTCGGCGCTTATATGACGATCATCTACAACACGACGGTCGTCGCCTACGAATATCGCACCACGATCGGTCCCTGGTTTCGCAGCCTGTTTATTTTCCAGCCCAAGTACGAGCTGATGGCGGATGTGCCGCTTATATTCCAGTTGCACGTCATTACTGCTTTCTTGCTGTTTGCCAGCATTCCGTTCACGAAGCTGGTGCACATCTTCTCGCTGCCCGCCCGCTACCCGACGCGCGCGCCGATCCAGTACCGCTCGCGGATCGGCTACCGGGGTTCGAAGGCGCCTCAGCGGGATAAGTGAGTATACGCCGATATCCCCTTCGCTCAGGAAGGGGATATCGTATGTTTTGGAGGCTTACCGCACATGCCATATAGTCCTCGCTTCGCCAAAATTGTGTCAGAGAGACACTAATCCGCTTCGCAGCCCGCATAATCGCCGAAATTGTGTCAGAGCGTTATACATCGGGGGAATGTGGCAGGTTGGAAATGTGATTTGTTGCGGAGAGCGACAAATTGCTGGGGAGCGTCGGGCTGGAGGATATTAGGCAGTGGTCCGGTCCGGGTACGTGGTGTTTTGCCGACTGTCCACACACCCGAAACCACGTCGTTTTACCAGCCGAAATTGAGCGTTCTTCCCGTTTCCACATAGCTTTTGATTGCGCTCATGGTCATCGGCCAGCTTTCCTTCGTATTGTCGTAAGAAGGATGATCATCCGGCCATTGGTCATTGACCAAGGTCAACTTCGTCGTGTCGCCAACCGGCTCTAGCGTCAGCGTCACTCTCGTCTCCAATTCCGCGTGATTGTCCCGGTACGATGGACCAGCGTGCTCGGTATAGCTCATTTTCGTATACGGTTCGAACTCCAGGATATTGCCGTACACATGCACCGTCTCTTCTCCATCGTTGCCGGGTCCTACATACTTGTAAGGCGCTCCGATCTCGAATGTCGATTGCAGCTCGCTGCCGAAGAAGATCGCCCGTGTGCCCTCTGGCGATGTGAGCGCATGCCAGACGGCTTCCGGTCTGCCGCCCACGTAAATGACGTAAGAGAGTTCCTTTTTCATCCTGAATTTCCTCCTTTGAATCTTGCTTCCTGCATTGCGACTATTGCCGCAAAATGATAGTCTCTATCATAGCATGACCCGATCACAGACGTATTGTAAAAACGCGACAATCGCGCAATAATGCCAGCGAACAAGCATGCGGCGAATAAAGAAGAACCGTACCGATCCGGAGGTGTGCAAGTGAAAAAACTCGAGAATCTGCCCGACAAGGGTCTTCTTCATGCAGAGGCCGGCCGGACGAAATTTTCGCTGACGAGATATGCCCCTTCAGAGGACTTGGCCTATTTTGTGGAGCATTATTGGCTGACCGAATGGGATTTGCGCGGACAGCAGCCCTATCGTCAGTTCCTTCTGACGCATCCGTGCGTGAATCTCGTATTCGAGCAAGATGACCGTAATGGCTGCTATACCGGCGTTCACGGCATTCGCGAAACATCGGACAGCAGGCTGCTGGAAGGAAGAGGAAGGGCGCTGGGCATCAAGTTCAAGCCGGGCGGATTTTATCCGTTCTGGCGGCAGTCGATGATGCAGCTTACCGGCACTTCCCTCAGCTGCGGGGAGATGTTCGGCGTGGACATGGGCCCGATCGAGCGGCAATTGTTCAATCAGCACGGCGGCGAGCAGATGGCGGCGGCAGCGGAGAACTTCTTGCGCGAACGTCTGCCGAAGCGAGTCGCGCTGGCAGAGCTCGCAACCGAGATTGTAGAGGCCGCCTCGGACAATCGCCAAATCGCCAAATCCAGCGATCTCTCGGACCTGTTCGGCATGAGCTTGCGTTCCCTTCAACGAATATTCAACCAATATATCGGGATCAGCCCCAAGTGGGTCATCCGCCGATTTCGCCTCCATGAAGCCGCCGAGCGCATGGAGAAGGGGGACAAGACGGACTGGACGGAGCTCGCTGCCCAACTGGGCTACTTCGATCAGGCGCATTTCATCCGGGATTTCAAAGCAGTCGCGGGCAAGACGCCGGCGGCCCATCTTCAGGCGAACAGCGAGCTGAAGCCATCGTAGTCACGTAATGTTACAATTCGACACGCAACCTTCGACCGGATTTGACAGTCTATTAGTTGAACAACTAGAGTTATAGTAAGTGAAGTCGAAGGAGATTTGCGCATGGCGAAAATGGAGTACGAACTGGAAGCGGGAGTGGGGCAGAGCCGATCGGCATCGAAGTCGAAACCGAGGTCGAATGAAGGGGCGGTAAGCAAATGGATCAGGCGGTTGATTCCGATCTTATTCGCTGCCGTACTGATAACGGCGGGTTTTCTGTTCGCGAAATCGTATATCGACCAATTGCAGCAGCAATTGACCTTGATTGAAGCGCATGCCACCACGTTAAACCGCAATGTCGAGCAAGTTCAGACGATGTTGAACGAACATAAATCGCAGATCGAGCAGCTGCAAGCCAAATTCGACGCCATCGACACCGAGATGCAGGCGGTTAAGGAAGAACTGTCCCTGGCAGGGGATTCCTTGCAATCGACCGACGAAACAAAGAAGGCGCTCAGCCAGCGGATCGCCGATCTCAGCAAAGAATTGGACGGCTTGAAGAAGCTGATCGCGAAGCTGGAGGAAGCGGCACGTGTTTACTAGCATCAGACGCATCTTATGGCTGGCCGTATGCGTCTCAGCAGGCCTTGCGGCAGCGTTCGGTGTCTACGCTCAGCCGCTGGTCGATCATGGGGAGAAGACGGAGTTGACATTCCAGCCCGTGCAGCAGCAATGGGAGCAATTGCAGAAGGACGCGGCCGGACTGGACCAAGTATATGAGCAGATGGACGGCGCTGCCGGCAGCATCTCGGGCAGTATCGGCGTTTCGCGCGAACAGCTTGCCATGCTCGTGGAACAGGCGGAGCGGGAACGGCAAGAGGCGGAACAAAATAAGCTATCTGTGGACCAGATGGTGGCCGCGAGCAGCGGACAGAAGAAACAGGCAAGCGACGCGCTGGATCAGGTGCTGTCCGGGATGCTGGGCGATCCGATCGGACAGACGTTCGGCAAGCGGGCGACGATCAAAGTGTATTCGCTGAAAGAAGCGGGCTATCGCGGCTATATGGCCAAGGTGAAGCTGCACGATCCGAAGGCGATCAAGCTGGTGCTTGCTAATGACGATGTGGGCGTGAAGGGAGAAGTAACGAGCAAAGCTGCGGACAGAACCGGTGCCAAGCTGGCTATCAATGCCGGCGGGTTCGCGACGCAGGACGGGAAGCTGTACCCGATCGGCATCACGGTGGTGGACGGGGAGATCCGCACGTTCAACCGGATCGATCTGAGCTTCATCGGCTTCGACAAGGACGGCAAGCTCGTCGGCGGCGAACTGAAGACGCGTGAGGAAGTCAAGGCATTGAATGTCATGCAGGGCGCGACATTCGTACCGACACTGCTCGAGAATGGCAAGAAGCTGAAAATTCCGAGCAACTGGGCGAAGAAGAAGGAGCCGCGCACGCTGATCGGCAATTTCTCCAACGGCGACTTGCTGTTCATCGTGATCGATGGGCGGCAGAAAGGCTACAGCAACGGCGTCACGCTGGAGGAAGCGCAAGACAAGCTGCTGGAGTTCAAGGTGCGGGACGCGTACAACTTGGACGGCGGCGGTTCGAGCACGTTCTACTACAACGGCAAAGTGCTGAACAGCCCGTCTGACGGCAAGCAGCGGGCAGTGGCATCGAGCTTCGTGGTGCTGCCGTAAGTCGATGCCATAATTCCGTAGGTCTTATCCACGCGATAAGGCCTTATTTTTTGCTGTGTTTTCGTCAAAACTATCGAGCGATCTAATTTTTTTTATTTCAGGACACGTGTCCTATTTTGTTTGATGTGCCGGTGATATGATCGACAGTGACAACGGATCTATCATGCCGGTGCAACATGACAAGACAGGAGCGTGAGACTTCGAAATCGGGGGCTGCGGCAAGTGAAAAATGGCAAGCTGCGAGAAACGCCGAATACGAGTGACAAACAAACCGTCATGCATCGTTATCCCGTCATTGCCGATTTGATTGCCGGCATGCCGGAATCGATCTGGTCGGGCTGCAACATGATTAAGCTGCCGAAAGGCAAGCCGTTGTTTCATCAAGACGATAAAGTGGGACAAGTGTACATTCTGTGCAGCGGCACGGTGATCATATCCAACCATACAGCCGGCGGCAACGAGATCGGCATCGTCCTGGTGAAAGCCGGCAATACGATCGGCGAGATGGAAGCGCTCGCTTCCGGCAAGAGCATGCGGTACAACGCAAGGGCGCATACACCTTGTCAACTGATCGTTCTGCCCGGCAAATCGTTTCTGGAGTGGATGGACCGCGATCCGAAGGCGTGCCGGATTATGGCGAGCGTGCTGGCTCACAAACTGTACGACGCTTCGACGCAAGTAGGTGACCAGGCTAGGTATCACGCGATCGTTCGGATCGCCAGCTTCATTCTGTCTGAGGAGGCTGGGCGTCTGTCGATTACGCGACAGGAGATGGCCGAGACTTGCCGCATGAGCATCCGGACGGTGAACCGTTGCCTTAAGCAATTAAAAGAAGAGAAGCTGATCTCGATTAACCGGGGGAAAATTCACATGACTCCGGACCAGAAGGAACGGCTTGGCAGCTCGATTTACAATCTTTATCTTCACGAGTCTTAATGACAACAAGTATTCGTTCTACGATTTGGAGGTACTCTAATGCATAAAGTCATCATCGATTGCGATCCCGGACACGACGACGCGATTGCGATGCTGCTCGCTTCAAGGTCGGACGAGATCCGAATCGTCGGCGTCACGACGGTTGCCGGCAACAGCGAACTGGAGAATACGACGCGCAATGCCAGGAAGGTGCTCGATTACGCAGACGTATTCGACGTGCCGGTGTATGCCGGTTGCTCTGCCCCCATGATGCGCAAACTATATCGGTTGACGGGCGCGATCATTCACGGGGAAGACGGTCTTGGCGGTCCTTCGATTCCGCCGGCGGTGACGCCGATCGAGACGGAACATGCAGTCGATTTCATCATTCGCGCGTTGCGGGAGTCGGACGAGCCGATCACGCTCGTGCCGGTCGGACCGCTTACCAATATCGCGATGGCCCTGATCCAGGCGCCGGACATCAAAAGCAAGATCGACAAGATCGTCATCATGGGCGGCGCCGTTCACGACCCGGGCAACATCACTTCCGCTGCGGAATTCAACATTTATGTCGATCCGGAGGCTGCCAAGATCGTTTTCGCAAGCGGATGCAACATCTATCTCAATACGCTGGACATTTCGATGAAGGCGGTGTTCCATGAGGCGGACATCGAACGACTGCGTGCACAAGGCGACAAAGTGTCCGACATCGTGGCGCAATTGCTCGATTTCTTCGCCGCCACGCACGTGGATCATTTCGGGTTCAAGGCTTGCCCGGTTCACGATGCACTCTGCATCGGGATGCTGATCGACGAGAGCCTGATCGAATATCAGAAAGTGTTCCTCGACGTGGCGGTAAACGACCCTCTGACGCTGGGAGAGACGGTTGCCGACCTATGGGGCATTACCGGCCAAGAGCCGAACTGCTACATCTCCACGGCAGTGGACAGAGAGAAGTTCGTCAACATGATTATCGAGCACATGGCCAAACCGTATCGACCGCAAAACTAATGCGGGTGAACAGCCTGTTCAACCAGAGAATATCATGCCACCTGGGGAGGATTCAGAATATGAAAAAAATGTGGGCGACCGTTGCAGCCATGCTGGTGATCGTGTCGGTGCTTGCCGCATGCGGCGGCAACAATTCCTCGGAGCCGTCCGGCAAGACGCCGGATGCTCCAAGTGCTTCGTCTTCCCAAGCGCCGTCTGCAAGCGCGCCTGCGGATAACGGCCAGAAACTGCCGAAAGTCGTCGCTTTGCTGAACGGCAACCTTGGCGACAAGTCGTTCTTCGACTCGGCCAACAACGGGATGAAGCTGGTCAAAGAGCAGGTTGGAGCGGAAACGAAAGTGATCGAAATGGGCTTCGACAATACGAAATGGGAGCCGACGCTGCTGGACGTATCCGACCAAGACTACGATATTATCATCGTGGGCACGTGGCAGATGCAGGAGATTTTGCAGAAAGTCGCTCCGCAGTACCCGGATAAGAAATATATTATCTTCGATTCGGCAGTCGATTATGCCAAGGGCAACCTGAACAACGTCTATTCGATTACGTTCAAGCAGAACGAAGCCAGCTACCTGGCCGGCGCGCTGGCCGCGATGATCGCAAGCGGCAGCGAGCTGCCGAACAGCAATGGCAAGAAGCTGATCAGCGCCGTTGCCGGCATGGACATTCCGGTCATCAACGACTTCTTGGCCGGTTACATCCAGGGAGCGAAAGACGCAGTTTCGGATATCAAAGTGGCCATCTCTTACGTCAATGATTTCAACGATACCGCCAAAGCGAAGGAACTGGCGCTTGCCCAGTTCAAGATGGGATCGAGCGTAGGGTTCAACGTCGCCGCGCAGGCAGGGCTCGGCCTCATCGACGCGGCCGGCAACGAGGGCAAGTATGCCATCGGCGTCGATGCGGATCAAGCGTTGTCGATGATGGACTCGAATCCGAACACCGCAAAGCTGATCGTCTCATCCGTGCTGAAGAATATCGACAACGTGCTGCTGCGCTCCGTCAAGATGCATATCGAAGGAACGCTGCCATACGGCAAGGAAGACGTGTTGGGCGTCAAGGAGCAGGCCGTCGGACTGGCCGATAACGAAGTGTACCAATCGCTCGTGCCGCAATCGATGAGAGACAAGCTGGCAGAGTTGCAGAGCAAAATCGAGAGCGGAGAAATCGCGGTTCCATCGGCCTTCTCGTTGCAGCCGGATGAATTCGCCGCACTGAAAGATTCCGTCAAACCGTAACAGACTGCTGCCGGCATCAGGCGCGCGTCCGCGCACGCTTGGTGCCGGTTGTCCCAAGGAAAGGAGACAGGAATACCGATGCCGGACCTCCTCAGCATGAAAGCCATATCTAAAGTATACGGCAATGGGATCTATGCCAACAGAAACGTCGACTTCGCCGTTCGGGACAGTGAAATTCACGCATTGGTAGGAGAGAACGGCGCAGGCAAGAGCACGTTGATGAAAATATTGTTCGGACTCGAACGACCGGACAGCGGCACGATTGCCTTCGGCGGTTCGCCGGTCGAATTCGCGTCCCCGCAGGATGCGATGAAGATCGGCATCGGCATGGTGCATCAACACTTCATGCTCGTCCCCTCGCTTACCGTGGCCGAGAACGTGACGCTCGGCTTCGAACCGAAGGGCAGGGCGTTCATCGATCGCAAGCAAGCGCGCCTCCGCGTGCAGGAGCTGTCCGAGGCGTTCGATCTGAAGATCGATCCCGATGCGGTGACGAGCCGGCTGGCGGTTGGCATCAAGCAGAAAGTGGAAATTTTGAAAGCGTTGTATCGGGGCGCCAAAATCCTCATTCTCGACGAACCGACGGCCGTACTGACGCCTCAGGAGACGACGGAATTGTTCGTCCAGCTCAAAGCTTTGAAGCAGCGGGGCTTTACCGTGATATTCATCTCCCACAAACTGCGCGAGGTCAAGGAAATATCGGACCGCATCAGCGTCTTGCGCCGGGGAGAGATGGTGGCAACGGTGAACACGGGCGATGTTGACGAAGCGGACATATCTTCGCTCATGATCGGGGGAGGGTATGCCGGGCATATCGAGAAATCGCCGGCGGTACCGCGGAACAACTTGCTTGAAGTGCGGGACGTCAAGTGGAAGGACGCGAACGATGTTCCGGTCGTAAACGGCGTGACTTTCTCCGTACGAGCTGGCGAAATCGTGGGTATCGCGGGCGTGGAGGGCAACGGTCAGGACGAATTGATCGAACTGATTACCGGTTTGAAAAAAATGGACAGCGGCGAAATCGCGATGTTCGGCCGTTCGATCCAGGGAGAATCCATTCGCAAGCTGCGCGACAGAGGCATGGCTTACATTCCCAGCGACCGGATGACGCTCGGTTCGGCGACGGGTATGAGCATTGAGAACAACCTGATTTCGACCAAGATCAACGACAAGTCGCTCTACGCAGGCAAGCTGCTGAGCAACCGCAAAATTGCCGAGCTTGGCGCCCGGCTTGTGAGCGAATTCCGCATCAAGTGCGGCTCGGCCAAGACGGAAGTCGGCATGCTGTCGGGGGGCAACATCCAGAAAGTCGTCGTGGCGCGCGAATTTACGCAGAATGCCAATCTGATCATCGCGGAGCAGCCGACGCGCGGCATCGATATCGGCGCTGCCGAATTCATACACCAGCAGCTCGTCAAACTGCGGGACAGCGGGTGCGGCGTCTTGCTTGTCTCCGCCGACCTGGATGAACTGATCAAGCTGTCCGACAGCATCATCGTTCTGCATAAAGGCCAGTTGTCGGCCTATATCGAAGATGCCGCGCAAGTGGAAGAGAACGAATTGGGCCATTACATGCTGGGTGTAAGCCAGATGAGCGCCTCGCAGATAGGGAGGGCTTACCATGCGGAGCAAGACCGGGCTGTTTAACATACTCACGACCGCGATGGCGATATTGATCTCCCTGGCGATCGCTTTCGTCATTATTTTCATCGTCAGCGAACAGCCGATGCAAGCGATTCGCTCGCTGCTGTTCGGACCCGTGTCCTCGCTGCGGAATTTCGGCACGGTCATCGAGATGATGATCCCGATTACGTTCACGGGCCTGGCCGTATCGATCATGTTCCAGGCGTCGCAATTCAACCTGGCCGCGGAAGGCTCGTTCTTCCTCGGTGCCCTTGCAGCCGCGGCGGTCGCGACGCAATTGTCGTTGCCGCCGATCGCGATCATCATCGTCTGCCTGTTGGCCGGCGCAGCCGCCGGGCTCGTCGTCAGCTCGATTCCCGCCGTACTCAAAGCCAGATTCAGTGCCAGCGAGATGGTGTCTTCGCTAATGTTGAACTATATCGTCCTGTTCTTCGGGCTGTTCGTCCTGAATCATTATTTGCGTGACCCCGGGTTCGGCATGATGGCTTCATTCCCGATACCGGATATCGCCAAGCTGACCCAGTTCGTACCCAAAACGCGCATTCACGTCGGACTGTTCATCGCGATTCTGTTCGTGGTCGTCATTTGGCTGCTTCTCTACAAAACGAAGCGGGGATATTCGATTCGCACGCTCGGTCACAACGAGAAATTCGCGCACTATTCCGGCATCGGAGTCGGCGGCGCGATGATCTCCTCCCAGATGATCGGCGGCGCGGTCGCGGGTCTCGGCGGTTCCGTGGAATTGCTCGGCATGTACGATCGCTTCCAATGGACGGCTCTTCCCGGGTATGGCTGGGATGGCGTCATCATCGCGATCCTGGCGCGCAACAAGCCGCAATATGTCGTGCTGGCAGCGTTATTCCTCGCCTATCTTCGGATCGGCTCCGGCATTATGGCGCGGATGACCGACGTGCCCAGCGAACTGATCACGATTATCCAGGCGATCATGATTATGCTCGTCACCGCCCAGGCGCTGTTCAGCAAGCTGAAACACAAGATGGTTGTAAAGGAGACTATCGCGAATGGAAACGTTAATTAGTCTGATCTTTACAACCGACTTTATCGGTTCGGTCATCCGCGTTACGACGCCAATCCTGCTGGCGACGATGGCGGTGCTCGTCTCAAGCAGAGCCGGGGTGCTCAACATCAGCATCGAGGGCACGATGCTCGTCAGCGCCCTGATGGGCGTCATCGGCAGCGCCTATACCGGCAGCGCATGGCTCGGACTCTTCATCGCCGTCGTGTCGGGCGTCGCATTCGCTTACTTGCTTGCATTCTTTCATCTGAGGCTGAAGACGGACGTCATTCTGACAGGCATCGCCTTGAACTTGTTCGCCAGCGGGTTTACCGTCTTCCTGCTGTACGTGCTGACCGGCGACAAAGGCGTGTCCACGAAGCTGCCAAGCAAGGTGCTGCCAAACGTGAATATCCCGCTGATCGAAGACATTCCGGTGCTAGGACCGATCGTCTCGGGTCAGAATGTGCTGACTTACGCGGCTGTGCTGTCGGTCGTCGTCCTGCATATCTTCTTGCATCGCACGAGGACGGGCGTCTATATCCGGGCCGCAGGCGAGTCGCCGGAAGCGGTGGCCACGGCCGGCCAGTCGGTTAGCGGCATTCGGCAGAAGGCGCTTCTCATCAGCGGCGGGCTCGCGGGGCTCGGCGGTGCTTTCATGTCGATGGCCTACTTGTCGATGTTTACGAAGGATATGGTAGCCGGACGGGGTTTCATCGCGCTGGCTGCCGAAGCGATGGGACTAGGCAATCCGTTCTTGTCGTTCCTCGTCTCGCTGTTGTTCGGCTTTGCGGACGCGGTATCCAACAACCTGCAGTTGATCAGCGTTCCGAGCGAATTGACGCGGATCGTGCCATATTTTCTTACGATCGTGGCGCTGGCCATCTATGCTGCAAGAGCGAAAGCCAAATCCAAGTCCGGATAGGCGTTATAAGTGGCAACCAGAGATCAAACACTGACATGACATGGAGGGATTACGATGACAGCTTTTCAACCGAAATCGAGCGTCATTCTCGGAAATGTCGGTTCGTGCTCGGACCGGTATTGCAGCGCATACGGCGAGCCGTTCACAACCGAGCAACTATTCGAGAGAGTACGGTCGATCGAAGGCGTCAGCGGCGTGGAGCTCGTCGGCACCTGGCACATTCGGCCCGACAATGCGGCGGAAGTCAAGCAATTGCTCAAGCAGTCCGGTCTGACGCCGGTATCGATCATTCCGGACCACTTCAGCGAGAAGTATTGGAAAATGGGGGCATTCACGAACAAGGATGCAGGCGTGCGGCGCGAAGCGGTCGCGTTGACCAAGTCCATGATCGATATCGCGGCGGACATCGGATGCGACTTGATCAGCTTGTGGCCCGGGCAGGACGGCTATGACTATCCGTTCCAGGGCGACTTTATCAAGGAGCGCACGTGGTTCGAGGAAGGCGTCGCGGCTTGCTGCGAATACAACCGGGAGATGAGGATCGCGATCGAGTACAAGCCGAAAGAACCGCGCAATCGCAGCTACCCGTCGAACGTATTCAGTACGCTGCTCATGATTCGCGAGATTGGCATGGACAACTGCGGCGTGACGATCGATTTCGGTCATGCGCTGGTCGCCTATGAGAATGTGGCGGAGTCGGTCGCCGTGCTGAAAAAATACGGAGACAAGCTGTTCCACGTGCATATGAACGATTGCTACGGCTACTGGGACGATGATATGATCGCCGGCTCGGTTCATACGATTCCGTACTTGGAGTTCTACTATTGGCTGAAAAAGACCGGTTACAGCGGGTGGATCTCGACCGATCAGTACCCTTATCGCGAAGATGGCCGAGATGCGGTCAATGAAAGCATTCGCTGGATGGATACGTACAAGAAACTGGTCAACAAGATGGACGACGACCGGATCGAGCGCATTCTGGCCGGCGGCAATGCGGTCGAAGCTTCCTCCTATATGCGCGAGTTGATGTTCGGCTGAACCTTGCGGTTTGCATGACTTTTGCCGACAAATAACAACAACCCATTCGCCTGATGGTAATGGGTTGTTGCTATTTGTCGGGGCAGCGACAGCCGTTAGCGGTTCATTGAGGGAAGACAGAAAAATACGCAGGCCATAACGCCCAAATATAGACAAACAGAACATGTGTTTGGTACAATTTTATCAATCACAAAACTCAAGAACCGATGACAAAGCGAGGTGGACGGCATCATAAAGCGGAAAATTGAACCGCCCGATATTCCGAATGAGTTAAATAGCCTGAATGGTGCGTGGGACCCACTCCGGACGAAAGATGAAATACTTCGAAAACGAGTATGCGATATCGTCATCGAAGGACAGGAAGCCAGCAAGGTATCTATTGAAAAATGCTTGTTTCAGAACACAACGATTACAGAGTCGATGTTGACCGGTATTGAATTAACAGATGTCATCTTCGAAAAATGCGATCTCTCCAATGTTTGCCTTACGGATTCTTTTTTGTTTCGCGCTGAATTCAGGAATTGCAAATTAATCGGAACGGATTTTACTAGCAGCAGATTTACGAATGTTCGATTTGTTGACTGCGTGGGCGATTACTGTTCCTTTCGGCTTTCGAAATTTAAACAGGCAGATTTCGATGGCTGTTCATTGATCGGAGCCGATTTTTATCATTCTGTATTCCAATCATTATCCTTTAGCGTCTGCTCGATGGACCAGGCTAACTTGTCCGGTTCCAAGCTGGAAGGTATCGATTTAAGCGATTGCGAATTCGACGGATTAATGGTGGAGATCGAGGATTTGAAAGGATGTACCATATCGCATAGTCAGGCATCTTCGTTCGTTGGGCTCTTGGGCTTGGTCATCAAATCATGACTCGGAGGTGAATACTTGATGGAGCAGCATATCGAGGAACATTATGAGGCGGTTCGTTTCAGCGGACGGGATTTACAAGAACATTCATTTGAGCGCTGTGTATTTGAACGCTGCCAATTTAGGCATGCCTCTCTGGAAGAGATACGAACAACGAAGTGCCGCTTCGCGCAATGCGATTTTCGAGGTGCGCTGCTGAATGCCTCTATTCATACGGGTACGGCTTTTGAAAATTGCAATTTCGTGGAGGCGAATCTATTCATAACCCAATTCATCGATTGCAAAATGACGGGATCCGACTTTGCAAACGCGAAGATGGATGGCGTTACGTTGACTCGAGGTGATTGGTCCTATACGAACCTTCGTCAAACGAAGCTGGCCAAACAGGATTTGAGAGGCATCCGATTTTACGAAGCGGACCTATACGAAGTCAAATTGGAGAATTCCGACCTGCGAGATTGCGACTTAACAAGAGCGATAATGGCACAAACCAAACTGAAGGGGGCAGACTTGCGCGGAGCGATTATGGATGGGGTGGATTTCAAATCGATTGATGTGAAGGGAGCTCGCATGGACGCCATGCAAGCTGTAGCGTTCTTGCGGTCTTACGGTGCAAGGGTCGACTAAGGAGAGTCGGTAATGGGCGGATTGTCCCGGCATTGCATAAGTCATGACAATCGCGCCACCGTCTCTCCGTCGATGAAGCCGCCGCTGACCCGAATATGCTCGCAGGGCGCGTCCGGGTTGGCAATTCTCCATAATAGCCGCTCGGCGGCACGGCTTCCGCTTTCGCGCAGGTGAAGTTGGGGCCGGGTAATATGAGGAATGGCGGCAGGAGACAGCGTCTCCAGGCAGATGACCGAGTAATCGGCGGGCACGCGCTTGCCATGTGATTGCAAATAGTACATGACCGGCTGCAAGTCGTAATCGATCGCGCACAGAATGGCAGTGCAGCCGCTTCTCTTCAGCAGATCTTCCAATTGCCGGTTCCAGCTCTCCCAGTCGTCGCACGGGTCTGTCATATGGTCTTCTGCCCGGACATCAACGTCCAGCCATCGTCTCATCGCGGCTTGGAAGGCGATCCACCGCAAGCGAAACCCGCGGTGTTCATGAATGTTGCCAAGATACAGAATTCGCGTATGGCCGTGAGTCACGAAGCATTCGACAGACTGGTGAATGGCGTGCTCCACATCCCAGATGACACTGTCAATGCGGGCGAGCATCGGCGGGAAATTGATCAGCACTTTCGGAATCGGCAGGGCGAGAAGCGCTTCTTCCTTCCATTCCGGAATGGAAGGGGCGAGAATCAGTCCGTCACTGTACATCATGCCGCTGTTGTCGACCCAAGCTTGCAGCTGATCCCGGTCGGCGATTGTCTGGGGGAGCAGGACGGCCGTTGCCGTATGTCCCATCTCGTGCAGGCGTTCATGAAGACCCGTAAGCAGCAATTGGTTGAACGGTGTATCGCCGGGCAAGAGCATGAAGAACCGCTTGCCTGAAGCAATCAGCCGAGGCACCCGTTCGTACCATTGGCTAATGGCCTGTTCCTTCGTTCGATACCCGAGCCGCCGCGCCGTCTCGAAGACGTCCTTGCGCGTCTCCTCCGACATCCCGGGCAACCCGCGCAGCGCCTTGGATACCGTATGCACGGTCAATTGCAGCTCGTCCGCGATGTCGCGCAGCGTCACCGTTTTCTTCCTTCGCATGTTCTCGCCCCAGTCCTCGCTATCCATTTTCATTAAGTTTAGTGTAACAAAAATGAAACTATAATTAAACTTCATTCCATCCTATAATGACCTTGATATCGAGGCGAAGGGGTTGGAGGAAAATGGGGAAATCTTATGCATTCCAGCGTGAAGTGCCGGTGTATGCCTCAGCGGATGTGATCGTGGCAGGCGGAGGGCCGGCAGGCACGGCTGCGGCGATCGGCGCGGCGCGATGCGGCAAACGCGTCATCTTGCTGGAGAAGTCGGGACAGCTCGGCGGCATGGGCACATTGGGCAACGTGAGCGTCTTCATGCCGATCGGCAATGTCACGGGCATCTACCGGGAATTGATCGCCGAGATGCTGGCCGAGTATTTGCCCGATCAGCACGATACATCCATCGCGCCGCAATATTCTCCGTTTCTACTGCGCCACTATTTGAACGAGAAGATGCGCAAGGAAGGCGTTGACGTCATGTTTCACGCCGATGTCGCCGGTGTCATGCTGCATGAAGGCCGGATGCAGGCGGTCGTGGCGAACACTCGCGAGGGGCTGCGGGCTGTCGAGGGCAGCCAATTCATCGATTGCACGGGAGACGCGAGGGTGGCCATCGATGCCGGCGTTCCGTACACATCGGGGCGGGAGAGCGACGGATTGACGCAGCCGATGACGCTTATGTTCATGATGCAGGACACGGGCAAGCCGGTAAGGCGGCTGCTGCCGGAGGGGTGCTACACGTATAACAGCGTAGAGGAATTGCCACAAGGCCGGCGGCTGTACTGGCAGAAGCAGAAGGACGGCCCGCTGCTCGTCAACATGTCCCGCGTCAAAGGCAACGGTGCCCGCATCGCCGACGTGAACGCGGCAGAGACGGAAGCGCTGCGGCAAGTATTCTCCATCGTTGATTACTTGCAGCGCAACGGCTTCGAGACTTACGCCTTGTCCCACGTGGCCGGACAGGTCGGTGTGCGGGAGACGAACCAGATTAACGGGTTGTACACATTGACGGAAGAAGATATTGTCGGGGGCCGACGGTTCGGTGATGTAGTGGCGCAGACGAATTACGAGATCGACATCCACAGTCCGGACGGGCAGAAGACGACGGACGAGCGCAAGGTGGACGGATACGATATTCCCTATCGCTGCATGCTGCCGGAATCGGTGTCCAACCTGCTTGTCGCCGGAAGGTCGATCTCGGCTACGCACGTGGCGATGTCTTCGATGCGCGTGCAGGCGACCTGTTACGCGCTGGGTCAAGCAGCGGGCGTCGCGGCCTCGCTCGCCATCGACGGCGGCTGCGCGTGCCGGGACGTGCCGATCGGCGAGCTGCACCGGCTGCTCGGGCAGCAGGACGTGAGGTTCGTCGGCGCTGATTCAGCGAACTGACTGACGCCCACGGGTAACGATTGCTGCCGGGTTGGCGCGGGACAGCGGAGAGACGGAAGCTTCTTGCTCGACCTCCAGGCGTCGCACGACAATCGGCTGACCTTGCGGTAAATAAATTTCGATGTCCTTGCCGCCCGCGGGCAGATGGTCGAAGGTTGTCCGCTCATCGCCTGCGGGGACGGTGACTATGGTCTTCAATCGACATCCCCCTTTTCTCCAAGATTATAGCCGAGCGGCGCGCATTCCGCCATAGATCGCCCGCCGGCTTAATATTCGTCACATTCCAAGTAATGTCCGTCATCGCATATCCAAGGGCAATCTTTATACTGAATAGAAGACGCTTGAAGGATAAAGGATGGATGACATCGTGAAAAGGCCGAATTTTATCGTGATCATGACGGACGATCAAGGATACGGCGACCTGTCCTGCATGGGCGCCGAACATTTCCGGACCCCGAATATCGACCGGCTGGCGGGATCGGGCGCGCGGTTCACCGACTGGTACGCATCCAGCCCCGTATGCTCTCCGTCGCGGGCTTCTCTGTTAAGCGGGCGTTATCCGGCCAAAGCCGGGGTAAGATCGATTCTCGGAGGCGAGCGGAAGACGACCGGCCTGCTGCCCGAAGTGCCGACGCTGGCGTCCGAGCTGGGCAAGGCAGGCTACCGGACGGCGATGTTCGGCAAGTGGCATCTTGGCGTCCGCCCCGAGTGCAGGCCCGACCGTCACGGCTTTCAGGAGTGGATGGGTTTCCTGGCAGGCTGCATTGACTATTACTCGCATGTTTTCTATTGGGGGATGTCGCGGGGCGTGAACCCGTCGCATGATTTGTGGCACAACGGGACGGAGATTTACGAGAACGGCCGGTATTTCACGGAGATGGTCACCGAGCACGCGGTGAACTATATTCGCGAAGCGGCGAAGAAGGAGGAGCCGTTCTTCCTCTATGTCGCTTATAACGCTCCCCATTATCCGATGCATGCGCCCAATAAGTACACCGACCGATTCGCGCATCTGCCGTGGGACCGTCAAATCATGGCCGCGATGCTGAGCGCGGTCGACGACGGCGTCGGCGACATGCTGGGGGAATTGGAACGGAGCGGGGTGTCGGACGACACTTGCATTTTCTATCAAAGCGATAACGGGCCGTCCAGGGAATCGCGCAACTGGATGGATGGGTCTGAGGATCCTTATTACGGCGGTTCTGCCGGGATGCTGAAGGGCCACAAGTTCAGCTTGTACGAGGGCGGCATCCGCGTGCCGGGCATCTGGAGCTGGCCTGCGTGCATTCCGGCCGGACAAGTGATCTCCGAGGCGTGCGGCGCAATCGACGTATTCCCGACGATATTAGGCGCAGCCGGCTGCCCTCCCGCATCCGGTTCGGCAGACGGCATGGATATTATGCCGGTTCTTGCCGAACGCGCTTCGGTATCCGATCGGGCGCTCTATTGGGAGATGGGGCAGCAGACGGCCATGCGGCACGGACCCTGGAAGCTCGTATTGAACGGGCAACTGGAAGAGGGAGCGCCTGCGGGGGATGAGGTGCATCTGGCCAATCTGACGGTGGATGTCGGCGAGCGGGAGAACGTGAAGGAATTGCACCCGGAGTTGGCTGCGCAGATGGCGGAAGCGGCCATACAGTGGCGGAACGGGATCGATCAATCCTGGGAGATGGAGTGGGTGCCCAAGATCGGGGCTTACGCTTGAAGCCCGCATATCGGCCGACGCATAACCGGGAGGGAACAAGAGGCATGAATCCGGAACGATTGATCTATACGTTCGTCAGCACCGCATCCGACATCGACGCTTCCTGGGGCAAGGGGGTTCCCGCCGAAGGCGTCGATCGGCTCGCCCGGCTCGCCCACCGGCACGGCATCCCCGTGACCTGGATCGTGAACCGCGGTTCGGTCGCTGTGCTTGCCGATCGCATCAACGAATGGCATGAGAGGTTCGGCGACAACGTGATGGTGCGCTGCCCGCCCAGGCCGGGCATCCCGGACAAGAAAGCGGCGGCGCTCCGGTGGAAAGAAGCTTTCGGACAGGAATGGGCGGCCGTCGCGGAAGCATTCCCTTGGGCGACCGCGAAGATCGCGGCGACGGGGTACATCTCCTCCGAACTGATCGAACTGCTGGAGGACATCGGTTTCGACGGGATATGGGGCTACTGCTGGGAGCAAACCTGGTGGGACAACATCGCGCACAAAGGCGTGCCCTGGGGCTTCTGGTACGTGGACCGCAAGCGCTATAAGGCGCCGCACCCGACCGGCGGCCGGATCGTCGGCTGCGAATGGACGGCCCGGGATCTCCGCCATGCGTATCATACGGCATCGCCGGTCGTGTATTCCTCGGACCCGGACGACGTGCGCCGCGCAGGACTCTGTTCTGCAACGGATATCACGTACTGGAAGGCGATGTTTCAAGACTATCTGGCCAACACCGCGTGCAACGATCAAGTGTATTTCCTGCAGCATCAGGAAGCGCACGAGATGGAGCATTCCGACGGGTTCAAGGTGGCGAGCCCCGACGAAATCGCCGCTTCTTCGGCCATGCTGGACCGATTTTTCGGCCATGTCCGGGCATGCGGCGCGACCTGCAGCAGCTTGCCGGAGGCGATTGCCCGCTATAAGCGCGCGAACGCGCATACGGCTCCCGTCTATATGCTGACAGAACGCGGCGAAGCCCGCCCGGCGATGAACGGCTATACGCTGGCGCTGGGCGGCGTTGCCGCAGCGGACTGGCCCCGGACGTTCTTCTACTACGACAAGCATTGCCAGCTCGTTTTCCGCGAAGGGGATAGCAGGCCGGCAAGGCTGACGAATTACGTCGGCAAACAAGACATGAACGGCGATTTCACGGAAGACGCTCCGCCTGTGTTCGTTCGCCATTACGAGAAGACGGAGGCGCGAATCTCGCTGGAATTCCATATCGGGCTGTGGCCGCCCGTGCCGTTCGGTCTGGCCTATTGGGATTCGCTGGAAGGATTCGCGGCAACCGGCCACGAAGGCGTCGAGTCGGCGGTCATCGTGCAGAACAAGCTTGTTTTCCTGCGTCTGGATTTGACCGGCGAGGAGAAGACGGTGCGGCTGACGCTGGAGCGAAGCGTCGGATCGCGAACATAAGAGGTGAAGACCATGCAGAAATCGGAACGGCCGAACATTGTGTTCATCTTGACCGATCAATTGAGAGCGGACATCTTGTCCGCCTATGGCGGCCGCGCATGCGAGACGCCGAACCTGGACCGGCTGGCCGCGGACAGCGTCATCTACGACAATGCCTATACGAGCTGCGCGGTATGCACGCCGGCGCGCGCTTCGCTGCAAACCGGCCGATATCCGTCCAAAACCGGGATGATGACGAACAATCTGGTGCAGCATTTGCAGGACGGACCGGAGCTGTTGAGCCGCAAATTGCAAGCGCAGGGCTACAGCATCGGCTACACCGGCAAATGGCATCTGGGCGACGGGCCGTCGCTCGTCGGCTACGAAGCGGACGATTTTCCCGGTCACGGCTTGGGCGGGCATATTTTCGAGCAGTACAAGCAGTACCTGGCCGACAACGGACTGACGCATGCCACCCGCAACAAGCTGACCGGCCACTACGACGAACATTATGCGGCGGAAGAAATATCGCCGATTGAAGCGACCGTCGATTATTTTCTGGTTGAGCGGGCCATTCACTATATCGACCGGTTCAAGGCAAGAGAGCGGCCGTTTTATTTTCAACTGAATTTCTGGGGGCCGCACGAACCCTACCTGGCGCCGACCAAGCATCTGGACCGTTACCGCGACGCCGTTATTGACCCTTGGCCGAATTTCTACGATAATGGCGACAAGAAGCCGTCGATTCATCAGGTGAAGCGGGCGAACGATGCGGACTGGTCGACATTCGAGCCGCTGGTCAAGCATTACCTCGCCTTTACAAGCGCGATCGACGAACAGATCGGACGGCTGCTGGATTACTTGAAGCGCAGCGGGCTGTATGACGACACCGTCATCCTCTTCTCGTCCGACCACGGCGAATCGCTCGGCATTCACGGCGGTTTGTGCGACAAGGCGTTCTTCATGTACGAGGAGACGTGCAAGGTGCCGCTGTTCGTCAAACCGGCCCAGGCGCAAGCGGGGAGCGCAAGGGAGGCCGGGTTCGTCGGCTCCTGCGACATCTATGCGACGATCCTGGATCTGGCGGGCGCGGAGAGCCGGGGCGAACAAGTGGACGGCAGGTCGTTCGCCCGGGCAGCCGTCGGCCTCTTGGATTGGCCGGATTGCGTCGTCACGGAAGGTTCGGGCTTGGAGAACGTACTGTTCACCCAAAGAATGATCCGCAAGGGCGATTACAAGTACGTATTCAATTGCGGGGATTCGGACGAACTGTACGATCTGCGTCTTGACCCGCACGAGTTGAACAACCTTGCGGGCGAACCCGCCGCCGCCGAAACGCTGCGGGAGATGCGCCTTTCCCTGGCGGCATGGATGTCTGAACATCAGGACAAGCTGCTCCATCAATACAAGCTGCTTCGGTTAAGATAACCGAGCATGGAAATAGGCATGGGAGCATTCGCCCCTGCCTATTTCCATCTTTCCGGGGAGGTTGCTTATGTACAAAGTGCTTGTGGTCGATGACGAACCGATCGTCAGTTCCGGCATCAAGGACTATCTGCTCGCCTCAGAACTGAATATTTCGCGTGTCGAAACCGCGCTGAACGGCTTCGAAGCGATGGATTACCTCCGGCTGGACGCCTTCGATCTGGTATTGACGGATATCCAGATGAGCCAGATGAACGGGATCGAACTGATGGAGGCGATATTGACGGAGCAACCGAATTTGCCGATTGTCGTCATCTCCGCCTACGAGAAGTTCGATTTTGCGCAGAAGTCGCTGCGGCTCGGCGCCAAGGACTATTTGGTGAAGCCGGTAGGCCTGCAGCAGCTGCTCCGGGTCGTCGGGCAGGCGCTGGCGCAAAAGACGGTAAAGAGCGATCTGCTCTGGCGTTCGTCGCAAAATCGCGATCACGGAGCCGAATGGGACGATCGGAGCATGACGCTGCTTGAGCTGGTGACCGATCAACAGCTGTCGGAAGAGGATCTGTCGTGGTTGCTGAACCGGTTGGACCTGTCGCTTGCCGGCCCGTGTTTTCGGCTGCTTGGTTTGGAAGCCGATTTCGGCAAAGGCGGATTCAGCAGCCAAGCCGTTCACCTGCGCGACCGCAAGCTGTTGAAATACGCTTCGTTGAACGTGGTAGAAGAGAGTCTGGGGGATTGGCGCGGGGCGGCCTTCTACGGATTGGGCAACCAGTTGCTCGTGCTGCTCCAGCTGGAAGAAGACGAGGCCGACGGCGGCAACCTGCAGCATAAGTCGCAGGTGAACCTGCTCGCGAATCACCTGTATCGGAACCTGAAAGATTATTTGAACCTGGAATCGACGATCGGGATCAGCTCGGCCGGGCGCGGCGTTCGCAGCTTGCCGGGCTTGATGAAGGAGGCGGTCGAGGCGGCGGATTGGCGCGCGCTGCATCCGGACCATGCGATCTTTCACTACGAAGATCAAATTAAGCCCGCTCAAATCACCTACAGCGCCTGGCTCGCCGATGTCGAACGGCTGCTGACGCATATTTTGTCCGGGACGGGAGAAGGGGCGGAGGTGCCGGAAGCCGAGATTCAAACGCTCAATGACCGCCTGGAACGAATGAAGCTGTCGGAGGAGATGTTTCACAACTGCTTCGGGATCTTGACCTACCGCTTGTTCGGGCTGCTGCTCGAACACGGACAGGATGCGGGCGTACAGCTGAGCCGATTCGAGCCCCACGGCTATTTTCGCGATTGCCCCATCGAGGACAAGATGAAGGAGCTGCCGGTCTATATCGGGGAGATCGTCGCGGCTTTGCGGGACTGCCTGGTGCAGCGGGATCGGACGTTGATCGAACAAGTGGAGGATTACGTTCGCCGGCACTACGGAAACAAAGGCTTGAAGCTTCAGGACATCGCCAATGCCGTTCACATCAGCCCTACTTACCTCAGCTACCTGTTCAAAAAAATCAAAGGCCGCAATTTATGGGACCACCTGACCGACGTGAGGCTGCAGGCCGCCAAGCGGCTGCTCGCGGATACCGACAAGAAGCGTTACGAGATCGCCTTCGAAATCGGGTACGAGTCTCCGGAGCATTTCAGCAGAATATTCAAGAAGCATGTAGGCACCACTCCCGCGGACTTTCGAAAAGAGGAGGGCTCGGGATGAAATTGCGGGATAAAGTCATCCTCTCCTTCATCGTCTTCGTCATCGGCCCTTTCCTGATCGTCGGATGGCTGTCGTTGCGGGAGGCGTCGAAGACGACGCGCAGCGAAGTGGGGAAGACGATGGCCCAACTGGTGCGGCAAAACCAGTTCGCGCTGGACAAGACGATCGCGGCGGTGAACGACACGACGATCGCCTTCATCGATAACCAATTCATCAGCGACAGGAACCAGCGGGATTTCTGGCTGAACATCCGAACCTTCCAGCAGCTGAATACGGCGGAATCGATCCTGAAGCGGGTCACTTCCGACGGGACCGTCTATTCGATCTACCGGGAGAAGCCGCCCGATCTGGCGCAAGGGATGTACTCGCCGATGAAGAACGCGGGCTTCGTCTATTACGACGCGAACGCGAACGACAAGCGATGGATCCGCCGAACGCTCGCCGAGCGCGGCGCGGGCGTCGTCCAGCGGATCGACGCGGGCACGGGCGCCGTTAACGTGACGTATTCCCGCAGCATCTTGGACCCTGCCGACAATGCCTTGTCGCTCGGCGTACTTGAAGTTTCGCATCTGGAAATTTTATTGAACAAGGATCTGCTGTCGGTCGAGCTGCCGGCAGGCGCCGAAATCTATTTCCTGAATCAGGACCGGGAGTTGCTGATGAGCGTCGGAGCGGGACAGGATCGGATCGATTGGCGTTCCGGGTTGTACGAGGAAGCCGCCGAACGGTACCGATACGTGAATGACGAATCCGGCGAATGGCTCATCGTCGCCGCCGGCAGCGCGAAGAACGGCAGCTCGCTCATCTACCGGATCCCGCTGGAAGCGATCGTAGGGAAGCTGCTCGCCTATCAAAAAATGCTGTTAGGGTCCTCGTTGATCTATATCGTGCTCGTGCTCGCTTACGTCTTGTATCTGTTAAGATTGATCATCAAGCCGCTCGGCAAGCTCGTATCGTTCACGCGCCAATACGAGCCCGGCTCGGGCAGGGACGGGATGCAGTGGCCGAAGCGCAGCGACGAGGTCGGCCTGTTGTACGACGCTTTTCAACGGATGACCGTCCGTCTGAACCAGGAAATCGACGAGAAATACGTGATCGAGCTGGGGCGCAGAGAGATCGAGCTGACCACGCTGCAATCGCAAATCACGCCGCACCTGCTCTACAACACACTGGATTCGATTTACTGGTACTCCATCAAGAGCGGCAATCACGAAGTCGGCGCCATGGTCAAGGACTTGTCCCAATTGCTCAGAATCGGCCTCAGCAGAGGCAGGCAGCTGATCGCGATCCGGGAGGAGCTGGACCATGTGCAGGCGTATTGCCGATTGCAGGAAATCCGCTATCCCGACGCGTTCGAAGTGTCGTGGGACATCGAAGAAGGCGTGCTCGACTTTACGATATTGAAGGTTATTCTCCAACCGCTGGTCGAGAATGCGATCTTCCACGGCATCAGCCACATGGACGGCGAAGGCCAGATGTGGGTGCGCGTCCGGCGGTCGGGAGACCATATTCGGCTCGTTGTCGAGGATAACGGGTTCGCCCCCGTGGACATGGAGATGCTAAGCGAGATCTTGAACGGAACCCGTACGGACAAAGGATACGGCATACGCAACGTGCACAAGCGCATCCAGCTCCATTACGGCAGCGAATACGGAATCCGGTACGCGCGCAGGGACGGGGGCGGGACGGTCGCCACGGTCGAATTGCCTATCACAATATAGATCATCAATTGGGAAACAGGCGTCATCGCTAGAGATGGCGCCTGTTTTTATAATAAGTATACAGACCGAAAGGAAGTGCGCATCGTGGCTCTGAAGTTCACGCGATTCTGGAAGTACCGGTATTTGACGCTCATGCTGCTGCCGGCGGCGCTCGTCCTGTTCCTGAACAATTATTTGCCGATGTTCGGCGTGTTCATTGCATTCAAAGACATCAATTTCGTCGACGGGTTTCTGAGCAGCCCCTGGGTCGGATTTGAAAAATTCAAGTTTCTGTTCCAATCCGACGTGCTGTGGCGCATTACCCGAAACACGATGCTGTACAGTCTTGCTTTCATGGCGGTGAATTTGACGCTATCGGTCCTGATCGCCGTGGCTGTCAACGAAGTGAAGGGGCGAATCTTCCCCAAGCTGTATCAAAGTTTTTTCATCCTCCCCAATTTCCTGTCGATCGTAGTGATCAGCTATCTGGTGTATGCTTTCCTCAATCAGGGACAAGGCTTCATCAACGCTTCCGTGTTGCCGTGGCTCGGCATGGAGCCGATCGACTGGTATACGGAACCCGAGTATTGGCCGTTCATCCTGATTCTCGTCAACGCTTGGAAGAGCGTAGGCATCGGCGCCGTCATCTACATTGCCGCCATTGCCGGCATCGATTCCGAGTATTACGAGGCGGCCGTCATCGACGGCGCGTCCAAGTGGGATCAGATCCGTTCGATCACGCTGCCGACGATCAAGCCCGTCATCATCATTATCACGATCCTGCAGATGGGCAGCATCTTCAATGCCGAATTCGGCTTGTTCTACCTGGTGCCGTTCAATTCGGGCTCCCTGTACGCCACTACGGACGTCGTAGACACTTACGTCTATCGCGCGCTGATAACTTTGAACGATATCGGCATGTCTTCGGCCGCCGCGCTCGTGCAATCGGTCGTCGGCTTCATCCTCGTCTTTCTGACGAATTACACGGTAAGACGAATCAATCCCGAGAACGCCTTATTTTGAATACAGGAGGACAGCTACATGACCAGCCATGCCAAACGGTACCGCTTCAATCAAATCTCGCCGGCGTCGAACGCGATGCTGCACGTTTTTTTCATCCTGTTGGCCGTCGCCTGCATCATCCCCGTCATCCTCGTGCTGGCCGTCTCGCTAAGCGACGGCGACGCACTGGCGCGCGACGGTTACCGGTTCATCCCCGTCAAGTGGTCGCTCGTCGCCTACCGTTCGCTGCTGACCGACTCGGCTACCGTGCTCAGGGGATACGGAGTCAGCATCATGATTACCGTCTTCGGGACAATTGCCGGCGTGGCGCTGATGGGCTTGTACGCCTACCCGTTGTCGAGAAGAGACTATCCTTACCGGACGTCGTTCACGTTCTATCTGTTCTTCACGATGCTGTTCAACGGCGGTCTGGTCAGCAAATATATCGTCTATACGCAGGTGCTCGGATTCCGCGATTCTTATCTGGCGCTGATCGTTCCCCTGCTGATCGTCCCGTTCAATGTCATCATCATGCGGACGTTCTTCCAGACCACGATTCATCCCGCCTTGATCGAATCCGCCAAGATCGACGGTGCCGGCGAGCTGCGCATCTTCTTCCGGATCGTATTCCCGCTGTCGCTGCCGGTCATGGCCACGATGGCGCTGTTCAGCACGATCAACTACTGGAACGACTGGTTCAACGCCATGCTGTTCATCAACACGGAGTCGAAGTATCCGCTGCAATTCCTGATGATCCGGGTGCTGAACAATATCCAGTATCTCAAGGACAGCGTATTGGCCGCTTCGCAGGATTTGACGCTGCTTGCCGACCTGCCCGACGAAGCGCTGCAGATGGCGATGGCGATCGTCGGCATGGGACCGCTGCTGATCGCCTACCCGTTCTTCCAGAAATATTTCGTCAAAGGCTTGACGGTCGGCGCCGTGAAAGGCTGAGCAAGGTAGATTCGGCATGGCGGCGCGCAGGCGTCGGATGCTGTTCTATAGGAAGAAAAAAACGAGGAGGGCAACAATGAAAACGAGCAATAAACGGATTTCCTTTGTTTCGATCGTCCTGGCTTTCGTCCTGATTCTCACGGCTTGCGCAGGCGGCAACAATGCCGGCAGCGAATCGGCGAAGCCGTCCGAGTCGGCTAAGGGTACAGACGCATCCGCAACGCCGAAAGAGGAGCCGAAAGAAACGCTCAAGCCGTACGAGGTGTCAATTGTCTACCTGGATATTCCGCAGAAGGACGAGGTAGCGGTCGAGCAGAAATTGAACGAGTACCTGAAGGACAAGATCAATGCCACGATCGACTTGCGTCCGATCGATCCGAGCTCGTACAAGCAGAAGACGGAGCTGATGATCAATACCGGCGAGAAGTTCGACCTTATCTTCTCGGGCTCGTCGCAAGGCTTCTGGAGCAACGTCACGAAGGGCGCTTATCTGGAACTGGACGAACTGCTGGACAAGTACGGACAGGGAATCAAGGACAATCTACATCCATTGTACCTGGAAGGGCCGCGTTATAAGGGCAAGCTGTACGCGATTCCGACGAACAAGGAAATCACGCAGGGCAAAGCGCTGGTGTTCCGCAAGGACCTGGTGGACAAGTACGCGATCGATTACCAGTCCATCAACAGCATGGCCGATCTGGAGCCTTGGCTCAAGCTGATGAAAGAGAAGGAACCGGACATTCTCGGCCAGTACGTCTGGTCCAACAACCCGATGGATTACTTGATGTACGAAACGAATTCGGATTACAGGGAAGTCGGACCGGTGCCGAGCGTCGGCGGAACCCAAGTGCCGCTGTTCCTCATGGATTTCAAGGCCGCGGACATGAAGGTGAAAACCGTGCTTGATCCCGAGATCGTGGCGATTAACAAGAAGGAATACGAGTTGTACCGTTCCTATTACAAATCGGGTTACATCAACGAGGATGCGGCCATTAGCAAAACTCCGTACGTTCAAATCATGCGGCAGGGCAAAATCTGGTCGAATCGCTCCTCCTACAAGCCGGGGACGGAAATCCAGCAGCATATCGCATCGCAGCAGAAGTATGAATGGGTGGCGAAGCAACTGGCCGAACCGCTGGTCACGACGGAAAAAGTCACCTCCGCGCAGATGTCGATTTCCAGAACGTCCGGCGATCCGGCCAGAGCGATGATGGTGCTGAACTACCTGCACACCGATCCTTACGTCATCAACCTGATCGTCAACGGCATCGAAGGCACGCATTACAAGAAGGTCGGCGACAACCGCATCGAGCTGATTCCGGATTCCGGCTATGCGACCGCGATCAACTGGGTGCTCGGCAATCAGATGATCAACTATTTGAGACCGGGCGAACCGGACGACATCTACGAGCAATTCAAGAAATACAACGATGAGGTCACGCGTTTCCCGCTGCTGGGCTTCTACTTCGACGATACGAACGTGAAGAACGAGCTGTCCCAGCTGAATGCCATCGTGGCCGAATACGTCACGATCAGCACGGGAGCGGTCGACAACCCGTCCAAGATGCTCGACGAACGCAACGAGAAGCTGAAGAAAGCAGGCATCGAAAAGGTGCAAGCCGAGATGCAGAAGCAGATCGACGAGTGGGTAACGGCCAACAAAAAGTAACTGCATAGGTTGTTCACCAAGAGGATGCTCAAGACGAAATGAAACTTTGTCTCGGGCATCTTCTTGTTTTTATAAATGATGGACAATGACGAGAGGAGCTGGAATGACGATGCGAGGGAAAAGCGTGAAGTTCGTTGCCCTGCTGCTCGCGCTCGCGCTGGCGCTGCCTTTTGCCGCCAGCGTGCAGCCGGCTCATGCGGCGGGAACGGTAACGGAAATCGTGGTCAGCCAAGGCGGGTATACCAAGAACGACTACAAGATGGCCTACGTTCTTGCCACCGATGCGCTGACGGATTTGAGCTTCAGAGTATGGCAGGGTACCACGGTCAGGTATACCGGCACTTTGCAGGACGAAGGCGTCACATGGGGAAAACGGGTTTATTCGGCAGACTTCTCCGCGATGGCAGCTTATCAGGGCGCCGACTTCAAACTGACTTCGAACAGCGTGGAATCTTATTTATTCCCCGTTCAGCCGAACATCTGGAGCGATTATTTGGACGAGATGACCTCTTTCTACCGCATCCAGCGCAAGAGCATCAGCACCGCGGACGCCATTCCGAGCGGCTACAGCGATACCGTGCCGTCGGCCAAAGCGTACCATGCCGCCGGCCACTTGGACGACGGGATGTCGCCGGACGGAACTACGTTCCACGACTTGTCCGGAGGCTGGTACGACGCGGGCGACTACGGGCAATACGGCGGCAACCAATGGGTGGCCGGCGAGATCGCGCTCGCCTACTTGCGGCATGCGGGCAATCCGGTCGTTGCCTATGATTACGATCTTAACGGCATTCCCGACTTGCTCGACGAGGCCAAGTGGGGAGCCGATTTCGTCATCCGGCAGATCGACGCGTTCGGCGGGCCGTTGTACCGGCTCAGAACGACGACGGATCCGGCCTTCAACGCCAATGCGAACGGCTGGAAGCATCCGGAGTTCGCCACCGACGGCGACCCGAATACGACGGGGGACAACCGCATCGCCACGCATTACGACGTCGGCGGCGCGGCCAAAGGCGCCGGCATGCTGGCGGCGGTCGCCAGGGCATTCGATCAGGCGAATCTCGATCCGACCTTCGTGACGGATGCGACGAACGCGGCGGTTATCGCGTATCAGTACGCGCTGACGAACGTCAATGACGATTCCGGCTCTTATCGCGCGCGGGGCGGCGTCGTTAACCCACTGTTATGGGCCGAAGTCGAGCTGTACAAGCTGACGGGGGATCCGGCTTATAAGACGGCAGCGACTAGCCGGGTCAGCGTGCTGTCATTCGCCGATCTTCAGTCCACGAACTATTGGGATATGCGGCCGATGGCGCTGGCGGAATTTTATCCGGACGCCGATGCGACGACCCAGGCGAAAATCCAGGACCTGCTGAAGCAGCGCGTCGACTACTTCATGTCGACTGCCGACGACAACCCATACGGCGTATTGAACGAATTCAAGGATTTCGGCGTTAACGAGCCGCACGCTTCTTACCTCGGCGACCTGATGCGTTATTACGAGCTATTCGGAGACCCTGCCGTGCTGCGGGCGGTGAAGAAAGGCTTGTATTGGGTGTTCGGGGCCAATCCGTGGAACATCAGCTGGATATCCGGCATCGGGACGGATTATACGGACTTTATCCATACCCGCCTCGACGAAGAAGCGTACGACCCGACCAACACGGGGATCGTCATCCCGGGCGCCATGATCGCGGGTCCCAATATGAGAGACACGGCCGACAAGCGAAGCGCGACGCCTTGGTACGAAGACCGTCCGCTGCGGGACGATTCGGGCAACCAGTGGCGGTACCAGGAGTACAGCGTCAGCATACAAGCGGGCATGCTGTACACGCTGAATGCGCTCGCCGCCGTCGACGCGAATCCCCCGGGCGGCCAGACGCCGGTTGAGTTCGCGGTGGTACAGCCCGCCCACGGCGATTACGTGACGGGAGACGTCAAAATATTCGCGCGTCAGCAAGGCTTGCTGGACGATGCCGCGTACACGTTCGGAGGATCCGCAGGCGCGTTCAGTCCGATGACGGAGTCGGGCGGCTTGTATTCGGCGGTCGTGAATGTCGATTCGGCCGACGTGCTGAGCACGCAGCGGGTCACGATCAGAGGCGAGGAGCCTTCGGGAGGGTACACGTACAGCGTGGCGCACTTTACGAAGGCAACGGATTTGCCGGCCGTGAATACGCCGCTGCTGTATGACGATTTCGACGGCAATGGCACATGGGGAAGCGGCGGCAGCGAATGGGTGAACTGGTTTAACCAGAACGGCGGCAGCGGGGGATTCGGCTATGCGGACGTTGATGGCAGGAAGGTCGGGAAATTCACGCAAAATCCCGCCGGCAGCAATTCCTGGGCGAAATTCGAGCCTTGGCACGATGTCGTGGATCTGTCGGGCTACCGGTATTTGACGGTCACGATGAAAAATCCGGGCTACGCGGACACCCGAATACGGCTGCAGATCAAGGACGCCGACAGCACCCATGCGCTTGGCGGAACCGCTTGGATCGATGTCCCGACGACATGGACGACCTACAACTTCGATCTTGACGCGATCGCCGGGTTCGACAAGCGCGAAGCCCACATCATGCTGTGGCTGAAGCAGGAGAGCGGCGCTTACGGCGAAATGCTCATCGACGACATCACGGGAACGAATGCGTTGAGCGGGACGGCGCCGACCTTGACGGCTGCGGGCGTTGCTCCTGCCGACGGGGACGAGGATGACGCGTTCGAGTTCCAGGCGACCTATACGGACGCGGATAATCAGGCACCGTACCGCGTGCAGCTCGTCGTGGACGGCGTCGTGCGCGATATGGCGGAGACGGATGCGCTGGACACGAACTTTGCCGACGGCAAAACGTACAGCTTCTCCACGAAGCTGCCCGCCGGCAGCCACTCCTATTATTTCCGCACGTCCGACACGACGTCCGACGTCGTCCGAACTTCGGTCATCGCGGGGCCGAACGTCGCGGTTGCGACTTCGGGTCCAGTCAACAAGGCATTGACGGCAACGATCAATTCAAGTTCGTTCTTCAGCACGAGCTTCCTGCCGAACTTCGCGAAGGACGGGCTGACGACGACCAAATGGCGTTCGAAAAATATCGTAGAAACCCATACGATCCGGCTCGACCTCGGCTCCAGCCAGACGGTGTCCAGGGTCGTGCTGCGCCATGCGGGCGCGGGCGGCGAGAGCGTCGACCTGAACACGCGCGATTTCATCGTCGAGACGAGCGCGAACGGCAGCGCGTACGCGACGCAAGACGCGGTAACCGGGAACGCGTCCGATGTCACCGTGCACGACTTTGCGCCGGTGAGCGCGCGGTATGTTCGGATCAGCATCGCCGACCCGACGAATACGAGCGATAACAGCGCGAGATTGTACGAGTTCGAAGTCTACGAGTAACCGGTCCGCAAGCGGATCAGGCGAGCACCGCAGCGGTTCGCGCGTGGTTCCTCTAACTGTCGGGAAAGTCCCGACAGTTTTATTTTTTTCCGGAACAACTTTTGGCCCTGTCTGTACGTGTTAGGTATGGAAAGGAGGTGCCGCCTTGAAGAAATCCTTGTCGCGCGCGGACGAGGAATCGATGAACGTCGAATCGCCGCAGCAAGAGGGCGGGGGCATGACGGCAGCATACGATCGCCACATCGACACCGTTTATCGGGTTTGCTACTCCCTGACAGGCAATCGGCAAGATGCCGAGGATGCGGTGCAATCCGTATTCATGAAGCTCATGGCAAGCGGCAAGTCCTTTAACGACACCGAGCACGAGAAAGCGTGGCTGATAGCGACGGCCCGGAATCAGTGCCGCGACCTGCATCGCAAATGGTGGAAGAAGAAAGTCGTGGATCTGGACCTGCATACGATCGCGATGCCCGCGGCGGATGCAGGTATGAAGCACGATCTGGAAGACGAGCTGCGCAAGCTCCCGCCGACGTACCGGCTCGTCTTGTATCTCTACTATTATGAGGGCTACAAGCTGAGCGAGATCGCGGGCATGCTGAAGATGAATCTGAACACCGTAAAGTCCAAGATGAGAAACGCCAGAATAAGGTTGAAGATGGAAATCGAAGGAGAGAACGAATATGCGAAATGACCAATTGCGGGCTTATTTCGATCGATTGACGCCGGATGCTTCGCAGAAATCCCGCATGCGGGATCGACTTGTAACCGCCGCAGATCCGAATGCGCGCGCGCAGCGGTCTTCCGCAAGGAGACACGTCTGGCTGGCTGTTCCGGCGGCTTGCTTGCTGATGGCGATGCTCGTTCTGGCAGGTATGCCTTTCGGCGGCCATACGTCCGCCAATGCCGTCATCAATATCATGGAACAGGACGGAACTGTGTTCAAGCTGTCGGACAACGATAAGGGCTCCGGCGAGCACGGCAACGCCGTCAGCCACGTCGATGCCAGGCCCGGGCTGGAATTTTACATTGACGGCAAGGACATTGCGCGTATCGAGATCACGACCGACAACGAGTATATTTACGCCGTGGACTGGACGAGAACGCAGGAAGAGAAGTTCTGGAACACGGAATATTACCAGTACTTCGATGAGGAACGCCAAATTTCCGTCGCCGACTTCAGCAAGCTGTACGATAAGCAATTGACGATGAACTTCGACGAAGGTTTCCAGGATTATGACCAAATCTGGCTTCGCTGGACGGCGTGGAATTTGTATCAGTGGGCGGTACAGGACAACTATTCCCACTTCCTCGGCGCAGGGCAAGTGCCGGACCACCCGAGCGAGCAGGAGAAGCTGGCGCTGGCGGCCGGGGACGACGGCTCGGGCATCGGACATATGCAATTGGACGGCTACCCCGAACGGCTGCTCGAAGACCGGATCAAGATCACGATTACGGATCGGTCGGGGCGCCAGACGAAGAAGACGATCGCCGTCAAGGTCAGCAACAACGAGTTGCGGCAGACGGTCGTCACCGCCTGGCTGCTGAATTAAAGGAATTGCTGCGCATTGGCCGATCGATCGAGTGTCGTTGTCGAAACAAGGCGGGCGCAGTTTGGATATATAGGGTTGATTTATAGATTTGGAAAGGACTTGAAGCCGATGTTGTCGAAATACTGTTGTTAAACGGGATTGGGCCGTTTCAAGATCGACACGCAAGGGGCGAGGGCAATCATGATTATTGAAACGAAGCTTCATATTCCGAGAACAAGGACTGCGCTTGTTTCTCGCCCTCGTCTTCATAAAAGGCTCGATAAGGGACTGAATGATAAGCTTACGCTTATTACCGCACCCGCAGGCTACGGAAAGACGACGCTTCTGGCCGAATGGGCGGCGCACATCGATAATCTTGTCGCGTGGATCTCGCTGGATCAACAGGATCGTCAGGGCATGCGCTTCTGGAATCATACGATCGCTGCGCTGAAGCAGGTCCTTCCTTCATTCGACGATCAATCCGTTGCTCGTTTCGCTGCGGCGGCGGGACCATCCGGCGAAGCGCATATTGCTGCACTGATCAACAGCCTGAATCGCGCGGCGGAAACAGTCGTCATCATATGGGACGATTTTCACTACGTGGACGATCCGGCATTGCTGCGGGGAATTGGCTATTTGCTCGAGTGCTTGCCGGAGCATGTGCACCTGTATGCAGCCAGCCGCGTATCTCCTTCGTTGCCGCTCGCCAAGATGCGCGCTTCAGGAACTTTGAACGAAATGGACGCGACCGAGCTGATCTTTACTGCGCAAGAATCTTCCGTATTTCTAAACGAGAATCAGAAGATGAACCTGACCGAAGAGGAAGTGGAGGTCGTCCGGAGGCAGACTGAAGGCTGGATTGCAGGAATGCGTCTGGTTGCGCTATCCTCAGCAGATCAGACCGATCGCGAGATGATCGCTCAAGGGTTAATCGGCGAGCACCGCAATATTTCGGACTATTTCTTCGAAGAAGTATTCAATTTTCAATCCCATGACATCCAACAGTTTCTAATACGAACTTCGATACTCGGACGGATGAACGCACATCTGTGCCAAGCCGTTACGGGGATTGCACATTGCCATGATTTGTTGCAGCAGCTGGACCAAACGAATTTGTTCCTCGTTCCTCTGGACAAGAAGAGGGAGTGGTATCGCTACCACCATTTGTTCCAGGACTTTCTTCGAATGAAATTGAACTGCCAACAACAGGAGCAAGTGCGGGCGCTTCATCTGGCTGCCGGGGACTGGCTTGCTGCCCATGGCTATTCGACTGAGGCGATGGAACACTACCTGGCGGGCGAACACAATCGGCAGGCATTGGATTTGCTGGAGCCGTTGATGCCGGATTTGATGCAATTCGAACTGGACACTTTCCTGCGCTGGACGAACCGGATTCCGGACGCTCTGCTGTTCGACAAGCCGCCCGTGCTTGTCAACGCCTTGACGGCGATGCTGTTGACCGGGCAAACAGATGCCGCGAAAGAGAAGATTAGCCGGGCATCGGATCATCTCGCGCACGCCAAGACGGCATTGTCGGAATCAGCCCTGCATCAATTCCGAAGCGGGCTGCTGGTCGCACAAATGCAATGCGCGTATTTCGATAGAGATTTCGATACCGAGATCAAGCTGGCCAAACGGGTTGTCAAGGAATTCCCGGATAGCGTGCATCTCACGAACCTCGGGTGCGAAGGCGATTTGCAAATTCCGGTATGGGCGCTTGTGGACACGTTGGGCAATATGAGTGAACAGGTAGACATCTATCGTCGTTATTTGGCAGTCTGGACGGGAACCCGGCATTATTTCGCCGAAGCAGATGTGAATATGGGGTACGGGGAGTACATGTATGAATGGAATCGGCTGGAAGAGGCGGAGCGCCATTGGGAGCGGACGATGCAGTTGGGCGAGATGTACCGGAATCCGATTGCAACCGCCTTCGGCCACTTTCTTCTTGCCAAGCTGGCATATGCCCGCGGGCAATTGGACCGGATGGACCAGCTTTTGAACGATGTCGCAGCGAAGATCGAGCCCCGATTGTATCCGAATCTCGGAGCCTATGTCGATGTCTATCAAGCTTATATCCGCTGGATGGCGGGCGATGTACGCAAGGCGCTGCTGTGGCTGGAGCGCACGAATCTGCGCTGGACGGATGAAATTCCAGGCACGATGCTGCTGGAATACGGGATGCTCGCCTGCCTGTTAATGGAGCAGGGCAAGCTTGACGAAGCGGAATTCCTGCTCGGACGATTGATTCATGTAGCCGAGCGCTCGGGAAGAAAACGCGATCGTTTGCGCTTGCTCCTTCAGCTCAGTTTGCTTGCAGAGCGACAGGGGAAGACGCTGCTGAGTATGGACCGATTGGAAGAGGTATTGTCATTGGCGGAACCGGAAGGTTATCTGCGTACGTTCATCGATGCGGGAAGCCCGCTGATGGCGTTATTGCGTCAATATTTCAAGGCCCGACAGAAGCAGCACCGTCAGCAAAAACATAAAGTCAGTCTGGCCTACGTGAAACGGTTAATAAAATATGAACCGTTTGTTTATGGCGGCGGGGAGGTTGGCCTCAGCCTGGACATTCATTTAACGGCCAAGGAAGAAGCCATCTTGCAACTGTTTATGACAGATTTGACCAACCAACAGATTGCAAGCAGGCAGGGCGTCTCGATCTCAACGGTGAAAACCCACATTGCGAATCTGTATGACAAGCTCAAAGTTCATAACAGGATGGCCGCCTTGGAGCGCGCCAAGCAACGAGGACTTCTGCCGCAGTAAGATGAGGGTTCGAATGCAATCCGGTAATGGGTGTTGGCTCGACAAACTTCTCATCCACCCCTTTCATCCTTTTGGCCATTTTGATGGAGAGGCCGATTTTATAACGAAGCCCTGACTTGTATCATACAAGGAAGGGCTTCATTTATGGAAAGGAAGGGGAAAATGGGCAGATTTCGTTGGAAAACAATCGGGATGCTTATTCTTGCTACCTTGCTGATATGGACGGAAATGCCGGTAACAGGAGTCATTGCGGCGCCGTTAATTGCGGGTGATTTTGAATATACGGACAACGGAGATGGCACAGCAACGATTACGGGCTATACAGGAAGCGAGACGGAAATCGACATACCCGTGAAGTTAAATGGGCTAGACGTGATACAGATAGGGCCTAGTGCATTTAGGGAAAAGAATTTAACTAAAGTTGAAATCCCTTACGGCGTTACCGTTATCGGCCTGAGTGCTTTTGCTTACAACAGATTGGATGAAATTGAGATTCCAGGAAGTGTAACTACAATTGATGCTTATGCGTTTCGGAGTAATGGACTAACGAAGGTTCAACTTTCCAGTGGGCTGGAAATCATATACTCAGGCGCATTTTATGAGAATAGCCTTACAGAAATTAACATACCCAATCGTGTGGCACAGATTTCGTCAAATGCCTTTGGCAAAAATAAGCTGACGGAGATTCATATTCCGAGAAATATCACGCAAACTGAGCTTGCCTTCGTCTATAATCCGTTAGTAAAAATTACCGTTGATGAGGATAACCCAGTGTACAAGGATATCGGTCAGAAGGGGCTATATACGAAGGATGGAAAGACGTTGGTTCAGGGGACGATCAGCGGCGATATTCATTCGGACACGGAGGAAATAGGAAACAGCGCCTTTATGGGCATCGGATTAACGGAAGCGGACATTCCGAATGTCGTAAAAAGGATTGGGCCCCAAGCGTTTCAGGACAATGATATGGAACGATTATCATTGCCGGATAGCTTGCAGACCATATATATGTTTGCATTTGCAGGAAATAAATTGAACAAAATTGTCGTGCCTGAAAATGTAGAGGAAATTGCGAGGGAGGCATTTTCTGAAAACGAGCTGATAGAGGCCATCATTTTGGGTGATCCTGAATTTGGAGAAGGTGTTTTTAAGGGCAATGCTGCGGAATTTGTGTTGCGGGGTTATACCGGAGCGTCGGCCAGGGCGTATGCCGAAGCGAATCATCATGCCTTCGGACCGTTAAATACTTATGCAGGCGGCTCAGGAACAGGGGAAGATCCATACATCATCCTGATGCCGGAACAGCTGGATGCGGTGCGCCATGATCTTCAGGCTCACTACAAGCTTGGAGCCGGTATTGATTTATCGGATTATCAATCAGGAGAAGGCTGGGCGCCGATCGCAGAAGCGTACAACCCGTCGAATCATAATGTTCCTTTTAACGGCAGCTTCGACGGAGACGGACACGCCATTACAGGATTGACCATTAACCGGGCCGGCAATTATCAAGGGTTGTTTGCTGCTGTAGGGGCGACCGGCACGGTCCGCAACGTCCGGCTGGACCATGTCGCCATTAGCGGAGGGAACTACGTTGGCGGTCTGGCAGGGATCAACTTCGGGGTTATCGAGAACGGCTCGGTCAACGGAGGCACTGTGGGTGGCGAGAACAGAGTCGGCGGTTTGGTGGGAAATAATTATGGCGCCGCGATCACCTCATCATTCGCTGCTGTTAACGTATCAGGTGCTGACTATGTAGGCGGCTTGGTAGGAGACAATCAAGGCAGTCATGGCGCGACGAAAACGATTCGTTACTCATACGCGTTGGGCGAGGTCACAGGCAATGCGCAGGTGGGGGGCTTGATCGGAAATAACGAGACGGCTAATGCCGGCAGTACGAATGAAATTATCGGTTCTTATGCGGCAGGCAAAGTCACAGGTCAAAAACAAGCGGGTGGTTTGGTAGGGAGGAACTTCTCCTTGCCGGGCGGCACGATCAGGATTGAGGATTCTTATGCAACGGGTGAAGTCTACGGAGAAGAACAATATGCGGGCGGTTTGATCGGGTATAACCGTACCAATTCCGGCAGCGCGATTGAAGTCATCCATTCTTATGCTGCTGGTGAGGTGACAGGTGCGGCGGACGTCGGCGGATTGGTAGGTGAAAATGCGGCTTCTACAGGGGCTCCGATTGAAATAGACAGCTCCTATTGGAACGAGAGCGCATATGCGGGGACGCCGCCGGACAACGGGATTGGCACGCCCAAGACAGCAGATGAATTAACGGCGCGGGACACGTTTGCTGATTGGGATTTCACGAATGCGTGGTACCAATACAATGAACAAACTATGCCATTCCTGCAATGGCAAAACCCGATCCTATCATGGGATGCCGACATCGCCAAGGACGTGTTGGACCTCGACGAATCGACAGAGATCACGGTGAACGCGACGCATGAGAATCATGAAACGTATACCGCTGCGGATATCGCCACCTATTCGGTGAATCCCGAAATCGCCAGCGTGGATCAAGGAATCGTTACCGCTGTAAGAGGAGGGAAGGCGGTCATTACCATTTCCTTATTCGGTGAATCGCGGACAATCGATTTAACCGTCGACGGCGGCAAACCGACAGAACCTGCAATCACGCTCGATTCGGTAGGATGGACGAAGGCAGCTGAAGTGAACGTAACCATTGAGCATGAATCAGCAGACGAGAGGTTAAACGAGGTGCAGATGATTCGTGTCAAAGTCGGCGATGCAGGATGGCAATATTATCCTTATGGCGATCTGCCCATTGTTTTGAAAGTCACAGCAGAAGGAACGACAATCATCCAAGCGCAGGCGATCGATGAATTGGGGGATACAAGCGACATCGCCGAGGAGACGGTGAAGATCAGCAGAAGCGGTTTAATGGTGGAACCCAAGCTGACCTATGCCGACGATGATCAAGAAGAATACATCAGCGGGGCATGGACGAATCGCAGTGTCACCGCCGACGTCTATGCCGGGCATACTCAAGGGCTGACCGTCACTTCCGTCGTGTATTCGTTGGATGAAGGAGTGATATGGGTTCCTTACACGGAGCCGCTGACGATTTCGGAGGAAGGGGATCACCCGCTGTGGGTGAAGGCCAAGGATGAAGCGGACAACGAAATCGTGGAAAAGCTTCGTATCCGCGTGGACAGGACGGAGCCTGCGATTCAGGTTGCCCCGGATGGAAGCGAGAGCGCATCGCCGAACATTTCCACGCGGGTTACCGTGACGGATGACGGCAGCGGCGTCGACGAGACTTCTCTCTACTATGTCTGGTCTGCCGGATCGGATCCGCTGGATGCGCAAGCCGATTGGCGGGAGTTTGTTAACGGGAATCTGGTGAATCATCGTGGTGCGGACGGTGACTGGTATTTGCATATTCGCGCGGCGGATCAAGCGGGGAACGAAAGCTATGCGGTTTCCGAGCGATTCCGGAAGCGAGCGGATGACCGGGACGACAGCGGTAGCGGCGACGGAACCGAGAGGGACGCAGATGATGCGAATTCGGACGAGCCGACCTTGCCGGAGGAGCCCGTGACGCCCGAGTTTCCTGAGGATGTCGCCGGGAACAAGACTTTTACCGATATCGCCGGCCACTGGGCAGAACGATCTATTCTCGAAGCTGTGCTGAAGGGCTTGGTAGAAGGCTACCCGGACGGTACCTTTCGGCCGGATCATCCGGTTACCCGCGCCGAGTTTGTCGTGATGCTCGTCGGAGCTGCAGGGTTGGAAGGCGAGGGAACCGCAAGTGCCTTTACGGACAGCGAGCGGATCGGATGGTGGGCGAAGCGGGCGGTTGACCTGGCTGTGCGGGCAGGTATTATTACGGGATACGAAGACGGCAGCTTCCGCCCCGATTCGCCCATCACCCGCGCGGAGATGGCCGTGACGATCGCTCATGCGCTCGAATCCCAAATTGATATGAATGCTGCCGTCACAGGCTTCGCCGATGACATGGACATCCCCGGGTGGGCGAAAGGCGCGGTGGAAGCCATCCGCAAGCTCGGCATCGTCAGCGGCCGCGGCCATAACCAGTTCGTCCCGAACGACACGGCAACTCGCGCCGAAGCGGCGGTCATGCTGCTAAAGTCGAGGATGAACGACCCGAACAAGCTTATCCGGATTTCCTACGGCGTACATTTCAGCCAGTTTTCCGTGTCGGAGTTGCAATAGCATAGCAACCAAAGGTTCGCCCCCCGAACGAACAACGATGCCGGTTTCACCATTCATAGGGGCAACTTCGATGTGGAGTTTTTCCTGATTGTCGGAAATTTTGCCCAGTAACCCTTCGACCAGAATTCGAGCCACGTGACCGCGCGTACGCACGGGATGCTTGAACGCGTTTACTTTGCCGCCTCCGTCAGAGACGATAATGACGTCTTCGGTCAGCAGGGACATCAATTGATCGACGTTACCTTGTTTGAGGGAAGCGATGAACCGGCTCACCCATGCCTTCTCGACCGCTTCGGCCGCGACCGGCTCTCCCTCGGATATGCCCATCTTGCTTCTTGCCCGGCTCATCAGCTTACGGCAGTTTGCCTCTCGCTTGTCGAGCAGTTCTGCTAATTCGGGATAATCGAAGCCCATCGCCTCGCGCAGGACGAAAACCGTCCGCTCTGCCGGCGTCAGCCGCTCCAAGAGGACGAGCATGGCGTACGATAGCAGATCGTGTCGAATGACTGTCGTCTCGAACGTATCCTCCTCCGGCGTCCGGATCGGTTCGGGGAGCCACGGACCGATGTACAATTCCCGCCTTTTCCGCGCCGATTTCTGCAGGTTGAGGCAGTGATTGGTTACCATTTTGCACAAATACGCCTTAGGCTCCTCCAAACGCTCGGGAAGTATGTCGCAGGCTTTAACAAACACGTCCTGCACCGCATCTTCCGCGTCAGTCGCAGAGCCTGTCAATTGATACGCCAGCGTAAATAGCAGCGCTCGATATTGATCGTACAATTGTTCCAATCACTGAACCCCCTTTCATTTCAATCTAAGCATACCGGTGGTATCCTCTACAAGCTTTTTGATTTTTCCCGGAATATTTCCCGTTTTGACTGTTTGAGCGCTTGCAGCCTTGCATAGCCGCCAAGAGCGATCGATCAGCCGGTGAAAGATTCAGGTCCGAAGCGGCCCCACACGATAAATGCTGCAAGCGCAAAATAGATCAAGTTCAACACGATCAGCTTGGATTCGTCGTGGCGGAGGTGGGCGATGATTGCGCCGATCATCAGCAACATCCAGCCGACAGCCGTCACCGGCACCAGGACTGGCGCGATGTCGAGCACGACGGGCAGGATCAGACCTACTGCAGCCAGGATCTCAACGACCCCCAAAGTTTTTACGAAGCCGACGCTAAAATCCCCGACCCATCCCGCACCAGGTAGTTTGGCCAGTTTCTCCTTGGGTACGAGCACCTTGTTGATGCCGCTAGCCAGGGCTACTACAGCGAGCAAACCTGCAGCGATCCACAATGCAAGGTTCATTTCTCCTCAGCTCCTTTACGTTTTGCACATATAACAAATTGAGGCTTAGATTTGTGACATCGGAAAACGCAGCGAGGACGAAATAAGAGGACGCTCGGATATTTTGGAAAAGTAGATCAGCTCCTGCCATGCAGTTGTCATCATTCGAATGGTATACTGGCCGTGAAATCAAATAGATTTAGGGAGAGATGGGCAATGAGCAATAAGGTCGATTATAAAAAGGACTTTAAGCGCTTCTATGTGCCGCGCACGGAGCCGGAAGTGCTGGAGATACCCGTTATACCCTTCATCATGATCGACGGTTCCGGGGATCCGAACGGCGAGGACTTTGCGAAGGCGACGGAAGCGTTGTACAGTCTGACCTATGCGGTGAAAATGTCCTACAAGAGCGATGACGTGCCAGCCGGTTACTACGAATATACCGTTTTTCCATTGGAGGGCGTATGGGACTTGGTCGATCGGTCCAAGGCCGCGACGGACAAAAGCAATTTGAAGTACACGATCATGATTCGGCAGCCGGACTTCTTGTCGGAACAAGGATTCGCCCGGTTTCTGGACAAGACGAAGAGGAAGAAGTCGAACCCGTTCCTGGAGGAAGCCCGGTTCGAGCATGCGGCGGATGGCCTGAGTTGTCAAATGATGCATATCGGCAGCTTCGACGACGAACCGGCGAGCTTCGCGCGGATGGAAGCCTACTGCGAAGCGAACGGGTATGTTCGGACAAGCAAGATTCACAGGGAAATCTATCTGTCGGACCCACGCAAGACGGAACCGGCCAAGCTGCGAACGGTGCTCCGGTTCCCGGTGCGCGAGGCCTGAAAGACTGCTGACGCATGGATGCGGGCGAAGCGGCCGCCACGAACGAACCGGATGATAAGGGACGTCGTTCTTCACGAATGCAGTGTCGAATAGCGCTCGTACATCGCGATGAATTCAACCGGCAGAGGAGCGGTCAATTCCTGCCGATACAGATAGGAGATGCGTTCGTAGTGCTTCGCAAGCGACGCGATATCTTTCAACTCGCCGTAAGCTTGCAGCAGCAGGAAATTCGATTCTTCATCGAGTTCGTTGCGTTGTACGATTTTCTTAACGATCATGGCAGCTTGTTCCGCTCTCCGGTGGGCAAGCAGCCATCGGCTTAGCTGTTTGGCGAAATAGACATAGGCGTCATGCAGGCGTGTCCGCTCGGCGACAGACCATACAAAGGCTTGGTCTTCATACAATTCGCCGCTATACTGACGTTCGCATGTCAGCGCGTCCTCGATTTCATCGTTAACGAACGCGCCGAATTGCGACACTCGTGTCTCGAAGGATATGAAATCGACCTCGACCTGATCAAGCAGCAGCCAGTATTGCTCTTGGCCATTGTCGACGATGTGCTTATATCCATGCTCCTGCAGGGCTTTGCGAAGCTGATAGACGGCTGTATTCAGATAAGTCTCCGCGTTCTTAAGCGGCATGTCGGGAAAAATATGCTCCAGTATGCGGCCTTTGGAAACGCTGCGACCCCGATGCATCAGCAGGAAGGCGAACAGCTCGAGACTTTTTTTCGAGATCCACTTCACAGGCCCGCTGCGTTCGCCGCTGACCTCCAGCCCGCCGAGCGCCCTGACCTTCAGCTTGCCGGCAATGGAAGCGGCTTGCCGGGATTTCTCGCGCAGTCGGGACGCCGCCCGGACGATCGTCTGCTCCAGCCGGCTTTGGGACACCGGCTTGACCATGTAATCAAGCGGGTAGCTTTCGAAGGAATCTGCCGCGTACTCCTTGTGAGAGGTAACGAACACGATCTCCAGGTCAGGATGGACGGAACGCAGCAGGCGGGCGGCATCCAGGCCGTTATCTTGTCCGATCTGGATATCGATGAACGCGATATCCACCTCTTGGTGGCGAAGCTGCTCCAGTGCATCCTCAGGGCGCAAATAGCAGCCGACCAATTCCACGCCGCCGATTTGCGACAGCAATCGTTCCATGATCGTATGGTAGACGCGTTCATCGTCGATCACGAATGCCTTCACCGGATCCCTCCATTCTCGAACTCGATCGTGAAAGTGCTGCCGACGCCGGGCTCGCTGCGAACCTTCATCGTGCCGCCGCTCATTCGCAGAAACTGCCGGTTCACGAGCAGTCCCAGGCCGGTTCCTTTCTCCCCTTCTGTGCCAACAGAGGAATCGAACCGGGTATCGTCAAACACCTGGCGGATTTGTTCTTCGCTCATGCCTACGCCGAAGTCTTGAACCGAGAGTTCCACGCTGCTGCCCTTCGCCTTCGCGCTTACATTGACCCGCCCGCCGCGATTGGAAAATTTGACGGCATTGGACAGCAGGTTGCGGACAATCAGGATGAGTGCTTCACGATCTGCGTTAACCTTGAGATCCGCTTCAATGTCCATATACAAGTCGATTTGTTTCGCTTCGCATCTGATAATTAGCAGGCGGCTGGCTTCTTGAACGACATCCGACAGCCGAATCGGCTCCGGATGAAGCGTGATCCCGTCCTTCTGGCCGCGAAACCACTCCAGCAAGTTCTCCACCGTTGCATGCGTATTTCGGATTTGTTCGCTTAACGCGTCAATAATTGCGGTGCTCTCAGGCGGCAATGACGGCTTGTCCGCTTCCAGAATCTCTACCAGATTTACCTGTGCGGCGAGCGGGTCGCGGATATCATGGGATACGGCGGTGAACAGTTGATCCTTCATCTGGTTCAGGCGGGCGATCTGCTCCAGGGCCCGCTGCTTCTCCGTTATGTCGACGATAATGGAGACCATGCCTTGCTTGCGTCCGCGCTGCGTGAAGAATGGGTAAATATTGACGATATAGGACCGGTTCTCTTCCTGCATTTTGCAGTTAATTTCGACTTGGCTTGCTTCTGCGCGATCGTATGCCGCTGCCCACTTAGGCCAGGCGGCCAGCACATCCATCACGTTCCGTCCCAAGATGGGGCGGCTCACGTCGCTACCCACCAACCACCTAACCTGCTCATTGCTGTCGACAATGTCTCCCCGCTCATTCACGATCAGCATGCCTTCCTGCATCGTATCGACTATGACATTTCTGGCCAGCGGCACGATCGAGAACAGCTTGAGGCGAATCGCCAGCCAGAACATGAGCATGCCGCAGATGCCGCTGTAAACTGACAACGGAAGCAGCCATGTCGTCAAGCTCGGCAGTGCCAATTTCAAGAGCTCCACCACGGCAGGAATGCAGCCGAACAGCAGCATCCACATGCCGGCGCGGCGAATTTCGGGACGGGCGCTGCGGATGTAGCGTATCAGGAAAAAGACGCAACCGGCGAGAATGGCATAACACAATATATTAAATGCGATTGCATATGGCGTTCGGGTAAGGATGAGTTGCCCGTCCACTAGCGCGGTATTGCTGAAAATCAGATGCCACCTGGAGTCCGTCCAAATCAGGATAGGCCAAACGGCGAATAAACCGAGCAACGCCGCTGCTCTTCGCAACTTCAACCACAGATCTTGGCCATATAAGTCGAGGACGAACAGGATCATCAACGGGACCATGAAGACGAGTGAGGTCTGTTCGATGCTGCGGTAAAAAAGTTTGTCCGCCAGCGTCGCAGCCCGAATTTCCAAAATCGCGCAACCTGCATAGACAACCCGGCACACCAGCACCCAGACAAACAAACGCACGCCGCGTTCATGCCGATACAAGATGGCGTACAGCAACAAGAGACCCATCAGCATGGCGGCGGCCACCATGGCGATGTAAGACAGCGTGATCCGGTCGTCCATTTCGGTCAGGATGCTCCTTCAGTCTGTTGGTGAGGGGGCTTCTTTTTCCATATTACCGCATAATAGGCATTCGTGGCCCACGAAAGGTCAAAATCTTTCATAATTCTTTCATTAGGCCTAGCACGTGATACAAATGAACTAGCTGCCTAAGCCAGGGGCGAGTAGCTGGCAGTCGCTAACCGGGCGAAACCCGGTTACAGAGCGCGCAAAGAGTAGCTGGCAGTCGCTAACCAGACGTAAAAACGGCACAGGGCTTTTCCCCATGCCGTTTCGGATGTGACTTTATCTTATTCCAGGAAGCCGATCGTTCTCATCATTCGTGCCAGCATAACGGCCGCTTGCGCTCGCGTAGCCGATTCAGCGGGCGCCAACCGATCTTCGCCCATGCCTTGAATGATGCCGGCAGCCGCAGCTTCTGCCACCGCATTCCGAGCCCATGACGAGATCAGTCCGGCGTCATCGAATTTGTTTAGTTCGTTCATCGTCTGACCGGCTTTCGTTGCTTCTCCAACTGCGAGCGCGCGCGCATTGGTCAGCATGACGGCAATTTGCTCGCGGGTAATCCGTTCTTCCGGTGCAAAGCGTGCCTTGCTCATTCCGCTGACGAGCCCGGCCTTAGCGCCGGCTTCTACGACGGATGCGTACCAGGCGCTAGTCGGAACATCTGCGAACCGATCTCCGGCAGGCTCAACCTCTGTGCGAATACCGAGCGCCCGTACCAGCAATGCCGTGAACTCCGCCCGGGTAATGGCGCGGTCAGGCGCGTAAGCCGTCGGCGACACGCCGCTGACGATCCGCTTGGTCGCCATATACGCGACCTCGGGCTTGGCCCAGTGAGCGGTCATATCGGCAAATTGGACCGGGGCGGCCTCCATGATGGCGTAGATGCTGTTGTGCGGCATTCGCATCACGGATTCCGCACGTCCGTCGCTTAATCGTGCGGAGACCGCCGGCACATAGGTAAAGGATCGTGCTGTCGGGTCGTACAGGACCGCCGTATAATTCCGCTGCTGCACGTCTTCGTCCAGCACGATGGATTTCAACATGTAGGTGCCGCCGAAGTCGCTTACTTCCAGGGTTTGTCCGCCGCCCGAAATCAGCAGCCGGAAATCAATCGCTTTGCTGAGCAGCTTCAGCTTCTGCTCTTGCGCGGCCTGCACCAACGCATCCAGGCGGGGGCCTGTCACGGTCTCAATGACGATCTGCACTTGCAAGTCCTTCACGTCCACACCCAGTTGCGCAGCTAGCCGTTCCAAGTCGAGTACGCTCACTTCCAACTGGAAGCTGGAGCCGCTCAGGCGGGCTTCGAACGCCAAGTCAGGATGTTTGGACATCCATTCCCCCAATGGACCGGCCGGCAGCTGCAACTGTACCTCCGGATGGCGATCCTCGATCACTACTCGAATGAAAGGCCGGTCCGCTTGATCCAGCAGTTTCGGCAGTTGATCGATGATCTCCGGGGGCAGAACCACCTGGTCGATCACGCGGCCGTCCGGCTGCTTCACTTCCTTCATATCCTTTGGAGCTACCTTGACGATAATAACGCCCTTATCGATCAAGACTTCCGTTTTTGGCTCGGGATCCTTCTTGGGCTCCTCCTGAACGTCCGGACTCGGCCCAGAAGGTGTCGACGCCCGATGGCCGATGTTCGTCACCGCGATCGTGTTCACCGCCTCGTTGCCGGCTTCGTCCCGCGCATAGACGGTATACGTGCCGTTCGTGCTCACCGTGAAATCGCCTATGAAGGGGGTGCCGGCCCCGGCGAAGTAGGCCGCTGTTCTCGCGCCGTCCGCCCACTTTAGGCTATCGGCTCCGCCGGCCGCTCCGTAAACATTGGCGGTCACGGTCACGGGGCCGTCCGTCGGACCGGCCGGGCTCGCCGACAGGTTAATGGTAGGCGCTGTATGATCTACGGCAAGCACAATTTGATATTGTTCCATCGTATCATCCGGGGCTTTCACGTCCACGTTGATCGTCTGTGTGCCCTCAGTCAAAGAGATCGGGGCCGAACTCATTCCCTCCGGAACCGTGATGTGATTGACCCGGATTTCCGAGAACGGGACGACAGGGGTTGCCGTCACCGTGACGGCATGGGCATTTGTCAATAGGTTGAAAGTCCGCTCCAGCGGATCGAAGTTCAAGCCGGGGATATCGAGTTGCAAATTCGCCAGCCCTCCCGTGAGGGCATGGAATTGGATTCCGTTGTTCGCCGCATACGTTTGCACGGCAGAACCAACAGGTCCGTATATGATCATCCCGGCCGGATGCCTGTAGAATACGCCGCTGCCGCCTAAGTGGATGTCCGGATTCAGGATCAATACCTCTTGAAAGGGATTACTCGCAAATGCGTATACATCGATTGACGTCACGCTGCTGGGAATCATCAACCGGGTTAATCCAGCGCCATCGAACGCACTGGCCCCGATTGTCGTCAAGCCGTCCGAGAGCGTCAGCTTGGTGAGAGTCGGATTATTATAGAAAGCTAACCATTGGATGGATGTAATCGTGTTTGGAATCGATAACTCCGTCAGCAGATTGTCTCTGAAAGCATCCATCTCGATCGTGGTCAAGCCGGCGGATAGGCGAACCTCGCTCAAACGGTTTGACTCGAAAGCTCCTATATCAAGCAAAGTGACCGAATCCGGCAAATACAAGCTTTCCAATTGATTATATTTGAATGCCTTCCGGCCGATCGACGTTATGCCGTTCGGCAAGGTCAATTCGGCAATTTGATTGCTCTGGAAAGCTTGCTCTTCGATCGTCGTTACCGAGTCCGGGAGGTGCAACACAGACAAGTTATTTCTCCTGAAAGCATCCTGCTCGATGGTTATCAGCGAATCGGGCAAAGTCACCCCGGTCAAGTTCTTGCTATCAAAGGCGGATCCGCCGATCACGGTCACGGTCATCCCTCCTAATTGGCCGGGAATGACGACCATGCCTCCTGTTCCGTTGTAGCCTGTAATTCTGGCATTTCCGTCGCCGATAGCTTCATATTCGAATCCTCCTTCTTCAGCGGCATGAACGATTGTTGCAGGATGTAAAAGGCTGCTGCCCAGCAGCAACGATAGGGCCAGCAGGAGCGCGCCGAGTTTGCAATACATTTTCTGATCCATGGTTTCGATCACCTTTCTCGTTTAATGATGCGGACTTGTTCCCTCACCTGCAATCGAGTATATCAAGGTGCTATGAAAGAATTATGAAAGAATGCATGGTCAGGATGAGCTTGTCAAACTAGTCCGCATAATCGGCCAAGTCTCCTCATAGGTATGAAGCATGGTAAAACCTATGTGAAGGGGTGGAGCGAATGCGTCGACGGATCCCGTGGATCGTTGCCGTCGCCATGGTGTTGACCGCTATCCTGTCCGGATGCGGGAGCAAAGACGCGACTTCGATCGTCAAGGACCTGGACAAAGTAATGGGTAAGCTGGATAGTTATCAAGGAAGCGGCACGATGACCCTGTACACGGGGCAGCAGCCTCTGAATTACCAAGTGGAAGTGTGGTATCAGAAGCCGAGTTATTACCGGATCGCCCTAACGAACGAGAAGCGCGATATTACCCAGATCGTGCTGCGCAACGACGAAGGCGTGTTCGTGCTCACGCCAAGCTTGAACAAGAGTTACCGCTTCAAGAGCGATTGGCCCGACAATCAAGGCCAGGTGTATTTGTATCAGACGCTCGTGAACAGCATTCAGACGGACAATTCAAGGCAGTTCACGAAGGAAAAGGATACGTACGTATTCGACGTGATGGCGGGCAACTATCAGAACGGTTCGTTCGCCAGACAGAAGATCTGGCTAGCCAAAGACGATTATGCGCCGCGGCACGTCGAAGTGACCGATACGAACAATCGCAAGCTCGTGGAAGTGAAGTTCGACTCGTTCCAATTCGGCAAGAAATTCGACAGCAACGCCTTCGACATGATGAACAACATGGGCAAGACGCCGGGCACGAACCAGCAGACGACAGGCGATACGGGCGGATCGGACGACGGCTCCGGCAAGTCGGGCGATACCGGCGACAGCAACCGAGACGGCACGGATCATGAAGGCGACTCCGGCAACGCCGAAGACGGGCAAAAGCCTGCAGACGACACGATGGCGCCCGCGGAAGGACCGGTGGAAAACGTGATCGTCGTCGAGCCGGATCCGGACGCGCTGCCGGAAGGCGTCTCACTGAAAGATCAACCGGACGTGCAAATGGTCGATCGCATGGGCGTGCTGCTTCGTTACACCGGCACATACGACTTCTCGATTTTGGAAATGGCGTCCAAGGATGAGGCAGTGTCGGCGAACTCGGGCATCGTGCTCGATCTGGGCTTCACGATCGGACTGCTGTCCGGCGATGAGACGAAGACGCTCACCTGGAGCTACGACGGCGTCGAATATCGCATGACGACAGCGGATCTGCCGCAGGAAGATATGGTCAGAATCGCGCAATCGATGGTGGATTCCTCGGGGAAATAAAGATGTTCAAGAGCCGGCGGCGCAGCAGCCGGCTCTTGGCGTACATGCCAGTGCAAGCCATATAGTCAAATGTTGCCTCTCCCGATTCGATTGACAGTACCGCACGCACCCGGTAACATTACAATATTGTTGATTGCGCCGGGATGGTGAGTTGCATGTACAGTTACTATCGACCGACCGTGGCGGAGATTTCCCTGGATGCCTTGAACGGCAACATAGCGGCATTCCGCCGGCGAATCGCACCCGGGACGAAGCTGCTCGCCTCGGTGAAGGCGAACGCTTACGGGCATGGCGCGGTAGAGACGGCGCGCGAGGCCGCAGTCGCCGGCGCGGACTACCTTGGCGTCGCGTTCCTGGACGAAGCGCTGGAGCTTCGCCGAGCAGGCATTCGCATGCCGATCCTCGTGCTCGGTTATACGCCGCCGCATGGATTGCAGGTTGCGCGCGAACAGGACATTACGGTAACCATTTATCGCGAAGATGTGCTGGATGCGGCGGAACAGCTGCCTGCGTCCGCGGAGAATAAGAAGCTTAAGGTCCATATCAAGATCGACTCCGGCATGGGCCGCCTCGGCTTGCTGCCGGGCCCCGTCGCGGAAGCGTTCCTGGAACGGGCGTGCCGGGCGCCCGGCCTGCAAGTCGAAGGGGCGTTCACGCATTACGCGCGGGCGGACGAAGCAGACAAATCGTATACCGAGATGCAGATTGAGCGTTTCGCCGATGTTGTCCATTATATAGGAAAGCATGAATTGCCGATTTCCATTATCCACTCCGGCAACAGCGCGGCGGGCATCGACTTGCCCGGGCACACCGGAGCCATGCTGCGGCTTGGCATCGGCATGTACGGGTTGTACCCGAGCGAGGAAGTAGACCGCGGGGCGGTTCCGCTCTCGCCGGTTATGTCGCTGAAAACCGAACTCGTACACGTCAAGACGCTGGCCGCGGGCGAGGGGATCAGCTATGGCACCCGCTACTTTACGCAGCGCAGCGAGGCGGTCGGCACGCTGCCGATCGGCTATGCCGACGGCTTCAGCCGCATGCTCAGCGGGAAGGCGGAGGCGCTCTACCGCGGCCGCAGGATTCCGGTCGTCGGCACGATCTGCATGGACCAATGCATGGTGCGCCTGAACGATGCGCTGAATGGCGGATCGTTGGAAGCAGCGCCGGCTCCAGGCGAGGAAATCGTGCTGATGGGCAAGCAAGGCGATGCCGAGATTTCCGCAGAAGAGATCGCGCTCAAGCTGGGCACGCTCAACTACGAAGTGACCTGCATGCTTGCGAGCCGGGTGCCGCGGGTGTACCGCAAGAACGGCGCTGTCGCGGCCGTCGTCAATCCGCTCTTGGAATAGTTTGGCAGTCTGTTTTTTGATCGTTTTAGAAGGATTTCGCACAGCAATATCGAATGGATACAAGTGGTGCAGTATAGAACGATACAGCGATATGCATACTGGAAATTAGGGTCGGGTCTGGAAAATACTTGGGGGTGCTCGTTCGGTGGCCAACATCCAACATACGAAACGCATTATGATCAGCTTGCCGGATCATCTGCTGCGGGAAGTCGATTTCGTCGTGTCCAAGGAAAACACGAATCGCAGCGAAATTATCCGCCAGGCCATGAAGCATTATCTGGTGGAGCGGAAGAAACGGATGATTCGCGACGCGATGCAGCGCGGGTATTTGGAGATGGCGAAAATCAACCTGAACATGGCTTCCGAAGCATTCCACGCCGAGGAAGATGCCGATGGCACGCTCGGGCGTCTCGTAAGCGGGGTGTAGCCCTTGATCGTAAAGCGCGGTGATGTGTTTTATGCCGATCTGTCACCAGTCGTCGGTTCGGAACAAGGCGGGGTGCGCCCCGTGCTCGTCATCCAGAACGATATCGGCAACCGCTTCAGCCCGACGGTGATCATCGCGGCGATTACGGCGCAGATCCAGAAGGCGAAGCTGCCGACGCACGTCGAGATCGAGGCGAAGGCACACGGCATGGAGCGGGATTCGGTCATCCTGCTGGAGCAGATTCGCACGATCGACAAGCAGCGGCTAACGGACAAAATCACCCATTTGGAAGAAGAAACGATGCGCAAGGTGGACGAAGCTTTGCAGATCAGCGTCGGGCTGATCGATTTCTGATGTCGTTATCGACAGCGTACATGCAGGCACGAGGAGCTTCTCGCTGCTTGAACTAAACCATTCCAGGGGTGGACATGATCCGGTCTTGGAATGGTTTTTACTTATGTATTCAGCAACCAACCCCCTTAGGAGGCATGATCATGACGGTTCATCTTGAAGCTGGGCCCGGTGAAATCGCAGAGATCGTTCTGTTGCCGGGAGATCCGCTTCGGGCGGAGTATATTGCAAAGAACTTCCTGGAAAACGCGACCTGTTATAACCGAGTGCGAGGCATGTTAGGGTTCACGGGTACATACCAAGGCAGACGGATTTCCGTTCAGGGTACGGGAATGGGCATCCCGTCGGCCAGCATTTATATCCATGAGTTGGTACAAGGATATGGAGCCAAGCAGTTGATTCGAGTAGGCACATGCGGCGCCATTCAGACGGACGTGCAATTGCGCGACGTTATTCTGGCCCAGGCGGCTTGTACGGATTCTTCGATGAATCGCAATGTTTTCGGCGGTATCGATTATGCGCCGATCGCGAGCTTCGATCTGCTGGAGAAAGCTTATCGGACCGCTGCAGGCATGCCGGGAATGCAAGTTCGCGTCGGCAACGTGTATTCTACGGACGTGTTTTATTCCGATGGCGGAGACGCGCTCGAGAAGTTGGGCCGGTACGGGGTATTGGCCGTAGAGATGGAGACCGCGGCATTGTATACGCTGGCGGCGAAGTTCGGAGTGGAGGGACTGTCGCTGCTTACTGTCAGCGATCACGTGCTGACCGGGGAGCAAACGACCTCTATGGAGCGCCAGACGACGTTCAATCAGATGATCGAGCTGGCGCTGCACGCGGTAACAAGCCATTGAAGGCGCTTGCTTCACCGGCCTGCTATCGGCATAATAATAAAGATATCGATGGGATGCGAAGGAGTCATTGGGGATGATGGCGGATATGACGAAAAATGCTGCAACGAGAGAGAACGAGACGGATGCGGACAAAGCCGCTGCTGCTGCGTTGACGGCTGCCACGGCTAAAGAAGCTGCGGAACGCATGGTGAAGCAGATCGCCTCAGAGCTTGGGCTTGGCGCGGGACAGGTGCGTACGGTGGCCGCACTGCTGGACGAAGGGAACACGATTCCGTTCATCGCGCGTTACCGCAAGGAGATGACCGGCGAGTTGGACGAGAACCAGCTGCGGGCGATCGAGGAGCGGCGCAATTATCTCAAAGGGTTGGAGGACCGCAAGAACGAGGTCATTCGGTTGATCGGCGAGCAGGACAAGCTGACACCGGAGCTGGAGGCGGCCATCCGCAAGGCGGTCAAGCTGCAAGAGGTCGAGGACCTGTATCGGCCGTACCGGCAGAAGCGCAAGACGCGGGCGAGCGTGGCCAAGGAGCGGGGGCTCGAGCCGCTGGCGATGTGGCTGCTGTCGCACCCGCGCCAGGGCGATCTGCTCACGGAAGCCGGACGATATGTAAACGAAGAGAAAGGCGTTGCCTCGGCGGAGGATGCCGTTGCGGGCGCGATGGATATATTGGCCGAAATGTGGGCCGACGATGCGGACATCCGGCGCTGGGTGCGCAAGTTCACGTGGGACAACGGCGTGCTGCACAGCAAGGCGAAGGACGCCGAGACGGAATCTGTATACGAAATGTATTATGCATACAGCGAGCCGGTGAAGCGGCTGCCGCCGCACCGGGTGCTGGCGATCAACCGGGGCGAGCGGGAGGACGTGCTGGGTGTATCTATTGAGGTGCCGGTCGATCGCGTCGTGGCCGAGCTGCACCGACGGGTGATCCAGGGACCGACGCTCGTCCGCAGCACGCTGGCTGCCGCTGCGGAAGACGCGTACAAGCGGCTGATCGCGCCGTCGATCGAGCGGGAACTGCGCGGCGAGCTGACGGAGAAAGCCGAGGAGCATGCGATCGGTATCTTCTCCGAGAACCTGCGCAACCTGCTGCTCCAGCCGCCGGTCAAAGGCCGTGTCGTGCTTGGCGTGGACCCTGCATATCGCACCGGCTGCAAGCTGGCGGTCGTGGACGAGACCGGCAAGCTGCTGGAGGTCGCGGTTACGTATCCAACGCCGCCGCACAACAAGAAGGCGGAAGCGGGCGCGACGTTCCGCCGCATCATCGAGCAGTACGGCGTGACGCTTATCGTCATCGGCAACGGCACCGCCTCGCGCGAGACGGAGCAGTTCGTCGTTGACGTGATCAAAGGGCTGCCGGAGCGCCAGCTGCAGTACCTGATCGTGAACGAAGCCGGGGCGAGTGTGTACTCAGCCTCCAAGCTTGCACAGGAGGAATTTCCGGACCTGGACGTGGCGGAGCGCAGCGCCGCTTCGATCGCCCGCAGGTTGCAGGACCCGCTGGCCGAGCTCGTCAAGATCGAACCGAAGGCGATCGGTGTCGGGCAATATCAGCATGACGTCTCGCAGAAGCGGCTGGACGAGAGCTTGTCCGGCGTCGTGGAATCGGCGGTTAACCATGTCGGCGTCGATGTGAATACGGCATCTCCGTCGCTGCTCTCTTATGTGTCCGGGATCAATGCAACGCTAGCGCGGAATATCGTCAAGGAGCGGGAAGAGATCGGCAAGTTCTCGGACCGCAAGCAGTTGCAGAAGGTGCCTCGGCTGGGCGCCAAAGCGTTCGAGCAATGCGCGGGCTTCCTGCGCATTACGGACGGCGGTAACCCGCTGGATCGGACGCCGATCCATCCCGAGTCCTATGAGGTCGTGAAGCGGCTCCTGGGCGAGATGGGCGTCAAGCTGGCTGCAATCGGATCGGACGAACTGAAGGAGCAGCTGCGCGCCGTGCAGATCGACGAGATGGCCCGGCGGCTGGAAGTCGGCGTGCCGACGCTGCGGGATATCGTCGACAGCCTCATCCGGCCGGGTCGCGACCCCAGAGACGAGCTGCCGCCGCCGATCTTCCACACGGATGTGCTGGACATCGAGGATTTGAAGCCGGGCATGGAATTGCAAGGGACGGTCCGCAACGTCGTCGATTTCGGCGCCTTCGTCGACATCGGTATCAAGAACGATGGCCTCGTCCACGTATCCCAGCTCAGCGACCGGTTCGTCAAGCATCCTACTGAAGTGGTCGCGGTCGGCGATACCGTCACCGTCTGGGTGCTGTCCGTCGATCAGAAGAAGGGCCGGGTCAGCCTGACCATGAAGCAGCCGAGATAACGAGCCTTCCTGGCTACAGTCCGATTTCAAGAATGCCTTAAACCCGGAATCGCCGTGCTTCCAGCCTTGGCGGTTCCGGGTTTTCGTGTTACAATGCTAGGAAATCGGCCCGGCGCGCTTCCAGACCGGGCAGAATCGGCCAAAGGAGACCTCCCATCATGAACCCGGAGAAGTGCACAGGCAACCATCACCCGAAGTGGTTCGGCTTGGCGCTGCAGGCACTTGTCATCTTGTCGAAAGAACGGGTGCAGACTTGCCCGAGCGCCGAACTCGCCAGCCACCTCCAATCCGAAGCGACGCTGCTACGGAGAATTCTTGCCGTGCTTGCGCGGGAAGGGATCCTTGAGACGCGTGAAGGCCGCGACGGCGGCTATCGGCTCAAGAAGGATCCGCATACGGTCACGCTTGCCGAAGTCTATTGCGCCTTGCAAGTCGGCGATCCGCTCTGTTTCGGCATCAAGGAGACGACCGGCACGCATCCGTTCGGGCTGGAGATGAACGCAGCGTTTCAGGAATTGACCCGGGAGATGGATGACAGCTTGAAGGAAGTGCTTGCCCGGCATACGATTGCCGATCTTGCGGTACGGGCCGGCCAGGAGTGCGCGGAGCGCTTAAGCGGTCGCTCGTAATCTGCAGTTGACAATCAAAGTGTGCGGTCGTATACTGTGCAATATCCGAAACAGTTTATCGTTATAACTGTGTAAATATTTACTCGGTATAATGAAAACTGTGCAATTATTTATGCAGAATCAAGGAGGAAACCCTTATGTCCGCATCGCAAGTTGTTGTCGCAGAACCGACTTTATCCGCCCTCGAGTTGCTTCGCAGTCGCCGATCTGTCCGCAGTTACGATCCAAGCCATATCATTCCGCGCGAGGAATTGGCAGAGATACTGAAACTGGCCGCTCTGGCGCCTTCTTCGTCCAATATGCAGCATTGGCGCTTTCTGGTTATCGATACGCCTGAGTTGAAGGAGCAGCTGCTGCCGATCGCGAACAACCAGCAGCAGATCGTGCAGGCATCGGCTGTCATCGCAATCCTGGGCGACAAAGAAGGTTACCGGAATGCCGAAACGATCTATAACCGCGCTGCCGGGGCGGGATATATGCCTGAAGACACCGCCCAATCATTCATCTCGCGCACCGTATCGGCCTATTCCAAGCTTCCGCCGGAGAAGGCCCGTGAAGTGGCGATCATCGACGCAAGTCTGGCAGCGATGCAATTGATGCTGGCTGCGCGGGCCAAAGGTTACGATACCGTGCCGATGGGCGGGTATGACAGCGCGAAGTTCGCAGAAGCGTTCGGCATTCCCGATCGGTACGTACCGGTCATGCTGCTGCCGATTGGCAAGGCGGCCAAACCCGGTCACCCGACAGTCCGTCTGACTGTAGATGAAGTGACGTTCTGGAACCGCATTTCCTGATGCACAAAGACCTCCGCTTCTGCCGACATTTCCATGCCGACTGCTGCGAAGGTCTTCATTTTCAGAAATGATGATCTTGCCCGGAGCTCAAGGAGTCAGGCCGGTGCCGCCGGTAGAGTTCTTCGAGACGTCAGGCTTGGTGCGGTAATAGAACCAGCAGTCGTTGAGCAGTCGGATCTGCCGGCGGTCCTTCTTCTGGAATGCTCTCATCAATTGATTGCTGAGCCACTGCGGCATCGCCATCGTCCTCCTCGCAGTCAATACGTGTAGTATTAACATATGGAGGAAATCGAATCATCGTGCAGGTCCGATGCGCGGAGACGGAGCGGCGTCGAAGTTCAAGGACGTTCGGTCAAGCGAGTCCTTCCTCTTCGTACCATTGCTCGAGCTGCGCTTGAAGCGCGCGGATCTCGGTCAGCAGGGCAATCAGCGGGTACGCTTGCTCGCGGATGCCGGCAAAGCTGCATTCCAACTCGTTAATATAGTCCAGACCGCTGACAGGTGCGATCGACTCGTCGAGCAGCTCCAGTCCCCGGCACTCGGCCACCGCTTTCGGCAGCGTCGGGACGTTATCGGCGGTCAGCTTGGACAATTCCTTATGCAAGCGCAGGTTGAGTGCGCTCAATTGGTAGGCGTGAGTAGCGGGCATTTCCACGAATTGCAGTTGCCGGTCATCATGTTGAAGCAGCACATAGGACATCTCGGACATAGCGGCGAAGTCTCCTCGCATCAATATACTACTTGAAGTGTAGCCCATGATCAGCCTACAATTCAAGTAGTTCAGGCGAATCGGGGGAAAAATGAAACGTGGACGATCAGGCGTTGCAGAAGTGGGTGGAGGAAGTGTCGCTGTCGGCGTTCGGATTGCCGTTCAGGCACAAGGCCGCGTTCAATGCGCGATTGCGGGCGACAGGCGGACGATATTTCACCAAGAGCCACCTTATCGAGATCAGTCCGCATCAGTTGGCCGTTCACGGGCGGGAGGAAACGGAAGCGATTATCAAGCATGAATTGTGCCATTACCACCTGCACCTGCAAGGGCGCGGCTACAAGCATCGCGACGCGGATTTCAAGGCGCTGCTCGTCCAGGTCGGCGCGACCCGCCATTGCCGCCCGCTGCCCGGAGCCGTACGAACGCTGCCTGTGCGATATTTGCTGATTTGCCGGGATTGCGGGCAGTCGTATCCGCGCAAACGCAAGACGGATCCGCGCAAATATGCGTGTGGAAGATGTCGGGGGAAGTTGAATATTCAGGAAGTCACACAGACCGTGCAAAAATAACATCATTTTTCGGCAGGGTTATGCTTGACTTCGGGTGGGGATCATGATAAATTAATCAATGTCACTTTTGAAATGTTCCCTGATAGCTCAGTTGGTAGAGCACACGACTGTTAATCGTGTTGTCACTGGTTCGAGCCCAGTTCGGGGAGCCACATGGAGAGGTACCCAAGAGGCCGAAGGGGGCGCTTTGCTAAAGCGTTAGGGTGTAACAGCCGCGAGGGTTCGAATCCCTCTCTCTCCGCCAGTTCGTGACGATTGCAAGGACTGCCATTCAAACGGCAGTCCTTTTTGCATTATTGGTTGAATTGCGTCAAACGGGGTTGGCGATACGTGCAGATGCCTTAACTATAAGTCGGCCCCGACCTGGGCTCAGCATCGTCTTTAATGGATGATGGTTGCCTTTAAGCTGATCCAATAGCATGAAGGCTGCGATCGTTCCGTATATCGTGCCATTGCCCCCATAGCCAAGCGCATGGAAGATGCCGGGTTGATCAGGATGCTCGCCCAACAATGGCAGATGATCCTTCGATTCGCCGAATACGCCGCACCATGCATCCTCCGCTTCGAAGACGGAATCCGGAAACAGCCGTGATAATTCAGCGAGAAGATCATTTGTTCGAGCCTGCAAACCGGAAGCATTCCGGTCAGGATCCGCGCGATTCTCATCGAGTCCTCCCGCGATGATGCGTCCTTCCGGAGTTGTGCGGAAGTAGAAGTAGGGTCGGTCCGTTCCCCATATCATCATCCGATCCGGCCAATCGGTAGGTATGCTGTCCGGTTTGGTCGCAAGAGCGTAGGAACGGCGCAGAATGGGCAAGCCGGTGCGCGGCGTCTCTATGCCAGGCAAGTATCCCGTTGCACGCACGACATATTGGGCGTTGATCTCCCCGTGTTCAGCTTGAAGGACAAATCGTTCGTTGCGTCTGCTTATTTGGATAATGCCCGTTTTCTCGAACACCTGGGCGCCTCTGCGTACAGCCTGGACGATGAGTCCGTGTGCAAATCTGACCGGATTGATTTCCGCATCGCCATGGGTGACGAGAGCAGCTGTTATGAGCGAAGGCAGCTTGCTTCCAATGGATTTCGGAAAGCCCCAATTGACCGGGAAACCGTGCTTTCGAAGCATTTGATACTCGCTCAAAAGCCGCGCGGCATCCTGATCCGTAGAAGCACAATACAGGCTGCTGCGGGAATTGAAGCCCATGTCGAGCGGAATGGAAGAAGCGAGTTCCGACAAGCTGTCAAGCGCTTTGCGGCATTCGTAATAGAACCGTGCAGCATCATCTTCTCCAATCCGCTCGGCCAGTTCGCTGAGCATAATATCGTTGGTGAATTGGATCAGACCCGTATTTGCCGCTGTACTGGCGGAAGCGACGCGCTTGCCTTCTACAAGGACTGCCTTGATGCCGGCATTGGCGAGAAACGCTGCGCAAATGGCCCCGGTCATGCCTCCGCCAATAATGGCAACCTGTGTAATGATTCTCGTTCGAAGTGACGGATAAGTCGGAGCTATGGGCATTGTTTTGGGCCAGTAGAGCGTTCCGTCGAAAAGTTTGTGTTTGGTGCCGTTCATGCCAAGCGGCCTCCCTTGAATGTTGATCATTGGTTATTTACGCTTAACCGCATTTGCGAATGGTTGAAACGGGCTTCCGTCAAAGCGACGAGTAATTGGTAACATCTGCAAATGGCCTGGAACGCACAAAATACGCAAATAAAAAGCTTGCGTTCACTTTCCGATTCCGATATAATCAATTTTGTCGTCTGAAACAGGGCCGCGGGGAATCAGAAGTTATTCGCCCATCCTGGCCCGTTGGTCAAGGGGTTAAGACACCTCCCTTTCACGGAGGTAACAGGGGTTCGAATCCCCTACGGGTCACCAATTCACCCCAAAAGCGAAGCGTTGGAGCGATTTCCGATTACTTTTCGGGGACCCCGGAATATGAGCCATTAGCTCAGTTGGTAGAGCACCTGACTTTTAATCAGGGTGTCGAAGGTTCGAGTCCTTCATGGCTCACCAGTTCAGTTCTTGTCGTACTCCCTCGTTTCAGACAGATGGAAAGTTCATATGCGGTCGTGGCGGAATGGCAGACGCACCAGCTTGAGGGGCTGGCGGGAGCAATCTCGTGGAGGTTCGAGTCCTCTCGACCGCACCATAATGTAAGAGCTGAGATCCCTTGTGTAGCAAGGGGTTTTTATTTTTCGTAGTTGGTCCACGAACTGAGTGTGGAAGGTTGCATTTGCTCGAAACCGTTACCTGAATTAATCGTAGTAAGATTGGGTATCCTCGTTCAAGTAATCTATCTTATTAAAAGGACGGTTTTCATGGCCTTAAATCTTATTTTAGTTGCATTTCTCATTTTGCTTACCGCATTCTTCGTCGCCACCGAGTTTGCAATAATAAAGCTTCGGCCGAGTCGCGTGGATCAGATGTTAATGGAAGGGCGAAGAAACGCGCGTTCGGTTCATCAAGTCACCAACAATTTAGATGGCTACTTATCCGCTTGTCAATTGGGGATTACGATTACCGCCTTGGGTCTTGGGTGGTTAGGTGAACCAACGGTTGAAGCCATTCTTTTTCCCCTATTTGAACAGTTAGGAATCGGTGAGGAGGCAGGTCACGTTGTCTCTTTTGTTATTGCCTTTACTGCCATTACTTATCTGCATGTGGTACTCGGCGAACTTGCACCAAAGTCATTAGCTATTCAAAAAGCGGAGCAAATTGCAGTTTTTTGCTCGCCTATAATCATTAACTTCTACAAAGTCATGTATCCATTTATTTGGATTTTGAATGGTTCAGCGAACGCTTTAATCAAGGTGCTTGGGATGAAGCCGGCAAGCGAACATGAGGAAGCACACTCGGAAGAAGAAATTAGAATTATTCTGTCTGAAAGTTATGAGAGCGGGAAGATCAACAAAACGGAATTTGGATATGTGAATCGCATTTTTGCATTTGATGAGTTGTTGGCTCGCGAAATCATGATTCCGCGCACCGATATGGTCTGCTTGTACGAAGAGAAATCGCTTGAAGAAAATCTCGCCATAATTAAGCAAGAACAGTACACTCGATTCCCTGTTGCCAGAGAAAGCAAAGATAACATTGTTGGTTTCATCAATACAAAAATGTTTTTCTTGCATTACGACAACAATCCCAGTTTTAACTTTAAAGAAATGATTCAACCGGTGATGACCGTGCCCGAGGTCATGCCAGTAAAACAATTGTTGCTTAAAATGCAACAGCAGCAGGTACATCTTGCCCTTTTATTGGATGAGTATGGCGGTACCTCAGGCATGATCACGATTGAAGACATTTTAGAGGAGATTGTTGGGGAAATTCGGGATGAATTTGATTACGATGAGAAAAAACATATAGAACCATTGGGCAACAATCGTTTTATGGTTCAAGGTACAACTCTCCTTGAGGAGGCTAACCGAATTCTTGGAACAGATCTTGAACATGAATCTGTCGACTCCATAGGCGGATGGCTATACACCCAGCAGCCGGATCTTGAACCAGGCGTGGCCTGGTCTACCGGCGAACTGACCTTAATCATTCGTGAAAAGGATAGGCACCGAATACGCAAAATCGAAATTATTAAGAGCTGACAGCGCGGAATTAGCAAATTGCCATACTGGGGTTGTATAATTTCAGCGGAAAACGAAAAGGCAGGGTCAGCATGCGAGTCTTGAAGTTGGAGGATGAGTTGGAGCAATTGATGAAGAAGTTTTCGAATGCGTAAAATCATCTAAGTAAGTACACAGAAGGGCCTCGATGATGAATCGGGGCCTTAAGACTGTTTATTAAGCCAAATTCGTGTCTTTGAAACGGGGAGCCATACAACAACGCCGCCACAACCCGCCAAAGAAGTGCAGTCCGCCAAGAAAGTCTAATCGCACGGGTTCAACCCTGCCGCTGCCGCTTTATTGCGTCGCCAAAAAAGTGTTATAGCCGGGAGATAACTTGTCGTCTATATTCGAATCCATAAGGCGGTTAAGCTATCGAACGTTCGAAAGGCGGGGTACATTCTGATACGTAGCATTCGCAAAGATGTCTATCTATGGCTGTTGGCGCTTCCGGCATTGCTATTTTTTCTCCTCTTTAAGTATGTGCCGATGTGGGGGGTTATCATATCGTTTCAGAACTATTCCCCATACACCGGCTTATTCGGCAGCGAGTGGGTTGGGCTGGAGCATTTTCATCGTTTTTTCTCCAACCCCGATTTCCTGATCTTGTTCCGTAACACGATGATGATCAATTTGCTCAATTTATTCTTCTTTTTTCCGCTGCCGATTCTGATGTCGCTTATGCTGAACGAATTAAGGAGCGATCTGTTCAAGCGGACTTTGCAATCGATCGTCTACTTGCCGCATTTCCTGTCTTGGGTGATCGTCGTCGGCATTACGTTCCTCCTCCTCTCTCATTCTGAAGGCATCATCAATAAACTGCTTGAGGCAGGCGGCGTCGACAAAATCAATTTTCTGACGAATCCCAATCTGTTCTGGATTCTGTTGACGCTGCAGTCGATCTGGAAGGAAGCCGGGTGGGGCACGATCTTATTTTTGGCGGCGATGGCCGGCGTCGATCCGCAGTTGCACGAAGCTGCGCGCATGGACGGGGCCGGACGATTCCGACAGATGTGGCACGTGACTTTGCCCGCCATCCGCAACGTCATTGTGATTCTGCTCATACTAAGAATCGGCCATATGATGGATGTTGGATTTGAACAAGTGTTCCTGATGATGAACGGCGCCGTATCCGAGGTTGCGGATGTGTTCGATACGTACGTATACCGGGTCGGCGTATTGCAAGGCCAGTTCAGCTATACAACGGCTGTCGGACTGTTCAAGTCGGTCGTTGGACTGCTGCTCGTCATCGGGGCGAACAAGCTGTCCAAAAAACTTGGCGAAGACGGCGTCTACTAAGGGAGGGACAAAAATGAAGCCTACTTGGGGAGACCGGATATTCTCCATCACGAACGCTGCGATATTGATCATCATCTGTCTGATCGCGATGTTCCCGCTTTACTATGTCGTCGTTGTCTCATTCACGGATCCGTCGGAATTTCTGAAGAAAAGCTACGTGCTGTTCCCGGAAAAATGGTCGCTCGTCTCGTATCGATACTTGATGTCTACGACGACTTTTCTGAAGGCGACCGGCATCAGCTCGTTTCTCGCCATCGTCGGCACGTTGCTCAGCCTGTTAGTTACTTCAGGCATCGCCTATACGCTGTCCCGCAAAAAATTCCGCGCTCGCCGCGTGATTCTGCTCCTGATTTTGCTGACTACGTTGTTTCAACCCGGCATCATTCCGAACTACCTTGTCGTACGCGAGGCCGGCTTGATCAACAGCATCTGGTCTCTCATCGTCCCGGTGTTAAGCAGCGGTTGGTACGTCATTCTCATGAAAGGCTTTTTCGACAGCATTCCGGACAGCCTGGAGGAAGCCGCTGCCATTGATGGCTGCAACGATATCACGGCCTGGTTCCGGGTAATCCTGCCGTTGTCGCTGCCGGCGATGGCCGCGTTCGGTTTGTTCTATGCCGTCGGTTATTGGAACACGTTCTTTAATGCCATCTTATATATCAACGATCATAACCTGTGGCCGCTGCAGATCGTCCTGCGCAATATGTTGATCGATGCATCCACGGCGATGGGCGGCGCGGGCGCGGCCGAACTTGCGGCTGAACAGATGCTTCCCGGTGAAACGATCAAGATGGCCGCTGTTGTTATCGCTACGATACCGATCCTGCTTGTGTATCCATTCTTGCAGAAGCACTTTGCTAAAGGCGCCATGGTCGGTTCCGTCAAGGGATGAACGCCCCTCCAATTACGGTTGCAGGGATTCATCATATAGCATTTATCGATCTCATTAGGGAGGAAATGTACAGATGAAACGGAACTACGCGCCTAGGTTGTCGATGGTGATCGCAGCAGTGCTTGTATGTATGGTCGTCCTGTCCGCTTGCGGAGGCGGCAAAGCTTCCGAAGGCGCCGGTACGGGCGGCAAATCAGCCGCGCCGACAAAGATCTCGATCATGTCGACTTTTTTTACGCCGGAGCCGCCGGACGATAACGATCCGATCAAGAAAGAAATCGAGAAGCGGACGAATACGAATTTGGAGATCACTTGGGTTTCGCCGAACAACTATACGGAAAAATCCAGCGTTACATTAGCTTCCGGAGATATTCCGGACATGCTGCTCGTCCTGAATCCGTTCGATCCGCAAGTGAAAATGATGGCGAAGCAGGGAGCATTCTGGGACTTGACACCGTTTCTGCCGCAGTATAAGAATTTAAGTGAAGGTTTCCCCAAGGCATCCTGGGATAACTTAAAAATGGAAGGGAAAAATTATGGTATCCCGCGCGTTCGTCCCGTCGTAGGCGGAGGCAGCATGCCGCTCCTGCGCAACGATTGGATCGAAGCGCTCGGTCTGAAATTTCCGGAAACGATGGATGAACTGTACACGGTGCTCAAGGCATTTACCGATCAGGACCCGGACGGCAATGGCAAGAAGGACACCGTAGGCCTGGCTATTAATGCGGGCGCCGATAATTTGGGGAACTTAGAGTTTGTGGAAAATGTGTTTAACCACTCATTCGGTTCATGGAAGCTCAAAGACGGCAAGTTGACCCATACTGCCCTGGAGCCTGAAACAAAGCTTGCGTTGCAATGGCTGGTTAACGCATACAAGGACGGCGTTATCTCGGCAGACTTCGCTACCTTGAAGGCAACGCAATTACGCGACCTTGTCAAAGCGAACAAGGCCGGCGGCTGGATTGACGCGGTCAAGCCGTCGTGGCTGCTGACCGGCGAGATGCGCAAAGCGAATCCGGAGGCGGATCTGCTGGCAGTGCCTTATCTGTCCGGACCGCTGGGCAAGTATGCGCCGGAGGAAGCTGGCAACTATGGCATGTTCGTCATTCCGAAATCGGTCAAAGAGGACAAGGTGAAAAGCATTCTCTCGTTCATGGATTACGGTGCTTCCCAGGAAGGGTGGGTACTGGCCAACTTCGGTTTGGAGACCACGCATTATACTGCGGAGGAAGACCTGCTCACCGCCACGGAGGAAGGCAAGAATATTTTGGCGCGGAGCGGCATGCCGCAGATTATCGCCAACCTGGACAAGTACGAGCGGGCGGTTCAAGTCGGCATTCCGCTTGACTTCTACAAGCGGAATCAGAGAGTGATCGACGAACGAGCGGCGGTGGCGATCAAGAATGAAGCCTACGGCCTGTCTTCTGACACATTCGACAAATACGGCAAAGAATATGAGAAGAAAATGACGGATCTGAAGGTGAAAATCATACTGGGCAACGAGCCGATCGAAGCTTGGGACAAGTATGTGGATTCGCTCAAGAAGGACGCCCAGTTCATGAAAATGATCGACGAAATGGATGCGGCGCTCAAAGCGAAATAATTTGACGGAGAAAGGGATAGCCTGTGCCGACAGCACAGGCCTCCTTTATTTGCATCGGCCGGCCGGCGCTTGTGCGGATTTCGTTTTCCCGCAAGCCGGTAAAGTGGGGGAGTGGTGTCTATGGTATCGGGCCGAAAGCCTGGCGAATGGTATGTGCGCAATTTCGTACTCGTCTTGTTGCTGGCGTGTTTGCCCGCCATTCTGATCGGTGCGGGGATCTATATCTTCGGCACGGCATCGGTGGAGCGAGTGATGAATACGCATTACGAGGAACAATTCGGTCAGGTGGCCGAGAGCATCCATGATGTGTTCTCCCCTATCGAGATCAGCACGACGCGCGGAGTGCTTAATCCGGCTTTCGACAACAAGCTTCGAGACATCGGCAAGAGCTACGATCCGTTTCATATTAAAGATATTTATAACCTTTTGTTTATTTTGAAAGACTCCAGCCCTTATATTTATGACGCATTTTTGTTTCTGAATGACCCCGGGTGGGTCATTTCCGATACGCAAGGCGTCATTGCGGTGGACGATGACGGATTAAAGGAAGCTTATCGGAAGCTGTCGGACAATCCTCGCCAGATGTATTGGCTGGCGAAGTTGCCTCATTTTGCCGGTGCAGACGGCGAGAATCGAATTGCACTCGTGCACAAGCTGCCGATCGCCAGCACCGATCCGGCCGGGTTGATGCTCGTCTTGCTTGACGAGGGCAAGATCCGCTCATTGGTCAATCGTCTGACGCCCGACGCGAAAGTCGGCGTTTCTTTCCTGATGACGCCAGAAGGAGAGTTGCTCGGCTTGAACGGCGAAGCGTCGGAGCTGCAGCACACCTTGCAAACAATCGTGGAAAAGAACAGGGCGGAAAAAGAAGCCGATTCATTCGTCTATCGTATGGGATCAAAATCGTATTCCGTGTCGTATGAGACACAGAAGCGGGTCGGGGCGGATTGGATTTTTGCCTCGGCGTCATCGATGAACGAATTGACCGAGCCCGTGCGTCGCATATCCCGGATTATCCTGTCGGTCGTCCTGCTCGGCTTGCTGTCGGCGGTGCTGCTGTCATGGTTTGTCTCGCAGCGCGTGTACCAGCCAATTCGCCAGTTGGTGTCCTTGTTGGCCAAAGGGGATCCGGTCGGGGAGGAAGAAGAACGGAACGAAGTCGAGTTCATCGTCAGGAAATGGAATCGTCTGGCTGGAGAAAGCGAACGGCTGCGTCAGCGTTTAAAACGACATATGCCCGGCATGCGTGAAGGCTTCTTGCTGCAGCTGGCGCAGGGTCATCTGTATTCGATGAGTGAAGCGGAGCTGCGCAGACGAATGGAGCAGCTGGATTGGAAGCTTCAGGGGAATTCGTTCACGGTCGCGGCGATCCGTCTGCTTGGCTTTTCCCGGCTGTCAGGAAGGTTTCGGGAAGGAGACGAGCCGCTTGTCACTTTCGCGGCAGCGAATATCGCCAAGGAACTGGCCGAACAGCGGTTCGGGCAGGTGGAGGCGATCAATTTTCAGAACCTGACGATCGGCTTATTGCTCATCCATGACTCGAACATCCATGAGACAACCATGAACGAGCTGCTGTATTCTCTGTCGAATGAATTGACGTTCGCCTTGAATCGGTTGATCAAGATGAACGTCATGATCTGCCTGGGAGGTACGACTCCGGAAGTGCACGGGCTGCAGACCGCCCTGGAAATGGCCGTTCAGACGACGCAATTCGGAGATTTGAGTGAAGGGAACCAGGTCCGATCCGTCGGGGAGTATCCGTTCGGGGAGGAGGGAGCCGATTGGGTGTATCCGTTCGCAGAGGAGAATGACTTGCTGCAATCGGTTCGGTATGGCAGCAACGAAGATTCGACGGAAGCGCTGCAGCGGTTTATTCAGGTGATCAACCAACATGGGGGCAATGAATACCATGTTCGGCAGGCGCTGCTGCAGCTGCTGGGGAATTTGCAGTTCATGCTGCTCAAGCTGGGGATTAACCCCTATGTGTACGCCGAGGGAGTCAATCCCTTTGAGCAGCTGTCGGGAATTCGCGAAGCGGACGAGATGGTGCGTTGGTTTCGCATACAAGTGATTGAACCTTACATGCACGACATCCAGAAGTTTACCCGCGACCAAAGCAGCCAGAATCGGCAAATGATCGCGAGTGTGATCGAGACGCTGGAGCGGGAATATGCGTCCGAGATCTCTCTGGAATCGTGCGCGGACAAGCATCAAATGAATGTGTTCACGCTCAGCAAATCGTTCAAGCAAGTTACCGGCATCACGTTCGTAGAGTACTTGACACAGCTGCGTCTGAATAGAGCGAAGGAGCTGCTGGGAGGAACGACGTTGAAAATTAACGAGATCGCGGAACAGGTTGGCTATCAGGGGACGTATTTCAATCGGATTTTCAAGAAAATCGAGGGGATTACACCGAGCAGATACCGGGAGCTGCATCAGAACAGGAAGGAGGACTGGCAGTGAGCGGGAGACCGAATATACTATTTCTCATGAGCGATGAGCATCGGTTCGATGTTGCCGGCTATGCCGGAAACCCGGTTGTACGGACGCCTATACTGGATGGTCTTGCAAAGGACGGTGTCGTGTTTGCCAATGCGTATACGCCATCCCCGATCTGCATTCCCGCACGGCAATGCATGATGGCCGGTCAATTGCCCCGTACGTGCGGATGTGAGAAATTCGGGGACGATCTGCCGCCCAGCGCGATGACATTCGCCCGCCAGCTGGCGGCAAGCGGTTACGAGACGGCAGTCAGCGGGAAGCTGCACCATATGGGTACGGATCAGATGCAGGGCTGGACGATGAGAATCAGCGGGGATATGCAGGTTGCTCCGGGCTATCTGGGCAAACGCGCGCAGGCGAGCCGCAGGTCAATGGCGGATGTGAAATGGACGGATGCAAAGGAGATTGCCCGCGCCGGCGTCGGCCGCGGACAATGCGTGTCGCATGATGAGTATGCCGTGCAAGGAGCTCTGCAATTCATCGAAGATTATTATTGCAATCCGTACTATGACCGGGAGCAGACACATCCGTTGCTGCTCAAAGTAAGTCTGCTGCAGCCGCATTATCCGTATCTGACGAGCGAAGAGAAGTTCACTTATTATTTGAATCGGGTACAACCTTATTTGAACGAACGTGTATTTGACCATCCTTTCCTGAGCCAGCGACAGGTGCGTCCCGGTATGGATGCGAGCGAACGGGAGCTGCGGCGGGCGACGGCAGCCTATTACGGCATGGTGGAGACGATCGACTCGCATTACGGACAGGTGCTGGATGCATTGCGGCATGCCGGGCATAATCTGGATGACTGGATTATTGTCTACACAAGCGATCACGGTGAAATGTTAGGCCAGCACGGCATATGGGAGAAACAAAAATTTTTCGAAGCAAGCGTGCGGGTGCCGCTCGTTATCCGATATCCAAAGCGATTTTCCGGCGGGAGGACGGTAAGCGAGAACGTTAATCTGTGCGACCTGTTCGCGACGCTGTGCGAGTTGGCCGGCACGGACACGCCTCCCGGGCTGGACAGCCGGAGCCTCGTGCCGCTTATGGAAGGCAGGACGGAAGGTTGGCGCAACGAGTCGGTGTCCCAATTCGGCGGCCGCAATCTGATGATCAAGAGGGATCATCTAAAGTACCAATACTATGGCGAGGACATGCCGGAAGTGCTGTTCGACCTGCAGCGCGATCCGGACGAGACGACGAACTTCCTGGCGGATCCGGCGTACGCCGAGGATATCCGTTCCTTCCGGGACCGACGCGTTGATTACGGTTTTTGAACGGCATACGAAGAAGTGATTCGAAAGCAGAACGAAGCGCGTGCGCGACTCCATGAGATCGCGGCACGCGCTTCTTTGTATCCGGTTGATGGTTGATTTAAGCCGATACCGTATTAACGCAATATTCTATGATTTTACAACAACATTATTTGATGCTTTTAGGAGTGGAAACGTTCACAATCAAGTTGAGATTTTATTATTTATTAATATAACGAGGTGATGAGACATGCTCCTTCAACCGATTAAACCCGGCAAGAAAGCAAGGGTTGGTTTGTATTCCGTCGGGCTTCGCGCTTATTGGAACCAGTTTCCGGGGCTGAAGGAACGATTGACCGGGTACAACCGGTTCGTCGAGAAGCGAATTTCGCAATGGGCGGATGTGTTCAATTTCGGCTTGGTCGATACGGAAATGGAAGGCCGCAGGCTGGGAGAATGGCTGAATGCCAACAACGTGGATATCGTATTCTGTCATGCGGCGACGTATTCGACCAGTTCAACGGTATTGCCCGTGCATCAGATTTGCTCTGCGCCCGTCATTATCTTGAATCTGCAGCCGACGGACCGCATCAATTACGAACAGACAACGACAGGCGAGTGGCTCGCGCATTGCGGCGCCTGTCCGGTACCGGAGTTCGCGAACGCGTTCGAGCGCGCAGGCATTCCGTTCCGCATCATCAACGGCTTGCTTGGGTTGGACGAAACGCCTTCCATTTCGTTGACGAATGAAGTGACCTATGGGAGGCCGGAAGCGCTGCGAGCCTGGAAAGAGATCGAGGAGTGGGCGAAAGCCGCCGCCGTGCCGCGCACCTTGCGCCATAGCCGGTTCGGATTTCTCGGGAATACGTACAGCGGCATGCTGGACATGTATAGCGATTTTACGATGATCCAGGCGCAAACCGGGTTGCATGTGGAAATATTGGAAATGTGCGATTTGAACCGCATGCTGCAAGAGGTGACGGAATCGGAAGTGAAGGAGAAGCTTGTACAAGTGCACGAGATGTTCCAAATCAGCGGAGATTCGCCGTCGGACCCGATCGCCAAAAAACCGACGGATGAACAGCTGGCGTGGTCATGCAAAGTCGCGGCGGCTCAGGAGCGGATGGTCAGGGAGTTCGATCTGGATGCGCTGACCTACTACTACCATGGTGCGCCAGGCGGCGAATACGAGCGGCTTCAGAGCGGGTTTATCGTTGGACACTCGTTGCTGACGGCCCGCGGCATTCCTTGTTCAGGCGAAGGGGATATGAAGACGGCCGTCGCGATGAAAATTTGCGATATTCTGGGTACCGGCGGAAGCTATTCGGAAATCGTCGTTGTGGACTATGTGGACCAGACGATCCTGCTTGGACACGACGGTCCTTTCCATATTGAGATATCCGAAGGCAAGCCGATTCTCCGCGGCATGGGGCTCTACCACGGCAAGCAAGGCACCGGCGTATCCGTAGAAGCGAAGGTGAAGGTCGGGCCGGTCACGACGCTGGGTATGACGCAGACGAGGGACGGCAAATTAAAGCTGATTGCCAGCGAGGGGGAATCCACGAACGGCCCGATCATGCGAATCGGCAACACGCAAACCCCGGTCAGGTTCCGCGAACACCCTGACGCGTACATGTCGAAGTGGTTTGCCGAAGCGCCCACTCATCATTGCGCGATGTCGATCGGACACAATGCATCCCTGTTCGAGAAGGTCGGCGAGCTGATGAATATTTCTGTAGTGTCACTGTGAA
>JAEWAQ010000006.1 GCA_023391635.1 Bacillota bacterium | reverse complement strand
GTATTGGCTTTCACCTGCTTGTTTCCGCTCATTCATGTGTTTGCTCTTTCATTCAGCTCGAACGCAGCCGCCACGAACGGTTTGGTCAGCTTGTGGCCGGTTGATTTCAATACGAGATCCTATGAGTTCATTCTGCGCGAACAGAAATTTGTCGTAGCGCTTATTGTCTCGCTAAAGCGGGTTGCTCTCGGTTTAGTCGTCAATATGATCCTTGTCGTTCTGCTTGCTTACCCTTTGTCGAAAGAAGCGCGGAAATTCAGGTCTCGTACGTTTTATGCTTGGTATTTCATTATTACCATCTTATTCAGCGGCGGTCTGATCCCGACTTACATGGTCGTCAAAGAGACGCACCTTCTCGATTCGATCTGGGCGCTTGTTTTGCCAGGCGCGGTTCCGGTATTCAGCGTAGTGCTCCTGCTTAACTTTTTTCGGGGATTGCCGAAAGAGCTTGAGGAAGCGGCATTCATGGACGGCGCCGGTCAGTGGAAGGTCTTGCTGCGAATTTTTGTGCCGTTGTCGATGCCCGCGATCGCGACGATTACTTTGCTGACGATGGTTGGACATTGGAATGCTTGGTTTGATGGTCTCATCTATATGAACAGGCCGGAAAATTATCCGCTGCAAAGTTACTTGCAGACCGTTTTGAAAATCGATCTTACAAAGCTTAGTTCATCTGAGCTTTCCAATATCGAAGAAATATCGGACAGAACGATTAAAGCCGCTCAGGTTTTTCTGGGAGCATTGCCGATATTAATCGTCTATCCTTTTCTGCAGAAGTATTTCATGAGCGGCATCGTTCTGGGCAGTGTGAAGGAATAACAATGAATATCGACATTATGAAGGAGGACGCACATGCAACCGCTAATCGACAAAAGTAAATTTATCGGCTTGGACCAATGCGTATGGTTGTATAACGGTGCCGAGGTTCCTCCTCTTGAAGGAAGTCTTGAGCAAATCGTCGCCTATGTTCAGAACAGAGGGAAAGGGCTTGAAGGACGCAAGCGGAATTCGGAAGTGGAGCTGGCATGCAAGGCGAATGTCGCGCAGCTGCTGAACGGTCAGCCCGAGTACATTGCGTTTATGTCCAATTCGTCCGAAGCGATTTCGTCCATTGCCCAATCGATCCCGTTCGATAAAGGCGATAATGTCGTCATTAACACGCTGGAGTTCCCCTCAGGTGTGCTCCCCTGGCTTCGGTTAAAGGAGAGGGGCCTTGAGGTTCGCATAGTGAATCACATCAATGGAGAGGTTTCCGTAGAAGATATTTTAGCGGAAGTGGATGCCCGCACGCGTGTGGTTATCACCAGCCATGTCAGTTACTTGACCGGCGCTCGGCTCGATTATAAACGATTGTATGAGCATCTGAAAAACAGCGACACGCTGCTCCTGCTTGATGCTACACAGTCGCTCGGCGTCGTACCCGTAGATATGAATTATGCCGACTTCGTCGTTTGCAGCAGCTATAAATGGCTGCTCGCCGTTCACGGCGCCAGCATCCTTGCCGTCAATCCGGTGCGGACGCAGCATGTCGTGCCACAGGCGGCCGGGTGGAGAAGCGTAACGGACATGTTCGGCAGCGATCGGTTCGCTTCATTCGATTATCACGCGGATGCAAGACGCTTCGAGTTGGGATATCCGTCCTATCCGACTCTTTATGCGATGCAGTATTCTACGGCGCTGCTGCTGAAGACAGGCATCGATCGAATCGAACAACATGTACTTGCGCTGGGAAGGCTGCTCATTGCGCAGCTGAAGCAAGCTGGCTATGAGGTGATGACGCCCGAGGACGAATCGCGCAGAGCCGGCAATATCAGCTTCAAATGCGCGGACGGCGAGCAGGTTGCGAACATGCTGAGCGATAAAGGCGTTTATGTATGGGGGGGAGACGGCCGTGTGCGCGCTTCCATCCATCTCTTCAATGAACGAAGCGATATTGAACGTCTGGTCGAACTGTTGCCTGTTGCTACAGGAGCGGTTGAATCGAACTTTCCACTTTGAAGGAGGGGATGTGAAGCTATGGAAAAATGGTATGCGAACAGCTATAGACGGAATTTGATTGACATGCATATCGCCGACTGGGACGAAGTGTTCATGAGTCGATTCAACGCGGACGATTACGTCGACGCCTTGGTACGAGCCGAAGTGGACACGGCCATTATCTACGCATCGAACTGTTTGGGTATCTGCTTCTGGCCGACGAAAGCCGGTCATATGCATAATGGCCTGAAAGGCAGAGATATCATTGCTGAACTGCTGGACAAATGCAAGGCCAAGGATATCCGACCGGTGTTGTACTTCAACATCTGGTCGCGTTGGGCTTATGATACGTATCCGGAATGGCGCATGCTGGATGCGCAGGGCCGGGGGACGACGGAATCGGGCATACTCGGCAGCCGCAGATTCGGACTGTGCTGCCCCAATACGGCATTTAAAGATTATGTGAAAGCCCAGATCGTGGATTTATGCACGAATTATGAATGCAGCGGCTTATGGATCGATATGATCGGATGGTTCGGCATGGTATGCCATTGTCCGGGCTGCAGAACGCGCTATCGGGCGGAGACGGGCCGCGAGCTGCCGGAGACGGTCGATTGGCGCGATCCGGATTGGAGAGCTTTCCAACAAGCAAGAGAGCGATGGCTGAGCGAATTTGCGACGATGATCACCGAAACGGCAAAGCGGATCAAGCCGCAGCTGTCCGTCGCCCATCAGTGCACGACCTGGTTCTATGAATGGGCAGGCGGCGCAACCGTGCCTTTCTTCAATCAGAGCGATTATTTGGCAGGCGATTTCTATGGAGATGCAATCGAGCAATCGATGATTTGCAAGCTCCTGAACAACATGACGCGAAACAAGCCGGTCGAATTCATGACCTCGCGTTGTTACGACCTGACGGATCATACGACCGTAAAACCGAAAGCACTGCTGGAAAATCAAATCTATGCTTCGATCGCCAATCAGACCAGCTTTGTGTTCATTGACGCGATCGATCCGATCGGAACGATCAATCCCGCCATCTACGAGATGATGGGCAGCATATTCAGGCTAACGAAACCGTACGAGAAGTACATGGATCCCCGCACCGAGCTTTGCGCAGATGTGGGCATCTACATGAATCAGGCGTCCCTGATTGATATGAAGGATAACGGCGTCGGCATTGCGGACGCGGTACCCGGTCACGGTCATATTAACGCCATCAAGAACATCGCCAAGACGCTCGTTCATGCCAATGTTCCTTATGATGCCTTGTCGGAAAAGAATATCGTCAATCTGGACAAGTATCAAGTGATCATCCTGCCCGACATGGCTTGTCTTGGTGACGATGAAATCGCCGCGTTCCGGCAGTATGTCCAATCCGGCGGCAGCTTGTACGCGAGCAAGCATACTTCGCGATTGACCGATGCGGGTATCGGCGGGTTCGGCCTGGAGGACGTATTCGGCGTATCGTTCAAGGGAGAATCGGCGGAGAATGTGACTTACATGTCGCCGACGGAAGCGGGACATTCGGCGTTTCCGGGTTATTCCGCCCATAACGCCATGATGATTTCGGACACGCAGCTGCGCGTGGCGGCTCAGTCGGGGACAGAAGTGCTGGCTACGCTGACTTTGCCGTACAGTGACCCAAGGGACAACGACCGTTTCTCCTCCGCGATCAGCAACCCGCCCGGTTTGTTTACGCAGGAACCGGCCGTCGTATGGAATCGTTACGGCCAAGGCCGTGCGATCTATGCTGCCGGCAGTCTGGAGGCGATGGAGAACGAGGCGCATCGTCAGGTGTTTATCGAATTGCTGCGAAAGCTGTGGGCCAGGCCGCTCCTATTCGAATCGAATGCGCCCAAATCAGTGGAAATTACGTTGCTGCGGCAGTGTGAGCACAATCGGTTCATCCTCAATTTGCTGAACTTTCAAAAGGAGTTGCCGAACATTCCCGTAGACGGTATCCAGGTGCGCGTACGGCTGTCGGGGAAGCGGCTGCGGCGATTGTATATGGCGCCCGAAGAGCTGGACGTTCCTTATGAGTGGGACAATGATGAGGTTCTCATCCATGCGCCCAGATTGGATGTCTTTCAGATGTATGTGTTGGAATACGCAGACAATTAGCATGAACAGGTTCGTATCGGGCAATCACGGGAAAATACGACAAAATAACGAGGAAGATTGAATATGGAAAATCGCGGATTTCTGAAAGTGGACGATTATCGATTTTATCATCGTAATGGTTACTTGCTGCTGCGGGGCTTGCTGTCAGCCGATGAAGTCAAGCGGCTGACAGAGTGGACGGAAGATTTGCTGTACGGCAGAGTCGAGGTGGCCGGCCTTCCGAAAGCGAGCGAATCTGCGACGCGCGAGGAGATGTTCGGGCGGCTCAGCCGCATCCATACGCTGCATCGGGTCGATCCGACAGCGGAGTGGGGGGCGCTGCGCCCCATCGTGCTGGATACGCTCGAGGCGCTCATCGGTCCGGACATCTTGTCGCTGGAAAGCATGTTGTTCTACAATCCTCCGGGAAAAGGCGGTCAAGGCTGGCACCAGGACTCGCTGTATGTTTCATCGTCCCCGGATACGGTGACTGGCGTCTGGATGGCGCTGGACGACGTGGATGAAGAGAACGGCTGCCTGTGGGTCATGCCGGGCTCCCATATCGAACCGGTTCACCCTGCCGGGTCCGAATTGCGTCATGTTTCCGCCCGCAGGTTCGCCGACCTGCACGACTTTACCGGCCATAGCGACAAGGACGATGAAGTCAACCAGTTGGCCAAGCATGTGTCCCCGCGATACGAAGAGAAGATTCCCGTTCGCATGAAGCCGGGCGATGTCTTGTTCTTCCACTCGCATCTGCTTCATCGCTCCTACCCCAATACGTCCAAAGACCGTTTGCGGCGAGCGTTCGTATGCCATTATTGCCATGCGCGCTCTTATGTTAACTTCAAGTCCAATTATGATTACGAAGGCTCGATGGGCAACCACTTGCATGTTCTGGCCAGAGGGTCTACGCCGTATCCGCATGCACGCCCCGTCTTCGGTACGGAAGTGGAAATCGACGATCGTCGTTCGGAAGCGGAGCGCGATGAGTGGAAGAGAGTAGGCGATGTCGTGTCCGAAGCTGCCGTCTTGAATCGGGATTTATAATGCGTATAATTGTCCAATACGATAGGATGGGGGCGGACGGATGAAAGCGCTGGTTTGGAACGATGCGGAGAAGATGGATGTGGAGGAGCGGGAGCGTCCCGTTCCCCGCGAAGATGAACTTCTTGTTCGGATCGAGGCGGTCGGTATTTGCGGTTCGGAGATCGAAGGATATCTGGGACACAACAGCTTGCGCAGACCGCCCTTGATTATGGGCCATGAGTTCTGCGGAGTCGTGGAGCAAGCGGGCCAGCCTGGAAATGAGGAGTGGGTCGGCAAGCGGATCGTGGCGAACCCATTGCTCTACTGCGGCACATGTGACCGTTGCCGCAAAGGGCTGACCCAATTGTGCGAGAGCCGGAAAATTGTCGGCATCCATCGGCCTGGCGCTTTTGCGGAGTGGGTTGCGGTTCCCATCTCGGCCGTGACGGAAGTGCCCCGGACGATGAGTCCGTTTCGCGCGGCCCTTGCAGAGCCGTTGGCCTGCTCGCTCAGGGCAACGCGAAGGGCGATGCAGCGGCATGCGTTTGCGAATGTGGTTGTATTCGGCGCCGGCGGCATCGGTTTGCTCTGCGCCAAGACGGCTCACCTGCTTGGCGCCTCGAAAGTGCTCGTCGTCGATACGAACCGGGAAAGACTGACGATGTGCTCCAGCATCGGCATCGAGGAGACGGCGAATGCACGCGAGGATGATCTGGAGCAGACAGTCAAGCGCGTTTTCGGATCGAAAGGCGCCGATGTCATCATCGATGCCGCCGGCTTCCAGCCGACCAGGGAAGCGGCGATCCGGCTGGTGAATCCTGGCGGCACCTTCATGAATATCGGCTTGGGGATCGATGACACCGTGCTGACGATGAACTTCGTCATCCGCAGTGAAATCGAAATATTGGGATCTTTCTGCTACTCGCGACAGGATTTTCAGGATGCGGTGGATTTGCTTGTCGCCGGGAAAATTACCGAAACCGGTTGGACCGAAACGAGACCGCTCTCGGATGGCTTTGCGGCATTCCGGCAGCTGGTGGCCGGCAAGGTAACGAATGGGAAAATTTTGTTGAAGCCGTAAAGCGTCATACCAACTTGTTGCCAACTCGTTAACTTCCTGTTCTCTTTATTATATATAAGGTATAATATAAGATGGAATAGGAAGGTAAATTACATCCGAAGGTTGGTATGAAAGATGAAAGAACCGATAACACGGCAGACGTTTCTGGAGAAAAATAGCATGAGCGCGGATTTGGCCGAGTACATTAAGCAGCAAATTCTCGACGGGCAGCTTAATCCCGGGGATCGGATCGTGGAGACGAAGGTAGCGAAGGAACTCGGCATCAGTCAGACGCCGGTCCGGGAAGCGATCCGGCAATTGTCCGGCGAAGGCATTATTACCATCGTTCCGAACAAAGGGCCAATGGTGCGGCAATTCGACATGAAGGATGTATTTGAAGTGTATTCGCTTCGTTCCATGCTTGAAGGGCTGGCGATCCGTCTGGCCGTTCAGCAGGCAAGCGATGAAGAAATCAGCAAGCTGTCGGCGTTCTTTGAAGACATGAAGCGGAAGCTGGTCGATGACACGGTAGATTCCTTGTTGGAGGAATCCGTACACATTCATCAAAGCATTGTCCGGCTGGCCAATCATTCCCGCTTGGCCGCGAGTTATGATTCGATCACCTTCAGTATTTCTTTAGCCGGGCGAATTCTCGGGAAGGTGTCGACGAAGCAGAAGGAAGTCGATCAGCATGCCGAGTTGATCGAAGCGTTGGTTCGCCGTGACCCGGACCACGCCGAGAAGGTGATGCGGCAGCATATTTTGCGGTCGTTCAACGAATTCAGGGAGCTGCCGGAAGCGAAAGGCTGGAACTACGACGATATTATTTGGTTGTAGGGGGACCGAGATGGCGTCATCAAGGATGGGAGATGCGGCGCACACCGCCGTGCGGATCCTGGACGACCTGATCCGTATTCAAAGTGTCAACCCGTTCTATGGCACGGAAGCCAGAGGAGAGTGGGAAATATCCGATTACATCGAAACTCGGTTGCGCCGGGCGGGGCTTTGCGTCACCCGACAGCCAGTCGCAGACGGACGTGACAACATTATTGCGGAGCTTCGAGTCGGCAAGCCGGAAGCGGCTTTGTTGTTCGAAGCGCATATGGATACCGTCTCGATCGACAGCATGGCGGATGCGCTCGTGCCGACCTATCGCGACGGCAGGCTGTACGGCAGGGGAGCATGCGACACGAAGGGTGCTCTGGCGGGCATGATCGATATGATGGAACGCTGTGCGCGGCATCCGGAGCGGTTGCACGCGGATCTGGTATTTTGCGCATCCGTCGATGAGGAGCATGCTTTTATCGGATTGACGTCATTCTTGTCGCTCGATATGCCGCTATCCGGCGCCGTTGTCGGCGAACCGACGGAACTCGGCATTGTGGTGGCGCATAAGGGGTGTGCGCGCTTTGCGGTGAAGACGTACGGCAAAGCGGCGCACAGTTCGGTTCCGCACAAGGGAAAGAACGCTATCTATGCGATGATGGACGTCATGGATTATATAAGGAAGCATGTCGAGCCTGAACTGGCAGGGGTTACCAGCGACCTGTGCGGCGGGCCGACGATCAGCGTAGGCACCATCAGCGGAGGCAGCCAGATCAATATTGTGCCGGAGGCGTGCGAAATTCGTGTCGATCGGCGAATCGTGCCGGGCGAGACGCCGGAAGCGGTACTGAACGCGTTCGAGCGAGGGTTGCGGGCCGAACTTGGCGATGCGAAGCTGAGCGTCGAACCGCTGTTGCTCGATCCCGCGCTGGACACGCCGCAGGACGCTGCGATCGTACAGGCCGCGCAGCGCGTGGCCGAACGGCTCGGCACGGATTCGACGCTGCGGGGCGTAACGTATGGCAGCAATGCCAGCAAGCTGCAGGCGTGGAAAGGCATCGCTGCCATCGTGTTCGGACCCGGTTCGATCGAGCAGGCGCATTCTGCCGAAGAATGGGTACCGGTGGCCGAAGTTGCGCAGGCGGCCGAATTTTACTACCAATTGGCTTGCAGTTACAGGGGGCCGTCAGGAGGAGTGAACAAGCGGTGAGAAAAGAAATCATTTATACGGATAAAGCGCCGAAGCCAAGCGGCGCATATTCCCAAGCGGTAAAGCTGGGCGACATGGTCTATGCAGCGGGGACGTGCCCATTCGATCTGGCGACGGGCGAGGTGATGTACCCGGGAGATATGGAGCGACAGACGCGCCTTGTACTGGAATATCTCCAAGAGATTTTGCGCGCCGCGGGCACTTCGTTGGAGCATGTCGTGAAAGTTACGGCCTTTATAGACGAATTGAACGATTTCCAGTCGTATAACCGCGCATACAGCCAATTTTTCGACGAGGCGCCGCCAGCCCGCAGCACGTTCGAGATTGTCAAATTCCCTCCGGGCATGAGAGTCGAAATTGAATGCATCGCCTACATCCCGAATGATTAAGCTGATCGAAGGGATTTACTTGGTCGGCAGCGGGAAGTATGGCGCCCAGCTCAGCGATTCGATGGATTGCAACGTATACTTGCTGGATGGAGGCGGCGAGTATGCCTTGGTCGATGCAGGCGGAGGCATGAATCCGGAACGGATTGCAGCGAATATCGAAAGCATCGGCGTGAATCCGGCGAAGATCAAGTATTTGCTGCTTACGCACGGGCATGCCGATCATGCGGCAGGGGCGGCATTCTTCGAGCGGAAGTATGGTGTTCAGGTCGTTGCTTCGAACGATGTGGCACGTTGGCTTGCCGAAGGGGATTTGGAGAAGTTCAGCGTTCCGGCGGCGATCCGGGCAGGGGTTTACCCGAGCGATTACGCATTTTCTGCTTGTCCGGTTGCAAGGGGCATAAGGGAGAACGACGAAGTTGACGTAGGGCATTTCAGGATCAGGGTTTTGGATACGCCCGGTCATGCGCGCGGACATATTTCGTTTCTGATCGAACGGGACGGCCGTAAGCTGTTGTTCGGCGGCGATGCGATTTTTCCGGGAGGCAAGGTCGTTATCCAATATGTATGGGACTGCATCATTCCCGAGTATGCCGAGACCGCTGCCAAGCTTCACCGGCTGCGAATTGACAGCCTCTTTCCCGGACACGGCATGTTCCTGCTTAACGAAGCATGGAGGCATATCGGAAAGGCGCACGAATGTTTCGAACGATTGGATGTTCCGCCGAATTTGTAGAAGGAGCGAGCGAGAATGGATAGCGTTAAAGTGGGAATCCTCGGCTTGGGAAGATGGGGAATGTGCTATCTTGAGGCATTCAACTCCCTTAGCCAAGCGGAAGTGGTCGCGGTATGCGATCGTTCGCAGGAGAGGCTGAACAAGGCAAAGGACGAATATGGCGTCCGGCGGACTTATCGCGATGCGGATGAAATGATGGCGCAGGAGGATATCGACCTGATCAGCGTCGTCACCTTCGAGGATCAGCATCTTGAACCGACCTTGAAAGCACTTCACGCAGGCAAGCATGTTCTCGTAGAGAAGCCGGTGACGACGAAGCCTTCGGAAGCGCGGCAGATGTTGGAAGCAGCGAAGGCAAGCGGCAAGCTGCTGCTGCCGGGGCACCTGCTCCGCTTCGATCCGCGCTACGCGGCAATTAAAACGGCTACTTTGACGGATGAAGTCGGCGTTCCGGTCAGCATGTACATGAAGCGTTCAAGGGAACGCTATTTATTCGATACCTTCCAACGAACGCATACGGTATATGAACTGATGATCCACGACATCGATCTGGCCATCTGGTATGCGGGGTGCCGGGTCGCCAAGGTGAGAGCGTACGGCAAATCGCTGTCCGGATCGGCTTCTCCGGAGGTGCTGTGGGCGAATCTGGAATTCGCGAACGGTACGATCGCCGTGCTGCACAGCAACTGGCTGACGCCGGACGCCGCCCGCATTGAAATCGCCGATGCCATCGAAGTCATCGGCCGCAGCGGAACCGCGCATTTCGAAACGAGCCAAGCAGGCCTGCACATTTGGAACGACAGGGGAAGACATACGCCCGACATGAATATTCACGTGAAGCTTCATGGCCAAACCGTCGGCAGCCTGCGCGAGCAGTTGACATACATCTGCCGCTGTATCGCGCAAGGCGCGGCGCCATCCGTCATTTCCTTCGAAGATGCGGTTCATGGCATAGAAGTTGCCGATGCGATCGTTGTATCTTGTGAGACGGGGAAGGATATTGTGATCGATAATTGAGGTGAACAGGATGGAAATCCGGGGACCCGAAGCGCACAGGGTCTATCAGCGGAATGAGGCGGGACTGGCGGACATTCCGTTCGAGATTGAGCTTGATGAACTCTGTCCATTCAAGGTAGAGATCCGACTGGACCTGGCCGGGCATGCCTCAGGATGGATGGAAACAGGAATGATCAGCGACGCTGTTTTTCGCGGGGCGTTTGTTGATGTACCGGCGGGGCAGCACTGTCTGGAGATTCGAATCGTCACCGAATCGAAAGCTGTCGTCACGAGGCGCACGATCGATCCGGTCTATGTCGGCGATCTGTGGCTGCTGGCGGGCCAATCCAACATGGAAGGCTGCGGTAAATTGGCCGATGCGGATTCGCCGCAGGCCGGCATCAGCTGCTTCTATATGGGGGACACCTGGGGAATTGCCAGGGATCCATTATGTTGGCCCAACGAATCGCTGGATGAGGTACACTGGCGGGTTTCCGCGGAGGAAAGGGAGCAAGCGGCGAAAGACCAGAGACGTGACCGCTCTTACGGGGCAGGACTCGGCATTCCGTTTGCCAAAGAGCTTTATCGCCATACGGGCGTGCCTGTCGGGTTGATCATGTGTGCTGACGGAGGCACTTACATGGCGCAGTGGGATGCAGCCAAGATCGAGGAGGGCGGCCGTTCCCTCTATGGTTCGATGATCCGCAAGTTCAGGAAATTGGGAGGCAAAGTGAAGGGCATGCTCTGGTATCAGGGCGAAGCCGAAGCGAGCGTGGACAATGCGCCCTTATACCGGAACCGGATGCTCTCCTGGGTTAACAGCGTGCGTAAAGACATGGACGATCCCGTACTGCCGTTTATTTACGCGCAGCTCTCGGTATTCTATTCGATGGACGCGGACGAAAGGGGGTGGAACCGAATCCAGCATGATCAGCTGGCATTGGAGGATTCGCTGGAAGCCGCTGCGATGGTGCCGACTCTGGACGGTTATTTGTCCGATATTATTCATCTGAATGCCGCTTCGCTTCGCGAGGTCGGGCGCCGGATGGCGTGGCGTGCGCTGGAGCTGGCTTACGGCATGAGAGTTGCCGAGCCGGGGCCGCGTTTGCGCAGCCTGGCATGGAGCGGTGACAGGAAGGAGCTGCGTCTCGAACTTTCGCAAGTCAACGACAGGCTCGTCGATGCGGGGAAGATGCACGGTTTTCATGTTGAAACCGCCGACGGTCACAGGCTGCCGCTCTGGGCGAGCCTTGCGGACGACGGTTTGGCCGTGCTGCTGCGATTTGAGCGGGGTGTCCCGCCTGGCTGTCAGTTATGGCATGGAGCCGGTTTGAATCCGACGATAAACGTGAAAGATGCGAAAGGAATTCCCCTGCCGATGTTCGGTCCTGTACCGTTGCCGTAGTAGGAAATAGCGCATGGACGCACGATTCGACTGAGCTTCTGCTGGAAACCGGAGTCAACTGAGAGCGCTTCCAACTTGCCGATCTGTTCGACAATGGGCAAGAGATGCCCGCTCTCTGAAAAAAAAGGAGGGAAAGATTATGTCAAGAAGGATGTACGTTAAATGTTGGGTTGCGTTGTTGAGTTTGCTGCTGGCAGCCGGGTTGGTTCCATTGTCGCCGCCGAAGGCGGAAGCATCGGTGCTCGATCAACCGAACTTGCGGCTGAATACCGTCGAAGTCAATTCGTCCAGTAGCGCGCCGGCCTTATACATAAACGGGGAAAGGACGCCGGCGACCATGTTCACGCAATGGAAGTTTGCACCGGACACGCCGGATTTCCAGCCCTATCCGAGCTATGAAGAAGGCGCGAAATATGCGGGCATTCATATCTATCAACCTCGAGCCTCCGGCTATGAAACCCTCGAGGACTGGACGCCCGTGCTTGACGAGATTTTGGCCAAAGACCCCAAGGCTTATTTCGTCATGTCCATTTGGGTGCAAAGCCCGACCGATTTCGGATTTGTTCCTAATGCGGACAACGAAGCGAACACCGACGCTACATTCAAAATCACGGCATCCATGGGCTCGCTGAAGTGGCGGCAGATGGCCGGACTCAAAGTTCGGGAAATTGTTCGGGACTTCAATTACAGCAAATACCGCGATCGGATTCTCGGCTACATGCTGACGGCCGGAGGCACCGGCGAGTGGATCGACGCCAATCTGTTCGCAAGTCCTACCCCGGATTTCGACCGCAGTCTCGGAAACCAGATAGGCTTCCGCAATTGGCTGAAAGCCAAATACGGGACGGATGCGGCGATCCGAACGGCCTGGAACGAGCCGACGCTGACGCTGGATACGGCCGTGATTCCGGCCAGCGTCACCACGGGGCCGTTTCTCGATCCGGCCCTGCACCAGGATGTCATCGATTTCATGACCTACGACTCGGAAATGGTCGTGCAAGCCATCGAATATTTATGTTCCGTGGTAAAGGATGAGACCAACGACACCCGACTTGTCGGCATTCCTTACGGTTACACGATGGAAACGGCCTATCGCGGCAATATTTCCGGCAGTCTCGCGTTCGATAAGCTGCTGAATTCGAATGCCTATGATTTTCTGGCGGCTCCGTATGCCTATCATCATCGGACTTTGGATGGTTATTCGGGGTGGCACGGCTTTGCGGATTCGGCCAAGAAACATAACAAGCTGTGGTTTGGCGAAGACGATAGCCCGACTTATGCCGACTCCACGCCGATCGACGACGGATATCAGTACGTCTATGACTTCAGCGACAGTAAGGCGCTGCTGTGGAAAAACTTCATGACAGCGTTGACGAAGCGGGTTGGACTGTGGTGGTACGACAACTATGGCACGGGCCAGACCAGCACGCCGGGGCTGGCATACGAGCTGGCGCTGATGCAGCAATTGGCCGAAGCCGCCAACGTCATCGCGCAGGCGGATACGACCGAGATTGCGCTCGTATTGGACGAGACAAGCCAGTTTTATCAGACGCCGGGAGCGGCGACCATGGATAACCGATACAGCTTCAACGAGGATTTGGGCTATTTCCGCACGCATCTGGGCAAAATCGGCGCGCCGGTCGACGTCATTTCGATCGACGATGTCGTGGACGGATTGGCCGGAGGATACAAAATGTATATTTTTGCGAACGCCTACGCGCTCACTTCCGCCCAGCGCACGGCGTTGAGCAATCTGAAGACGGGGGGCAAGGCGTTGGTATGGATCAAGACGCCGGGCTTGATCGATCTTGATACGGGAACCGCGTCCTACACAGCTTCGAACGCGGTGACCGGGCTTGATCTGAGGCTGGCGAGCTCAAGTATCAACTCTCCGCAAGTCAGCTATGGACAAGGCCTTGTCGATCCGATCGGCAATCTGACCCAGGTGTCGAACGTGAATCAGTTGTTCACCTCGTTCACGAACGCAGCCAGACCGCATATGTTCGCCGTGGCCGGCAGCGGAGACACCACGCTGAGCAGCGCGCCCGACGGAAAAATAACAGCGATCAAATCGAACAAGGGGACGTGGATGTCCTATTTCTCGGACGATATCAGTCTGCTGACGCCCGCGATTTTGCGTGGGATCGCGGCAGATGCCGGCGTATCCATCTACAATACCGATAATTCCTTCGTCAGCGCGAACAGTCACTTCCTGGCCTTAACCATTCCTGGCGGAAGCGGCGCCAGAACGATCAATTTTCCCAACAACGGCACAGTATATGAAGTTCCAAGCGATACTGAGTATACCGTGACCGGCAATACGCTCACGATGCCCGCATTGGCGTCTACAAGAACTTATGTGTTCTATTTGGGGACTCGAGCCGCTTTGCAAATGTATCGTCCGATACCGCATGGTGGAGAACTCATCCATCAGTTTGACAGTCTTACCCGTTATCCGAAGCCGGTGATACTTGTTCCCGCGTCGCCCGCGCCGCCCAATCCGGCAGCAGCCACGTTCCAGTTGGATCCGGACATCATGACAATCGACAACTTCGACTTGGCCGTGAATTATTCTGTCAGCTACAGCACCAGCAATGCGGCTGTGGCCACGGTCGACAGCACCGGCAAGGTAACCGGCGTCGGCGTCGGCACGGCGACGATCACGGCTGCCGCCGGGGGCAAAACGACGACCAAGACGGTTCAAGTTGTGGCCGCGAACACGTTTGACCGCATCGAATTCAGCACGCCGCAGCAATCGGTGAACAAGGGAGCGGCATTCACTCCGTCGACGCTGACGATTGTGCGTAAGGACGGTTCGACTGCTCCGCTTGGCGCGAGTTCGGCCACGTGGATGTCCAAGGGGACCAACATTGCGACGGTTAACGCTTCAACCGGGCTGATCACGGGCGTGAACGACGGAGCCGTATCCATCGAGGCGTCCTACATGGGCAGCAAAGCCCTGTTGGCCGTGAATGTGAACGAAACGTCGGCCAACATTGTCCGCGATATCTGGTTTACGAACAGCGACGGTTACGTCAGATTCGATACGGTCAGCGGTACGCATGCGCTTAACGTTCACGCCGTAGACAAGAACATCGTGGAGACGGATGTCACCTCAACCGTGACCTATACTTCTTCCAATCCGGCGGCAGCCACGGTATCGGCGTCGGGGATCATTACGCCTGTCGCGGTCGGTGCAACGGTCGTTACCGCGTCCTTGAACGAGCGGACGGCGCGCGTTCTCGTTGAAGTGGGGAGAGTCAATATGGATCCCGTAACGATCGGCATCAGCACAAGCATGACGGCGCTGCAAACCCAGACGCCTGCGCTTGCGGCGATCGCGCCAATTGCCGGGGTAACGGGAACGTGGAATATCGTGAGCGGACGTTCGCTGCAGATTACGGGAGGCGGCGCTTCAATTCTTGCGGCGTACGGCGGCACTGCCTCCGTGGAAGGCATCATCGATTTCACCTATCCGAATTACAGTGTGGTCGACAATGCAATCACGACGCGAAACGGGCAGATCCGGCCCATCTATACGATCACTTCGGCGGGGAGCGCGCCTCCTGCACCTCCGGCGGCCACGCCGGTCTATGCACAGGATTTCAACGCCGGCACGGCGCCCGATTGGGTGACGAATTTCGGCACGTTCACATTTGTCGGCGGTGCCTATCGCGCCAACATGGACGGCAACGGCAATGCGATGTCTTACTACAACGGGGCGGACTTCGCCGACTTCGTGTACAAGGGAACCCTGAAATATACGGATCCCGCCCAAGCTTTGGACACGGATATCGTGTTCCGTTACGATACGACGCCGGGGACGGGCGGATTCTATCAGGCGCATATCAGCCGCGGCGGAGGCTCGCCGTTCATGACGATCTACCGCTATACGGCCAGCAACAATACATTTACAATGATCGGCAAGCAAGTGCCGTATACGGCTCCGATCAACAGCGATGTGAACTATACGATTACGGCGATCGGCGATGCGCTGACGTTCACGGTGGATGACGGAGTGAACGTGAAGGTGTCATCGGCTATCGACTCTACGTTCGATACGGGCAAAATCGGCCTTAAGGTTGCGTCTTCCAAAGCCGACTTCGATTCTGTCGAAGTGTGGGAGCCGTCGGGCTACATGGAAAATTTCGACGACAATCAGGCGCAAGGCTGGAGCGCGTACATGGGCGGCTGGAACGTATATGGGACGACCCAATACGGCTTCGAGCTGAATTTCCCGGTATCGCTGCCGGGTACGCCGCTGGTCGGGCTGACCCATTACACCGAAGAAGATTTCGGCAACTTCACCTATACCGGCAACCTGAGATTTCTCGGGACTGCACAAGGCGATGCCGCCATCCTTTTCCGCTACCAGGACCAGAGCAATTATTATCAAGCCAATATCGGGTACAACTCGAATGTGATGACGATCTACAAGTGCGTCAACAACGTATTCACGCAGATCGGAACGACCGTCACGTACGATCCGCCGACCGGGGACAGCATATTCTTCAAAATTGTCGCGAACGGAAACAATTTGGCCTTCACCTTGAACGACGGTACCATAACTGCTACCTCGACTGCTACAGATTCGGTTTTCGTGTCGGGGGAGATCGGATTGAAGTCCGACGGATCTTTTGTCAGCTTTGACGATCTGACGGTGAATTGAACATGTATGGAATCGCAAATAACTAGCTATTTTCAGGCTTAGTGTAATGGATAGGAGGGCGTAATCAAAACGGTTCGGATGCGCGCATCCGAACCGTTTTGATGTGGAATGGGATGAGAGAGACTATTCTACAACCAACCCGTTCAGTTCCGCCATCATCTGTTTGTAATCGTCAGATGTGACGAGTTCTTTCACGTATCCGTTCCACTCCTCGATCGTTGCCGCTCCCATGATGACTTTGATCTTCATCTGGATCAGCTTGCTGTTCAAGTCCGCATATTGGCCGCTGCTCCATAGGCGGTCGCTGCCGGGAACGTTCGTGCCTTCGTAAGAAGTCCCTTGCCACGTTTTGATTGCCGCCGTATAAGCGTCCCGCTCGGTGTCGGAAAGGTTGGGCAAACCGCTGACGTCCTGTTGCAGATCGGAGGAGCCGAACAGGCTGCGCAGGGCGGAGCGATCCGACGAGGTGAGCGTGCTTCCCGGCGCCTCAACCTCTTCCCATTTCCTATCTTCGGACATCTCGATACCCCGTTCCAACCACGCCAGGATGCGTTTCGGTTCGACTTTGGACATCTTCGTCACGATATACGTTCCGGCGTCTTGCGTTGCCCACGGCGCAATCGGAGCGCTGGAAGCGTCTGCCTTCAAGCCGGACAGCGGCGTCCAATCCACGCTGCCTGAGGACAGCGATGCAGCTTCTGCCAAACTTAGCGAGGCGACGCCGGCGTGGTTGCCTCGCAGCCTGTTCGATGCCTGATCGATGGTCATGACCGCGAATTCCTTGTCGATCAGCCCTTCCTCATACGCTCGGGCCAGCCACTGCAACGCTTTGGTTTCTTGCTCGCCGACCGCATGGTCCACCACTTGGCCGTTCTGGACCGAGAAACGCTCGGGACTGCCGGTGTACGCTTGCTCCACCCAGGCAAACGAACCTAGTCCGGCGGCTGTCGTGTATCCAGTCATGCCGTAGGTATCGTGCTTGCCGTTGCCGTCCGGGTCGTGATGGGTGAAAGCTTTGAACACTTCGAACATCTCGTCCATCGTCTTCGGCTGGGCAAGGTTGAGCACATTCAGCCAGTCTTGCCTGACGGCGGGAAACGGCGCATCGTGCGGGTCCTGAGGGAGCGGGATACCGTAAACGCGGCCGTCGGACGTGTAGCCGCCGAGCACGGATTGCGTTGCCAGTTCTTTCAGTCGCGGATAATCGTCCAGCAGATCGGTCAGGTCCGTCGCGATGCTCGGGATAAGGCTGTCCGGGAATTGACCGATATTCGGGATCAGCATGAGCGACTTCAAATCGCCGGCGGCGATCATCAGGTTGATCTTGTCCCGGTAATGCTCAGGGGAAATCAAGTCGATGCTCGCGTTGGCTTCCAGCGCTTCCTTCAAAGCGGCTTCCAGCTCGGTTGGTTGTCCTGCCGCGCTCTGGTCGGCGGCCTTGACCGCGACGCTGAACTTCGGCAGCGCTTGCGGGTCCTTCACGACGGCCATGCGGTTCACCGGGTCCCATTCGACCGTCATGCCGAGAGATTCCAGCGTTACGCGCAGCGGGATCCACAGCTGATCGTCGCGGACGAACGGCGCTGCGGGCAAGTCCGGAACGGTCATGCCGCCGATTTCCGCCTCCAAGCGACCCGCTTCGAATACGAATAATAGTTTGCCATCCCGTGTCGCAGTCAGCTTGCCATTTCCGGCATCCCAATCGATCTCATATCCGAGCCCTTGCAGCAAGACCGCGCCTTGCACCATCATTCTCTCGTTGACAATAACCGGCGCGGAAGGGAAAGCAACGCTGTAATCTTGGAAGTACGCGGATACGTCGGCCAGCGCTGCAGGCCATGAAGTGGTTGGGGCAGTGGACGATTCGCCCCAAGGCCCGACCGGCGCCGGCGGCGCGGATGCAACGACGGCGGGAACGCCGCATGTCAGCGCTGCTGCCAGTACGGCAGAGGCTCCGGCTAAAGCCGGCTTGCGTAAAGCTTTGCGTTTCATGTGCTACCTCCTCGTATGTAGAACGATAGTCAATGAATAGACGATTTGCAGCTCGAAAGGTTACGGAATGAGTATAATCTCCATTCGCGGGAGCTACCCGGCAGCTTTCAGAGCATGCGTTCCCGGTACTCCTGAGGCGTCAGGCCGAACTGCTTTTTGAACATCTTGATGAAGTGCTGTGTCTGGCTGTACCCGAGCTCGCTCGAAATATCGTACACTTTCATCCCCTTGTTTTTGAGCAAGGCGACGGCTTTCTCCATCCGCACGCGCAGTACGTAATCGCTGAAGCTCTCGCCGGATTCTGTCTTGTAGACGCGGGACAAGTAGGACGGATGAAGAAACACGTGCTGGGCCACCGTTTGGATCGATACGTCCTTACTCAGGTTGCTGGCCACGAATTCGTTCACCTGCAAGACGATGGCGGCGCGGGAGTGCTGGCGTTCCCGGTCGATCAGTTCGGATAACCGATCCACAATGCGGAACGTCCATTCCCGCAGCGGCTTGACGGTCTTGAATGGCATGCCGCCGGCGATCTTCTCGTATTCGTCCCCGATCAGCTCGGCCAGCCGTCTGCGATTTTTGTGCGCAATGTACGCGAGCATGCCGCAGACTTCAAGGTATGCCTCCAGAATGTGCTCTTCGGACTGAAACTCCTCTTGCAGCAGCTCCTCGAAAATCCGCTCCAGCTTCGCGCGCAGTTCGTTCCATTGCCCGGCTTCGATGACCTGCTTCAGCGTCGGCTGCTCGTAGAGACTGGACAGAAAAGCCGCTTGCCGGTCTTCGTCCGCATCACCCAGCGTCATAAAGAACGCCCGCTCGTTCCCGATGCGCTGACGGAACGCGAACAGGCAATGCTGATAGCGATCGGCGACGGAGTCGGGGAATTCGAACCAATCGCTGACCAGCGTAGAGACGCTGCCTTTCAGATAGATGCCGACGTAATGCTGCAGCAGCGCCGCGCTTTGTTCCAGCGCGCGCTGCCGCTCTGCGTCGGATGCGCCGCGCGTCCGCTCGTCCGGACAGGCGAGAAGAGCCAGGTAGCCGTATTCGTCCCGGCAGTACCAGATGCGGAAATCGCCGCGCATCAGCTCTTCGGCGATGTTGGCGATCGCGTATTCCAGCAGAGATACGCTGCGATCGTCGTAATCGGCCGGGGGGTCTTCCAGCCGGACGAGCACGAGCGCAGCCTTCTCCCGCACGGAGAAAGGAATCCCGTACATGTCGAGTTTTTCCTTCAGCGAGTTTTCCGGCCAGCGGCGGCCTTGCAGCAGTTCCAGCAGCAAGGCCATCCGCAGCGAGGGCAGATGCTGGCGGAACGTCTGCAATACGCGTTGGCTGGACACGACGGCTTGCCACTCGGCCGCCTTCTTGTCGAGGACGCCGCGAATCGACCGGATCAACTCGTCGTTCGGTACCGGCTTCAGCAAGTAGTCCTCGACGTCCTGCTGCAACGCCTCCTTGGCGTATTCGAAATCGGCGTAACCGGACATCAGGATGATCTTGATGTCCTTCCAGCGCTTGCGGATTTCGCGGATGAGCTCAAGTCCCGACATGGCGGGCATGCGGATGTCGGTAATGACGAGGTCCACCGGATGGGTATCAAGCGTCTGCAGTGCCTCTAAGGCAGAGTAAGCTTTGTGGACCGGGTCAACGCCCATTTCGCTCCATGGCAGCGTATGCGCCATGCTGTCCACCTGATGGGGATGGTCGTCAACGATCAGCACTTGGTGCATGATGAGAACCCTCCTTTCCGTCCATTATTTCCCATTTTATAGTCGCGCGCAGCCCGCCAAGCGGGGAGGGCGACAGATCGACTCCCGCATCCGGGCCGAACCGGTATTTCAGTCGTTGGTGTACATTCCATAATCCGCATCCCGTCTCCTGTTCCAGTGGCGTGTCCAGCCGCCGGCGCAGCTCCGTCAATTGTTCGTCCGTCATGCCGACGCCGTTGTCTTCCACGATCAGTCGATTGTTCGCGCCGTCCCGCTCTCCGGCAATCCGCAGCAGCCCCCACTCCATCCGCGGCTCGAGTCCGTGTTCGATCGCATTCTCCGCGAGCGGCTGCAGCAGCAGCAGCGGCATCCGGATCTCCAGCATGTCGTCCGGGATGTCGAGTTCGAATTCGAAGCGCTGCATCTGCAGGTTCTGGATGGTCAAGTAGTTGCGCACGAGCTCGACTTCCTCGCCGAGCGTCGCTTCCTGATTTTCCACGCGCGTCGTATAGCGGTAGTACCGGCTTAAGTTCAGCGTCATCGCGATGACCGCCTCTTTCTCGCCGAGCTCCGTCATGCTCTTGATGAATGCCAGCGAATTGTACAGAAAATGCGGATTGATCTGGGACTGCAGCTGCTTCAGCGTCGCCTCCTTCGAGCGGAGCCGCTCGGCGAACACGTTCTCGATCAGCTGTTCGATCTGGGAGGCCATCTGATTGAATCGATGGAACAGGTAGCTGAATTCGTTCTTGCGCTTGTAGGACAGCCGGACGGAGAACTGGCCGCGTTCCATGTTGCGAACGCCATGCAGCAGCTGCGACACCGGCATCTGCACGTTGCGGTACAGCAGCAAGGCAAACGCCACGCTCATGGCCAGCAGCATACCGATGCAGGCATAGAAGAGCAGCGAGCTGTTCTTGATCGGACTGAGCCGGTATGCCAGCGGGACGTAATCGACCAGCACCCAATTGAGCGTCTCGGATTTGACGTAATTGACCATATATTGACGGCCTTGAAGCCGGACGTATTCGGTACCGCTCTCCTTGTCCCTCTCTTCCGCGGTCCAACTGTTCAAATAGTCGACCACGCCAGCGACCAGCGGCCCGTTCGCCGTTCGGTTCAGGATCGGACGATCCCCCGGATGGTACAAGAACGGATCGTTCTTGCCCTTCAGCTTGATCTGGTCGAGCATGTTGCGGATGTTGTCCGCGGTGAAGCTGACTTCGACGATCAGCCGCGAGCCAGGATAGACGGTATGTCTGACGAACTGCTCGACGGGCATGTCGTTCTCGGACGTTTCGCGATACTTCCATTCCTTTGTGATGGCGTCGTCCGCGAACATGGATTCGTAATTTGCCGCATTCAGCGTCGTCACCCCCGTACCGGCCGACGGAGCATAGACGGTGAACTGGTTCGTCCAGTTGCTGGAGGCCCCGGACAGCCGCAGCTTCTCGATGATGTCCTGCTTGATTTCGACCTTCTCGTAGTTGCTAGATTTCTCATTGATATGGATCAAATCGTCGACCACCTGGAAGCGCCCGATCGTGTTCGCTGCGAGCGTCAGCTGATCCACAGTCATTTCCGCTTGCTTCAGCAGGAACGACAAGTGCTGCAGGTTCGACTCCTTGACTTCGTTGCGCACGACGTCGACGCTTACCTGATAGGAATACATATACAGCGCGAGAATCGGCACGATGAGCAGCGCCAGCATTACGATCAATCTGCGAAAAATCGTCATTTTTACCGGCATGCCGGGGGCCTCCTAGAGAAGGTAAGCGATTTCATGTCTTGTATCCATTATACTATGAATAAGGGCGGTCAAGGCGGCAACCGCGTCAATTGGTGTTCAAAACGGCATGAAAGTACGCAAAGCGCCATAGCCCTGACCGTCATCTCGATTTACGATACTATACAAGGCGAGTTCGCCGGGAGCCGACGATGCACGCGGTTCCCGGCAGCCGAATCCGCCGGGAGGGTGCTCATCATGGTCCCAGTCAGCGCATTCCGCAAATGCTTCGCCCTGCTGTTCATGTCCGCCGTCGTTGCGCTCGGCGCTTGCGCGCCGTCGTCCGATCCGTCGGCCAGCGACGCTCCACCGCTTGAGGTATCCTGGATGAATATCGCTTATGGCGCGCCGCCGCCGGGCGGGGACGCGGTCGGGCAGCGCATCGAGCAGGAGACGAACACGAAAGTCAGCTGGCAGTGGGTGCCGCTGGCCGGATACAAGGAACGGCTGAGCGTGGCGCTCAATACCGGGGATTTGGCCGACATCACCCAAGTGCCGACCAGCAACCCGATCTATGAGACGGCCGCGAACGAAGCGATTCAAGCCGGCGTATTTCACGACTTGACCCCGTATTTGACGGGAGACAATCTGAAGAAGTACCCGAATCTTGCCGCGTATCCGTCCGCGATCTGGGACAACATGGTGTACAACGGGAAAATATGGGGCATTCCCCGGCACCCGAATCCTCCGATCTTTACGACGGTGCACATCCGCAAGGATCTGCTCGATCGGGCTGGGCTCTCCGCGCCGACGACATGGGAGGAACTGACGGACACGCTTCTTGCGCTCAGCGATCCTCCCGGCATGTACGGATTGGCCATGAAGTCGACGTCCAGCTCCGACGTGATCGCCAATGCGATTACCGGTATTCAGAACTGGGAAGTGGACGGCGAAGGGAATTTCCGGTTTCGCGAATTCATGCCGGATTTCAAAATCTATTTGCGGTGGCTCAAGCAGCTGTACGACGCCGGCGCCATTCACCCCGAGTTTCCGATCGTGGAAGGCAGCGAGACCGATCTGTTCAAGATGGGCCATTATGCGGCGGTGGCGGCCAACACGCACATGTTCACGATTCCGGATTGGCTGGAGGAGCTGAAGGCGCACGCGCCGGGAGCGGACGTGCTGACGCTCAAAGTGCTGGAAGGTCCCAGAGGCTATGCGACGAGCATGGCGACGGGTTCCTGGACGAACCTGATGATCAGTTCGCGCGTCCCGGAATCGGACATCCCGCATTTGCTGCAACTGATCGACTTTACTTCGTCGCCCGCCTACCAGAAGCTGGCGATGTACGGCGTCGAAGGCGTGCATTACGAGGTGAAGAACGGCGGGATCGTGCGCAATGACAAGTACAAGAGCGAAGGCATTGAAGCGTACACGTGGAATGACGGTACGTATACGGGAGCGGATAACTACCTGCTCTGGGATGCCGACCCTGGCAGGTTGAATTGGTATAAGGAAGTATTCGACGATTCGCAGTTGAAATCGACCTATTCGAATCCCGCCTTCAATTTGTATTCGCCGTCGCTCGTGGACAAGTGGGGGGATCTGACCCGGGATCTCGAACGCAACAAGGTGAAATTCGTCATGGGCGTGCTGACCGAAGAGGATTGGGACCGTTACGTCTCGGCGTTGACGTCGTCTTCCGATTACGTCAGGATCGTACAGGAACTGAAGTCGGCCTATAACCAATACAAGTAACGGGCGGGGCCCGCCGCCGTCCGTTCATACCCGGCATCCGCCGCTGTGCAGGTTTGCGACGTTCGCAAGCTTCTTCAGCGCGCTCTTATAACGTCTATGATAAGGAGAATATTCCAGAAAAGGGGTTATCGTCCATGGCGCACGTCTCGTTCCATCATGTCAGCAAGCAGTACCGTTCCGAGAGAAAGCCCGCCGTCGTCGATTTCCATCTGGAAATAGAGGACGGGGAATTCGTTGTCCTGGTCGGGCCTTCCGGCTGCGGCAAAACGACAACGCTGCGCATGCTGTCGGGCCTCGAGGACATTTCGGAAGGCGAGATCTATCTCGGGGACCGGTTCATCAACTACGTATCGCCCAAGGACCGGGACATCGCGATGGTGTTCCAGAACTATGCGCTGTATCCGAACCTGTCGGTCTACGAGAACATGGCGCTCGGCTTGAAGCTGCGGAAGACGGCCAAGCACGAGGTGGAGCTTCGGGTGAAGAAGGCGGCCAGAATTCTTGAAATATCCGGTCTGCTGCACAAGAAGCCGAGCCAGCTGTCCGGCGGGCAGAAGCAGCGCGTCGCCCTCGGCCGGGCGATCGTCCGCGAGCCCGAGGTGTTTCTGATGGACGAACCGCTGTCCAATCTGGACGCCAAGCTGAGGACGCAGACGCGGGCCGAGCTCATCCGGCTCCATCAGGAGCTGCGCACGACGACCGTCTATGTGACGCATGACCAGACCGAGGCGATGACGATGGGCTCGCGCATCGTCGTCATGAAGGACGGCGTCATCCAGCAGGCGGATACGCCGGAGCGGATATACGGACATCCGGCCAATCTGTTTGTGGCCGGCTTCATCGGTTCGCCCGCGATGAACTTCGTCGAAGGCGCCATTGTGGAGGAGGAGGGTGCGCGTTATTTCCGCAACAAACGGTTGCGCCTTCCCATACCGGACGTTTACGAGGCTTTCCTGGCTTCGGGCAGGTCAGGCCGGGTGGTCATGGGCATCCGTCCCGAGCATGTCGTGGCAGAGCCGGCGCGCGCGCTGCCGGGCGAGCCCCGGTTTGATGCGACGATCGACATCATCGAATTGATGGGCGCGGATTCCTTTCTGTACTTGAGCCTGGGAGACATACGCCTCATTGCCAGAGTCATTGAGCCGGGTTCCCGCTTCCATGTCACGGACAAGATCGATATCGGCTTTCGCATGGACAAAGCTCATTTCTTCGATGCGGAAACCGGCGGCAATCTCGGAATTTTCTAACAGCGGAGGTACAGGATGAAGTCTCGAAAGTGGATGATTTATTCGGCCCTGTTGGCCGTCATCTTGCTCGGCTATGCCATCCGGTCGTTGACGCAAAGCCGGGAAGCGTTCCCTATTGTCAGCGCTGCGGCGATGGATGTCGGGCCCGGAGATGAAGACGGCGTTCCGTATTATGCGGAAATCGCAAAGCGGGTCGCGGCGCCAGATGTGCGGCCGTATGCGGGCGATCCCGTGGAGCTGGATCTGTCCGGCTATGCCGGCGCCTCCCCCGATGCGAACGTCAGGACGTCCCGCGATCCGGCATTGAATCGCGAGACGCTGGTTTGGGCGAACGGCGCCGGATGGGTGGAATGGACGGTCCAAGTGCCGGAGGACGGGCTGTATGAGCTGGAGGCAACGTACTTGTCGACCCAGAAAGACAGCAGCAGCTCCATTTTTTACGGCTTGACGATCGACGGGCGATTTCCGTTTTCCGAAGCGAAAAACTTCGAGTTCGCGAAGCGTTGGAAAGACAAGGACGTTCCCTTTCAGAAAGATTCGCTGGGCAACGAAATCCGTTCCATGCAGGTGGAAAATCGCGGATGGCTGACAGCCAGACTGACGAACTACGCCGTGTCGTCCGTCCCGCTGCAGTTACATCTGACATCGGGCAGCCATACTCTCCGCTTCATCGCGAAGAACGAGTCGATGACCTGGGGAGGCATCCGGTTGATCGCCCCCGAAGCCATTCCAAGCTATGCGGATTATCGGCAGGCCAATGGAGGCAAGGCGGACGGGGGGAGCGCCTCCTCGTGGCATGTGAAGCTAGAAGGGGAGAGATACGACCAGAAGTCGCATCCGTCCGTGCAGACGGGCAACCAGAACGAACCGCATGTGTCTCCCGAAGGACACGGCTACATGGTGTTCAATATCCTGGACGGACAACGATGGAAAAATGCGGGGGAATGGGCGGAATGGTCGTTTGAAGCGCCCGCCTCCGGCTGGTACGAGATCGATGTGAAGTATTTTCAGGGTTTTGTCGGCAAGGCGAATGTGTTCCGCACCGTGCTGATCGACGGGAAGTCTCCTTTCCAGGAATTGAAGGATTATCCGTTCTCCTACAACAGCAAGCTGGAAATTCATACGCTGAGCAGCGCCGAGGGCGAACCGTTCCAGTTCTATCTGGAACAAGGCAAGCACACGCTTCGTCTGGTGACGGATTTGGCGCCGCTGTACCCGGTCGTGCTGGATTTGCAGCACGTCATCGAGAATCTTCACGACATCGAACAGCAGCTGCGCAAATTGACGGGCGATTACGGTACGAACAGCGTCGATTTGAACCGCACCTGGGATATCCAAAGCTATTTTCCCGAATTGGAAACGCAGCTCGGCGGCATCCGGGATCAGATGAAGCTGACGATGGATTATTTGAACGGCCGGAATCAGAGCCGGACGGATGCCGCCGAATCGCTCAAGATCGGGGTGGCGATCGTCGAATCCCTGATGCAGGACGTGGATCAAATTCCGAACAAGCTGGGCAAGTTCGGGGATCTTCAGATGCGGATCGGATCCTGGATGGATAAGCTGCTGCGCAACGGAGGCATGTCGATCGATTTTATCGTTATCCGCACGCCGTCCGCTGCAACGCCGTTCCGGGAAGCGACGGCACTTGGCAAAGTGCCTTATACGCTCCTGAATTTTGCGCGCTCCTTCTATATCAACTACAACGCCAGGTCTTTGAACGACAAGGAGGCTATTGAAGTGTGGGTCAGCAGGGGGCGCGACTATGCATCCTTGCTGCAGGAGATGGTCGATCAGAACTTTACGCCGCAGACGGGCATCAAGGTGAACGTCAACTTCCTGCCGGACGCCGCCGCGCTTACCCTCAGCAACGCGGGAGGCGATCAGCCGGATATCGCTCTCGGCGTGGCGCAGGAAATGCCGGTGGATTACGCGATGCGTGGAGCGTCCGTCGATTTGACGCAATTTTCCGACTATGAGGAAGCGGCATCCCGCTTCCATCCCGGGGCCATGCGTTCTTTCGGCTATGGCGACGGGGTGTATGCGCTGCCGGAAACCCAGTCCTATCCGCTGCTGTTCTACCGCAAGAGCGTGCTGAACACATTGAACCTGACGGTTCCGGACACGTGGGACGATTTGCGAAAGCTGCTCCCGACATTGCAGGAGAACGGCATGCAGTTCTACTACAGCTCGAAGCAGGAGAACGGGACGCAGTACAATCCGAAAAATTTCGCCCCCTTCTTCTATCAGCAAGGCGTGGAGTTCTATACGCCGGACGGTCGCAGCCCCGCGTTCGATACGGATAAAGGATACGCGGCGTTCGCCCAGTGGACCGACTTGTTCGGCAAGTACGATGTGCCCCAGGAAGTGGAGACGTTCTTCCAGCACTTCAAGATGGGCACGATGCCGATCGGCGTTTCCGATTTCAATACTTATATCCAACTGCTCAACGCCGCTCCCGAAATTATCGGGGATTGGGGAATCGCTCCGATGCCCGGTACCCGGCAGGAAGACGGCACGGTAGCTCGCTGGGCGATGAACACGATGACGGCCGCGATGATTCTGAACAAGAGCGACAAGAAGGAGCAGGCGTGGCGGTTTCTGGAATGGTGGACGAGGACGGACGTTCAATACGCGTACGGCAACGCGATGGAATCGTTCTACGGTCCGGAATACCGCTGGAACACGGCCAACATGCAGGCGATGGCCATGATGCCGTGGCCGGTCCCCGACATGACGGCGATCAAAGAACAGAACCGCTGGATTCGCAACGTGCCGCTCCTGCCGGGAGGGTATATGCTGTCCCGGGAAATGGAATTCGCCTGGAGCCGGACGGTGGTGCAGAAGTTTCCGCCGAAGGATTCGCTCGATCGGGCGTATGTGGCAATCGAGCGGGAGCTCGCGAGGAAACAGCAGGAAATGGGCATCAAGGGGGATCAGCGGCTGGCATTCCCGGCAGTCGCAGAGCCGTTCGATTGGGGGGAGACGCATCCATGAAACCGGAATCGGCAAACGCAGCCCGGAGAACGCTTCCGCCGGGATTTCTTCCGGTCGGTCCGATCGCCCGGATGTTCAAGACGATGTGGAGCCAACGGACGTCCTATCTGTTCATGGCGCCGTTCCTGATCTGTTTTATGGGCTTCATACTGCTTCCGGTGCTGATGGCCATCCTGATGAGCTTCACCTCGTACGACGCATTTCGTTTTCCGCATTTTGCCGGCTTTCAAAATTATGTTTCGCTGCTTACCCAGGATTCCGTCTTTCTGAAATACACTTTGCCCAACACGATCAAATTCGCCTTTTACGTCGGTCCGATCGGCTACGCGTTGACGTTCTTGCTGGCGTGGCTCATCTATCAACTGCCGAAGAGCATCCGCGATATCGTGACCCTGGCGGTCTATGCCCCGTCGATCGCCGGAGGGGTGGCGCTGGGCGTCGTCTGGAAAGCGGCATTCAGCGGCGATTACGTCGGCTATTTGAACAGCTTTCTGATGCGCTACGGGCTGGTCCATACTCCGGTATTATGGCTGCAGGATCCCAAATATTTGCTGAACGTCATGATCTTCGTCTCCATCTGGATGAGCTTCGGCGTCGGCTTCCTGGCGATTCTCGCCGGCTTCGACACCGTGAACCGCGAGCTGTACGAAGCGGGGCGCATGGACGGCATCGCGAGCCGGCTTCAGGAAGTGTACTACATTACGATTCCGTCGATGAAGCCGCAAATGCTGTTCAGCGCGGTCATGGCGATCGTCGGCACGCTCAAGTCGGGTGCGATCTCCGTGCAGCTCACCGGCGTGCCGATCACCAAGCAATACGCCGGACATTTGATCCTCAACCATATCGACGACTATGCGTTTATCCGTTTCGAGCTCGGATACGCCTCCATGCTTTCGGCGGTTTTGCTGCTGTTCTCTTATTTTGCGATGAAAATCAGCTACCGGCTTTTCGGCACGAAGGAAGGTGAATGACATGGGGACCATCCGGCAAATTCGGCGCCTTACGCTGTTCGAGGCCGCAATTCTGATCGGCCTGCTGCTGCTTGCGGCTTTCATGTCGTTGCCGATCGTGTTCATTATCAATCATGCATTCAAGCCTTTTCACGAACTGTTTCTGTTTCCGCCGACGTTCCTGGTCAAGGAACCGACGCTGGGGAATTTTTACGAGCTGTTTGCACGGCCGGCCGCCAGGGTTGTCCCGTTCTCTCGCTACCTGTATAACAGCATCGTTGTTTCCGCGTTGGCGATGGTCGCCGTCATCCTGTCCAGTTGCATGGCCGCGTACGTGCTGTCCAAGCTGGCGTTCAGCTTGAAGAAGGTCGTCATGGCGCTCATCATGCTGGCGCTGATGTACGCTGCCGAGACCGTATCGATTCCGCGCTATTTGATCATCGGGTGGCTGCATATGAACAATACGTATTTCGGCCATATTTTGCCGGTCGTCGCCTCTCCTGTCGCGGTGTTCCTGATCAAGCAGTTCATCGATCAAATTCCGGATTCTTTGCTGGAGGCGGCCAAGATCGACGGAGCGTCCGAGGTCCGGACGTTCGTCCGCATCGTCATTCCGCTGGCGATGCCGGCGATCGCCACGATTTCGATCATCACCTTTCAAGGCGTCTGGGGCGATACCTCCGCGTCGACCTTGTTCATGCAGAATGAAGCGATGAAGACTTTGCCCTATTACATCATGACGCTGGCGAGCGCGACAAGCGCGGGCAATACCGTAGCCGGACAGGGGATGGCAGCGGCGGCGGGGCTGCTGATGTTCCTGCCGAACCTGATCGTCTTCCTGGTGGCGCAGAGGCGGATCATGGAGACGATGGCGCATTCCGGCGTGAAGTAACGGCAATCTAGCGCTGCAGAGAAGAGGTAGAAGGAATGCCGAAGAACATGCGATTGCGATTTATAGGCGTGCTGCTGGCGCTCGTCGTTCTGTTTCCGGGGACCGCTTCCGCCTGGCAGCCCTACGATACGTATTACATCTCCCACGGCACCGGCGACGCCAAGACAAGGCTGTACTGGATGCAGGATGTGTACACGGTATCGGAAACCGTCATCGGCCAGGGCGAACGGGCGATGAAGCAGCCGAGCGACCTGTTCGTCGCCGGCAACGACCATCTGTTCGTCGCGGACAAAGGCAACAACCGCATCGTCGAGCTGGATGAGACGGGAAAGTGGGTTCGGCAGATCGGAGGAGCCGAAGGGGAGGGGGCGCTCCGGGCGCCGGAAGGCGTATTCGTGCGACCGGACGGAGACGTATACGTGGCCGACACGGGCAATCAGCGCGTCGCCGTCTTCCGCGCCGACGGAACGTTCGCGAAGGCATACAAGAAGCCGGAGGCCGGCTTGATGCCTGCCAGCTACTTCTTCACGCCGGTCAAACTGGCCGTCGATGACCGCGGCGTTATGTACATCGTCTCCAAAGGGTCTTACCAGGGGATTGTACGGATCAACGACAGCGGGGAATTCACCGGATTTTTCGGCGGCAACAAAACGGCGGACACCTGGCTGGACCAACTGAAACGGAAGCTGTTCACCAAGGAGCAGATGGCCAAGGAAAGCTTGAAGCGTCCGCCCGAAATCGACAACGTTACGCTGGATGGCGACGGCTTCATCTTCGCGACGACGACCGGCGTGTCGAGCGGTCAGGTCAAAAAGCTGACGGCCGGCGGGGTCAACCGGTTTCAGGGGCTTCAGACGGTCCGGCTTTCCGATTCCGACCAGATCGTGGATGTCGCTGCGGACGAGAGGGATTTCTTCTACGTGCTGGATCGCAGGGACAATCTGTGGGATGCCATGATCTCGATCTACAGCCCGGGAGGGACGCAGTTGTTCTCGTTCGGCCGCATCGCGAAGCAACCGCAGACGAAGGGGATATTGTCCTATCCCGCGAGCATCGGCATCGACTCCAGGTATCGCCTCTGGGTGCTCGATTCCGATCAGGGGCTGCTGCAAGCCTATGACCGTACAGCGTTCGGAGACGCGGTCATGACGGCCGCGGCGGACTACTACATCGGCGATTACGAGCGCAGCGAAGCGAATTGGAACGAGGTGCGTTCGCTCAACGAGATTATCAACCTGACGTATCTCGGCTTGGGAGAAGCGGCGAAGAAGCAGGGGCGGACGTCCGAAGCCATGGCGTATTTCAAAATGTCGTATGACAACGAAGGCTATTCGGAAGCCTACTGGGCTTACCGTCTGCAGTGGATGCAGCGATATTTCGCTTATGTGATCGGCGGCTTGTTGCTGCTATGGCTGGCATACCGGCTATTCGCGCGGCGGCTTGCGCGCAGGCTGGGCACGCTTCTGCCGGCGCCCGTTCTTCAGGTGATTCGCGAGCTGAGGGAGGCATGGCGCACGACGCTGCATCCGTACGACGGCTTCTATCGCATGAAGGGCCGGAAGCTGTCCATCGCGACATTGCTCACGATGCTGCTGCTGCTGCTGTTGGCCGCAAAGGCGGCTTCGCTCTACTGGACCGGCTTCATCTTCCATCCGTACAACCTGAACCGAATCGAGCTTGGCAACGAGCTGCTCGTCTTTCTTCGGCCGCTGGCGGCCTGGGTGGTTGCGAGCTACCTGGTCAGCACGGTCAGGGATGGGGAGGGCCGTTTCCGCGACGTGCTGCAGATCAGCCTTCACGCGGTCGTACCTTATGTCGTGCTGACCGGTCCGATCGTGCTGCTGTCCAACATGCTCGTGCTGGAGGAAGGCGTCTTGCTCTCTTCACTGACAACGATCATGTGGCTATGGATGGGCGTTCTGTTCATCGTCAGTTCCCAGGTGATCCACAACTTCGAATTTGTCGAGAACATCAAGAACTGCGCGATCGCGGTCGTTGCGATCGGCATTCTGTTCTTGCTGTTCACGGTCACCAGGGGTCTCACCTACAATCTTACGGACTTCATCTACCAGTTGTACAAGGAGGTGACGATTGTTGGCTAACGGATTCAAGCGCAGAAGAAACCTGTGGCTGGCCGCGATCGCCGTCCTGGCGGTCGTCTGCGCGGCATTTGCGCTGAGATCGATGCTGGTGCCCTCCGTCTCCGCCAAGCTCGACATTCCGGCTTTCCGGCCTTCCATGATTCGCATGTCCGGGGGCGCGGACTGGCAGCCACTCGAGCGGGATGCGCAAGGATTCGCCGCCGCGGCCCGGTCCGACCGCTACGAGTTGCTCGTTCATCCGGCGACAGGGCAGGTGAAAATCAGGGATTTGCGGTCCGGTAGCGTATGGTCCGGCAATCCCGACGAGGCGCAGCTGGCTCGGGAGAAAGTCGGCGGCGTTCTTCGCAAGAACCTGGAATCGCCGTTTATCCTCGAATATTACGAGGTATCCAAGATGCAGCGGCAAATCGCGAACGTCAAAAGCCCTGAAGTCAAGACGACCTTCACCGCCATGGCGCACGGCGTTGCCGCACATTTCGAATTCGCCGGGCTGGGCCTTCAGTTTAGCATGCTCTATGAGCTGACCGACATGGGATTTCAAGTGTCGATTCCGGTCGACGGCATCGTTGAGAGCGGCAAGTACCGCATTCTGTCGATCGATCTGCTGCCGTTCTTCGGGGCCGCGGACGCGGAAGCCGGACCGGGCTACCTGTTCGTGCCGGACGGCCCCGGTGCGCTCATCCGTTTTCCCCGCGAGCAGGAGATGATTGGCAGCGGTTACTATCAGTATGTTTACGGACCGGAGGTGACGAACAAGCAGTTCGGTCCGGTCATGGTGTCGATGCCGGTGTTTGGAATCAAACAGGGAGAGCAGGCGTATATCGCCGTCATCTCCGAGGGGGAGAAATCTTCCGCCATCCGGGGGCTGCCGTCGGGCATCGTCAGCACGCTGAATTCGGTGAACGCCCGGTTCATCTATCGCGAGGAATATGACCGGCGGCTGAATCTGGGGGGAAGAACGACGCGCGTATTCCAGGACGATATGCTGCAGGAAGACCGCGTCCTTCAATATTTTTTCCTGGAACATGCGGAGGCCGATTACGTCGGAATGGCTCAACGCTACCGGACTTATTTGCTCGATACGGGTCAACTGGGAGAAAATCTGCAGCCGCCGACGAACGTCCCGCTGCTGCTGACGATCGTCGGCGGGGACACGATTTATTACGGAGACCGCAGGTACGAGGTCTCGACGACTTTCGCGCAGGCGGAGGAGATGCTGCGGGAGCTCAGGGACGCCGGAATAAACGAGATTTGGGTTACCTATCAGAACTGGCAGCGCCGGGGGACGCTCAGCGCGAGCAAACGAATGAACGTCGAGGAGAAGCTGGGCGGCAAATCCGGTTTGGCATCGCTGATCCGGACCGCGCACGGGCTCGGCTTCCGGGTGATGTTGTCCGCAGACCTGGTGCGCGGAGATTCCGAGGCGCTCAAGCTGTCTCCCAAAACATACGGGATCAGGTCCGTCGAAGGCGAGGTACTGTTCAACCGCGAGTACTTCTATCTGAATCCGAACATTACGTACAACTTGGCCGAGGAACTGATCCGCGATGCGAAAAGCTTGGGCGCGGACGGGATTCTGTACGAGGGGATAGGCGAAATGCTGTTTCAGGATCACAACCCGGCGTACAGGTACACGAGGGAAGACACCGCTTATTTGTTCAACCGGATTTTGGAACGGACACAGCGGGAGTTGGGCGCAGCCGGCGCGCTGCTTGGCAACGCCTACGCGCTTCCCCGCCTGAATGTGATTCAGCAGTTGCCGGCAGAGTCGCATCAATACTATGCCCTCGACGAGACGGTGCCCTTCTATCCGATGGCGATTCACGGCAACATCACCTATTCGATGACGCCCGGCAACGTTCGCAGCCGTTACGAAGATGAATTTCTGCGGGCGATCGAGTACGGGGCGGTACCCTCGTTCATCCTGACCGCCGAGAGCAGCCGTACGCTGATGGAGACGAAGACGCAGGGGCTGTTCACGAGCCGCTTCGCATCGTGGAAGGAGAAGGCGGTTCTGGAATATCAAGCGTTCAACCGGCTCGGCTCCGTCTACGATCAGCCGATGACCGGCCACCGCAAGCTTCGAGAAGGCATCTATGAGACGGAGTACGCGAACGGCGACAAAGTCGTCGTCGATTACAACGACAAGACGTTCCGGATCGTGAAGGGGGATAGCGAATGAGCGCCGAGGCCAGGCTGCACCGCAAAGCGAGATTTTATTACAAATGGAAAAACCGCGGCGCCGCTTACTTGTTCATGCTTCCCTGGATTGTCGGGTTTTGCGTCTTCATGGCTTTTCCGATCGGATGGTCGCTGTACCTGACCTTTCAGAAAGTGAAGCTGACCGGCGCCGGTTCGTTCGTCTATCAATACGTCGGGTTGCAGAATTTCAAGGACGCCCTGCTGAAGGACAATGAATATCCGATCGAGATCATCGCCTACTTCCAGCAGATGATTCTGATGATTCCGATCATCCTGCTCTTTTCGCTGCTCGTCTCCCTGATGCTGAACCAGAACTTCAAGGGCCGGTTCATCTACCGGGCGATCTTCTTCCTGCCGGTCATCTTCTCGACGGGACAGGTGCTGACAGAGTTGTTCCAGCAAGGCGCCGGCAGCGTGCCGTTCCTGTCCCAGTACGGAATCGAGGCGTATGCCAAGGACAATTTCAGCCCGCAGATCGCGGGCACCGTCTTGAAACTGCTGAGCAGCATGATTTTGATTCTCTGGTCTTCCGGCGTGCAGATTCTGATTTTCATTGCCGGCTTCCAGACGATTCCGAAGACGATTTACGAAGCGGTCCGTATCGACGGCGCATCGCCGTGGGCCAGCTTCTGGAAAATTACGTTGCCCGGCATGAAGCCGTTCATCGGACTGAACCTGCTCTACACGATGGTGGATCTGTTTACGTTTCCGTTTAATCCGGTCATGGAACAGATCAAGCGCAACATGTTCAACGTTTCGACGGGCTACGGCTATGCCAGCGCGCTGGCCTGGTTCTATTTTCTGTTGATCATCGTGCTGGTTGCGCTCATTCTGTGGTTCATGAACCGATCCAGCCGGGAGAGGGAGGTGTGACATGAAGACGGTAACCGTACGCCGGCGGTTTGCCGGGCAAGCCCGCTTGCTGCTCGCGGGCAGACGGGCTCAGAAGCTCAAGCTGCTTCTGCTTGGGCAGCACATGAACGACGGATGGATCGCCAAGCTGCTTCTCTATTACATGCTCTCGATCGTCGCTTACTTGTATCTGCAGCCGTTCCTCTACATGATCTCGACGATGTTCAAGTCGCTTGCCGATCTGCTCGATCCGACGGTGCAATGGATTCCGCGGACGATCGATTGGGATAACCTGTCCCGGGCAGTCGGGGGATTGAAGTATTCGCGCTCGCTCGTCTATTCGCTGACGATCGCGGTCGTTCCATCGCTCATTTCGATTCTCGTTTGCTCGCTGACGGGGTACGCGCTGGCGCGGCTTCAGTTTCCCGGGAAGAAAGTGTTTTTTGCGCTTATCTTTCTGACGTTTCTGATACCGCCGCAGATCATCATCATTCCGCTGTATGTGATATACAGCAAGCTGGGGTGGCTGGATACGCCGCTTGTGTTCATCGTGCCCGCCCTGTTCGGGCAGGGACTGAAAAACGCATTGTTCATCATCATTTTCCGGCAATTTTTCCTCTCGCTGCCGAAGGCGCTGGAGGAGGCGGCCATGATTGACGGGGCCAGCCTGTTCCGCCTGTTCTTCCGCATCATTTTGCCGTTGTCGGTTCCCGCCTGTCTGGTCGTCTTTCTGTTCTCGTTCGTCTGGCACTGGAACGAAGGCTATCTGTCTTCCATGTTTCTGTCGCACGATTTTATGCCGCTATCCATACGACTGTCCAACCTGGAGACCGAAATATTCGGCCAGACGCCGACGATGGAGATGCTGGCCGTCAATCCGGTGACGGAAGGGACGAAGATGGCCGGCGCGTTTCTGATCGTGTTTCCGCCACTGCTCATTTATATGATTGCGCAAAGATGGTTCGTCGAGGGCGTGGAGCGCACCGGGATCGTCGATTGAAGGGCTCCATATTACGGTCAAGGGGGGATGCCATGGCCGTTAACGCCGGCATGGCCGGCAGCCGCAAGCTGCAAGAAGGAAGGTTAGGGGTTTGCGATTTGCCAGGATGTTACGCCAATACCAATCGGGAGATGAGAACATGTTCAAGAGAAGCAAGCTCGCGTTAGTCCTCGTCATGATGCTGCTGGCTGCGATGGCGGCAACCGCCTGCTCCGGCGGCAACAACAAGGAAGGCAGCCCGTCGCCGTCCGCGAGTCAGCCGTCCCAGACGACGGCCGACAGCCCGTCGCCGTCCCCGGATCAACCCGCTGAGCCGGTGACGATCCGGCTGCTCGTCTGGGGGCCGGAACTGTGGACGAAGACGATTCCGGAGAAGTTCAAGGAGAAGTATCCGAACATCACGCTGCAGGTCGAGAAGATCGACGGCGGCGACAACGCGTCCGTGCTCGAGAAGCTGACCGCTCTGAGCGCGGCGGGCACGCCTGCCGACCTGACGTGGGTGCCGGCCATTCCCGGCTTCATGAAGGACGACCTGCTGCTGGACCTGACTCCGTATATGGAGGGAGATCCGGTGCTGTCGGCGGCACAGCTGTCCGAACCGGTCAAAGCGGCGCTCTCTTGGCAAGGGAAGCTGGTCGCGCTGCCTCGCGCCGTTGATGCGCATATATTGTTCGTCAACAAGGATTTGCTGGCCAAGCACGGCATGGATATGCCGACGAAGGACTGGACATGGGACGACTTCCGCGACATGGCCAAGAAGGCTACGGACGCGAACGCCGGGGAATTCGGGCTCGCTTCAGGACCGTTCAACTTCATGACGACGCCGCAGGTGTACGCGGTGTCCAACGGTTTGGCGCCGAACCTCAATTTCATGAACGAAGACTGGACCGAGAGCCTGATCACCGACCCGAAGGTGTTGACGGCCGTCCAATGGTATGGCGATCTGGGCTGGGTCGACGGCTCTCGTCCGAACGATGCCCAATCGGGGGCGGCCGGCCTCGACGGGAACGGCTGGGGCAGCTGGCTGTCCGGCAAAATCGCGTTTGACATCATGGGCACATGGGAAGGCAACGCCCGCAGACAGGGCGCCACATTTGAATGGGACGTCGTGCCGTTCCCGAACGGCTCGAACGGCTCGGTCGGCTACAACGCGATTTCGCCGATCGGCATTCTGAAAGGTTCGCCGCATGCGGACGAAGCGGCGAAATTCCTCTCGTGGCTGCTGTCCGAAGACGGGCAGCGGATATTGATGTCGGACGGCAACATCCCGCTCACGGCCGATCAGCAGCTGTGGGACGAAGTGGCGCAGTCCGGACCCTGGGAAGGCAAGAACATCCGGGAAGCGGTTCAGGGCAACAGCTGGATCCGCACGGTCGTCGGCGAGGAGAAATACATTCCCTGGTGGGGTGACGAGGTGGGCTCGTTGTTCAAGAACGGCGGCGACGTGAGCGTCTTCCAGAAGTGGGCGGAAGAGTTCAATAAAGCGGCCCCCGCCCTTCGTCAGGAGATGGGCCTGGAGTAGCGGACTCGTGTAACGCTGCTCTGGAAGTATCGTATCGCAGCCTAAGGTGAAAGGGGCAGGCCGCCAGGCGACGACAGGCATACGGCGGTCTGTAGCCGGGTTTGGTCGGGCTCCAGCATGCTTGAAGGGTGCGAGGCTGTCTGTAACCGGGTTTGGTCGGGCTCCAGCATGCTTGAAGGGTGCGAGGCGGTCTGTAACCGGGTATTGCCGGGCTCCAGCACGCTTGGT
>JAEWAQ010000081.1 GCA_023391635.1 Bacillota bacterium | reverse complement strand
TGGGTCATGACCCTAGACGACCGCTCAGATTTCTTCTGGCCAAGAAAGAAAGCGAAATAATTAGCAATCCTAAGACAATCTAAGTTTTTATGCAGGGTACTCCGGAATTAGGGGGTCGCGCCGAAATTAGCGGCGCTGTCACACTATTTCGGCGGTTGGATGGTACAACGAAGAAATAAGCGGCGTTGTGACACTATTCAGGCGGTTGAATGGTACATCTGAGAAATTAGCGGCGCTGTGACACTATTTCGGCGGTTGGATGGTACAACGAAGAAATTAGCGGCGTTGTGACACTATTTCGGCGGTTGAATGGTACATCTGAGAAATTAGCGGCGTTGTGACACTATTCCGCCAGTTAGGCGGCCCAACGAGTAAAGAGTATTCAATGAAAGAAGGGTTGCCAATTGAACGCATCTTATAGCACAGCCACCTATCGATTATTCGATGATAAGGCGGATTTCCGCAAGAAGGCGGAAGCCATCGCGGTCGGCTTGACCGTGGGCAGCTGGACCGAGTTGCCCGAAGTGGCCAAGCATCGGATGGAGCCCTATCTGGGTCAAGTGGTGTCCGTGGACATCCATGAACCGGCCGGCGATACGCCGGGGACGCGTTATGCAGACATCACGATCGCCTACCCGGACCTCAACTTCAGCCGCGACATCCCTGCCTTGCTCGTCACGGCATTCGGCAAATTATCGATGGACGGCCGCATCAAGCTGCTCGACCTGCAGCCTTCCGTCGACTTTCTCTCTGCGCATTCCGGGCCGAAATTCGGCGCGGCCGGCGTGCGTGACATGCTAGGCGTATATGATCGGCCGCTCGTCATGAGCATCTTCAAATCCGTGATCGGCTATGACTTGCCAAACCTTCGGGAGCAATTCCTGCAGCAGGCGCTGGGCGGCGTCGACCTGATCAAGGACGACGAGATCCTGTTCGAGAATCCGCTCACGCCGCTGCACAAGCGCGTGCCCGCTTGCATGGACGCAGCTCGCGAAGCCGAGCAGCGCACCGGCCAGAAGCTGATCTACTTCACGAATTTGACCGGACCGACATTCGGATTGCGAGACCAAGCGCTCAGAGCGATCGAAGCCGGGGCGAACGGCTTGCTGTTCAATGTGCTTGCCTACGGTTTCGACTCGTTGGCCGGACTGGCAGCCGACCCTGACATCGCCGTGCCGATCGCGGCGCATCCTGCCATGGCCGGCGCCTTCTACCCGTCGCCGTACCACGGCATCTCCGCCCCCCTTCTGCTCGGCAAGCTGATGCGGATCGCAGGGGCCGATCTGTCGCTGTTCCCCTCCCCTTACGGCTCTGTCGTCATGCCCAAGGAGGAGAATCTGGCGGTGCGCGATGCCTTGCTTACGGACACGCTGCCGCAGAAACCCGCACTGCCCGTGCCGTCGGCAGGCATTCACCCGGGCCTTGTGCCGCTCATTCTGCGCGACTTCGGTCCGGAAGTCGTCGTGAACGCCGGCGGCGGCGTCCACGGCCATCCCGGCGGCGCCGCGGCAGGCGGACGGGCGTTCCGGCAAGCGGTGGAAGCCAATCTTCAAGGCGCCACTCTGGAGCAATACGCCGAAAACCATGCCGAATTGCAAGCAGCCATCGAACGCTGGGGGGTCCGCACGAGTTGAGCATTCCAAACACCAAGTTCCCGCGGACGCCCGTGTTGTTCTGCGACTTCGACGGCACGATCACGATGAACGACAATATCATCGCGGTCATGAAGCATTTCCAGCCGCCGGGCATAGAAACGATTATCGCGGACATCGTTGCCGAGCGCAAATCGATCCGCCAAGGCGTTGGCGAGATGTTCGCGCTTCTTCCTTCCTCACGCAAGGAAGAAATCCAATCCTACGTACTGGAATCGGCCGGTATCCGGCCAGGCTTCGCCGAATTGCTCGCCTGGTGCAAGGAACGCGATGTGCCCTTCTATGTCACGAGCGGCGGCATCGATTTCTTCGTCTATCCTTTGCTCGCGCCGTTCGGCATTCCGCAAGACCATATTTATTGCAACGGCAGCGATTTTACAAGGGAACGCATCCGCATTACCTGGCCGCACCCGTGCGACGAACATTGCGACAATGATTGCGGAATGTGCAAGACGACCGTTATCCGGCGGTTCCCGAAGGATCGCTATTATCGCATCCTGATCGGAGACAGCATCACCGATTTTGCGGGCGCCCGGCTCGCGGACCTCGTCTTCTCGCGCTCGCATCTGACGGTGAAATGCCGGGAATTGGGACTGCCGCATATTCCGTTCGAGACGTTTCACGACATTATCCACCACTTGAACCTAGGAGGACGCCCTTCATGAGTTTCCACCTGATTCCTTTGGAAGACAAGCAGCGCGTACTAGGCGAACTGTCCGCCTACAAGGCCGAATTCGCGGCGCGCGGCTGGTTCGCCGGCACGAGCGGCAATATGTCGATGCGCATCGGGGATTTCGCGCCGGATGCTTTCCATTTTGCCATCACCGCAAGCGGCAAAGACAAGTCCAGAACGACGCCTGAAGACTTCCTGTTCGTCGACCAGGCCGGCAAACCGTGTGAATCTACCCGACTCAAGCCTTCCGCGGAAACGGTCATCCACTGCGAAATTTATCGGTTAACGGGCTGCGGCGCCATTTTCCACACCCATACCGTTTTCAATAACCTCGTCAGCGACTGGTTTTGGGAGCGCCGTGCCGTACCCGTCGAAGGCGTAGAGCTGATCAAAGGTTTCAACATCTGGGAGGAAGAAGCGATCATCGACGTGCCGATCGTTTCCAACTTCGCGGACGTGCCGCGCATCGTTCCCGAGATCGCCGAGCGTCTCGATCCGCGCATTCCCGGAATTCTGCTGCGCAAGCATGGCATCTACGCCTGGGGGGAGAACGCCTTTGCCGCCAAGCGCCATCTCGAAGCGTTCGAGTTCCTGTTCGAATACGTCTACCACCGGGAGCTGCTGCTCGCCGCCCGCAAAAGTTGATAGGCGCGTGAGGCGCTGCAAACAACGAAAGCAAAAAGGATCCCGACCCTCACCTCATTGTGATCGTCGGGATCCTTATGTTTTCTTGCTTTACCTGCCGGTGCGGAATTTCTGCGTATGGGCCCGCGCCTCTTCGACGGTCGTGACCCGGCTGCGTTTCCACTCCAGCAATATCCGGTCGATGTAGCGAAAATGGAGCTTTCCCGCGAACACCGATTCTTTAAGTGCGAACAGCACCAGGTCTTCGTCATATTCGTCCTTGTCGAGCCATCCGTTGATCGTCTCGACTTCCATCGGCGACAGCGGCCGTCCGAATTCCTGCTCGAACACCGCGAACAGGTTCGTAGCCCCGCCGAATACGGACGTCTTCGTAACCGGCGTCCGGAATCCGCTGCGCGCATCCGGCAGCTCGGTCTGCGCCGATTCCACGCCGCCCGTCCGTATCGGAATCTCCCCTCCTGCCGCGAGCAAAGCCCCGATCTTCTGGAACAAGCCCGACAAGTTGTAACGGTCGGACTGGATGCCGGACACCGGATCAAGCACCTCGTCGATGCCGACGAGCCCTTGCTTCACCAGCTTCTGCATCGCTTGGCCGACGACGGCGGGCGAGGATCCGAGCCTCTCCTGAAGCTGTTCCATCGTCGGAAACTCGTTCTGCTCCAGCTGGCGGAAGGCGAGCAGTTGAATGAGCAGCATCACTTCCGTATCGCTCAGCTTGAGCGCCCGATACGTCCTCAAGAGCGCATAAGGTACGCTGACCGCACCGTCCAGATAAGCTTCGGCAAGTCCTCTTGCAATGCTTCCCCGATCGTCCATGATCCCATCCCCCTGTCGTCGAATTACGGGTACAGCCGGTAGAGCATGCGCGGAAACGCGATCGTCTCGCGCACGTGTTCGAGGCCGCAGATCCAGGCCACGGTCCGTTCGAGACCAAGCCCGAAACCGGAGTGAGGCACGCTGCCGTAACGGCGCAAATCCAGGTACCATTGATACGCTTCCTGCGTCAATCCATGCTCTTCGTAACGTGCTTTCATCAGCTGCGGGTCGTCTATGCGCTGCGAGCCGCCGATGATTTCGCCGTATCCTTCCGGCGCGATCATGTCCGCGCACAGCACGACTTCGGGCCGCGTCGGGTCCGGCTTCATGTAGAACGCCTTGATCGCCGCCGGATAGTGCGTAATGAAGAGAGGCCGGTCGAACTGTTCGGCCAGCGCGGTCTCGTGCGGCGCACCGAAGTCTTCTCCCCAGGCCAGGTCCATCCCCAGTTCCTTCAGCCGGCGGATCGCTTCATCGTACGTGATCCGCGGAAACGGCGGCTTCGCCCGCTCCAAAGCCGATACGTCCCGTTCCAGCGTCTCCAGCTCGGAGCGGCAATGCGCCAGCACGTGGTCGATGACGGACGAGACGAACTGCTCCTGAATTTCCAGGCTCTCCTCCAGCTCGACGAACGCCATCTCCGGCTCGATCATCCAAAATTCGATCAAATGGCGGCGTGTCTTGGATTTTTCCGCGCGAAACGTCGGGCCGAACGAGTACACTTTGCCGAGCGCCATCGCCGCCGCTTCCATGTACAGCTGTCCGCTCTGGGTCAAATAGGCGTCTTCGTCAAAGTACCGGATATGAAACAGCTCGGTCGTACCTTCTGCGGAGGACGGCGTCAAGATCGGCGGATCGACGAGCGTGAAGCCGCGGTCGTCGAAAAACCGCTGGATCGCTTTCACGATCTCCGCCCTTACCCGCATGATCGCTTGCTGCCTGGACGATCGAAGCCACAGATGGCGGTGATCCATCAGAAAGTCGACGCCGTGTTCCTTCGGCGTAATCGGGTATTCTTCCGCGATCTGTATGACCTGAATCTCCGTGACCGCGAGCTCGTAGCCCGATTTGCTTCGCGCATCTTCGCGCACGACGCCCTTCACGTATAGCGAGCTTTCGGTCGTCAGCCGCTCTGCTTGCTGCCACGTCTCCTCTGACACTTCCGATTTCACGAGTACCCCTTGAATGAACCCGGTCCCGTCCCTCAGCTGTAGAAATTGAATTTTCCCGCTCGAGCGGCGTCGGGTCAACCAGCACCCGATCGTCACTTGTTCGCCAGCATGGCGGCCGGCTTCTCCGATCACGATCTTGTCGACCATCCGATCTCAATCCTTTCCCGATCTCGACTAGGTGCGCTCCTTCTGTCTGGATTCCCGCACGATCCGGTAAGTATCACGCGCAATCAGCAGCTCTTCGTTCGTCGGAATGACGAGCGCCGCCACCGGACAACCGTCCTTCGTCACCGCCCGCGGCTCGGACGAGCGCATCGCGTTGCGTGCATCGTCCAGTTGGATGCCGAGGAATGTAAGCCCGTCGCACACCGACTTGCGAAGCACGTCCGAATTCTCTCCGACGCCCGCCGTGAACACGACCGCATCAATGCCGTTCATGGCCGCCGCGTAAGCGCCGATGTATTTGCGAATGCGATACGCATACATTTCAAAAGCAAGGCTGGCCTGTTCGTGGCCTTCCTCCATCGCCTGCACGATCTCGCGCATATCGCTGCTGAGCCCTGATACGGCGAGCAGTCCGCTATGCTTGTTCAGCATCGAATTCACTTCGTTCAGCGTCAAATCTTCTTTGTTGATCGTATAGGGCACGACTGCCGGATCGAGGTCTCCGCTGCGGGTGCCCATCATCAAGCCCTCAAGCGGCGTCAACCCCATGCTCGTATCATAGGACTTGCCTTGCAGGACGGCCGTACAGCTGGCGCCGTTGCCGATATGGCACACGACCAGCTTCAGATCCTCAAGCGGACGTCCGAGCACTTCAGACGCACCTCGGATGACGAAATCGACCGAGGTGCCATGGAACCCGTAACGGCGAATTTTATGCTTGCTATACAATACCGTAGGAATGGCGTAACGATACGTGACCGGAGGCATCGTCTGGTGGAAGGCGGTGTCGAACACGGCCGTCTGCGGCACATCGGGCAAGTTCGCCTCGACAGCCACGATGCCCGTCATATGGGCCGGATTATGCAGCGGTGCCAGGTCGAACAGCTTGCGGATTTCCAGCTTGACCTCCGGCGTGACCATGACCGACTCGCTGAACGATTCTCCTCCGTGCACGACCCGATGTCCGACCGCCTCAATTTCCTTGATCGACTTCAATACGCCGAATTCCCGGTGCGTCAGCATGTCCAGCACTTTGCGGACCGCCGTCGTATGCTCCAAAATTTCGCTCACTTCCCGCACTTCCGGCTTGCCGGGCACTTCATGCGACAGAATCGACGTTTCCATGCCGATCCTCTCCACGCGGCCGCTCGCCAGCACCTTCTCCGTGCGCATGTCGTAAAGTTGGTACTTGAGCGACGAACTGCCGGAATTGATGACCAAGATGTTCATGGCAACCGTTCACCGTCCTTGTCGTACTCGAAGAAGCCGTTCCCTGTCTTCACGCCCAGATGGCCCGCTCTCACTTTCTTCTTCAGCAGGATGGAAGGCCGATACTTCAATTCCCCGTATTCGCGGAACATCCGCTCAAGGGCGGCCCATACGGCATCCAAGCCGAACCGGTCGGCCATCTCGAGCGGCCCGTACTCGAACTGATAGCCGACGCGCATCGCGCTGTCGATATCTTCCGCCGAAGCGACCCCTTCCGCGAGCAAATGCAGCGCTTCGTTAATCAACAGGCAGATCAGCCGGGTCGTGACGAAGCCAGGGGATTCATATACCATGATTCCCTTCTTGTCCAGAACATGCTCGACGAATTCCTTCGTTTGCTGGAACGTCTCGTCCGACGTCTGCAGGCCGCGAATGATCTCCACCACATCGACGCGAAGAGCCGGATAGACGAAATGCATGCCGATAATCCGCTGAGGATGCCGAGTAACGGCGGCCAGCTCCGTCAGGCTGAGTGTTGACGTATTGCTGGCGAGCACGGCGCGCGGCGGCAGCGCCCGGTCCAACTCCTTGAACAGCTGCTTCTTGACTTCCAGATCTTCGCTGGCAGCTTCGATAACCAGGTCGCACTCAGCCAGGTCCTGGACAGATTTCATTTTATGTATGCGGTTCAGGATCAGCTTCTTCTCGGCGAGCGTGATCGCCCAGCGTTCCAACTGACGGTCGAGGCTGGCCTCCAGCAGCGCCAACGCTTCATTCAGCATGCTCTCCGATTTCTCCACGAGAAGCACGTCCAGCCCTTTGACCGCCAGCATCTCCGCGATGCTGCGGCCCATCGTCCCGATTCCTACGACGCCTATTTTGCGAATCATGTGCCATTCCCTCCAATAAGGTCGCAACTGCTCAATCTGATGATGATTCGGTTCCTCTTCATCATAACATAACCAATCGGAGGCCGGAATGTCGGGGATGTGTCATTTTGCATCGAAACCGAATAGCCCCCACCTGAAGATGGGAGCTGAGTTTGAACAATTCGTTTACAGGAGGGAATCCACCACCTTGCGCACGCCTGCCGCAATATCGTACATGGCCTCTTCATCGGCCAGCAATACGTTCTGATGCAGCCACAGCAGCCGTCCGCCGCTCATGCTTTCGCTGACCGGGCAAGCCGTCGCAGGCTGCTTGCCGCCGCGCAGCTTATCTACTTCCCGCAAGATCGCCTCGTTCCGATTCAAAGAGGGATAACCGTTCGTTACAGGGATGCCTTCCGCGTTCAGACGCGCGATCGCTTCCTTCTTGTTGGCTTCTCCCGCATACGGTCCATTGAGCGTAAACATAAATAAATGGTAGGCATGACGGGTTACGAACGGATGCTGCTCCATGCACCCGATGCCTTCAATTTGACCGAGCAGTTGTGTCAACAGACGGGCATTGCTTTCTCGAAGCCGCATTTGCGCCTCCAGTCGAGTGAGTTGCGCGAGCGCGAGCGCGGCCTGAAGCTCGGTCATCCTCAGATTCCAGCCCACCTTAGCATGTCCATACCAGGCGCCGCCGCGAACCCGCCCGACGTTGGCGAACGACCATGCCAGATCGGCAACCGCCTCGTCATTCGTTACGATCATGCCGCCTTCGCCCGCCGTGACGTTCTTGCTCGATTGAAAGCTGAACGTTCCGATATCGCCGATCGCCCCGACTCCCCTCCCTTGCCAGGCAGCGCCCACAGCCTGGGCCGCATCCTCGACCAGTCGCAACTTATGCTTCGCCGCGATTTCCCGCAACCGGTCCATGTCCGCAGACGCCCCGCCGATATGGACCGCGACAATCGCCTTGGTCCGGGGCGTAATCGCCGCTTCCACCCGCTCCGGGTCCATCAGCATCGTGCCTTCCTGTACGTCCGCGAACACGGGAATCGCGCCGAAGAGCAGCGCTGCGGAAGCTGTCGCAATGAACGTATACGGCGGCATGATCACCTCGTCTCCCGGTTCCACGCCGATGGCTTTCAGGGCGACCGTGATCGCCATCGTTCCATTCGTCACCGCAATGGCGTGCTTTGCCTGCTGCAAATCGGCAAAAGCTGCTTCAAGTTCGGCAATTTTGTCATGGGCAACCCCGCCCCAGCGCCCGGAACGAACCGCTTCCAACACCAGCTGCTCCTCCAGCTCTCCATGAATCGGCCAATCCGGCCAAGGTTTCGTTCGAACGGGCGTTCCTCCATTTATCGCCAACACAGATGAACCTCTCCCTTCACATGATCATGCCGAATATTCATGTTGTTCTTCCTTGCCGGTTTGCCGGCCTGCACAAGTACCCATATATCTCCATACAACCCATCCCCTCGCCGCCATCATTGTCACGCATGACAGGAATCCAGACGGTAGGCGGATGTCCGGACAATGCGTCGTCCGGGGTCACTGGCACCCGAATCGCCGCTTCGCCGTCTTCACGGGCCGCTGCCGTAAGGCGATCCCCCTTAATCTCGTCATACAGGCTTGCCACATAAGCCCGTCTGACCCGCAGCCAATCATTGATCTCCTTGCCTGTAAGGAATGTAAAATTCCGCCTGCGGGCTTCATGAACGATGCGCCGCACAGAATCGCGCACGCTTTCGTGATTGCCGATATGAATCTGATGCACCAGGAAATGCGCGACGCCTGACACCGATTGGACGCGGTCGAGGAACGGGACGATCACGCTGCTGTCCGGCCAACGTTCGCTCAGGTCCAGATCCTGCGTCAGGAACCCGATTTCGACAACGTCGTAGATGCGATTTCGTTCAGTTGACCAGGCCATGGGAAAATAGGGGTGGCAGGTGCCGAACAGCATGCCGACATTTCCCTTCTTGCTCGGCCCCCGCGTCTGATCGCTCTTCACGCCATACTTTTCACACCACTCGAACAGTTCACCCCAACCTTCGAACCGGGTAAAGTGGTTTTTGTTAGACACCGCTCCGGGCAAGCCGGTTGCAGCGGCAAACCAGCTCAATTGGCGGACGAACTCCTCTTCCGCCCACTTCCCCTTATCGCCTTCCACGGCATTATAGTGCAGCGCAAGCTCGTGGCCGGCCTCCAGGATTCTCCGGTACATGTCGCTGCTGTAGCCTTCTTCGATCATGCACCAGGTGGAACGGACGCCGCATTCGGCCAGCAGCTTCAAGGCGGCCTCCGCATTGGCGTCGCCATTCAAGTCGCTGTCATGCGAGAGCATGGCGACCTGCTCGATCCCCGCCGGCCAATAGTCCACGATCGGGACGGAAAGTCCCCGCTCCAGCGCCATGCCGATGAGGCGTCCGGCAAAGAGCTCGCGCCAATAGTCAACATAAGGATGAGGAAGGTAGGGGATGCCAGTGTCCGTTACCACCCGATCGTGTGTCCAATCCATCGCGAACCCGTCATCTGCCTTAAGCAGCCCGTCATCGATAGGGGCTGACCCGTCCGGAGCGGGAGGGCCATCCTTCAGAACCGGCGCAATCCCTTGCTGCATGCACACGGATGTGCCGGCTATGTCGACAGCCCATCGTTCCAGCCAACCGGCGCCAATCCGGAAACGCTGCAGCGCGGCCCCTGCCGGGACGCCGTCCGGTCTCTCCCGGCATAGGTGCCCGAACTCTTCTTCCAGTCCAGCATCATCATATCGAACAGCATCGGGGCGCCCGGCTGAGTGCTGCTGCCAGGGAACAGCGCCAAGGAAACGGACAGCCTCCGCCTTTGGATACCCGTCGCCGAAACGGGCATACCCGCAGTCCATACGAACGGCCGCCCCGTAGCCAAGCCTCCGGGCCAGCATATTCACATTGGCCAAGGCAACGATGACGCCGCCCCGCTTCATAAAGGCGAACAACCGGCTTGCCGCCTCTTCGTCTTCTCCCACCAATGCCGCAACGACAATATCGTAGTCGCCTGCTCCCGAGCTCAATTGTTCCACTGACTCTATCCGTTTGAACGGGATCCCTGCCTGCAGCAGCACTTCCTCCGCATACGCTTCGAATACGTTCAGACCCAGCCGCCATCGCCGCCGGGCTTCGTCCAGATCCAACAGCAAAGCGACCTTGGCCATTCCAGTCGATCCAGCATCTTTAATCATCCGAATTCTCCTTCCTCACCGCTCTCGCATCTCGAATCGGTATTCTCCCGAATGCACTTCCAGCAGCAGCCGTCCGTCTTCTGCCCGCAAGCCGCTTATGCCTTCCTGTCGCTCCGCAGCCCTGCCATCCTGCCAGATGATTCTCCCTCCTTCCGACACCACGCAATGGACATGGCTCCAAGGGAGATCTACTACGGCACGCGTATTCGCGGGAATTTCGATCGTCAGCTTCGTTGCGCCTAGCCGCCTGATCCAATGGACAGCCACTTTGCCCGGCATCGCTTGCATTTCGGCGCGCACTTCAGTTAAGCCGCCTAGAAAATGCGGTTTTATCGTCATTTTCCGAAACCCTGCGCCAGCGGGGTCGGGACGGATTCCGGCCAGCACCCGGTAAAACCATCCGCTGATCGATCCGAACATCGGATGGTTGCGCGAGCCTTCGCCGTTCCAGTTTTCCCACAGCGTGGTCGCGCCCTGTCCGATCATATTTTCATATCCGGGATAGTCGGGGGCTTGGAGCAGCTCGTATGCGATTTCGCCATACCCGTAATCCGCGAGAACATCGAACAGAAACTTCGTGCCGAAAATGCCCGTATCCAGATGACCGCCCAGCTTGACTGTCAGCATATCCACGAGCGATGTCAGCACTTTGCCTGAAAGCGCTTCGGGAACGATGCCCAAGGCGAGCGGGAACACCGCGCTGCCTCCTTCTCCCGTCGCATATAGGGCAAGATCCTCGTTCAGGAAAGTCCGATTGAAGGCCGAACCGATCGCATCGGACAATGCTTTGTACCGTTCCGCCTGTTCAGGCCTGCCTAGCGTGAGCGAAATCCGCTCCATCATGCGGCTCACATAGCCGTAATAGAACGTGTTCACCAGGGACTCCGAGGGCAGCTGCCCCGGAGCGCACCAGTCGCCGAGGCACCAGCTTCCCGGTTCCTCCCTGACTAAGATGCCGTTCCCATCTGTTCGGGTGCTTAAGTATTCCATCCAATGCGACATCGCACCGTAATGCCTCTCCAATATCCGTTTGTCGCCATAGTGCACGTACATGAACCAAGGCAGGATGATGATGGCGCTCCCCCAACCGGGACCGCCACCGCCTCCATAGAAAGGAGCGGTATGCGGCACAAACCCCGTCTCCTTGTTCTGAGCATCCGCGAGATCCTGCATCCACTTCGTATAGAACGCCGCCATATCCAGGTTGAACATAGCCGCTTCGGCCGTAATCTGGGCATCGCCTGTATAACCCAGACGTTCTCTGTGCGGACAATCGCTGGGCACCCCTCCGTGCAGGTTGGTCAATTGGCTCCGGACATAACACGCTTGAATCTGATTGATCAGAGGGTCGGAGCATTCGAACGAACCCGCCCGTTCCACCGCGGCATGGACCAGAACGCCCCGAATGTGATCCGGGCCCAGCCTGTCGGGATAGCCGGTCACTTCAATGTAACGAAATCCGTGCCAAGTAAACCGCGGCTCGTACCTCTCCTCGCCTTCCCCCTTCAAAATATATACATCGCTTTGAATTTGGTCGGTTCCGCCCGCGCTGCGGTAATCGAGCATGCCGCGCTCGTCGAGTTCTTCCGCGAAGCGCAAAGTAACCTTGCGGCCGGACTCGCCCTTCACCGCCAGCCTTGCCCAACCTGAAATATTTTGTCCAAGGTCAACGACATACACATGAGGACAGGGCTCGCTGATGCGAACTGGCCTGATTTCTCCCATAATCTTGTCCGGCGTAGAGATTTGCGCTTTCAGCCGCCCTGTTGGAGCGGCCGCCCATTCGGCATGCGCCCAGTTCCGGTCGTCGAACCCGTTCGCATGCCAGCCAACCTGCTCTTCCCGCGCATCGTACACTTCGCCATAATAAATATTGTTGAACAAGATCGGACCGCCCGCATACTTCCAGCTTCTATCGCTCGACAGATGAAGCTGCCTTCCGTCCGCGAGTTCTATGTTAAGCTGCAATAGAAACTTCGGCGTACTGTACGACATTCTCCCTTCTACCGTTCTTTCCCGCTGATTGTACCAACCGTTGCCCAGCATCACGCCGAGCACATTGCCGCCCGCCTGGAGCATGTCCGTCACATCGTAGGCGACATACAGCACGGTTTGGCTCATCCGATCCTCGAATGGGTACAAGAGCCCTTCCATGCTGCGCGTATCGTAATGGGTCCAATTCGGGTCCAGCACGTGATCCCCGACCTTAAGACCATTAACGTACAATTCGTAATAACCCAGCCCGCAAATATACAAAGCAGCCCGCTTCACCGGTCCATCCAGTTCGAAGGACTTGCGAAACAGAGGGGCGGCCAACGCCTCGCCCTTGATCTCGCCCTCGCTCTTGCCCTCGCCCGCGCCGATCCAGATCCCCTGCCAGTCACGCTCGTCCAGCAGCCCCATTGTGAACGCAGCGGTTGGGCTGTACGATCCGCAGAGATCGTTTCCGTCCCAGCAGCAAACTTTCCAGTAACAACATTCGCCGGACCGCAGCGGTTTGCCCTCATATTCGATATGAAAGGTTTGGCTGCTTGAGATTTTCCCGCTATCCCATTTATCGCCGCGATCCGCCGCCAGGTCAGCCAGACTGCTTGCCACCAGAATCCGATAAGCCTTCTGGATTTGCGCGCGCCGATCCGACCGCACAGTCCAGCTGAAACGCGGGCGCTCGGCATCGATTCCGAGCGGATTCTCGGCATATTCACATCGCAGGTTGAATGGCATTATGCTGCATAACGGCATGTCCGCAGTCCCCCTCCTTCCGTCGCATCGAACTTGCTATTTCCGCGGCGATTGCCGTGTATCGTACCTATCCTGCCATCGGGTCTATTGAAGCTTCGCGACGTAATGCAAGGTTACTTTCCGTATACCTTGAATCATGTCTGCTATGTCGCCGTCCGTGTAAAATTCGTTTATCGGAAGCTTGACGCCTGTCTTCAATATCGCTTCTGCAACGGGACACACTCCCTCCTCGTAGCTGCAATCGGACAACTCGAACGGAAAGCGCGAGCCGATGTACGCCTGTTTCTTCTGAAACATCGGCTGCATATAGACAGGATAGGGGATATAACCTGCCGTGCATGCAATGCCTTCCGCCGCTAGCGCATCGACAAATTCGTCCCGCGTACATGAAAGCTTCGTCTCATCGATGCGCAGCATATAAAACCAGTAAGTGCATTCGGAAGAGGGCTGCACCCGGTGCGGTTGGATGCCCGGCAGATCGCGGATGCCGGCCGTCAGCCGGTCGCCGTAATCGCGGCGCTTGCCGCATATCCACTCCAGCTTCTTAAGCTGCGCGATGCCGACTGCGCCTTGCAACTCAGTCATCCGATAATTCGGCGCCAAGGAGGACGTATCGCGCACGACCGACGAATCAAAACGTTTGTAGTTTTTATCTGAAAACGCATGCGCCTGATAATAATCGGCTTCGCTGCCGGAATTGATCGTGACGATCCCGCCGTCTCCGGTGGAAATATGCTTGAAATCATTCGTGCTAAAGCAACCGTATTCGCCAATCGTGCCGACAAGCCGCCCTTTATAGCGCGTTAAATAGCTTTGCGCGCAATCTTCGATGACTTTCAAGCCGTATTTGCCCGCGATCGCCATGATGGCATCCATATCGCAAGGGTTCCCCGCCAGATGAACGACGATGATCGCCTTCGTCCGCGGCGTGATTCGGGCTTCGACTGATTTGGGGTCGAGATTGTACGTATGCGGATCCAAATCTGCGAAAACCGGGATTGCATTTTGGTACAAAATTCCGATCACGGTTCCCTGATCCGTCACAGGACTCGTAATGACTTCATCGCCCACCGTGATGCCGGCCGCCCCAAGCGCCACATGAATCGCAGCCGTCCCCGACGAAGCCGCTACGCTATGCTTGACTCCGTATAACTCGTTAAAGTCGCTTAAAAAACGCTTTACCTTCCCTCCCAGATGGTAAAATAGCGTGTTTTGCTCGAGCGCTTCAAGCAATTCTTTCGCTTCCTCAAGCCCAAATCGTTTGCCGGTTCCGTACGGGGTCGTTTTGACCTTGCTTCCGCCTTGAATGGCGAGCTTCCTCTCATCCATCGGTTTTCCCTCCGCTTAAGTTACGACATTCAAGGGCCGCAATCCAATCGTCCGCATCGTAAACGAAGCCGAAGGCCAGACCTACCCGCCATAAGGCCTCCTCTTTATTCGACTGCAGCCTTGCCGTCTCTCTATTCTCCACGGCGGTAACCGCCTGCCGGATCGCCGAGCACATAATGCCATGCTTGCTCATATCCGCCATTCCTCCCGGCGACAGCAGCAGGCACCAATTGATCGCAAACCCCGTATAGATCAGATGGGTAATCCCCGCTTGCCGACAGAGGGCGAACAGCTGATGGCTGGTCGCCGCAATCGACTCCTCCCCTTGCGGCTCGCACGATTCGAGAAACGAAATCCGGCTGAATCCACTCCTGATGTCCGCCTCATTATGCGCTCCCGGAAATACATGCCGATGCCGAAACGCCTGCAATTGCTTCATGACGGGGTCGGGCTTCATCCGCTCGACCTCCTCCGGCTCTTCGCCGGCCAATTGCAGGGTTGTCCGGTAGCCCAGGTAGTGCCGATAATAGTCGTCGCCCGGAGATACGACATGGATCAGCCTCACGCCCGCTTGGCGGATCGAACCTAGCAATCGCGGGAAGACGGCGGCGCCAATCTCACCTGCCCGCGTCATGTATTCCACCACCCGGTGCCAGCCCGGATACTGCTCCCTGCTGCCGGTATCCCAGGCGTGCATGACGACCACCGCGGTCGTATCCAGATCAATCGGGAGCGGCCGCTTCTTCCAGCCGCCGAAGCCCTCGCCGGGAATTTCAAGTTCAAAGTCGGCATCGAAATGCTGATAATAATTCGTAGCCACCTCAATTTTGTTCACGACCGTTTCCCCTCCCAAGGACCTGTTACTCCTTCACGCTGCCTAGCACGATGCCTTTCGTAAAAAAGCGTTGCAAAAAAGGATAGATCAGCAAAATCGGCAATGTGCCCAGAAAAATCTGCGCCGCTTTGGTCGTACGATCGGAAATTTCCGCAAACAGACGCAATTCTTCCGTCCTGAGCTCGGTAAGTTGGGTTGTAATCAGCACGGTTTGCAAATAAGTCGACAGCGGATATTTTTCGGGCGAATTCATCAGAATCATCCCGTCAAACCAGGAATTCCAGTGGAATACAAGCGTAAACAAGGAGATGGTAGCAAGAGCCGGGAATGATAAGGGCACGATCAATCGCCACATCGCGGACCAGTAGCCCGCGCCGTCCATGAATGCCGACTCCTCCAGCTCCTTGGGCAATCCGCGGAAAAAATTCAGCAGCAGAATGATATTGAACACCGTTACTGCGCTAGGCAAGATGAGCGCCCACATCGTCCCCATAATGCCGACATTCTTGATGGTCATGTACCAGGGAATCAATCCGCCGTTAAACAAAATCGTAAACACGAAAAACCACGCATAGAATGTCCTTCCGGATAGCGCCCTATTGTTTTTCGACAACGGATACGCCGTAATGACGGATAGAAAAACGCTGAGCGAGCCGCCCCAGACGACCCGGTTCACGGACACGACGAACGATTTGATAAAATCCGGGTTTTCCAGCATATACGTGTATGACTTCACTGTGAAGTTCACCGGCCAAAACTTTACCAGGCCGGCGGAAGCCGCGCTGCTGGAACTGAACGAGATCGCCAGCACATGAACAAGCGGGAACAGGCAGAGAGCGGAGATCAGGATCAGAATTGAACCATTGAGAAAAACGAAACATTTTCTTGACCAGCTTGTATGATAAGCCACCGTTCAACCCCCTGTCTTCAGAAAATACGATAATTCGCGAAACGATAAGCAAACCAATAGGAGACCGATATGAGCAGCATGGAAACGGCCGACTTGAACAAGCCTACTGCTGTGGCCACGCCATATTTCGCATCGACGAGTCCGATCCGGTACACGAACGTATCGATGATATCTCCGCTTCCATACACTTGCGGGCTGTACAGATTGAACACTTGGTCGAATCCGGCATTGAGCACGTTCCCCAGGCTGAGCGTCATCATCAATACAATGATCGGCAGCATGCCGGGAAGCGTAATATGCCATGCCTGCCTCCAGCGGCTCGCGCCGTCGATCCAGGCCGCCTCGTATAAGGCTGGATTGATCGAGGTCAAAGCCGCCAAGTAAACGATCGTACTGAACCCGAACTCTTTCCAAACGTCGGAAATGACCAAGGTATACGGGAACCAGCTGTTCTTGCCCAGAAAGTAAATCGAATCCAACCCCAGAGACATGATCATCCGGTTGACAATGCCTTCCGACGGGGACAGCACATCGATCAGAATGCCCCCCAGAATCACCCAGGAGAGAAAATGCGGCAAATAGATCAGGGTCTGTACGCCGCGCCGGAAAAAATCCCTTCTGACCTCATTCAGCATCAACGAAACGGTAATGGGCACAACCAAGCCGGCAACGATTTTCATGACGGCGATATAGATCGTATTCCACACTACTTGGTACGCGCCGGGCAGCCGGCTGACGTAGATAAAATTGTCCCAGCCGATCCATCGGGATCCGAAGAGCCCATGGGTAGGTTGAAACTTCTGAAAAGCAATGACGATCCCTAAGATCGGGGTATAACTGAACACGAGCGTGAGGATGATGGCCGGCAACAGCATGAGATGCAGCGGATATTGACGCAATGTTTTTTTCAGAATCACGATTTTCACCTTCGGCTTTTCATTTATGAACGGGAAGCGTCCCGATATTCCTGAGGCGTCATGCCCGTCGTCTTCTTGAACAGGCGGTGGAAGGTCGGCGTCTCCAATCCGACTGCTGCGGAAATTTCATTGATTTTGAGCAGCGTGGTATGCAGCAGCTCTTTCGCTTTGGAGAGCCGCTGTTCGGCGATATATTCGGAGAGCCCTTCTCCTGTAAGCTGGCTGTACAACCTCGACAAATAAGAGCGATTGAAGGCAAATTCCTGGGCAATCCGCGTCAGCGACAGATCGGATGACAACTGCTCTTCGACAAATCGATGAATTCGGCGAACGAATTGATGCTCGTTCTGCTTGCTCATCTCGCTTTGCACCTGAAATATAACTTCGCCCAATTCAACAAAAAACTGACTGATCCTGTTCCAATGCCCATGTGAATCGCTCTTCATTAACAGGCTGATATCAATCTTGTCCGAGACCGGTTGCTTCAATTCCGATTTATGCAGCAAATCGATAAACAACGCTGCCAGCAAGTAAAACACCTGGACCTGCAGCTCTTCCCTGGACGCCGCTGCCTGCTCGGTTTCGAACGGGACGTTCAGCAGCGATTGGAGCCGCTCGTTAAATACCGCTTTGCGGCCGGTCCAGAAAGCGTCTTCCAGCCGTTCCGCGAGCGCCGATTTGTGCAGGATCAAGTCGGTTGTTTTGATCGGCATGGGTTGCTCGCGCATAGAGTGCTTCTCGGTCACCATCGCCCTATGCCCCATCGTCAGACTGAACAACCGGTTCAGCCCCATGAACTTGTCCGCGATGTCACGCCATGCTGCGGGCGTCTGTGCGGCCGCTATCGACAAGGGCAGTTTGAGCAGCTTATCCGCGGCCTGCTGAATTTGTTCGAACATTTCGGTTGCAAACAATACGGTTCGAGGCCAATCATCTTCAAGCGGCTGAATAAACCAAATGAATTGCGATTTCCGATAAGCGATGCAATAAACGTTCGCACAAGGAGATAAATATTCGTCGGCAATATTTTGCAGGGCGTATTGCATCAGAGATCGGTCCACCGACCCCGTATAATCGCCCCAATCGTCAATCCGTCCAACGATAAGAAGTACAGGCAAATCGGATGTCAACGGAATTTGCAGCTGCGCAAGCTGGTTACCTAACGTACGTATAGCATCTTCATCCGCATCCAGCAGCTCCGTCAAATATTCCCTTTGCAGGAGCGGGATGGCCGTTTGTATTTGTTCATGCGCTTTGTTCACCCATTCGGCCCATTCCAGCTCGCGATTGATCGCATCGATCGCCTTTCGAACGGCGGCGACGATCTTCCTGTCTCCTTCGGTTTTCAGCACATAATCGCTTCCCTCATAACGCAGAGCGGTTTGCGCATAGCTGAAATCGTCATATCCCGTCAAATATATAAATTTGCATCGGGGCCATAGCTTTTTCACTTCGGCATGCAGCTCGAGACCCGTCATGCCCGGCATTTGGATATCGGTCAGCACGATATCGTACATGACGGTTCGAAACCGTTCCAACGCCTGGATTGCCGAATAGGCTTTGTCGATCTCGCATTCGCCGACCGCTTCCCCCAACATCGAGGCAAGCCCATCCGCAATAAATTTCTCATCGTCGACAACCAATATTGTGCGCATCATCTTTCCTCCGCAGGCAGCCTGATCTCCACCCTCAGTCCGCCAAGACCGCTTCTAACGGCCCGCAACCCGTAGGAAGGTCCGAACTTCAACACGATTCTGCGGTGCACGTTCACCATACCCTTCGTTTCGGCTCCCTCGTCCGAATGATCCAACCGTATTTGGATATTCGTCAAGCACTCGTCTGTCAAATGTTCGCCATTATCTTCAATGACGATCAGAAAAATGTTCGGTTCCGACGTGAAACTCATCCGAATGACCCCGCCCGCCACCTTTTGATCCAGGCCGTGATGATAAGCATTTTCCAGTATCGGCTGCAAAATGAGTCGAGGCACCTGAATCCGCTCGTAGCCTTGTGGCAAGCTCTCCCATCGCGTGTCGATTCGACTCATAAACCGCAGCGATTGAATGCGCAGGAAAGCGATCGAATGCCCGACTTCCTCCGCAAGCATCACTTCATCCTTGGCGCTGCGGGTAATGAACTGAAAATACTCTCCCAAATGCTCCGACATGACCAGCGCATGATCGGTGTCTCCTTGTTCGATCATTCTGTGCAGCACGAAATAGCTGTTATACAGAAAGTGCGGGTTTATCTGGGATTGCAGCAGCTTCAGCTCCGAACGCTGAGAGCGAAACTTCTGATCGTATACTTCATGGATCAAGATTTGCAACTGCTCTGTCATCGCATTGAATCGGTCGTATACGTAACGAAACTCGTCGCCGTATTTATGATAGATTTTCACTTTGAGATTGCCTTCTTCAATCTTGCGAAAGGCCAGCACCAATTGTCTGAGCGGCTTGTGCACGTAACGAAAAATGAGCCATGAAACGAAGAAAATAAGGACAACGGACAGACAGGAGATGAACCATAACCAGCGTCGAAGCGTCTTGAGCGGTCCGATGATCGAGCTTTCCGGAACAAAATGAACAAGGGTGAGTCCAAGTGTAGGCGAAGCTTCGGAAGCAATCCAATATTTTCGTCCCTCCACGATCGTGGGCTTCGTCCCGGACACGAGCTTCAGGCTGTCCTCCTGCATTTTTCTCATGAAGTTGAAAGCCATTTGCTCATTTTCCGGAGCGGCAACCACCCAGCCTTGTTCCGGCTGAATGAAGATCGCCCCGCCGCCCGCCTGACTGCCCATCTGGCGCAGCATCTCCACGATGCCGGACTTGGATAACTCGAGCTCCAGGGCGAATGCCGGCGATGACCCCATGTTCCATGCTTGCGGAAACACCTCGCTCATCAAAATCTTGCCTTTCCAATAGATAAACGGAGACTCTAACTGATTAACATCTTTTTGAAGGACACGCACTTCGTCGTCCGCCATGGCATCGCCATAGTAATTGCTATACAGTGTTCGGCCAATTGAAGGAAAGTAGATTTTCACATCCTCCACGTAGACGCTCGACCCTTTCAACAAAGCGGCCTTGTTCTGGACGCGAAGAAGCGAAGCGGTCAACTCATAGTCGCTGAGCGCCGCGGCCCTTTTACCGACCTTCAGCAGATCGTCATCGACCAGAAACTCCCGTTTGAGTCTTTCCAGGCGGAATATTTCCGTCTCGAACGAACGGTTATAGAAATTGACGTTGGATTGCATCGACTCATTGATGTTGTTTCTAACAATGCCGACACCGTAATCGTTCAGGAACAAACACAATAAATACGCCGGGATAAGCGCGGCCAGTATGGTCCCGAGCACTTTGGGATACAAGGCGACCGCCTTCAGTTTCCTTCTGATGCCGCGCATCGTTGCGCTCCTTTGCGATTTGGCAGGCAAGGGGGCTGTTTCCGCTTGTCGGATATGAACCGCATACGGACCGCCCCCTTGCTTCTTTAAGCCCTTACTGCTTGGCCAACCACTCGTTCATTTCCTTCAAGATTTGCTCTCCGCCAATCTTCTTCCAATCGGTCACGAACTTGTCGAAAGCCTCAATGCCTACTTCGCCCATAATAATCCGCGTGAAGGTTTCCAGTTCCATCTTGTCCAGGGTCGATATATTATCGGCCTGCGCGGGAACGGGAGCCCCGTAGAACGAGGTATACAGGAAGCGATTTTCCTTGTCCAGCTTATCGAATACCCCCTGGGAACCTTCCGGTCCGAACACGCGATTGAAGCCCCAGCCAATATTGTCGCCATTCCTGAATTTCATGATCTCTCCGTAATAATATTTTTCTGACGGGGTCAACCCCTCGTCGCTGCCGGCTGCCAGCGCCGGCTGGAGATGACGGTAGTTCTCCAGATTAGCCTTGGGGTGTTGGCTGTTTACAATTTTATATTGAAAGAACTGAACGCCATCTTTGGAGCCGAATTTTTCTACTTGAATATTTTTTCCATAATCTTTATCGATCGACATGTTTAACAATTTTACAACGGCTTCCGGATGCTCGAACCCTTTGCGCACCACGAAGTATTCATTGATCGGGAACGGCACCTGGGCCAGCGTCGGCTCGCCATCGGCCGAAGGCAATTCGAAAGCTTGCAGATCGAATTCCGGATTAAGCTCCTTGCCGCCCGCCAGTATTAACGAACTCGGCATGCCCCCGTAGAACAAGCCCGCCTTGCCCGCGTTCAGCATCTCAATGATCTTCGCGCTGTCCTTCACGCCGAACTCGCGATCGAAATGCCCGTTCGCATACATCTCCCTTAGTTTCTCCAGCGCCTTCCTCATTTCGGGCTCAATACTGCCGTAGGTGATGGCTCCGTCTTTGTTCTTAATCCACAATTTCGGATAGGCATGATAACCGTTGAAGAAGCCTTCCAATCCCGGCATGCCTCCGTACAGATCCTTATGCAGAACCAATCCGAATGTATCATCCTTGCTGTTGCCGTCGGGGTCCTGCTTGACGAACGCCTCCGATATCCGATACAGATCGTCGATCGTGCGAGGCGGCTCCAGTCCGAGCTTCTTCAACCAATCAACGCGAATCCACAGCAACGGCGCATGATCGATCGCCGAGCCCGTGTACGGCATGGCGAACAGCTTTCCGTCGAACGTCGCCGACTTCAGCGCCATGCCGCCGTCGGCTTCCACGATTTCCTTCGTTAATGCAGCGGAATAATCGGCATAGGCTTCCGTCAAGTCGGCCACTTGATCATTGTCAACCAATTGCTTCAGCTGTACGGCGTTGACGGTGAAGATATCCGGCAGATCGCCCGAAGCGATCGTGACATTCATTTTTTGATCGTACTGATCGTTCGAGCCTTTGACCGTCCAATCGAATTTGACTTTAATGCCGAGCTCCTCTTCATAGGCCCGCGTCCACACGTTGTTCTCGAACGACTCGCCCTCCAGGAACTTCATGGAGGGAGGAATCAGCTTGCTCGTCCTGACGACGATTGGCGGATCGTACTTGCCCAGCGGTTCTGCGGACTTGCCGCTCGCTTGCGTGTCCTGATTCCCCTTATTGCTGCTGCTTGAAACGGCTCCCCTTGGTTCATTGTTCGCCTTGTTGGCCGAACTGCACGCACCGGCAAATAACATCGTCATTGCCAGAGTCACTGCAATCCCAACCCTGTGCCTTCTCTGTTTCATGTGCTTACCTCCATAGGAATGATAGGTGCTTTCACTCCTATTATAAAAAGCGATAAACAGGCTCATCTACGGGATACTTGTTACCTTTCATCGCAATCGGTTACGACTTGCTTCTGACCGCAGAGCACGGCGCAATGCCGTGCTCTGCGGATGGAAGTCGCGACCTGTGTCAATCAGAGACGACGATTGTTCACGATTACCCGGACGTTTCCATTACCGGCTGTTCGGATCAACCTTGATCGTCGTTATCGTCGCCTTGACCGTTTCCGTTTCCGTTGCCTTGACCGTTTCCGTTTCCGTTACCTTGACCGTTTCCGTTTCCGTTGCCTTGACCGTTTCCGTTGCCCGAACCGCCCGGCGGGCTAACAATGACGGCCACGGATACCGTATGGCCCCCGGAATTATCAACGTCTTCAGGCAATACAAGCTGTCCGGTCACCGTATAGGCACCGGGGACATGGCGGTTGTACGCCGGAGACGCCTGATCATCCCACAGCACGGCCATCTCGCGTGTCGAATCGTCGCTCAGCATCGCCTGAACGTATGCCGGAAGCGCAACCCGATCCCATTTGGTCGCATACCGGACGCGCACAGCGCCGGGCTCGGCAATGCTGTCCACTTCCAGACGTTCCTCTACCGGCTCCTCGCTCTCCCATTCGTAAAATTCCGCATAGCCATTACTATAGCTGACGCCGGCAATCTTCACTTCGCTGCCCTTCGCGACAACGACCCGCTTGATCGCGCCCGCCGAATCTTGCCGGATCAAGATCAATTCGCCCTTGGCCTCCACGTCCCAATCAGCCTGCTTGAGCACGCTTCCTGCCGTATAAGAGCTCGCATCTGCCGCAATAATCAAATCTTTGTCCCCGTTTGCCAACTCAACCTCAACCGCGACATACGAATCCGGCAGCGGCTGGCCTGCTTCATCGAGAAGATCAAGCCTTCTCGCCGCATGAATGTTGAAGGCGCCTTCGTATGGCTCGATCAGCCCGACGAAGGTCGATTCCAGCCCTGCGGTTCCGCTTCGCTGCGTGGCCACCCGCGGAACCCACATCTGCTCGGGATCGTCGTAGCTGCCGGCTTGTACCCAGGCATCGGCCACATAAGCTTCGGCCCCCGCCGTCAAGTCCGTATATTTCAGATGCACATCGGCGTCTGCGGGCAAATAGCCGTGCATGTCGTCGATGCCCCAATCGACGCTCCAGCCTGTCTGTGGCGCCGCATCGCGCTTCACGTCCTGCAGCTTCGCTCCCGCCCAATTATTCGCAGACGGCGTCAAGGCAAGTCCTTCGGTCTCGACGCTGCCGGCTTGGCTGCCCATGAACCGCGTATGCTGCGAGCCGCCCTTCACCCGGAAGATATCGATCAAATAAGCGTCCGTATCGGACAAGTCGCTCATCGCAACCGTTCTTTCATACTTGTCGATCCCATACAAGCCGGGCGCGCTGTTGCGGATGGCGCGGAACTTCTCCCCGTCCGCCCACAGGGTCGTCGCGCCTGCCGCGTTATTCTGGTTGCGTCCGTCGACGACCACCGTATTGTGGGCGAGCGTACTCCGATACCAGGCCGAATATTCGCCATCCCACTCGCCGTCCATATTGACCGGCGGATAACCGAAGTCGGGCATCAGGTCGAGCCCTTTGGCATACAGGCCCAAATTCAAGCCATCCTGGTGGCCGTGCTGCCCGCCGGCTTCGTAGCCCAGCCAGGCGACCGGTTTCCGCTCGTCGGAAGACCGCAGCATCGCCAGATGCCACTGCCGCTTGTCGACGCTGCCCCGATTCAGCTCCGCTCCATGCTCCGTAATCGCGCGATCTACCGCATCCCGAATCGTTGCACCCTGATCGGAGAATAAATCGTAAGGCAGCCCGGCAATCTGCTTGTCGTTGTCGATATAGAGCAGTTGCAGGAATAACGGGTCGCCCGTCAGCTCATACAAGCGATAGAGGAACGTATACATGGACGGGTCCGTCGGCAGAGTTTCAAATTGGTAAGTCTCGGCCTTGCCGGGACGATCCAGTCTCGCGGCACGATAATTCAGCGATTTCTCAGCGAACTGGCCGCTGTCCCCGACATGCGGATAATAGCTGTCGAACGCCCACGTATCGGCATAGAACCGATAGGCGTCCAGCAATTGCGGATATTGGCTCAACACCTGTTCGAGAAAGTCCGGATCGACCCGCTCGTATTTCGCCAGCAGCAACGACAGCTCCTGAATCGCGAAGGAAGAGTAATTGGCCAGTCCCTTCTCTCCCGTCAGCCCGTCATAGCGTGTGGATTGCTCGATGATGCCTTTAACCGCATTCAGCACTTCGGATTTGCTCTCGGGCCAATTCAGCACGGTCTTGATTTCGGCGACCGCGATATCGTATTGCGGATAATTCATAAATATTTTGTCCGGATTCCGCAACGAATCTCTGAAGATCTGATTCTCGATATTGCGCTGAATATGCGCGAAAGAAGTTTTCGGATTCAAGATGCTGCCGCTATATTGCGCCGCTTTGCCGGACAGGAAGCTGACGAGTCCCGCATCCTCCTTGATGCCGTCGAATATTTGATCGTACGCCTCCACCATTCGCCTGACATCCAGGTTGGCGTCCACCCAGTAGCCGATATACCCGGCGGTGCCGTACTGCTCATACACCAGCCCTTGCGTCGCATAGTCGAACTGCGGGTAGAGATCGGCGACGCGATCCAGCAAGATGGCCGCTTTATGCGCATAGACTTGCTCGCCTGTCGCCATGTAGGCTGCGGCAAGATTCTCGATGCCTTTCAGAACGTTGTCCTTCCACTGGCCCCAATATTGGTAATACCCGATGAAGTACCAGGTTTTTCCGCCGTCCGTGAATCCCCTGCCATCGTCGACGCCATACAAGTGCAGCGGGTCGCTCGGGTCGGGATGCTCGGTATTGAAGATCAGGCTTCTGTCCGCCTTAGCCGGATCATAGACGCCTGTAAGCGGGTCGATCCCCGATTGATAGAAGGCCTGAAAGTCATTCTTCGGATACCAGTCGTCCGAGCCCGGACATTTCACTTTCCAGGGATGGTTGACCGGATCGACTTCCCAGCTGTACATCGTCGCAGGTTCTCCGGTTGCCGGACAAACGCCGTTCGACAATACCATCAAGGAGCGAGGCAGCAGGGACGGCGCAAACATTAACGACCATAGCTCGTCATCGTCCATATTGCGCCATATCGCCGCGGCTTCAACCATTTCCTGCTGCCGCTGTCTCGCCCACTCGTCATGCTCGGCATTGTCAACCGCAGCGCTCACGAGCGATGCGGGGTACATGACGGATTGCGTCTTGCGGCTCGCGCTGCCATTCAGCCGCTCGTGCAGCATAGTCAGATTGTCGAAGCCGACAATCGCGCTCCCATCGTTCTGAATCATGAGCCCGACCTTGCCCCCTGTTAAGATGTCTGCCTGCACAGGTCCAAGCGGAATAGCCATGTTGTAAGTATGCAGTTCGGACTCGTTGCCGCTCGTCTTGTTCAGAACGCGAATCGTAAAGGTCTGATCGATCAGATCGATGTCCATCGTCGCTTGCAGCGTATCCCCGACGGCGAATGGAATGCCCGTAGAGACCCAGCCTTCCGATGTAAAGGCGTCTATGTTCCCGCCATTTCCATTAAATCGCAGCAACGCAGGCGTTGCGCCCGTGTCGGGATCGGCATGCAGGCCAAACCACACTTCGGTGCCGGGCGTATACAGCTTCACATCGCCCTGGAAGGCAAAGCCTTCCCCCAGTTTGCCTTCATAGTCCTGAAGGCCGTATATCGACACCGTATGGGTCGGCAATGTCAACGTTTGCTCGCCCTCGATCGGCGGTTGCCCGAATTGCGACCAGTATTCGCGATCGCGGACGGTTCCTTGCCCGAAACCTGCATTGACGTGAATCTGCGGAGTCGCGATCCACCGCCCGGAGCCAACCGGACTTTGCCCTGCCGTGTAGCCGGAGTCCGTCTCGAAATCGGCCAGCAGCCGATCCGTCGTAGCCGGATCGACGACCGTTATGACGGCGTTCGCCGTATATCCGCCCGGAGCAATCTCCACCGCTACGTTCGCCGTGCCGACAGCGTGCGCGGTCACCAGACCCGCCGCGTCGACCGAGGTGATCGCTTCGTCGGAGCTGCTCCACGTTCTCATTGCCTGCGGGTCGTCGACAGGCAGCACCGTGGCCGTCAATTGCGCCTGTTCGCCCACGTTCATGGTCAGCTTGTTATAGTTCAAGCTTACTCCGCCTTCGGGCAGGATGAACGAATAGAGATACGGAGTCAACCCGTCCAACGTGATGCTGCTGCCCGACCAAGCGCGATTCCCGATCAATTCCTCCGCCTGCGTGACGCGCATGCCGTCAATTTCGATATACACTTCCTTCGTCTCTTCCGTATAATTCGCAATATCGACTAGCGTCTTCCCGTTATACGCTGCGGTGCGCCACTCGATGCCTTGCGCCAGCTTGCCTGTCGACGCATCGACGATCCTCACTCGCTCCAGGCCCAGCGCCTGCATCTGCACACCCAGCACATCGCGCAGGTTCGACACGGACGCGCTCGCCGGAATGCTGTTCTCCAATGCGCGATTGCGGAGCGCGGCATCGTGATTCTGATCATATTCGTTCTTGCTCAGTACATCGCTGCCGACCGCGACCACCTGGCCGCCATCCTCGGCAAAATCGCCGACGCCGGCCACCGTATCCGCCTTGACATGCGTCGCGGCCGGTATGACGAGCAATGAATAGCCGTCCAGCCCGCCTTCGCTCACTTGCTTCTCGGTTACGAATTTGACTTTGTAGCCGCTGAAGCTGAGCGCCTCATAGGCGGCTGCCGACGCCGCGGTGTACGAATTCGAATACACCTTGGAAGGCAGCGAATACAAAATCGCCGCATCGGCCGGCGCCTGCTGCAATGCCGTTACTTCTTCCGCCAAGCGATTCAGGTCCAGGTTCGTCTGCCCGACCGCGGCGGCGACATCCGGACGATGGTAGACGCTTCCGCCGTATGAGGAATAATTAGGATCGCCAGGTCCCGTCGTCCGTTCCCACACCCACATCGCCATCGCCGACTGACCGTGCACCGCGCTCTGCCACAGGTTCGTGCGCGCATGCGGCGCATACATTTGGGTAAACACGCTGTCTCCATCCGCAATCAGATGATTTTCCGTGTTGAAGACAGGGGCCTCCTTGATGGAACCGAGCAGGTCGATGAATTTCATATAATCGCGAAATCCGTTCGTTCCCCAGCCGGGAACGTTATAGTTGTCATTGCCGCCCAGTTGACTGAATTCGGCGAATTGTTCGACATCGACGCCGAACGTAAGTTCATCATGAAGCAGCCCTGCCGACAAATCTTGCGGCAAAACCTTGGAATGAACCGGGATATTCGGGTCGATGGCATGAACCAGATCGGCGATCCAGGCATGCCATTCGGCGAAGCGCTCATTCTTGAAGGACATCCAATCATAAAAGATCGCCGTTTGCTGGGGAGCGAAATTTTGCGTCGGCACCTCGCTGAATGCGCTATAGCTGGTCCCCATGTATGCGGCATTCAGATGGGCGATCGTACCGTGAGCCCGCTCCAGATAGTCGTGCCATGCCGCCTCATCCGCCGCGCTAATCTTGACAGATTTATATTGCGGTTCATTGGACAACGTAATGCTGTGCAACGATTTGTACGGGCTCACGATCGGTACGATCGTCTCGATGTAATCTTGCAATATTTGTCTGGCTTTCGGATTATAGATATCATATTCGATAAATCCGTTGTTCGGCGATCGCAGCTCGGGCCACTTATCCAAAGCCCACTGCGGAAAATAATGGACGGAAAGCAACAGATCGACGGCGATATTGTTTTCCTCGGCCGTCTGCAACGTCCGTATAATCTCGTTGTTCAAATTCGTTGCCGAGGTGTAGTAGTCTTCTTTCGTTACAACTTCCGTATGTTCCTCCAATCCCGCATTCAGCACCAGGTTCTGGCCGCTTCCCTTTTCCTGAAAGCGGATATCATCGAGCCACAGCTTGCCAATCTGACCGTCGATATACAGGCCAAGAAATCTCGCAGGCTCGTCCTTGGGCGTGAGTTCGTAAGTCACCTGCTGCCAATCGTATGTGCCGGTGGGCAGTGCGAAGCGCTCCGTAAACCCGAGGCCTGTAAAAACTTCGGCCTTGCCCACATCCTCGCCTTTCACCATGGCTGTAATCTCATACGTCTTGCCGCGCTCCACCGGGTAATATTGATAGGCCCAGGCGGCCGCCCCCGGTTGAGGAGCCGGATTGCTGACGTAGATCGAGCTCGAGCTGCCGCCGTAGCCCGTCGTCCTGTCGATCTCGATCCGGGCCGTCGACCCGCCGATCTTTCTGCCGTTCCAATCAAGCGCACCGGGCTCGAACACGGTAGCCTCCGGTCCAAGATCGATCTGAATGATATTCGCACCGTAGCCGGTAAAGTTCGGAACGTCCTTCTTCACCTGATAGAAATGCCCGTAGCCGTTGAAGAAGATCGGGCGCTGTCCGCTATTGTCGCCGTTGGACAAAGCCGTATCCCCGATGAAGGAATAGCCGTCGATCGTCAGCCGATCCTGCGGCGTCACATACCGCGGTACGGCAAGCGGTTGTTGGTCGCCGCTCAAGTACGCCTGCAGCTTCGAGATCGCTTCCGCCGCCAGCTTCTCCATTTCCACCAGCGCATATTGGGCATAGCCGGGATTCACCGCAACCTGATCGCGTCCATAGTCGATAAATTGTTTCACGACCGTATAATCGACCCGCTCATAGTCTGTCAATATGTTTTGCGACTCCGCCTGGTTTAACAGCCCTTCCAGAACGGCCAACTGATCTTGCAATTCGTCGAAGCGTTGCAGTATCGGGTCAGGAGCGACATCCGGAATTCCCGGGTTAAAATACAGATTATCGGCGCCGACGGATATTTCTCCCGTTGCCCCTTCCCAAGTGAACGTGTAGAATATTATCCCTGTATCGTTCGCGTACAGCGCACTTGGAGCAAAGCTGCCGTAGCCAGGCTCGGCAACCATGTTGTATTCATGCGCGGGCCATTCCATACCGGTATTCCTGTTCACAACTCTTAATAGGAACGATTGCGTAGCGACTTTTACATCCATCGCAATACGCAGCACTTCGCCGGTTGCAAAGTTAATCCCGGTATCGAGCCAGTTCATTCCGCCGCCGCCGCTGTAGACTTGAAGCGTCCACCCCTCGTCAACGCCCGCAACGGGCTGCAATCTGACAAGAACGGGCACAAGACCGACCGGATTCGAAAGAATGCCGAACCGAGGCTCGTGGCCCGTGCCGGTTCTATAAGCCTTCATATCCGCCTGAATCGTAAATTCGCTGCCGATTTGCCCTGTATAATTGTTTTTTAAACTGTAAATGGCGCCCGAGGATGGAGTCAGCTCCAGCGATAGTTCGCCGTCAACCGGAGTCGCCCCTCCCAAGTTATCAGACCAATAATCCCGCCCCCTGATCTTGGCAGCATTCTGAATAAACGTAAAATTCGAAGGCAGCGAGACCCAGCCATTCCCCTCTTCCGCAGCGGTGCGCCCATCCGTCGCGGTTTCGAAATCTGCCAGCAGCTCCAGGTCACTCTCAGGGGGTACGACCTCGCCCGGATCGATCTGCAAGCTGTCCACGCCTACGGAGACAGCGCCGGCTTCGGGCGGCAGTCTCGGCATGTAGAACAGGATCCCCGTGCCGCCGCCTGTCAGCGCGTCAGCCGTCAGCGGCGTCCCGCCCGTAACGAGCGGATACGTAGCCGGATCCCATGCGACTCCGGCGGTCTGGTTCGTGACCCGAACCGAGAACGTCTGCGCTTGCAGGTTTACCTCGAGCCCAATAGTTAGCGTATCGCCGATGCTGAAGGAAATTCCCGTAGGAACCCAGCCCGCCGACCCGAACGCTTCGATCGTCCATGCGTCGTCCTGGAAGGGTACAAGGCGCACAAGCGCTGGGCTGTCGCCTGCTGTAGAAGACAGGATGCCGAATCGGGCATCCGCCCCGGCAGCGGGCTGGTAGACCTTCATATCCGCCTGAACGGAAAATTGATCGCCCAGCTTATTCTTGTAATTGTCCAGACTATACAGCGCGCCGGAGGACGAGACCAGCTCCATCGTCCGATTGCCTTCGATCGGAAGACTTCCCATTGCGGTCCAATAGCTCTTGGCCCAGGCCAGCGCATCGCTCGCGATGCCCAGCACCTCGGGCAAGCCAATCCAGCGGCTTTTTCCCTTCACTGGCATTCCATGCTTATAGACTGTCGTCTGTTCGAAGTCGACGAGCAATTGCATCTCGCCCGTAAGACCTTGCGCCTGCGCCGCGCCCGGACGTTGCAGAAGTCCTTCCAGCAATGAGATGAGCAGCACGCAGGCCAGCAACCAGGACATCATTCTCTTCATCGCATATCCTCCTTGTATCGTGCATCGCTAGCACGCCTATCCCTTGACCCCGGTCCAGGCAACCCCTCGCTCGATCAGCTTTTGACAAAACAGGAAGACGAGCAATAGCGGGACCGTGGCAACGACCGAACTGGCCATGAGCAGATTTTGAGGCAAGCCCCCCCAGATGGTCTGAAAAGAGTACAGCGCTACCGTAATGGTCCAGTACGCTTCTTGTCGCGCCACGATTAACGGCCATAAAAATTCATTCCATACGGAAATAAAAGACATGACGCCGACAACCGTAAAGATCGGCATCGAAAGCGGAACGACGAACCGGGTATAGATCCGCAGCTCGGAAGCGCCGTCGATGCGGGCTGCTTGCAGCAATTCGCCGGGAAGCTGATCGAAGAAGCCTCTGAACAGGTAAATCACAATGCCCCAAGCCGAGTGCGGCAATATAATGCCCCATAGCGTATTGACCAAATTCAGTTTTTCCATCGTTAAATATAATGGTACGAGTACGACAATTTCCGGGATCATGATCGTCGCGACGAAGAACAATGTGAGCCAGACCGCCCACCTTGGACTTACAAGCCGGGACAATGCATAGCCGGCCATCCCGCCAATGCTGACATGCAGCAGGATCGTGACGACATTGACGAATACGCTGTTGGCGAAAGAGCGTATGAAATTAATGCTGTTATCCTGTCCGCTCAAGCGCCACAATGCGGCATAATTATCGAACACACGCGCCCAATTGGCGGTCTGGCCTGCCGCCAGCACCGACCCGTTCAAATAAGCAGCATCATGCATCAAATAACTGCCTATTTGCGCAACCAACGGTTTCCAGCCGGTTGCATCCGCGCCAGACTGCAGGATTGCCTGCTCCTCGTCAGTCAGCGGAACGCTTTCGTCATACCACTCGAACTGCCAATAGCCTCTATCTTTCATGACCGGAATCTTGTTCTTCATCACATTGTCGGTGAATACTAGGGCGGGCACGATCGCGGCCCGACCTGCCGTAAAAATATAGGCCGGCGTCTTGGAAGAGAACAGCTTTCGGCCTTCCTTCATGCCGATGACATTCATCTCGCCGATGGGCAGATTCTGAAATTTTTTCCAGGTAAACCACGTCGCCTTGGCCGATTCCAACTCGTAAAACGCTGGGTCCCTCTGCCCCGAATCGCTATAATCGATCAGCAAAGTAATGGATTGCGGAGCGGGAGGAATCCATTTCGGAGGAAAGGAGTAAATGGATTGAACATCTTTCAGGGAAGAGCTGATCATCCAGATCATCGGCACGAAGCTGACGACGACAAAGATGACGGACAGGAAGTTAGCCGTGAAGCTTATCGTCCTTGCCCCTCTTTCTTTAATGCGGTTTTCTTTCATAACAAGCCGGTTGCCACCTCTCTCCCCGAACATCGTTCGCTGCCGCATCTACGTTCGAGAGAATTTCAACTGAAAGTATGTGACGACGCCAATCACAACGAACATGATCATCGAGACCGCCCCGGCCATGCCGAACCGATACTCCTTGAATGCGCTGTCGTACACAAGCATGGACAGTACCCGCGTGCTGTTCACCGGGCCGCCGCCGGTCATCACATACATCGGATCGAAAGTAAGAAATATGCCGGCCAGGAATACAATAAACTGAATGCCGATAATAAAGCCCAGCCCGGGCAACGTAATGCGACGCATTCTTTGCCAGGGTCCTGCGCCATCGATCTTGGCCGCTTCTATCGATTCCTGTGAGATCCCCTGAAGTGCCGAATAGTACAGCAGCACGCTGATGCCGCCGCCGAGCATACCCGGCAGCACGATCGCAAACTTGGCCATCGACGGGTCGCTTAACCATCCATACGGACCTAACCCGATATACCCTAGCAAATCGTTGATCAAGCCGTAATCGGGATTGTAAATCCATTTCCACAGTACATATCCCGCAACGCTCGGCACGGATACGGGAACGAGATAGAGAAAGCGCAGCACGAGGTTAAAGCGTTTGATTTCATTCAGCAGCAGCGCCTGCACGATCGGAACCCAGAACGTCATGCCAATGTACAGACCGGCAAAAACAAACGTGTTGCTGAAGGTATGCCAAAAATAACTCGATTTGAACAACAACGCATAATTGCCGAAACCTACGAATGGACCTGGCGGATTCATCACCTGGTAATTGAAAAAACTCATAAACACGGCTTGTGCCAACGGATAATATTTAAATAACAGAAAGGCGATAACTGTCGGCGCAAGAAAAAGGCATGCCGTCCAGGGAAATTTTCTCTTCCTTCGCCGGACGACCCTGTCCAACCGATGTTGGGATTGCAACGATACTGACATTCGAACCTCCTCTACGCCGACTCGTTCCCCGGAAAGCTCATTCCAGGGAACGTCAATCGTCCGACTACCCCTTGATCTCGGCGTTGTACGGATCTACGACCTCGCGTTGCGCCAGTTCTTCCACCTTTTTCAATTCAGTCAGCGGGTCCGCCTTCTCGTCGGTCAACACCTTCTGCACAGCCTGGGTGACATAGGTTCCGAGCCGTTCCTTCAGGAAATACTCCAGTTGAGTCGACTCCGCCGCTTTCATGACGTTGTCCACCAGATCGGGAGATACGCCGCTAACGAAATCAGAAGGCTTCAAATCCGTGCGATAGGTGAGCAAGTTCGGCAATATGCCGTTGTCCGCTTCGAATTTCAGTTTCTTGTCGAGCACTTCCTTGGAAGTCATGTAAGTAATATAAGTAAACGCAGCATCCTGTTTATCTTTCGACGATTTCGGATTGATCAACCAATAAGCGCCGCCCATCTGTGCCGGATTTTTCCCCGCCGGGCCTTTCGGGTACGGAGCAAATCCGATCTCGTTCAAATCCATGCCTCCCGCAACCAGGCCGCCGAACACTTCGCTGGAGTTCAGCATCATCGCCGCCCTGCCCTGGAAGAAATCATTTACATTATCGTCCATGCTTTGAACGACGTTGTTTTGCACGATCTGATGCTTCCACTTCAAATCCTTATAGTATTGCAGCGCCTTTACCGTCCACTCCTTCGTAAAATCTAGCGTGACCGTGCCGTCCTCATGACGGGTCGTCAGATCGCCGCCGGCTTGCCAAACGTAATATTCAAAAAACCAGTCCGCCCACTCCATGCCGAGCAGCGCATAGCCATACTTGTTCTTGCTGCGATCCGTCAGCTTCTTGCCGAATTCGGCAAACTCGTCCCAATCTTTGGGCGCGATCAGGGGATCGAGACCTGCTTCTTCGAAATTCTTCTTATTGTATACAAGCCCCATGATGTACATGGAATTGGGAACGCCGTACAAACCTCCCTTATACTTAGCGGCTTCCAGCGACGACGGCAAATATTTGTCCTTGTCCGCAAAGTTGTCCCAACGCGAGGTCAGATCGAGCGCGAACCCTTGCTTGATCCAATCGCCCATGATTGGAAAATGCCCATATTGATAAGCATCCGGAGCGTTCCCGCCGGCCATCGAAGTGACGAATATTTCGCGATCCCCCACACTGCTCGGCATCGCTTCCCGCTTGACCTTGATATGGGGATACTTCTTCTCGAACTCCGCGAATACTTCGTCGAAGAACGGCTTTCTCATATCGTCCGGCCCAACTGCGTCCCAGGTCGTGAGTTCAATATCCTTCACCGGTTCCGGCGAACTCGAAGACGCCGGAGGCTGCGAATCCTGAGATGGCGAAGGAACGCTTGAAGGACTTTGACTCGCCGTGTTGTTATTCCCGCCGCCGCACGCGCTCAATACAAGCATCAGTGACAATACGGCGCTTAATCCGAACCATAACCCCCGTCTTTTCGAACCGCTGCGTTTCATCAGTCGTTTATCCTCCTCAATTGTTTGTTGTATTCGTTTTCATTGTAGTGAATGGCCAACAACAATGACATACGATATCTTATCCTCTCACTTACGATATTTTAATGTGACGACTCGCCAGAGCAGGTGTTGCGGTAATTTCGCGGAGATGTCCCCATCCATTTTCGAAACACGGAACTGAAGTAGGCGTAGTTGTCATATCCGATCAGCGCGGCGATTTCGGTGAGACCCAGGTTCGGGTCCCGCATCAGCTCAAGCGACTTCCGCAAGCGAACTTGCGTTACATAATCATTGAAGTTCTGACCTGTTTTTTCTTTGAACAGCTTGGAGAAATAGTTGGGATGGATGTAGAAGCGCTCTGCAACCCAAGACAGCGACACGTCCTCGAAATAATGGCTTTCCACATATCTTTTGACATCCTCGACAATTTGCTCTCCCTTGGCAGCGTGCGGATTGGTTGTGACGCGCATGATCGACTGGGCGAACTGCTGCAGCGCCGCAGTCATTTCCCGCCAGGAACGGCAGGTCAGCAGGACGGAATGAAAATGCTGCGTTGCTTCCGGGATGGAATCTTCTTTCAGGCTATATTCGTGCAAATACTTTCCCAGCAGTGTGTAGATGTGCAAGGATAGGCTTTCAAATTGCATGTAGCCTACAGACGGGCTTGCCGATAATTGTCCATATCGCTCCTCCAGCCAACGGCGTATACATTCGTCATCATGCTCGCGCAAGTAAGCGAACAACATCCGCTCCTGCTCTCCGGAAATGAAGGATAGTCCTCCCGATTTCTCCCTGCCTTCTGCAGAATGAGCGTCTCTCCCGTGTACGAACACCTTGCCCGGCCCGGCGAGCACTTCGCCGCGAACGGCAGCGACTGCGGCTTCATAGGATGGCTTCAACTTGCCTGCGTCCCTTACCGGGAAACCGATACCGGCCGAGCATTCCAGGTTGAGACAAGCACGAATGGCTTGCACAGCGCGATCGGCGGCGCGGCGAACGGCGGACTGTCCCTCCCACTCGGCCCGACTGGCGTCATAACTGTAAATGGCGATCATTTCAGCATCCGCAGCATCTTGTTGAAACACCGCGACTTGCACCTCTTTATCCACCGAGTGGGCGATCAGATTCCGAATCGCATAGCCCAGCAATTCACTCTCATGTTCGCTGAAGCTCTTATACGGAAGCTTGACAGCCTGCAAACGGTAAACGCCTGCGACAAATGCGAGAGCGGTTGGATCGATATTGCTGCCGCCGCTCCGCCCCCACATCGCATAAAACTGTGTGCGCGCCTCTTCCTGTACCTCATTGCGAAGCAATCGGGACAGCGCGAGTCCGATCTCCCGTTCGCCATTCTCCGAATCGTCTTCTTTCAGCTTCAGCCTTTCTTTAACGGCTAGTAGCGCGTGCCCCAGTTCTTCCTTGTTCACCGGCTTTAACAAATAATCCGACACGCCGAACCGAATGGCTTGGCGCGCATATTCAAAATCGCTATAGCCGCTAATGATTATGAACTGAAGCTCAGGATAGTCCCGTTTCGCCAGGTTGATGAATTGAAGTCCGTCCATCTGCGGCATTCGAATATCGGTAATGACAATATCAGGCTTGCGTTGCCGGATGATCTCCATGGCCTCCATCCCGTTGCGCGCTTCACCCGCCTTCTCCAGAAGCAGCCCGGTCCAATCAATCTTGCTGGAAATCCCTTTGCGAATAATCGGCTCATCATCCACAATCAGCAATTTTTCTCTCATGCGCTCTCCTCCACTGGCTTTCTAGGAACAATCATGCACACTTCCGTTCCTGTAGGGTACGGAGATCGGTTAAATGTCAATTCTGCGCGTTCCCCATAATGAAGACGAAGTCTACGGTTTACATTATCCAGTCCAATCGACAGCCGGCCCTCTTGCGAACGGCTCGGCGAAGGTTCAAGAAGCCTTCGCCGGATGTCTTTCAAATGCTGTTCGTCGAGGCCCGGTCCGTTATCGCAGACACTAATCCGCAGTCGTACATCGTCAAGCGAACGAACGGCAATGGATAGGTAACCGTCGGATAATTGGTTCTCAATGCCATGCTTAATGGCGTTCTCCACCAATGGCTGCAAAATCAGCTTGGGCAGCATCGTATTCGCCAATGAGGGATCCATATCGATCGCATAGCCGAACCGATCTTCATACCTGAATTTCTGAATTTGCAAATATAGCCTGATCTGCTCGATTTCCTCATTCAGGGTAGAAAATTGTTCACCGCTAATATTGTAACGGAACATACTCGCGAGCGATTGGGCCACCCGACTGATCAATTCCTGTCCTTCGATGGAAGCGACAGAGTCGATCATTTCCAGTGCGTTGTAGAGGAAGTGCGGATTGATCTGCAGCTGCAAGGCTTGGATTTCGGCATCCTTGCGAAGCAGCTCCACCTCATAAATCTTATCGACGAGATGGTCGATTTCGCTCACCATCCGGTTAAATCGGACGCCAATGATGCCGATTTCGTCCATGGATTTAACCGGAACCGATATTTTGAAATTGCCCATCTCCACTTGTTTCATGCGCTCTCGCAGCTCGCGCAGCGGCTTGGTTACGCCGCCGGAAATCAAATACGCGAACAAGGCCGCCGTCAACAAACAGAACAGTCCTACCCCTAACATAAAACGTTTCGTCTGCTGAACCTCGACCATGATATTCTCCATTGGAATGTTGCCAATCAGCATCCAATTCTGGTTGTCGAAGTGCCGATACACCGTTAGTAGAGATTTCCCTTCAACGGTAGTTTTATCAAAGCCAGCTTCCTCTGAATACGCCCCAGGCTTGTACCAAGGCGAATCCCCGATATTGTTGCCGATCTGGCGTTGGTCTGAAGTCTGCAGAACGAGCCCGCTGCTATCCACGACATAAAAACGATTCGACCCTGTGGGGTCAAGATCGCGAAGCATTGTGCTGAAAGCGCTCCCCTCCATATCCATTCGAAGGACGCCGACGATTTTCTGACTATACGTGCTTATTTTCTTGATCGCCTGTATATAGCTTAACGCATATCTGGAATCTTCCGGGTTAAGCTGAACCACCTGCCATTCGGCCGTTCCTTCATTCCTCCTGCCGAGCTCGATCAACTTTGCCTCTTCGCGCTCAGCGGCTTCAACGCTAGTCCCGCGTGTTCGCAGACTCCCGAAATTCAATCGATTGCCCTGAAAGTCATAAACAGCCAGCGAGCCGATGAGTTCGTTTCTACGCAATAACATTTCAATCTTCCCGCGATAATAGGATGTCTTTTCCGGAAAGCCGCTGTTCATATTGTCTACATAAATTTGGAAGTCCTTATCGCTAAACAAGTTCCAGGCTTCATTGCTGATGCTCTCCATGTAGAGCTCCATCGTCGAAACCGTTCGTTCTGTCAGTTTCTCCAAATTGTGGCGCGTGTTCTGCTCAATGCCGGTATACATTCGATAATAAAAAACGCCGCCCATAAGCAGCAGCGCTGCGAAAGAAACGCCCAGGAAAGCGATCGTCAGCTTGGTCCGATAACTATGCAGGATCCAGTTTCTCATCTCCATATAGGCCGGTTTCCATTTCCTGATCACCACGAATTCCTCTCCTTCCTTTGTCGCTTAAACAAAAACGAGCGAAGGTGAAGGCAGCACCCATGGCAAAATGGTTGGCCTTTTCTGCACTCGTCGTCGAGAATTTCAACTAGGAAATCCGGTCTTTAAATGGGAATCGATTCGTCCTCGAGCTCAATGCAAACCGCCGCGGACGCATAGGCCGGAACGCCGAACGACACGAGATGGCCTGAAATTTCGATGTCGCCTTGCGGCTGTGCCGTCTTCTCTTCGTTCGTGTCCACATAGTAGGCTTGCCGAACTTTCCTGAATAGCGCGAATTGCGCGAGCGTTGCGCTTCCTTCCGTTTCATAGGCGCGTACGATCCAGCGGTTGTCGCGATCCGCTTCGGGCATTTTCAAGGCGGAGATGGCAACCGTGCCTTCCACATGCTTCAGGAAGCTGTTCGACAATGGCAATGTCCCGGTATGCGCCGTACCTGACAACACGCTGATCGGATGATTGTAACGATGCGCCCTATCGATGCGTTGACAACCGTAGCGCGAGCGTACCAATCCTATGGCAAACTTCATGCGGTGATGATTGCCCAGTTCCGGGTAAGGATCCGGATCGAACGAACTGCGGATCAGCGTTAGCGAAAGCGACTGATCAACGCCTCTGAATCCGTACTTCGTTTGGCTCATGAGCATGATAGAGCTGTTGCCGGCCTCTTTTCGTACGGCATGCGCCCAGCTGTTGGCCGGCACGTCCATCTCGAGCGGTTCCCGTTCGACTATCCCGTGCGGGACATCGTACTGGTACGAAGAGCAGGGGTAAGCCAGCGGCCAATGAAAGTTCAGTTGCGGGATATGCGTGTCTTTGGAACCGACTTCCTGCCAGTCGCACGTTACCTGAAATTCCAGCAAATCGCTGCCTTGATCCAGGGAAACGGTCACTTGGCACGACGACTTGGCGAAAGCAAGATCGTATTGGACGGATTGACGCAGCGGGCCGCTGGACAAGCCTCTTATTTTCACCGAGGTGTCATGCAGATTGCGAATGTTCATATAACGGCCTACCCGCCATGCGGTCATCCCCTTCTCGCCGTCCTCTTCGATTAGACGGAAGATGCCGGCCGGGCGGCAGTCTGCAACCAACTCTTCCCGGGTCGATTTATCGATCATGGAAACAATCGAGGCATGCTCGGGGTGAAAGACCACCTTCATGCGGTCGTTCTCCAGCACGTACCCGTCCGGCCGGTCCAGCCGGGGTTCTGCGGTAAACAACGGCTTCAGCGGTTGCTCTCCGACCGCGATGCGATAGGTGCCGTACCCGCATGCAGGCACTTTCGCGCGGATTAGCAAGCGAATGTAATCATGTCCCCAATAATGATGGTGGCCTTGGTCCAATAACTGATATTCGGTCTCATGACCATGCTCGTCCGTCACTTCCAATGCTTCAACCGCGCTCTTCCAATCCCACAGCACGAGCTCCACGATCTCTTCGCGGTCAACCGCCGCAGGGTTGAACAGATGCACGATGCGAACAAGCCCTCCTCCGCGTTCCACCTGGGCAATTCGGAAATCATGAATGCCGAAGCCGACGCCCGCACCTTCGGACAAAGACTGCTTCGAAACTTCGGCTCCAAGCGCGGATGTATCGATGTTGGCGGCGATCGCCTCCAGCGCCAGCTTGCGGTTCGTATTGGCAATCGCCATCGTGTTCTGAAAGAGGCCCAGCGCATGCTCCCGTGTTTCGATCACCCCCGAACCCGGCAGAATATCGTGGAATTGATTGAACAGCACGTTTCTCCAGGCTTCCTCATAAGAGGTAGCGGGATAATGCGCATTAACGGCAGCTGCCGCAAACGCGTTGAACATCTCCGCCTCATGCAGCGTCGCCTCGCCGATCCGATTCGCCATCTTGATGCGGGTTTGCGACGAATAACAGCCTGTGAAGACGAAATTCTGCTCCCCATGCACGATCGGCAGCCTGTCCTCCATCTGTTCGGCCAGACGAAAATATTCGGCATACGTGCCGAAGCGCAATTTCGGATAGATCGGCCAGTCGTTCATATCCTGCATCCGTTCCAAGTCTCGGCGCGTCGGCCCGCCGCCATGGTCACCTACGCCATAAACGTGCAGAAAAGTTTTCAACCCCGTTATTTGGCATATTGAGGGCACGTAAGAACCGAGGATCGGCCGGACGGAATCGTTGTACCAGGTCGGTTCGCGATAGACGATAACCGATTGGCCGGACGGCGCCATCCAACGATACAACACTTCGTTCTCGCCGCCACGACAATGATAATAGAACTTGACGCCGCCGCGGCACAATATTTCCGGCACATTTACACTATGTCCGAATGTATCGGGCTCAAAATCCAATTGCAGGCTGTCCGGGTCGATGTCAAGCAAACCGGACAAATATTTCTTCGTATACAGAATATGCCTCGCCAGACTTTCTCCGCTCGGCATATTTTTGTCCGCCTCCACCCAATGCGAGGCCGTGATCTCCCAGCGTCCTTCTTTCACCCGTCGTTTAATTTCCTGAAGCATGTCCGGCGCATATTGCTCGACGATGCGATAGATCGCTGCCTGCGACTGGGAAAAAGTGAACTGAGGGTATTCATCCATCAGTCGGAGCATCGTCCCGAACGTATCCAAAGTAACCGCTACCGTCTCGTCCCATGACCACATCCAATTCATATCGATATGCGCATGGGCGACGCAGATGACCTCATAGCTTTTTGCCGTCTCGGCCAGGCTGCCCAGCATCAGCTCGATCTCAAGCGCAGTAGGTTTGGTTATTGCGCCCTCCTCCCCCATTCGGGATTCGAAGACATCCAGCGCGGCGCGGATCGGATCGTCGAACGCATGGTGATTTACTTTGGACAGCTCATAGGCATACGCCAATTGCGAAATCGCCCTTTCTCCCCAGTAGCCCGGACGAGCGGGAATCTGCTCTTCCCAGTAGGACCGGGGCTCATTCCCCAACAGCATTCTTAACCGATAATCGATGGACTTCATGGAATCAATCCTCCGCGATCAATGGTAGTGACCTTATCCTATCGAATATACCTAACTACAAATCAAATATATCTATATCCATATTTATTGTAAAGATATATATTGATATGTTATTCTGAGGGAAAGGCGCGTCGATTCGACACTCCGATCGCCTTCCCGCAATCCTGAGGGCCATTCTTTGAGAGGAGACTCCCCGTTATGGCAGGTCCGCATTCATCCAGAACTCCGTTGCATGCGCAAATTCATGCGCATTTGATCGAACTTTTGCAATCCTGCGATTGGCCGCCTCACAAGCCGTTGCCCACCGAGTCGGAATTGGCCGCGCAGTTTCATGTCAGCCGCTTTACGGCCAAAAAGGCATTGAACGATCTTGTTGCCAAGGGACTCATTTACCGCGTTCAGGGCAAAGGCTCCTTTATTGTGCGCGGCGTCTCCGATCCCGATGAGCCTCCCGCCAGGAAGCCTGCAAGGATCGAAACTTCAAAAATTGCAGCCTTAATCATGCCCCGTTTGCAAGACGGGCTAAGCGCTAACCTGCTGGCAGGCGTGGAACAACATTTAAGCGCGAACGGATATCAGGTTATTTTTCGCTCGAGCCGCAATCAACAGCAGTTGGAGCAACAAATTTTGCGAGAATGTGTGGAATCGGGCGTTAGAGGCATCATTATTTTCCCGGTGGACGGTGAATCCTATAACGAGGAGATTTTGCGACTGACCTTAAATCAATATCCGGTCGTTGTCGTCGACCGTTACTTGCGGGGTGTGGATACGCACTGCGTATGTTCCGACAATGTAGGCGGCGCCTATGACGCAACCTCGTATTTGATCGGGTTGGGTCATAGGCGCATCGTATACTTCGGTGTCGATTCCCTCATTGCGACCAGTCTTGCGGATCGCTTAATCGGCTACGAGAATGCGTTGGCCGAGCGCCAAAATCCGCTCGAATACCGCCGCCGTGTATGCGAGATCAAGAAAGAACACTTGAACGAGGCTCTCGGTCAAGACGACAATTCCGCTGCATTCCGCCGCGTGTTCCGCAGCTTTCTCGAGAACAACCCCGACACGACCGCCGTCTTTGCGGCGAACGCCTATCTTGGCATGGCCGTCATGGAAGTCGCGCGCGAGCTGGACATTCGCGTACCGGAGCAACTGTCCGTCATCTTCTTCGATGATTATGAGAATGCTGCGCTGTCTGCTATCCCTCCAAGCTGCATCGTTCAGCCAGTGCTTCAGATCGGCGTCGAGTCGGCGCGCATGTTGCTATCCATTATCGAAAACCCCCGGCAGGAACGACGCAAACGGACACTTCCGACCCGACTCGTGGTACGAACTTCCACCGCTGCTGTCCGGCAGGCGATTGCGGAATTGTCCCTGTCGCGAAAGTGAGACGCCGCGGGCGATAAAACCGCATCGGCAGCTTGCCTGGACCCGGACCTACCCGTTCACGGTTCATTGCCAAGCAAGCCGCGGAAGTCTTGGATCCACTTGTCTACGTAATCGATCTTGTCGTTCTGTGCCCATTGGATCATGACGACGGATTCTCCGCCCGAGAGCGGCACGCGGACGGGCTCGGATTCGGCAACGCCGCTCTTCATCGACCGCACGACGACTTCCTTGTCCGTCACGACGCCGAGCACAGTTCCGTACGTGAACGCATCCCGCGCGCCCGGCTCGATCTTCTCGATATCCGGCCACGACATCAATAACGTATCGTTGCGAATGACGTTGTCGGGCAGATTATCGATCATCCTTCCCGCGCCGCTAGTCGAGTCATAGAGCTCGGATACCCATTGACCGGGGTTGCGATAGATGCTCCATTGCGGCGATCGGCTCTGATCAACGACAACTCCCGGCAGCACATCCTGCAGCTTCGTATAAGGTTCAGCCGCCGGATCGTCCGGTTTGGCGTTCATTTGCCCGATATGCTTGACCAGCGACCGCTCGCTCATCTTGCCCTGTTCATCCTTCACGGATGATTGAATCGACAAATACTCGTTGCCCGCGTAGCTGACACGCTCTGACAATACGTAGGCTGGAACGCGTGCGGCATCGTCCTTCCCCGTCTGTCCGGCGCCCCGGCCCGTCACCTGCACCGCATGCAGCGCATGGCGATGATCCGGGGATTCCGTGTCGACGATTTGCCAGAAGTTCTGTCCGTAGGGCATGTAAAGTCCCGGCATATCGGCAATCAATTGCAAGTCCGCCGGCTGCTTCTCGTCTGCGACAAGCAGCGTCCGGTAGCTGCCTTCCGGCGCCGCTTGCGACATATCGTCTTTACGCAACCCGATGAGCAGCGCGTATTTCTTGTTCGGCGCAGCCGGAACCGGCGCGGTCGGCGCAGCCGTTACTTGCTCCGAAGCGACGGAATGAGTCACCTGGTCCGACAGATCCGCCGCATGCTGCCCGTTCCACATCCACACGGCAAACAGCACGACAACACAGGAAGCAAGCGCGGCGATCGACCATGGCGAGGCGCCGGACCGGCGCCGTCCGGCGCGTCCGGCCGTCTGCTTGCCGATCTCGCTGACGATGCGCTGGCGCAGCCGCTGGTCGAAGCCGCCCTGCTCGAATGGGCCCTTCGCTAGCTGGTCCATGAGTTCCCTATCTGCTGGATCCATGATCGATCTGCTCCTTCATCTTGGAAAGTTTCTGGCGGGCGTGGAACAAGCGCGATTTCACGGTACCCTCGGTTACGCCGAGCACATCTGCCATTTCCTTCATCGACAGCTGATGATGCGCGAACAGGATGATCGCTTCCCGGTATTTCGCCGGCAGTTTCAGCACCAAGTCCCACATTTCGTTGACCGCCCATTTTTCCATCATTTCATGTTCGACCGAGCGCCGCTCCCCTTTCTCTTCCAGCCAATCGGACAACGTTACTTTACGGAAGAACGCCGACCGTTGGAAATCAATCGCCGTATTGCGGGTTATCGTCAGCAGCCACGTCTTGACGGAAGCGTCCCGGCGGAACGAATCGATATGCCGATACACCTTGATGAACACTTCCTGCGTAATATCGTCGGCCATGTCCCACTTGCGCGTGATGCTGTAGGCATAGTTCCAGACTTCTTTGCCGTAGACGGTCATCAATTCGTCGAGCAGCGTATTCGGGTCGTCCGTCCAGGCCATATATTTGACGTAATTCAAATTCGTCTCGGAGTCCAAACCTTCAGCACCTCAATTCCTTAGACGATTCAAATCCGGGTTCGGTTCAAAAAAGAAGACGCCGCCGGAATCGAAAAGTTTCTCCACTATGCTATCATACCAGAAAGTGTTGCAAAAAGGGCCTTCCCGCATATGGCGGAGAAGGCCCTCTTCCGAGGTCAGGAAGCTGCGATTTCGGCGCCTTGCTCGCGAAGGCATTCACGCAGACGGCTTCCGGACAACGTCTCTTCCTGCGTCAGTATCTTCAGCATCGGCTCGAACGCGTCCTTGCGCTCCGACAGAATCGCTCGCGTGCGCTCGATCAAGCCGTTCAAAATGTTCGCGTTCTCCTTCGCCCACTCTTCCTGTGACAACGCTTCTGGATGGACGATGCCCAGCTCCGACATGCCCGATTCGATCAGGGTCCGCACGATGTTCGTCGCTTGCTCAAAATCGCCTCTGGAGCCGGTGCTGCGGCCGCCGTAGATGAGTTCTTCCGCGGCGGCGCCGCCGAGCGCGATCATGATCTGGTCTTCGAGCGCCTGCTTCGTATACAAGTAGCTGTCCTGGCCGGGATGATGGCGCACGTATCCGAGCGCCTGCCCGCGCGGCGTCAGCGACACCTGCGCCACGCTGCCGGGACGAAGCGTCTCCGCCATGATCGCGTGGCCGAGCTCATGCATCGCGACCCGCTCGCGCTCCTCGCGCGTCGTCTCGCGATCCGTCCGCTCGCCCATCATCACTTTGTCGATCGCTTGCGTCAGGTCCGATTGCGCGAGCTGCCCGCGATTGTCCCGCATGGCGTAGATCGCCGCTTCGTTCATCACGCTCTCGAGCTGCGCGCCGGAGAAACCGAAAGTCTCACCCGCGACGCGCTCCAGCAATACGTCGTCTTGAAGCGGCTTGTTGCGGGCATGCAGCCGGAGAATGTGTTCGCGTCCCTTCTTGTCCGGAAGGTCGACCTGGATATGGCGGTCGAACCGGCCCGGGCGCAGCAGCGCCGGATCGAGCAGCTCCTTGCGATTGGTCGCCGCGATCAGCAGGATGCGGACCGATTCGTCGCCCTGGATGCCGTCCATCTCCGTAAGCAGTTGGTTCAGCGTCTGGTCGTACTCGCGATGTTGGCCGCCGTCACGCTTGCCGCCGATGCCGTCGATTTCGTCGATGAAGACGACGGCGGAATCGCGCTTTAGCTTAACCGCTTGACTGCGCGCTTCTTTGAACAGATCGCGGATCCGGCTGGCGCCGACGCCGACGTACATCTCCACGAACTCGCTGCCCGACGCGGCGACGAATGCGGATTGCGTATATTGAGCTGCCGCCTTCGCCAGCAGCGTCTTGCCAGTTCCCGGAGGCCCCGTAAGCAGGATGCCCTTCAGCGGCCGGATGCCAAGCTTTCGGATTTCATCCCGTTTGATCATGAATTCCAGTGCTTCCATCAATTCTTTCTTCGCGTGATCCTGACCTCCGATATCGTCGAACGTCAAGTAAGCGGGCGCTTTGATTGCGCTCTTCTTGCCGCCCGCGCCGCCGATCGCCATGCCCCCGCGCGCCTTTAGCATGAACAGGATCGCGCCGATCGCAATAGTTGACATGATGATCGGTACCGGAGAAACGCCGACATACAGCAAGAAGACGAGCAGGACGGACAGAAATCCGATCGCGACTTCTTTGCCGTAGGATTTGAATTTACGCATTCGGCCACACCTCCATCGTTGCCGGTTGCCGCGGAAGTACGACATATTTGGCCGATTGGCCGTCTTGCAAGCGAATATAGACGTTGTCCTCATCGATGTCCGTCGTCGCGCTCACGCCGGGAAACTGCGCCGACAGCCGGCTCATGGCTTCGCGTATGCCTGAATAATGGCGCGTTTCCATCGCTTCCGCAATGTCGAACAGCGAATAGCGCCATGCTTGCTCGAGCTTCTCGGATGTCGTCGATTGCACGTTCAATTCGATCGACCTGCCGCCGATTTGGCCCGCGCCTTCCTGCTTGATCGTCTTGTAAATGTCGGCGAGATCGGCATCCGGCTGTAGCTGCAGCCGCAAGACGACCTGACCGCCCGTCATCTCGGATTCGGCGGAACGAACGCCGGGCGCTGCCGCAGCAACGCGGTCGAGCGGTTGTTCCACCGCGTAATGTCGATAAGCCGCCCATCCGCCGAACAACAGCGCTACGGACAGCGCGGCAGTCAGCAAGAGCGGCGCCAATTTGATCTTCATGTCGTCAAGTACCTCCTCTTGTTGTTTATTCATCTATGGCGACAATTTGAATTACGATTAATATAGTTAATAGTATATCATATTTTGATAGATGCTTGATCCGATAAAGTCTGGAAGATCGTCCAGCACGCTGTTTTGTCAACTTTAGCGCACCCGGTCTCCTCTGCTCCGCTCCCCGTCCGCCTGCTGTCAATTAAAAAATCGCCGCAGTCCCCTCGAGCGAGGACAATGCGGCGATTGCTGCTATAGGTGTGCATGAAGTTACCCGCCAGGCAGGTCGTAGGTCCGAATAAGCGTTCCTTCTTCGAACGAGTAAAATCCGATGCTCTGCCGATCAGTGTCCGGCGATTGGCGGTAGCGGATTTCCCACACCGGCGCATTCCCGAACCAGCCAGGCTGGATGCGGATCGGCTCGGCATCGGGCAGCTGCAAGCCGAATTGCGCCAGCATCTGCGCTTCGGACCGGCCTTCGCTGAGCTTTCGCTTGACGACGCCGTCGCCGCGCTCCCACAGCATCCACGCTTCCCCGCTGGCGTCTTTGCCTTGCACGATCCACAATGATTCTTCCCAAGTATAGGACGTCACGCGTTCGATTTCCGTCAACTCGCCTTGCTCGATCGCCAGCGCGATGGCCTGCCGTTCCCCGTTCTGGTAAGCCGAGTCAGCCGCTCGTACGTACAGCACGAATGCGGCAACGATCGCCGCGAGCAAGAGCAGGACCGCGACGATCCAGCGGCCAAGCGAAATCTCGCGCAGCCGGCTGCGGCTTTCCTTGCGGCTCAAGCTCATCTCCGCAGCCTCTCGAAGCAAGCTTGCGCTTCATGAAGGATTTTTTCCTCATCCAGCGTAAGCAATTGCCTGCTTCTCATGATTTGGCGCCCGTCTACCCATGCGTGCTGCACGTCCGAGCCCGATGCGGCGTACACAAGATGGGAAACCAAATCCGTCCGCGGCGTGAAGTGGGACTTCTCGGTCGATATGGCAATGAAGTCCGCTTTCATGCCGGGGCGCAGCCGCCCGATGCCCTCCGCGCCGTCCAATCCCAAAGCCTTGGCGCCATGCGCCGTACCCAAACGCAGCGCCTCCGCCGCCGGAACGACGGTCGGATTGCCGGATACCCCTTTATGCAGCAGCGCCGACAGCCGGACTTCTTCGAACAGATCCAGGTTGTTGTTGCTGGCCGCGCTGTCCGTCCCAAGACCGACAGCGACGCCCGCAGCGAGCAGCTCCGGCACGCGCGCGACGCCGCTGGCCAGCTTCAGGTTGCTGACCGGATTGTGAGACACGCTGGCGCCGCGTTCGGCGAGCAGCGCAATCTCTTCATCCGTCAAGTGGACCGCATGCGCCACGAGCGCAGGGCGACTGAAGAAGCCGAGCTTGTCCAGATGTTCCGGCGGACGCAAGCCGTATTCGCGCACGTTCTGCTCGACCTCGTATCGGGTTTCGGACATATGCGTGTGCAGCGGCAATCCAAGCTCATGCGCGGCTTCGACGACTTTCACGATGAAGTCGGGCGGGCACGTGTACGGCGCATGCGGGCACATCATGACGCTGATTCGCCCGCCGGCTGCACCGTGCCAGTTCTTCGCGAACGAGACGGCATCCTGCAGCTTGCCTGCTTGCACTTCCGCAGACGCGAGCCCGATCATGCCCCGCGTCAGCACGGCGCGCATGCCGGACCTGTCGACCACTTCGCCGACCCGGTCCATATGATCGTACATGTCCAGGAACGTCGTCGTGCCGGATTTGATCATCTCGACGGCCGCAAGCGCGGAACCCCAATACACGTCATCCCCGGTGAACTTCGCTTCCATCGGCCACATGTGGTTTTGCAGCCAATCCTGTAGTGCGAGATCGTCCGCATATCCCCGGAGCAGCGACATCGCGGCATGGCCGTGCGTATTGACAAGCCCGGGCAGGAACAACAGCCCGCGTCCGCTGAGCGTCTCCGCCGCCGACGCGAGCAGCTCCGCGGGCGGCTCGCCTTCGCCGATCGCTGCAATCCGATCGTCTTCGACCGCCATCCAGCCTTCGATCAGCGGGCGATCCTCATCCAATGTCGCCAAAAATCCGTCCCGTATGAGCCATCTGTTCATTCGCCGATTTCTCCTTCGCTCTTCCGCTTCTCGCTATCCATGAAATAAGCCAAACTCAGCAGTTCTGCCGTGAAGTCCGCATAATGGATCCGCACGCCTTCCGGCGCTTTCAATACGGCAGGCGCAAAATTCAGAATGCCCTTGATGCCTGCCGCCACGAACCGGTCAGCCACGTTTTGCGCTTCCATCGCGGGCACGGTAATAATGCCGATGGCAATGTTTTTGTCCTTCACCGTTTCGGATAAATCCGTCATGGATTGCACGGTCATCTGATTGATCTGCATGCCGTTCTTACTCGGGTCCGCGTCGAATACGGCCACGATTTTCATGTTGTCTTTCGTATACATGTTGTAGTTGCACAAGGCCCGTCCGAGGTTGCCGGTGCCGACCAGCGCGACGTTCAGCGTCTTGTCCAGCTTCAGAATATGCCGGATTTTCTCGATCAGGTACGTCACGTTGTACCCGACGCCCTTGCGGCCGAATTCTCCAAAGTAGGCGAGGTCTTTGCGGATTTGCGCCGGATTCAGATCCAGCTTCTCGCCGAGATCCTGGGAGGATACGGTCTGCACCTCCGACAAGCTGAGTTCGTTCAAAAATCGCAAGTACACGGGCAATCTTCGCACGACGGCTTCCGATATTTTCTCCTGCTTCATCCCGCTTCCCCTTCCTGGCTTGGTTCGGCTTGCGCCGCCTGACCATCGGTCTTGCTTATCGCCTTGTCATCCGCATGGCTTTCCTTCTGTTCATCTGCCGATCTCTCCGCCAGCCACTCCCGCACCCGTCCGGCCATGCTCGCCGTTGGCAGATGCTCCATCTTCGGGCCGGGCAACGAATATAGAAAGTATTTGCCGTAACGCGTGTCGATGACCCGGGTGTCGTAGAGAATGACGATGCCGCGATCGGTTGCCGTGCGGACGAGCCTCCCGAAGCCTTGCTTGAACCGGATGACCGCTTGCGGCAGCGACAGCTTCATGAACGGGTTCTTTTTCTCCGCTTCCAGCTTCTCGCTCTTGGCTTCCATAACCGGATGATTCGGCGGCTGAAACGGCAGGCGGACGATCGCGAGGCACGTGAGCGAATCGCCCGGCAGGTCGATGCCTTCCCAGAAGCTGCTCGTCCCAAGCAGCACCGATGCCGGCTGGTCCTTGAACTGCTGTGTCAGCCGGCTGCGGCTCGTGCCGCTGATGCCTTGGCCGAGCACCTGGATGCCCAATGGCTCGAGCGCTTCCTGCAAAGGCCCGAACACCGATTTCAGCATCCGGTAAGAGGTGAACAGCACGAGCATGCGTCCTCCTACCGTTCGGGCCATATCGCGCAGGGAATCGGTCAGCGCCAGGACGAACGCCGTCTCCCCGTCCCGCCCGCGAATCGCGGGAAAATCCCGCGGGATAAGCAAGAGCGCCTGCTGCCGATAGCGGAACGGCGACGGCACCTGCGCGGTGCGCAGCCTGCCCTCTTCTTCCGATTGCGTCAATCCGAGCTGTTCCTTGACATACTGGAACGACTTGTCGACCGTCAGCGTGGCGCTCGTCATGACGACGCTCGCTTTGCGGTCGAACAAGCCTTCCTTGAGCAAGGCGCTCACATCGGCGGGCACCGCGTACATCCATACCGATCGACCGCGATATTGAAAATGTGCCTCCGCCCAATACACATAATCGGCTTCCGCAAGGCCGACGAAAGCTTGCAGGTCGGAACGCGCCGCCGCCACGTCCTTGACGACGCCGCCAAGGTCGGTCAGCAAGCCCTGCAAAGCGTACTCGTCCGTCTCCTCCCGGATGTCCGCGATCAGCTTCTCCATCGGCCTCACGAAATCGGACATGCGCATGACCGCGTTGTCGGCATCGACCTTGATGGCGGTCCAGCCGGCAGGCAGATCATTCGATTTGAGCCGCAGCGACAGGCTGCCGGTCTCATCGGCGGCAGCCTGTCCGGCGAGCAAGCCGAACAGCGCCTCCGTCCAGCGGTCCCAGGCGTCCCGCATGTCGCCTACGCTTGGCGCGATCGTCTCCGTGAGCTCGATCCATGCCGGCGCCTGTTCATGTTCCACGGACGCCAGCGCCTGCTGCAATTGCGGAATGAGCCCTGTCCGGGCGTCCTTCCATAGGCGCTGCAGCGGCACCGCCAGCGAATTGTAGCCCGTCTTGCGTCCCAGATGCTGGCTCGCCGTCTCCTCCAGATGGTGCGCTTCGTCGACGATCAGCTGATCATAGGCCGGCAGCAGCCGGTGCTCCGCACGCATATCGGTAAACACAAGCGCGTGGTTGGTAATGACGAGGTCCGCCTTGTTCGCTTCATTGCGCGCCCGGTGGTAGAAGCACTTATGAAACCAAGGGCAGGAACGGTTCAAGCAGGAAGCGGCATCGCTGGCCACGGCATCCCATTCGTCCTTCGTCCGGCCCAGGTTCAACTCCTCGCCTTCGCCCGTCTCGGTCTCCGACAGCCAGACGATCATGGCGGCGCGGCTCGCGGCCTCTTCCAGACCGAGCGCATAGGCCGGCTCAGACGCCCGGTTCTCGAACTTGCGCAGGCACATGTAGTTGCTGCGGCCTTTGAACACGGCCGCGCGAAACGGCACGGGCAGCACCTGCTGCAAGAGCGGCAGGTCGCGCTGGCGAAGCTGTTCCTGGAGCTGGATCGTGTGGGTGGAAACGACGATTTTTTTGCTTTCCTTGAGTCCATAATAGAGGGAAGGAAGCAAGTAGCCTAGCGACTTTCCGGTGCCGGTGCCGGCTTCGACCATCAGGTGGGCATCCTGATCGAGCGATTGCAGCACTTCTTCGAACATGAGATTCTGGCCTTCCCGCGCTTCGTAAGCCGGCAGCAGCTCCTTCAGCTTCAAGCGGACGCCTTCGGCGAACGCCGGGAACGGCACGTCCGCGAGCGCCGCGGACGCCTCACGCGCCATCGCCTGACGGGTCGCGGCGTCGTCTTCGTTCCAATCGCCGGCGCGCATGGCGAACTGCCGGTAATGATGCCTTGCCGGGCCCGTCTCCGGCAGCGGATTCGCTTCCCGCTCCTGCAGAACGACGCCGAGGAACCAGCCGATATCGCTTTGTTCGGCATCGAACAAAGCAGCAACGCGCTGAAGCGTCAATAGCGGCATCGTGCGCAGCTTGGCCAAGACGGCAAGAAACAGGTCGGCTGTCGCGAGAGCGTCGCTGTCGGCCCGGTGCGGCCGGTCATGGCCGATCTCGAGCGATTGCGCGAGTGCCGCGAGCGAGTAGGAAGGCATCGTCGGAAAGACGATCCGCGCGAGCGCGAGCGTGTCGATCTGGCGCCCGGCGAACGGCAAATAACCGCTGCGGTCCAGCGCGGCTTGCAGGAAGCCCGCGTCGAAGCCGACGTTATGTCCGACAAGCACGGCATCCTGCAGCAGCGGAACGATGTCGGGCAGCACGTCTTCGACTGAAGGCGCATCGCGCACGTCTTCGTCGCGGATGCCCGTCATTCTGGCGATTTCCGCAGGAATCGGTTTATCCGGCCGGACAAGCGCGGCGTATGTAGAACAGACGGCGCCCGCATCGTCAATGACCGCGAGCCCCGCCTGAATGATTTCATCTTGTTCGGGTGACATGCCCGTCGTCTCGAAATCGAGCACGGCAAATTTCATGAACTTCTTCCTTTCCCATGTCGGCCGTCAGATTCGCTCATCTCATCTTGAACGTCAGACCATCGCCAGCAGCTCTGCGCTGCCGAATTGCAGGAGCAATTCGCCGCCGCCCTTACTGCAGCAATCCAGGTTGAGCTGAGGATCGCGGAACGTCGGGTCTGCCGCCAACGCTTTGCGGAAAAACCGTTGAGCCTGCTCCAAGTTCGCATAGACGGCTTGGATGCAGCCGAGCGCATTATAGGAGATCGCCTGCAGTTTGACATCCTCGGCAAGCGCTGCGATCAGGCGGAAATGCCGATGGGCTTCCATCCATTCCTTCAGGTGCATGTAGGACATCGCCAGCACCATGCGCGCCGACAGCATGTCGGGATACGCGAGAACCGTCTCCTCCAGATGTTCGGCTGCCTGTCTGTACATTTGCAGCTTGAAATATCCCTGTCCTTTATGGAATGGACCGAGCAGTTCCTCCGCTTGCTCCGCGATTCCGCCCTTTTGGTCCATCTCGTGAAACATCGCCAGCTTGTCTTCCAGCCTGAGCCAATTTTCCACCATTTCATCGCTTGCGCCCTTGAGCAGGTCCCATTGCTCCCGCATCCGGGTCTTTTCCGCGGCCGTCGCGATCGGATATTGACTAATGAGTTCATCAAGCTTGTCGTGAAGGGAAGCGAACCATTGCTGAACGATGGATACGGTCATGCGCTTGTTCCCCCTTGTCGCAGTGGCTGGTCTCTCCATTCTGCGTTTCGGGGCGGTCTTTCATGCACGTTACATGACGGTCGAATGCGGTTCTTCCGCCAGCAATTGAACAGGCCGATTGCGTTCATCCAGAATGGCGACCTTTGGCTTGTGGCGGCGAACTTCCTCCTCGGTCACGAAGCCGTAGCTGATGATGATAACCGAATCGCCGACTTGCACGAGGCGGGCGGCCGCGCCGTTCAGGCAGACGACGCCGGATCCGCGCGGGCCTGCAATGGCATACGTTTCCAAGCGGGCGCCGTTGTTGTTGTTGACAATCTGTACCTTCTCATCCGGCAAAATGTCGACCAATTCCATCAGATCTTCATCGATCGTCACGCTGCCGACATAGTTCAAATTGGCTTCGGTCACCGTGGCGCGATGAAGCTTGGATTTCATCATTTGTCTCATCATGTTACCTCACCTCCGCGGGAAATAAAAGCACGTTGTCGATCAAACGGGTGCTGCCGAATCGAACCGCGAGCGCGACGAGCAGCGGCTGCCGCGATTCCTGCAGCGGGCGACCAACCTGAGACGGCTGTAAATCCGGGTAGGACACGACTTCCACGTACTCGATATCGGCCAAAGGCTGGGTGCGGATGCGTCCGCGGACACGAACGATCAGCTCGGCTTCCGTCATGCCGTCCGCAATCCAGTCCGGTACTTGCGCGAGTGTCCGGGACAGGATGAGCGCCTGCCTGCGCTCCTCCTCGTCCAGGTATACATTGCGGGAGCTGAGCGCCAACCCGTCCGGTTCGCGAACGATCGGGCACGGCACGATATCGACCGGAAAATGGAGATCTCGCGTCATCCGCTCCAATACGGCCACTTGCTGAGCGTCCTTGAGTCCGAAATAGGCCCTGTCCGGCAGAACGATGTGCAGCAGCTTGGTGACGACCGTCGCCACGCCGTCGAAGTGTCCGGGCCGGCTGGCCCCGCACAACCGCTCGGTCAAGCCCGATACCGTCACTTTGGCTCGCATCGGCTGCGGATACATCTCCTCTAAGGAAGGCATGAACACCAGATCCGCCCCGGCCTCCTCGGCGACGGCGAGGTCCCGTGCCTCGTCGCGAGGGTAGCGGTCGAAATCTTCATTCGGTCCGAATTGCAGCGGGTTAACGAAGATGCTGAGCACGGTCAGTCCGTTCTCGTCCGAGGATCGGGCGATCAGGCTGGCGTGGCCGGCATGCAGGTATCCCATCGTCGGCACAAGTCCGACGCGGCCGCCGTCCGGCTGGCTGCGGCGCCAGTCCCGGATAGCGTCGCGCAATTCGGCGATATGCCGGATCACCTTCGGTTTCATGAAGAGCTTCCTCCATATATTCGCAATGACTGATCCAATGCTTGAGCAGCGGCATCATCCAACCCGAAAGCATGCTTCTCTTCCGGGAACGACTGCGCCTTGACATCGCTCACGTAGGAAGCGATCGCCTGGCGGATCGTGCTGCCGACGTCGGCGTATGATTTGACGAATTTCTTGTCGCGGATGCTCGGACCGTAACGGACCATATCGTGGTAGACAAGCACTTGGCCGTCACAGCCCCGGCCCGCTCCGATGCCGATGGTCGGCACGGAGATCGACTTTGAAACGGCAGCCGCCAGCGGTTCCGTGACGAGCTCCAGCACGATCGCGAACACGCCGGCCTGCTCGAGCGCCTTGGCGTCGTCCAGCAGCTTCTCGGCTTCCTGAACGCCCTTGCCCTGCACTTTGTATCCGCCGATCTGATGCACGGATTGCGGCGTCAAGCCGAGATGTCCGACGACCGGGATGCCTGCCAGCGTCAAGCGCCGGATTTCCTCGGCCAGGTCGGCGCCGCCTTCCATCTTGACGGCATGGGCACCGCCTTCGCGCATTAACCGGGCCGCATTGCGCAGCGTGTCTGCCGGCCCGAGCCGGTACGTCGCGAACGGCATGTCGGTCACGATCATCGTGGACTTTGCGGTGCGTGCGACAATGCGCGAGTGGTAAATCATGTCGTCCAGCGTGACGGGGACGGTTGTGTCATAACCGAGCACGACATTGCCGAGCGAGTCGCCGACCAGGATCATGTCGACCCCGGCCTCCTCCGCGAGCGCCGCGGAAGGATAATCGTATGCGGTCAACATCGCGATTTTCTTGCCTGCCGTCTTCATCGATTTAATTTTCGGTACGGTTAAAGGTTGTGCCATGCGGATGGTCCTCCTTCGAATTCGGATGGTCCTCCTGTGATCAGGTGGATGGAACGAAACAAAAAAAACCTGTTTGCCCAGCGCAAAAAGGTTTCCGTTAAACGTCTGAACGAAACTTCACGTCCTTCTGTCTCGGTCCTTTCGGCTCAGAGCAGAATCCGCCGTGTATCCATGACGGTATTCAATTGAACGGCATTGCGATTGCGAGCGGCAAGTGCAGTTCGTTCCGATGAGCGATACCACCTTGCAACAAAGTCAGTATAGCACGGAATCTGCCAGCCGTCCATTCAGGATTCCCCGATTGCGGCCGAATACACCGTACGGACGCTGCCGTCGGCCAGGCGCACGCGAAGCCCTCCCAGGTCGTCGAGCGATTCGGGCACGCCTTCGATACTACCGTCCGGCGCATGCAGCACAACGGGCCGATGCAGCGTGACAGAATGGGCTTCCCACAGCGAACGGACGGGTGCGAAGCCTTCCTGCCGATACAGGTCGAACAATCGCTCGAATTCCAGCATGACGGCCGCGATGAGCGCCGGCCTGTCCACCGGCCGGCCCGACAGCATCTTCAGCGATGCCGCCTTGTCCAGCATTTCCTCAGGGTAATCCTCCGCTTCCAGATTCGCCGATATGCCTAATCCGACGACGACGAATTTCAACCGTTCGTCTTCGGCTGCGGATTCGAGCAGGATGCCGCTGATCTTCTTTCCGTCCACGAGCAGGTCGTTCGGCCACTTGATGCCAATGTGAAGCGGAACGATCCGCGCGATCGCGCGGCTGAGCGCCACCGCGGCGAGCAGCGTCAACTGCGGCGTCAGCGGCAGCGGCACTTGCGGCCTGAGCAGCAAACTCATCCAGATGCCCTTGCCCGACGGCGACAGCCAGCTTCGCCCGAGGCGCCCTCGCCCCTGCGTCTGGCGCTCGGCGATGACCAGCGTGCCTTGCGGGGCACCTTCTTCCGCCATCCGCCGCACGACGTTCTGCGTCGAATCGACTTCGTCCAGCAGCTTCAGATGCCGCCCGAATTCCCGGGTTTCCAACTTCGACAGCAGCTCGGTCAGCGACAGCTTCTCGGGACGGCCGACGAGCCGGTAGCCGAGTCTGGGTACCGCTTCGATCGCGTATCCCTCCGCTTCCAGCTTGCGGATTTGCTTCCAGACGGCCGTTCGGCTCACATTCAGCTTGCGGCTGATCTCTTCGCCCGACACGTAGGAGCCGGGTTCGGCTTGCAGCAAGGCCAACAACGTTGCGGGGGCTTGCAGGACGAACGCCTCCTTTAGGCTTGATCTCCGTCATCCACATAGCCGGATGCGGCTTGAAACAGCGCTTCTTTCTCATTAGCGACGCGCCTGAGCGCCACGTCCTCCAGCAGCTTGCGCAGCGCGGGCGCCACCCAGGCCCCGGGCTTCCGATGCAGGCGCATGGCCAGCTCATCGCCGCGAACCGCCAGCTGTTTGACGGAATCTGCCGGCAGCTCCTCCAGCCATGGGCGGCATTCGGCTGTACATCCGGCTCCTATCGCAAGCCAATCTTGCGCAGCTTGGCGGCCGAGGTCAAGTACGGCCATCATGAATGCGGCGTGACCCGGCACACCTTCCGACGAGCCCGCCTTCATGCGGCAGCGGAATGCGACGCCCGCCGCGATCCGCGCAGCCCGCTTGCCGCTCATCCGCAGCGTGCGGCACGCTTCAAGAGCTTCCTGCAAGCCGTATCCGGCAACCGCGAAGAACGCCGTCCACCGCACATCCGGTTCGGCAAGCTCGTCCAGCTGTCGTACGCTGTCAAGAGCCGATTTGTCAACGCCGCAACCGGTTTTCAGGGCAGCTCCATTGACGGCCGGCAGCGGTTCCCGCAACCAGGCAAGCAGCCCGCTGCGGACGAGCAGTTCGCAAGCGCGCCCGGGATGCGGGCCCGCCATCATCTTGTCCCATTCCGCACCGATCCGTTCCATGGCGACATGGCGCAGCCTCGTCTCCTGCGTGCGAATGCCGCGCCACACCGACTTCGCGACGCGGAACTCGAGCGCGGCGGCGAACCGAATGGCACGCACCATGCGCAGCGCGTCCTCGCCGAATCGCTGCCGGGAATCGCCCACGCAGCGAACGACGCGACGCGCCAGATCGCTGCGGCCGTCATACGGATCGATGCATTCGCCGTCCAGCCCGCATGCCATCGCATTGATCGTGAAGTCCCGCCGGGCCAGATCCTCCCGAATATCGCGGACATAGACCACTTCGTCGGGCCTTCTGGCATCGCCATAGCCGGATTCCGTGCGGAACGTCGTCACTTCGTAGGTCAAGCCGCCTTGCACGACCGTGACGGTGCCGTGGCGCAAGCCGGTCGGAATCGTCCGATCGAACAGCGCCTCTACTTGTTCGGGAAGCGCGGACGTGGCGATATCGATATCTCCGATCGGTCGGCCAAGCAGACGATCGCGGACGCAGCCGCCGACCAGATAAGCTTCGTATCCGCCTGCATGGAATCTGCGCACGAGGTCCATTCCGCCCGCCCACAGCGCCTCGTTGCCCGTCCGCGCCTTCATTCCGTCCGCCCATGACGCCTTATCGGGGCCGTTCTCGGAGCCTAAGCCATCTAGACTTTGCATAGCGTAACCGGGACATCCGCCTCGATGCCCAGCACCCGGTAATAGATTTGTTCGTACTGCGAACTGATTTTCCCATCGCAAAATTCGTTCCTCGCCCGGATGAGGCAAGCTTCGCGGAAGTCGGCGTACCGCTTGCGATCCTGCAGCAGCGAGATCGCGTAATCGGCCATGGCGTTCACGTCGCCGATCGGCGCCAGATACCCCGTCACGCCGTGCTGTACGAGCTCGGGAATACCGCCGGCCGTCGAGCCGATCGTCGGCACGCCGCACGCCATCGCTTCCAGCGCGACGAGGCCGAAGCTCTCCTTCTCCGACGGCAGCAGCATCAGGTCGGCGATCGACACGACTTGCGCGACATCGTCCTGCTTGCCGAGGAAATGCACGCGGTCCGTCAGTCCCATCGCCGCAATTTTCGTTTGCAATTTGGGCAGATCCGGCCCTTCCCCGACCAGAATCAGCTTGGCGGGCATGGCGGCGCTGACCTTGGCGAAGATGTCCACCACATCCTGCGTCCGCTTGACCGGACGGAAGTTGGAAATGTGCATCAGCACCTTCTCACCCTGCTCGGCGTAATCGTGACGCAGGTCCGAGCATTCCCGCGGATAATACAACCGTTTATCCACAAAGTTATAGGTAAGATCGATCGGCTCCGTGATGTCGAGCAGTTCCCGGGTTTCCTTGATCAAATCGCGGCTGACGGCCGTTACGGCATCGCTTTTGCGAATGCCCAGGCGGATAATATCCTTGAGCGTCTCATCCTGCGCCAGCACCGTGATGTCCGTGCCGTGCAGCGTCGTCACGACCTTGAATTGCCCCTGTGACATCTCCTTGGCCAGATAGGCGCAAATCGCATGCGGCACTGCATAATGCACGTGCAGGATATCGAGTCCGACGCGGCGCGCGACCTGGTTCATCTTGGCGGCGAGCGACAGATCGTAAGGCGGATATCGGAACACGTAGTAGTCGGTTACTTCGACTTCGTGATAATAAATGTTGCGCTGGAATTTGCCCAGGCGGAACGGCACGCTATGCGTGATGAAATGGATCTCGTGGCCTTTCTCAGCCAATATTTTGCCCAATTCCGTGGCGACGACGCCGGAACCCCCGAGTGATGGATAACAGGTGATGCCGATCTTGAGCGGTCTTGCCACCCTGGTTTCCTCCCTGCCTGTCAGAAATAGTCGAAGCGCATCGGGCCTTTGGCGATGAAGCCTTCCGCATAGGCCATGCGGTGCGGCTGCCCGAGCAGCCGGTCGCGGGCTTCGACCGCTTCCAGATAACCGCGGGTAAGCGGCGTCTCGATCCGGCCCGGAGCGGACGGATCACTGCCGCCGGGCTCGAACTGCGAACGATACGCGCGAAGCGCGGCCATTTTGCGCGCCTGATCTTCGGTAATATCGACAACGATGCCCGGTGCATGGGCATCGTTGATGAAGTAGAAAATAAGGGAATCCGCCGTCCAGGCCGGAACGTCCGGCATATAACGGCGAAGCTTCGCATTGAATACCGCTTCCTCGGCCATCTTGCCGCAAGCGACATGGTCCGGATGGCGGTCGACATAATACGGCGCAAATACGCGGCGCGGCCGATAGCGTCGAATGGCCGACACCATGCGGTCGACTTGCTCCGGTATGGAAGCCAGGCGCCGGTCGGGCAAACCCAGATTTTCGCGGACGGCAAGACCGAGCGCATGGCCCGCTTCCTCCGCTTCGCGCTGCCTCGTCTCTACGTCGCCGTTGGACGACATTTCCGCATATGTCAAATCAATGATACCTACGCGCCGACCGCTTCTCGTATGCTTAGCAATCGTACCGCCCATGCCGATCTCGGCATCGTCCGGATGCGCGGCGAACACGAGCAAGTCCAATCCGTCAACATCGCACGCTGCCATCCTCATTCGCCCGTCCCCGGCTTGTACTTGTGCACCATCTCGCGCCAGGCGAAGTCGCCCCGCTCGACCGCCCGCACGAGCAGTTCCGCTGTCGCGACATTGGTCGCCAGCGGGATGCCCTGCACATCGCACAACCGCAGCAAGGCGGTAATGTCGGGCTCGTGCGGCTGGGCCATCAGCGGATCCCGCAGGAAGATGATCAGGTCCATCGTATTTTCCGCGATACGGGCGCCGATCTGCTGATCGCCGCCGAGCGGTCCCGACATGAAGCGATGCACATTCAGAGACGTCCCGTCCATGATTCGCTGGCCCGTCGTTCCCGTCGCGTACAGCCGATGCGGCTTCAATACTTGTTCATAAGCGATGACGAAATTGACCATTTCGTCTTTCTTGCGATCATGCGCGATTAATGCGATATCCAGCATGGTGCGGTTTACCCCTCTCAGTCGTCCATCAAATGCTCGAATCCGTATACCATTCCGGTGACGGACATTATTTTCTTGACCGCTGCGTTCACGCCCGGCATGTAGCCGGCGCGGTCGTAGGAGTCGTGGCGGATTTTGAGCGTCTGTCCGAAAGCGCCGAATATCACTTCTTGCTGCGCGAATACGCCGGGAAGGCGGACGCTATGAATGCGAAATCCATTATAATAGCCGCCGCGCGCGCCATCAATTACTTCTTCCTCCTGCGGATTGCCTTGACGGATCTCCTGGCGCACGGCCGCGATGGCTTCCGCCGTTTTGATCGACGTGCCGGAAGGCGCATCCAGCTTCTGGTCGCCATGGTATTCAATGATTTCAACATGGGGAAAATATTTGGCAGCTTCCTGCGAGAACTTCATCATCAGGATAGCCCCGATCGAGAAATTCGGCGCGATCAGCCCGCCGATGCCGCGCTCTCGGCATAACTTGTCCAATTCGGCAATCTGCTCCGGCGTATAGCCGGTCGTCCCCATTACCGGACGAACGCCGTGCGCGATGGCGATCTCGGCATGGGGCATCGCGGCTTTCGGCGTCGTGAAATCGACCATGACGTCGGGTTTTGTCTCCGCCAGCGCCGACGCCAGGTCCGATGAGACGCGGATGCCGGTATCCGGCTTGCCGACGAGACTGCCGGCATCGACCGGTCCGCTGGAGCGGGCAACGGCAGCTGCCAGCTGGAGAGCTTCGTCTTCGAGCACCATGCGGACGACTTCCCGTCCCATGCGGCCGGTTGCGCCTGCTACGGCTACTTTGATTGCGCGGTTCATGCGAGCGATCACCTGATTTCGTATGATTTCGGTTGACAGGCCGGGCTACTTCTTCGTCCAGCGGCCTTCGTCACGAGTATTGAACTTGTGCATGACGCGATTGTGCGCCTCCGTCAGATCGATGTTCAGCGCATTGGCGAAGCAGATGACGATGAACAAAATATCGCCAAGCTCCATCTCGACCGAATTGTCGGCTTCGTCCTTCTTCTTCGGTTTCTCGCCGAAACGGTGGTTGACTTCGCGGGCCAGTTCGCCCACTTCCTCCGTCATTCTGGCCAGCATCGCGAGCGGAGAAAAATAGCCTTCCTTGAACTGGGATATGTAAGCGTCGACCTCCCGCTGCAGATCGGCGAGCGATCTGTCTGCCAGCGGAAGCTGCGCGATTCGGGACTCTCCCATGCGTCGCATCCTTTCGATGAGGGTTCATTCCTATGTTAGCGTAGAATGTTAATGAAAACAAATGCATTTTTCTCGTAAATTCATGCTTTCATGGAAGGAGGCCGATCGCGTTGGACAATCGCCAAACATGGAATACCGTGCGCACTTGGTGCTTGCTGACGGCGGGAGCAGCCCTTTACGCATTCGGGCTGCAATATTTCATTCTGCCGAATCATCTCATGGAAGGCGGGCTGACCGGCGTATCCGTACTGCTGAATTACGCGCTGCATCTGCCCGTTTCCGCCACGACGATCGTCATCAACATTCCGTTGTTTCTCATCGGCTGGCGCCGGCTGGGGCGGGAATCGATGGTGCTCACGATTGGCGGCACAGTCATGCTCTCTTTGTTTTTGTGGATCGCGGAGCACGCGGTTCGCCAAGGATGGCTCGTCCCGTTCACGACCGAGCACGATTTCATCTTGGTCGTGCTATACGCCGGCCTCACGCTGGGCATCGGACTCGGGCTCGTATTCCGCGCCGGCGGCACGACTGGGGGCACCGACATCATCGCCCGCATCATCTACCGGGGAAGAGGCATCAGTATGGGGCAAGTCATCCTGATGATCGACGTTGTTATCATCGGCTCGTCGCTCTTCTTCATCCCCAAGGAGAAAGTGCTGTATACGCTGGTCAGCGTGTTTATCGCCTCCAAAATGATCGACTTCATGCAGGAGGGCGTCTCGGCCGCCAAAGCTTTTACCGTTATCTGCGAAGAGCCGCGGCGGCTCGCGGCTGCGATCACGCGGGAGCTGGACCGGGGCGTGACGCTGATGCCGGCCGTAGGCGCCTTTTCGGGCAGTGACAAGATGGTGCTCTATTGCGTCGTCAGCCGATTCGAAATCCGCAAATTAAAAAGCCTCGTCCGTCTTCACGACAAACGGGCTTTTATCGTCATTAACGACGTCCATGACGTTCTGGGGGAGGGTTTCCGGGAGGAGGAATAGGCTCCAATCCCTGATAGCGTCGCCAGCCGACCCAGGACAGCACGGCGACGATAAAGACGCCCATGAACGCAGACCATCCCCATGGCGAGCCGGATACCGGCGTCATCATCGCTTCCGCGCTCGAAGACTGATCCTGTGCGGGAAACAAGCCGCCAATGGCTTCTTGCAGGGAAGAAGCCAAATCGGCGGCGTAAGCCGGATTAGGCGTCTTGGCGGCCAATATCCGCTCGGCATAGCGCAGGATGGCGTCTGCCCTCTCGACTATATACGTCTCGGCATGGATCAGGATCGCCGTTCGGATCAATTGATAATGGGCCTGCAAGCCCCGCAGCCGACCGAGCTGCTCGGCCTGGCTTGCCTTCTCCGCGATCGCCTTCTCCAGCAGGCGAAGATCTTCTTGCACGATCGGCCCGTACCGATGCCACATCGGCGTCTGCGGATGGGCGATCGCGTCGGCGGCCAGGCGGATTTCCGCCGCCTGATTGCGGATCTTGTCCGGCTCGGGACGCACGGCCGCTGCCAATCGCTTCATGCGGGATACGCTGCGGGCAAGCGCCTCTATGCCTTCCGCCGTTGCGACGCCTTCCATCGGCAGTGCGCGCAAGCGCGCTTCCGTCCGCGCGGCATGCTTCGCAATGCTCGTCCCGTCCCCGCCGTTCGCCGCTTCATACAGCGCTTCTGCCTCTTGTAGGAATGCACCGGCTGCCTTCGCTTGTTGCTGCGCCTGAGGCGTCTGGGACACCGATCCGGCCGCAGGCTGCTGAGGCGCGGCAGCGGCGCCGGGGGCTCCTCCCAACCAAATGCATATCGTTAGCGTCACCGCCGCATAGCACTTCCGGAACACGAACATCCCCTCCTGCCCTAAAGGTATGAGGGGATGTCCATAATTAGAACAAGCCTTAACGGCCTGATGACGGAAGAAAACGCGCCGCACCGGCTGCCAACACACTTAATGCCGTTAACGATATTGTGAAAATACATACCGCTCGCAAGTTGTCATTAAGCGTATCCGGCAAATAAGGAAACACGTCGTACAAATAGTCGACTGCGTCATTCAAGAATGTCCACGCGGCGGCAGCCATCAGCGCGAACGCCCCGAAGCGGAAAAAACGCGCGTACAGCAAAGCGCATGCCGCCATCGCCGTATGGCCGACCATCAGCATCCAGGACGCCCAGTCCAGCGGGGTACCTTGTGCATTTCCGGCAATGATGATCGCTGTGGCCCAGATGCCGTATTTGACGGAAGTCACGACGCCAAGCGCTTCGATGATGCCGCGCAAGCCGAGCAGCCAGCCGCCGCTTGGGCGCGTCGGCAGCAGCCAGAGCCACAGTACGGCGAGCGCAAACCAGAGCGATGCGGTCGGACTGTCCGGCACGAAAACGATCTGCCAATACGGATGATGGTGCCATGTCCAGTTCAATTGGTCTTTGTACCAATAGTAGCCGTAGACGGTTCCCGGCAGGTAGATCAGCATCATGAGCCACAAGACGGCCGGATGCATCAAGCACGCACGCGACCAGTACCACTTCCATTGCAACGGGCATCTTCCTCTCCTGGCATCCCCGGGAACAAGAAAGCAGCGGCACCGAAGTGCCGCTGTCATCCAAGTTGCCGTCTGTTACGGTGTTGCTTCGGCTTTCTGTATCGCTAGCCAGACGGACATTTGCTCGATCTGTTCAGGCGTCAGAATATCCTTGTGGGCGGGCATCATGTCGCCCTTGCCGTTCGTAATGATATCCGCGATCTCTTCCTTGCTCAGCTTATCGCCGATGCCGCGCAGCGCAGGACCTGCTCCGCCTTCAAGCTCGCCGCCGTGGCAGGCGATGCATTGCGCTTCCTGGATCGCCGCGAAGGCCGGATCGTCGGCGGCCACCATGGCCGGAATGTTCTCCTTGCCCGGAACCGGGCGGGGAAGACCTTGATCCACCGCGTCTTTCGCCTTAATCTCCCGCTCGATATGCTCAGGCGTGATGCCTTGCACTTCGAGTTCGTGCTGGTAGTGATGCCAGGACACGAGCGTCAGGTAGAAGATCGAGACGAGCGATAGTCCCATCAAGGCGGATGCGATCGGGCGGCGATACCACCTGCGCTCCTTGCCACGGTCGAGGAACGGGGTCAGCAGCAGCGCAATGAACGGCAGACCGGACATCGCGATTACGCCGAACGCGACGAAATCCCCTGACGTGTACGGATATTTCAACAATTGGTACAAGAACAGGAAGTACCAGTCCGGCATCGGGATGAACGACCCGTTGAGCGGATCGGCCGGATAGCCGAGCGGTGCCGGTTCCGACATGACCAGGATGAGGAATCCCGTAACCGCGACGACGCCGACCATCCATTCCTTCAGCAGGAAGTTCGGGATGAACGCTTCCGACTTGCCCGGATAGGCGCTGTAATCGACAGGATGCGTATTGGAATAATCGCGCTTGCGAACGCGCGAATCGCCTACGTATACGACTTTTTCATTTGGATCGTGTTGATGTGCCATCGGATTATGTTGCCACTCCTCTCTCTTAAAGCGGCCCCGAAATGCCCTGCTTGCGAATCATGAAGAAGTGAGCGGCCAGCAATGTAAGCAATGCGCCGGGCAGGAAAAACACATGAATCGCAAAGAATCGGGTCAGCGTCACGGCGCCGACAAGCGGGCCGCCGTTAAGCAACGTCTTGATGTAATCGCCCAAATAAGGCACCGAGCCGGCAATTTCAAGACCGACCTTCGTGGCAAAGTAAGCTTTGTTGTCCCAGGGAAGCAGGTATCCCGTGAACCCAAGGCCGAGCATGATGAAGAAAATGAGCATCCCGACAACCCAGTTCATCTCGCGCGGCGCCTTGTAGGAACCGGTAAAGAATACCCGCAGGGTATGTAGGAACATCATGACGATAACGAGGCTCGCGCCCCAGTGGTGCATGCCGCGAACGATGCCGCCGAATGCGACCTGGTGCTGCAAATAATCAACGCTGTAATACGCATTGATGATGTCGGGCACGTAGTACATCGTGAGGAACATCCCCGACAAAATCTGAATGACGGTGATGAAGAACGTCAACCCGCCGAAGCAATAGACGAATGCGGAGAAGTGATGCGCCGGGTTGACGTGCTCGGGCACCTCATGATCGGCGATATCTCTCCACATCGGCGTAATGTCCAGACGTTCGTCAATCCAGTTATACATGGTTTTGAACATGAGACGAAACGCCCTCCTTCTACTTCACGTGCTGGTTCGGTCCCAGCGGGCCAAGATATACCCAGCCATTGTCAATCCTGACTTGGTATTCGTCAAGCGGTTTCGGAGAAACTTTATACGTTTTACCAAGTTTGTCGTATTCGGCGCCATGGCAAGGGCAAAGATAACGATCCGGAATTTCCTTGTTGAATTTGCCGATCTTGCAGCCCAGGTGCTTGCACACAGGCGACAGAGCGAACACCTTGCCCTCATTGTCTTTCGAAATCAAAGCCTGCATATTCGGATCGCTCTCGTACCATCCGTCTACCTGATGCACTTTGAACTCGACTTCCTGGGGCTCGCCCGTCACTTTGCTTTCTTCAATAACCTTCACGAAGCCGCCTTCCTGCTTCGGCTGCAGCATCGGATCGACTGCGAAGCGCACCATGGGCAGCACGATTCCGCCCGCCATGAACGCCCCGGCTCCTCCAAGGGTATACGACAGAAATTGTCGACGCGACATCTCTGTGCGCTTGACCGGCTTATGCACGGTTTCTTGCTGTTCGTTGTGGTCCATTCTTCAACCCCCCTCGCCAACCTGACTCGCCGTCCGTTACGGACTCTTTCCTCCAGTTTTCTAGGACATAACTATCATAGCCCACGCCCATTGGAGCGTCAAGAATTGGCGAGTCCCGAAAGCCCGGATGACGGGCTCGTTCAGCCTAAATTGTTCTCAAATTGTCACAATTCCCCGTATGCGTCCTGCCTATGTTTTCTCCCCAAACGGCCGATCCTATACACCGCCGGCTTGGCCGTCAAAAGCGGTTTCGGCAGCCTGTCCGCTCTCGCCGTCGCGCCACATGTCCACGACCGCTTTGCGCAACGTTTCCGGATCGGGCGAATCCTCCTCTCCCGAAGGCTGAAGAATCAAGTTTGCCTCCCTCGCTGCAGCCGCGCCCAGTAAGCCGGGGATTCCGCTTACAAGCACGACGTAACGGAATCCGATTCGGCGGAAGCCGACACACATCCGAATCAGGTTCTCATGCATTTGCATGCTATCTTCGTAGTAATGAAACGCGGGCATCGTAACGGTGCGTCCCTTGAACGCTTGCTCCACCGGAGACAGCCAAGCGCCCGCCGCCGCAGCCTTGTCCGTCATGACGTCGGGTGTCTCACTGCCCGCAAGCCCCGTAATCGGCAGCAAGCAAGTGTCCAAATAAGGGGCCAGCGCAGGCCATGTCGTTGTGTCGAATTCGCTGAATTTCATTCCCCAACCATCCTTTTGATCGTCCATCTCATCCTATCCTACTTCATCTCGCTCGAGATGAAAAGCCGCCTCGGCAAGAAAAAACGGCTTTGCCGTCCTTCAGGACGACGGTGCCGTTTATTCGAGAAATATCAGCTTAACGTTAACAAGTGAAACTTATAAAGTCTGATATTTCAAAAATCACCCGCAGCACGCTGCGGGCGAATACGCCGACTAACCGCCATCAGGCGGCCTTGCCCCGGCTGCTATGAATCGATTGACTTCAGTTCGTCCGTCAACCGCCTGAAACGTTCGGAATCTCCCTGGGCCAGTGCTGCGTCTATCGCTTCGTAGAGCTGCTCCATCCGGTATTTGCGCAGCGCTTCATCCAGGACCATCTCGGCCGCCAGGCCCAGCATCGTCTCGTAGGCGACTTTCATGTTGTCCATGCGACGCACCTCCCAATGTCCGGCTTACTAAAGCATATTCACCCAATCTGCTGCCGCCCCGTACGCCAGCCCTCCTGCTGCATCAATGTACGTATGCCTAACGGCCGATCGGCGGCTTCGTGTCGAGCACGATCGCCTTCCCGAGCGGCGAAGCTTGGATAACCGTCTCACCGCTGTCGGCGATGCCGGAGCGAATCAATCCCAAGTGCATCATGATGTTCAAAATGCGTTTGTGGAAAACGTCGATCTCCTTGTCGAAATAATAGGATCTGATAAGCGGCCGCAAAATCACGTATAACGACTCGGCGGTCGTCCATTCCGTGCATAGACGGGCGATCCAGTGAGCGAGCACAGCAAGGTTGGGAATCGGAATCTTGTAAAGACGCAACCAGAATCGATAGGCGCCCGCAAGGTCGACTGCGTGATGCCCGTCTGCCGCGTTTCTGCCTGCCTCCGTAACGTTCAACCGATCGGGATGCTCCTGGACCAGTCCTTCCCGATAAGCATAATCGTACAGAAATGAGAACCGGTCCGGGTAATCCGGAAATTTGCGACCGTATCCGAACCGCCAACCGTCCGCCTTGTCAGGCGCTTCTTCGTGCACGGACATAAGCGCCAGCAATTGCAGCAGCTGCCGTTTGTATATCGCGCCATCCGCTGCCAGCTGAACATCATGGTCGCGTACGAAGCGGACGAAGGTCTCCAAATCTTCGATCAGCAGGCTTCCTTCATCCCGGTAGACGGGCGGCTCATCCCGGACCACCAATAGAGGAAGGAACTTGCGCTCCAGAGCTTCTTGAAGCGATCTCTTCACGTCGTCCGGCACTTGATACAAATACCGGGTCTGTTGCGAGAATCCATTGAACAGCCAGCCGTAATGCTTGAACCGGACGATCGTCTGCCGGATCGGATCCGCGGTCGGTTCGGCCTGTTCCTTTGAGGAATCAGGCTTTGCGCGCGAGCCGGATTTGCCGCGCTTGCCGGGCTTCTTCGCCGCTGCTGCCACCGTTTGAACCGGCGAGATGGGGGATTGTGCCGCAGAGACGTTGTTACCCGCCCCCAGTAGCGGGATCGTCAAGCTGGATACCGATGCATTCGCCGCTTGCGCTTTCAATTCTTCCATGCTGTATGCCGTCCGGTTCTCGAACAATAGCGAGTTGAGAAACCGCAGTTCGTCGCCGTTCATCTGGTTCATCCGGCTTTCCAGCGAGTCCTTCCGATTGATCGCGGCCAGAATGGACTGAATCAGCTCATTCTTGGAATGGCTCCCGCCGGCGCATTCGTAGTTTTGGGCGATTCGGGTCAATTGATCAATGTCGGCGTAGCAAAGCATCTCAGACAAATTCAACGGAATCACCTCATCCGGAAAACATTTCATTTCCAGTATCGCCCTTGCGGCTCGGTTTAAAACCTGATGCTCTCCGATTCGGACCGTCGGTTTTCCATTGTCTTCACGCAAAAAAACCGCCGCGCAAGTCACGATCGGACTCGGCAGGCAGTTCGTAATGAGGACGGGTCCGCTAACCCGTTCCATGCTTCGTAAAATTACATCGCATCGTCTTCCAGGTGCTTCGTGCAATTATGCAGCAAAGGCTTCCACCCGTTGCCGTCGCGCTCCATAATCGTCAACGAAACGTTCAGCAAGTGGGAATCGTCCAAATCTCGGCACATCGCATGCAGCATTCTGGCGAGAAAGCTGCCGTGCGTCACGACGAGCCAAGCTTCTCCCGGGTGGCGCTCAATATGATCGCGCACGAACGAAAGTCCGCGTCCCAGCATCTGTTCATCGGTTTCCTGATCCGGAACGTGCCGGCGCCAATCGTCTCCCCACCGCGCGATCCGCTCGTCAAGCGTCGTGCCTTCCGCTTCGCCGAACGAACGCTCTCGCAGTCTGACGTCCGCGTGAACGGGAATGTGCAGCCTGTCCGCGATAATCGCCGCCGTCTTCGCCGCACGGTCGAGATCGCTGCAGACGATGCCTTGCCACCGATGCTGCCGTTCGCTTGCCAAGCGGTCGGCCAGCCGCTCCGCCTGGCTGATGCCTTCCTCGCTTAAAGGAATGTTCATGATGCCCTGGATTTTACCCAAGCGGTTCCACTCCGTCTGGCCATGCCTGATCCAGCCGATTCGCGTTGCGGCAGCCTTCATGAGCGAACCCGGGAGAACCAGTTCAGAATCAGCAGCATCATGATCATGCCGAGCAAGGACAACGCCACCCAGTATTCAGGCATGCTCGGAGATACGTGCAGTACGATCGGATCGCTCAAGCTCGCGACAGGTACGACCACGGTCTGTGCGCTGACGCCGTCGCCGATGGAGAACGCGTTGGCCGTCTCCATAACGCCGACCGCGTGACCGTCTCCGCCGGACAGCCGGTTCCAGGCGGTATACAGGAATGCGCAGCCGAATACGGCGAACAATCCGGAGAGCAGCACCGCGATCTTCATCCGGAATCCCTGCGTGAAGGCATACGTCTTCCTGACGGCAGGCATGTACCAGGACTGTTCCGTATAGATCCGGTTCATGACGTCCCGGCTTACGCTGTCCGATTGCCACTCGCTCGCCTCGATCTCGTCCATTATCGGCAATTGGCTGATCAGGTCGGCGCTCTCGTCCCACCAACGGAACTGCTCCGCGCATTCATGACAGCACGCGATATGCGTGTCGACGGCCAGCCGCTCCGGCGACGATTCCGGCAATTCCCGATAGACGCTGAACCACTCCGAAGCTTCCTCGCAATTCATCGCACTTTCATCTCCTCGTACTCCTTCATCATGCGCGGCTCGGCGAAATACGATTCCAATTGCGCCTTCACGCTCGCTCTGGCCCGAAACAGCAGCGATTTGACAGAGCTGACCGTCTGATCAAGGATATTGGCGATTTCCTGATAGTCCAAACCTTCATACTCCCGCAAAATAAGCGCGGAACGCTGTTTCTCCGGCAGGCTGTTGATCGCTTCCCGCACGAGCAGCGTTTTCTCGCTGCGCAGCAAGCTGAGCTCGGGCCCCTCTTCCTCCGGAGCTGCGGGTATGTAAACCATATCGTCCAGCGATACGTGCGCGGCCTTCTGCTTGCGCAGTTCGCTGAGCACCGTATTGCGCGCGATCGTGTACAACCACGTGGAGAAAGAAGCGTCAACTTCGCGGAACGAATGCAAGCTGCGATACGCCTTGTAGAACGACTCCGAGCAAAGATCCTCCGCCATCAACTCCAGCTTCGCGCTCTTGAGCATATGGTAAATAAACGCCAATATCTTCTTCTGATACCGGCCCATCAACATGGCATACATCTCGATGTTGCCGTCTTTGATTTCCCGAATTAGCTGGGAATCGGTCATCATGGTCCGCGACCCTCCCCCTCATGCAGGGTGAACGTTCGCAGTCGGCTATGCACATTATACCGACTATAAACGAAAAAGTTGCGCATTCGCGCACAGTTGCATCTGGTGAAACCAGAATTTTACAATCCCGATTGTTATTGTAACATATATACGACCGGTTTGAGCTTAAATATTTCTCAAATTTAGATGGTAAAGATCTCATATATGTAGACGGATCTATATGGACGTATGTTGCGACAATTACTTTCCATATTAAGCTGTTCTTGTATGCTGCAACAATCGAGCAAAGATGCGCCGGCAAAAAAAATCCACCCGCGAGGGGTGGCTGCACATCGTGCAAGGATTGGATAGGAGTGGAGAGAAACCATACTGTATTCTCATTATATGTATCCGTTTTCATTTTGTCAATAAGCGTTTTCAAAAAAAGTTTGGATTGTGCGAGGAGTTACTTTTCACGTGAGTTATCCGATCTCGTCGGGTAATTCGGCGCCGGGAGTCACTTTCTCCCCGAGTTACCCGAGTTCGTCGGGCAACTCTTCGCGCGGGGAGCAACTATTTACAGATGAACCGCGTATTGCAGCGACTTCAGCAGCGTGACTGCGCGCTCCTTGTCCGATTCCTCGCGGAAGGACAAGCGCATCACCCCCGGGACGTCCTCCCTGCTCTCGATGATTTGCAGATTGCTCAGATTGATGCGGGCATCACCGAGCTCCGTCGCGATCTTGCCGATAATGCCCGGATGGTCGGGCACGTCCACGTAGCATTCATATATGGAAGCGATCATGCCTTTGCGGCGCTCGGGCAGACTGCTGCGGAACTCCCCGGCCCCGCGGAACGCTTCCACGATGCGCTCCCCATCCCCGGCAACAAGCCAGTCCCGGAACCGATCCATCTCCCCTTGCCAATCTTCCAGCAGCTTTAGCATGACTTGCCGATTATTTAGCAGAATGTCACGCCAGATGTACGGGTCGCTGTTGGCAATGCGTGTAATGTCCCGGAACCCGCCGGCCGCAAGACTCGCATAGAGCGGATTGGCTGCGTTATATCCGGCCACTTGGTTCACCAGGCCAACCGCGATCATGTGGGGTAAATGGCTGATCGCCCCGACGATATCGTCGTGCTGCCGCGCATCCGCCTTCACGATGTGCGCCTTGGTCCACTGCAGGAGCGCCTCCAGCCGCGCCAAGGCATTGGACGGCGTCTTCTCCGTCGGCGTCAGCACGTAATAAGCGTTCTCGAACAAAAACGAGCTTGCGGCTTCCACGCCGGACCGTTCGGAACCGGCCATCGGATGGCCGCCGATGAAGACGGCGCCGCGGCCGTTCAGCTTCTCGCCGTGGCGAACGACCGATGCCTTCGTGCTGCCGACGTCCGTCACGATGCAGCCGGGCTTCAGCGGTAGCTGCATCAGCGCGTCCACGTATTCGTCCAGCTTGCCGACCGGCACGCACAGGAACAAATAATCCGCTCCGGCAGCCGCTTCCGCAAGCGATGTCGTCGCCTCGTCCACAACGCCGCGCGCCAAATACTTCATCGTCGAAGTCGGATTGACCGAATGACCCACGACCGTGACGCCGGGCTTGCCCTTGAAGCACAGCGCCAGCGATCCGCCGATCAACCCGACGCCGAAGATAGCGATTCGCACCGGATTACCGGCATCAGGCCTAAAGCCGCTAAAGTCGCCTGCCGTATCGCTCATCCGCTTACACCTTGACTTCCTGCAGCACGGCTTCGAGCGCGGCGATCACGGCCGCGTTCTGCTCGGCGCTGCCGACCGTAATACGGATATGGTTCGGATAGCCGCGATGACCGGCGCGGACGATGACGCCGCGGCGCAGCAGCGCGTCGAACACATCGGCGGCAGGCCGGCCGACATCGACCATGATGAAATTGCCGTAGGCCGGGAAAGCCGCAAGGCCAAGCCGGTCAAACGCTTCACGCAGCATGCCCAGACCTGCCAGGTTGACGCGCCGGCATTCGTCTACGAACGGTTGGTCTGCCAGCGCTGCAAGCGCCGCCGCCTGGCCGAAGCGCGACGTATTGAATGGCTCCCGCACCTGATTGATCGCACGGATGATGCCCGGTTCGCCGATGCCGTATCCGATGCGCAGCGATGCGAGCCCGTATATTTTCGAGAACGTCCGCAGCACGACCACGTTCGGGTAGCGCTTCAACACTTCGAGGCCGTTCGGATAAGACGGATCTTCGACATATTCGCAATAGGCTTCGTCGAGCACGACCATGACGGACGGCGGCACTTTGGACAGGAACCATTCCAGCTCGTCCTTCGTCACGATCGCCCCCGTCGGATTGTTCGGATTGCACACCCAAACAACGCGCGTCTGTTCCGTTACCTTCTCCAGCATGCCGTACAAATCGTGCGTGCCTTCCTTGAGCGGGACTTCGATGACGACAGCGTTCTCGATGACGCAATTATGCTTATACTGGGGGAACGTCCCGAGCGCCATGACCGTCTCGTCGCCGGGACGCAAGTACGCGCGGGCGATCATCAGGATGATCTCGTCGGAGCCGGCGCCGAAGATGACTTGATCCGGATTAACGCCGTGATGGCGCGCGACGGCTTCGGTCAGAGCGACGGCCGCTCCGTCCGGGTAGATGCTGATATTCTCCAGCTCGCGCGAGATCGCTTCCTTCGCCTTCGGCGAAGCGCCGAACGGATTCTCGTTGGAGGCGAGTTTGATGACTTCGGAAAGACCCAATTCCCGTTTCACATCTTCGATCGGTTTGCCCGGCTGATAGACCGGCAGATTGACTACGTTCGGTTTCGGCTGCATGGTGCGCCATCCTCCTTGTACCACATTCAAAATGAAAACGGAGCGCATTACGCTCCGCATGGGAAACGATTATTATATTCTGACATAACCCACCCGACCTGTACAGATGAGTCTCGCTAATATTTCAAAATTTACAACGCTTTGCGATAGAGATCGGCGATCTCATTCCGCGTCAACGTGATGAATTTGCCTCTAGGGCCGTACCGGGTCGCCTTATCCGCCATTATGTCGATGTTCGAAGCATCGATACCGTAGTCGGACAGCCGCGTCGGCGCTCCGATCGAGCGCCAGAACTCCCTAAGCTCGGCGATGCCTTCGAGCGCGATATCGTGAACGCTCTTGCCGTCTGGATTCACGCCGAAGACGCGGGTTGCCAACTGAGCGAACCGCTCCGGATGTTGTTTCGCCGCCATATCCATCCAATGGGGATACAAGATCGCAAGCCCGCCGCCATGCGGAATGTCATATACGGCAGACACCGCATGCTCCATATCGTGATTCGCCCAGTCTCCGGTAATGCCCATGCCGATAATGCCATTCAAGCCCATCGTGCCGCAATACATGATCGTCTTGCGAAGCGCGACATTGCCCAGGTCCTCCATCAGCTCAGGCGCCGTCTGGATCACGGCGCGGAGGATCGATTCGCAGAACCCGTCCTGCACGAGCGTCTCTTCATCGTGATGGAAGTATTGTTCGAATACATGCGCCATCATGTCCGCGATGCCGTACACCGTCTGATCCTTCGGCACGGAAGCCGTGTAGGCGGGATCGAGGATCGAAAATTTCGGGTACACGTGCGGACTGCTCCAGGCGATCTTCTCAAGCGTCTCTTCATTTGTGATGACGGATGTTCCGTTCATTTCGGAAGCGGTGGCGGCCAGCGTAAGCACGGTGCCGATCGGCAGCGCGTCTTGCGGCGAACGTTCATGGATCACCACTTCCCAGAAATCGCCGTCGTCGACAGCCGCAGCTGCGACCGCTTTGGCGCAATCGATGACGCTGCCTCCGCCGACAGCGAGCACCCAATCAATCTTCTGCCGGCGGCAAATATCGGCCCCTCGGCGAACGGTCGATAGTCGCGGATTCGGATCGACGCCGGCCAGTTCCTCCACGTGCACGCCTGCCCCCCGCAACGCTTGCATTACATCATCATAGATGCCATTGCGCTTGATGCTTCCTCCGCCGTAGACGAGCAACACGCGCTTGCCGAAGCGGCCGACTTCCGCAGCAAGCGTCTTGATCTGTCCCTGACCAAAGATCAGGCGAGTCGGATTTTCGAATGCGAATGACTGCATCTTACATCTCCTTTCTTACCGTTCGTCTCAGTCTTATCCGTTACTCCATTATCAGGCGCGGGGCTTAAGATCGGCGATAAATCTCTGAACGGCCGCGATCCCTTCCGCTTTGCGCGCCGGCTCCCCGGATGTCAGAAGCGGCAACGTCTCCTCGACCTTGCGCACGATCGCGCTGCCGACGATGACGCCGTCGCATTGTCCGGCAAGCTGCTCCGCCTGTTCGCGGGAAGAGATGCCGAAGCCGACGCAGATCGGCACGCGGGAGGAGCGGCGAACGGACGCCAGGAAGGCGCCGATCCCTTCGTGGAACGAGCTGCGGACGCCGGTGACGCCAAGCGAGGAGACGCAGTACACGAATCCGCTGGCGCGGGAGACGATCCGCTGCACCCGCGCCTCCGAAGTCGGCGCCACGAGCGGGATCAGATGGATGCCGGCCTGATCGGCCAGCGCTTTCGTTTCCCCATCCTCCTCCATAGGCAGATCCGGAATGATCGCCCCGCTGAAGCCATGCTCCTGCAGCAGTCCGAAAAACCGCTCAAGGCCTAGCTGCAAAGCCGGGTTGAAATAGGTGAAAATGATGAACGGCATCGTGACCCCGCGGCTGCGCGCCTTGGAGGCGAGCTCGATGCAGTCGGTCAGCGAGACGCGGTGCCGCAAAGCCCGCTCCGATGCCCGCTGGATGACCGGCCCGTCGGCAAGCGGGTCGGAATACGGGACGCCCAGCTCGATCATGTGGGCGCCCGCCGCTTCCGCCGCCACGATCAGCTCGACGGATGTCTCAAGATCGGGGTCGCCCATCGTCATGAACGGCATAAGCGCCGTTTCGCCCGTTAGCCGCAGACGTTCGAATACGGCATCGATCGCGTTTGGTGTTTGTACCGTGTTCATGCGTGAACGCCTCCTTGCGCTTCGTATTGCATGATCGATTCGACGTCCTTGTCGCCGCGGCCGGACAAGTTGATGACGACGATCTCGTCAGCTCGCATCTCTTTGGCCGTCTTCAACGACTGCGCCACCGCATGCGCGGATTCCAGCGCCGGAATGATGCCCTCCGTGCGGGACAGCAACTTCAGCGCGTCGAGCGCCTCGGCATCGGTGATCGGCACGTATTGCGCCCGCTGGATATCTTTCAGATAGGCATGCTCGGGGCCGATGCCGGGATAATCGAGTCCGGCGGAGATCGAGTGCGCGGGCAGCACCTGGCCGCCTTCGTCCTGCAGCACATAGCTCATCGAGCCTTGAAATACGCCGGGTCGGCCCTTGGTCATCGTTGCGGCATGCTCGTCCGTATCAACCCCGCGCCCTGCCGCTTCCACGCCGATCAGCCGAACGCCCGTATCTTCCACGAACGGGTGGAACATGCCGATCGCGTTGCTGCCGCCACCGACCGCCGCGATGATCGCGTCCGGCAGCCGGCCTTCGGCTTCCACGATCTGCTCTCGCGTCTCCAGGCCGATAATCCGCTGGAAATCGCGCACCATCATCGGATACGGATGCGGCCCCGTGACGGAACCGAGAATGTAGTACGTGTCGTCGACATGGCTAACCCAGTAGCGCAGCGTTTCATTGCAGGCGTCCTTCAGCGTCCGCGTGCCGCTTGTGACGGGCACGACTTCCGATCCGAGCAGCTTCATGCGGAATACGTTGAGTTGCTGGCGCTTCGTGTCTTCCTCGCCCATGAACACTTTGCATTCCATGCCCATCAGGGCGGCGACGGTCGCCGTGGCGACGCCGTGCTGACCCGCACCCGTCTCGGCGATGACTTTCTTCTTCCCCATTCTTCTCGCGAGTACGGCTTGTCCGATCGTGTTGTTGATTTTGTGCGCGCCGGTATGGTTAAGATCTTCTCTCTTCAGATAGATCTTCGCCCCGCCGACATGCTTGCTCAATCGCTCCGCGTAGTAGAGCGGCGTCGGCCGACCGGAATATTGCTTCAGCAAATAGCGGATTTCGTTCACGAACTCCGGGTCGTCCTTATAGCGATTGTACGCTTCTTCCAATTCGATCAACGCGTTCATCAGCGTCTCCGGCACATACTTGCCCCCGAAAGGGCCGAATCGGCCGTGCGTGTCAGGCACTTGACTCATGACAGATCCACCCTTTCCGCGAATGCGACGATTTTATCGATATCTTTCACGCCGTCCGTCTCGACGCCGCTCGAAATGTCTACCCCGTCCGGCCCATAAGACGCCACCAATTCCCCGACGTTATCCGGCGTCAGCCCGCCGGCTACGATGAGCCGCAAGCCATGACGGCGCGCGGCCTCTTGATAAGCCGGGATCAACTCCCAGCGGAACGTGCGCCCGGTTCCGCCTCCGGCGGTGTCGACCAGAATGGCGGACACTGCCCCTTCGTATTCGGCGATCCGACCAGCGCCCATCAAAGCATGCATGGTGCCATCGTTCCCGTTCGTTTCGTCCCGACCGTCGCTTAACGCTCCACCCGCAGCGACTCCCTCGGGTTCCCCAAGTTCCTCCTGCACGCCCAGAACCCGCCACACTTCTACGCCGAAGCGCGCGCCGACTTCCCGGCAGAACGCCGCAGACTCCCCGCCGTGCAATTGCACAACATCGAGCGGCACCTGCGCCAGCGTGTCGGCCAACGATTCCAGGGACGGATTCACGAACACGCCGACCGCGCGCGGCGGCTTACCTCCGTTCATCGGCGTGGCCCGGATGGTCCGAAGCAGCGCGGCCGCTTGTTCCTGCGTCACTTGCCGCTTGCTCGGAGCAAAAACGAGGCCGATATACGCCACGTTCAGGCCGGCCATCGCGCGAATCGTCGCCTCATCCCGCATTCCGCATATTTTGACCTGCGGCCTGCTTGCGAGGTTGCTCATCATCCGATATCACCTGGCCGTAAACTCGTAACCGAATCCGGAGATGGTCCCGCCTGCGCGCGAGCATGCCTCGCAGTCGCCGGGCCGAGCAGCAGCTCCACCGCCGCGCCCGGATCGGGCTGCCGCATGAAGTGTTCGCCGACAAGCACCGCCTGCGCGCCTGCAGCGCGCACGAAGTCAATGTCCGCGGTCGCCCGGATCGCGCTCTCGCTGATCGTGACAACGCCGTCCGGCATAAGGCCGATCAGTTCCTCCGTTACGCGCAAATCCGTCTCGAACGTGTGCAGGTTGCGATTGTTGACGCCGATCAGCGTCGCGCTGCCGATTTCCAGCACCGTTTCCAGCTCCGGCCGATCGTGAACCTCTACCAGCACGTCCAGCCCCAGATCCTTCGCCAATGCATGGAACGAAGCAAGCTGTCCTGCCGTCAAGATCGCGGCGATCAACAGCACGGCGTCGGCGCCGATCAAGCGGGCTTCGTAAATTTGCAGCTCGTCGATCGTGAAATCTTTGCGCAGCAGCGGCACATTCACCGCGTCCCGCACTTGAGACAAATACCCGTTGCTGCCTTGAAAATAATCCGTGTCCGTCAAGACGGAAATGCAATCCGTGCCTGCAGCTTCATAGGAACGCGCCAGCGCCACTGGATCGAAATCCTGGCGGATAAGCCCTTTGGACGGGCTCGCCTTCTTCACTTCAGCGATCAGACCAACCGGGCGGCGGCGCTCACGCAGCGCTTGCTCAAACCCGCGGCAAGCCGGCAAGGAAGCGATCTTCCGCTCGGCATCGGCCAGGTTCAAGGTACCTCGCATCGCCTCGACTTCCAGCTGCTTCGTAGCGACTATGCGATCAAGAAACATGACTGCTCAACTCTCCCGTCGTGGCAATCCATTGCGCGAGTTTGCGCTCGGCTTTGCCGGAATCGATCGTCTCGGCGGCGACGCGCACGCCGTCTTGCAGCGAATCGGCGCGACCGGATACATAGATGCAGGCGCCCGCGTTCGCCAGCACCACATCGCGGTATGGCCCTTGCTCGCCGGTCAGCACGCGTCGGATAATCGCCGCGTTCGCCGCGGCGTCTCCGCCCGCCACGGCGCCCAGCGGCACCGTCCGCAGCCCGAGCTCCTCGGGCGTAATGTCGTACGTCGTCACTTCGCCGCCGCGCAGCTCCGATACTTGCGTCGGCGCCGACAGGCTGATCTCGTCCAGCCCGTCATGGCTGCCGACGACCATCGCGCGCTTCAGCCTGAGCCGCCCCAGCACCTCGGCGACGGTCGCCGTCCGCGAACGGTCATATAAGCCGAGCAGCTGGCGGTCGGCGTTCGCCGGATTGGCGAGCGGGCCGAGCATGTTGAAGATCGACCGCACGCCGATCTCCTTGCGCGGCGCTGCGGCATGCTTCAAGGCCGGATGGTACAGCTGCGCGAACATGAAGCAGATGCTTTCGCGCGCCAGACATGCCGACGCTTGCTCGGCGGTCAGATGAATGTTTACACCGAGCGCTTCGAGCACGTCGGCACTGCCGGCTTTGCCGGACATCGCCCGGTTGCCGTGCTTGGCGACACGGGCGCCGGCGGCCGCCGCGATGATGGCGGAAGACGTTGAAATGTTGAACTTATGGATGCCGGAGCCGCCGGTGCCGCACGTGTCCAGCAGGTCGTCCTGCTCCGTCTGCACATGGTCGGAGAAGGCGCGCATCGCTTCCGCGAACCCGGTAATCTCGTCCACCGACTCTCCCTTCATGCGCAAGCCGACCATAATGCCGCCGATCTGCGCCGAAGTCGCCTCGCCTCGCATGACGGCCGTCATGACCGCGAACGCCTCTTCCCGCGTCAAGCTTCTCCCGCTCGTGATGGCGGCCAGCGCCTGCCCCGGCGTGAAGATCCCCGTTCCCTGAACTTGCCCTGTCGCAGCATTCATTTGCGATTCTCCTCTCCCTGGATTCGTGCAAGCTTAAGCTTAATCGTAATCGAGATTCGTCCTGCGATCTCTGCCTGCTGCCTGCAGCGGCGGGAACGCCGCTTCCGCGGCGCGGATCGCCTTGAGCATGCCTTTGGCCTTGTTGACGGTCTCCTCATATTCCTTCTCCGGCACGGAATCCCAGACGATGCCGGCGCCCGCCTGCACGTAGGCTTTGCCATGCTTGAATATAATCGTGCGGATCGTGATGCACGTATTCAGATTGCCCGAGAAGCCCAAATACCCGATCGCCCCCGCATACGCGCCTCTCGCCTCGTTTTCCAGCTCCGCGATAATTTCCATCGCCCGGATCTTCGGCGCGCCCGACACTGTGCCCGCAGGCAGACAGGACAGGAAAGCGTCAAAGAAATCTTTGTCCTCCCGCAGCCGCCCGGTGACGTTGGAAACGATATGCATCACATGGGAGTACCGCTCGATCTGCATGTAGCTGTCGCACTTCACGCTGCCGAACTCCGACACCCTGCCGAGATCGTTGCGCCCGAGGTCGACGAGCATGACGTGCTCCGCCCGCTCCTTCTCGTCCGCCAGCAGCTCCTGCTCCAGCAGCGCGTCTTCCTCCGGCGTCTTGCCCCTGGGGCGGGTGCCGGCGATCGGCCGCGTTTCCAGCTTGCCTTCGTCCACCTTGACGAGCGCTTCCGGCGACGTGCCGACGATCATCTCGTCGTCCAGCTTCAGGCAGTACATGTACGGCGACGGATTCATCGTTCGCAGCACCCGGTACACCTGCAGCGGATCGACGTCCGTCTCGATATGGAAGCGTTGGGACAGCACCACCTGGAAAATGTCGCCGGCGCGGATATATTCCTTCGCTTGCTCCACGTTCGCGATAAATTGTTCCTTCGTCAGGTTCGAGGCAATGTGTCCAAGCTCGGGATCCTGCGGCGGGGCTTCGCGAGATGCGGTCTGCGGCACCGGCTGCTCCAGGCGGCGAATCGTGTCATGGATGCCTGCGACGGCGGTCCGATATGCCGTTTCGATATCGCGGTCTGCAGCGCCTTCCGGGACGTGCACATTGCCGATGACAAGCACCTGCTGCTTGAAATGGTCAAACACGATCACCTTGTCGCAGAACATGAAGTGCATGTCGTCCATCTGCAAGTCGTCCTTGCGATGAGGCGGCAGCCGCTTCTCGTAATATTGCAGCAGATCGTAACCGAAAAATCCGATGGCTCCGCCGGTGAACGGGGGCAGTTCGGGAAGCGCCGGACTGCGGTATGCCCTGAGCTTCTCGCGAATCAACTGCAGCGGATTGTCGGTAGCGAGCGTCTGGGTCCGGCCGGATTGCTCGAATGTCGCTTCCCCGCGCTTCAGCCGCATGATCAGAAACGGGTCCGTGCCGATAAAGGAGTACCGTGCCCATTTGACGCCGCCCTCCACGCTTTCGAGCAGAAATGCGCGCCGATCCCGGCCGAATTGCTGGAAGACGCGGATCGGCGTTTCCGTGTCGGCCATCAGCCTGCGCACGATGGGGATGACGTTATACTTGCCCGCGAGCGCCTTGACCTGCTGGAGTTCCTGTTGATCCATGCCGCTTCTCTCCTCTCTTCCTCATGAAGCCGTCCGTTTCCATAAAAAAACATCTCTGCGCCAGCAGAGATGCCGTGGTCGTGTGAGCGTAGATTCGGCACATTCCGCGATCGGAAACGCGCCAACAACCGTCTGTCCGCGAATCGCCCTGCGGCGCCCGGATACGGTCACTCCACTCTACTCGGACTAAGCTCATCTCGCCTGTCGCGTAAGTGATCGTCCCTGTGGCCGACCGTTCCGCGCTGCGTAATGACCTTACTATATCATGGCATGCCGGAGCCGTCAACGGATCGGCGGTGCTTTACTTCCCCGACAGATCGGGCCGAAGCGCCTGAGCGCCGCCCAGGTAGACGTGGCGGATGTCCGCTTGCGACGCGTCGGTATTCACCAGCACCATCAGGCGAACGCACCGCTCCAGGCTGCCCTTCACCGGAATTTCCAGAGAACACATCAGCGGCACGAGCTCCCATCCGGCCATCTGGCGAATGGCGCGCGCCGGGAACGTCGCGTCCAGATCCTGCGTCACCGTGACCCATACGCAGGCGATATCTTCCGGGTTGATCCGATTCTGCGCCACGATCTCTCCGAGCAGCACGATCGTCGCGTCCAGGATCAACTTCTCTTCGTTGGCTTCCACCGTAATGGCGCCGCGGATTCCTCTCGTACTCATGACTCAACCGCTTCCTTCCCGCAATTGCGCAACGATTTCCTTCACCCATTCGACCGGTACGTCGCCGCGAATTTCCACGCGGCCGATCGCCGTCGGCACGACGAACACCATCTTGCCTTCGCTGAACTTTTTGTCATGCGACATCGCCTTCATGACCGCGTCCGGGTCGATGCCCGCCGGAATGCGCACCGGCAGCCCGACCTTGCCCAGCAGCCGCTCCGTCTCCGCTTCGATCGCCCCATCATAACCGAATCGCCGCGCCAGCCGCGCGGCGCCGACCATACCGATGGAGATCGCCTCTCCGTGCAGCAATTGTCCGTAGCCTGCCACCGCCTCGAGCGCATGGCCGATCGTATGGCCCAGGTTCAAGATTGCGCGCAAATCGTTCTCGCGCTCGTCACGCGACACGACCGCTGCCTTCACCTTGCAGCCCTCATACAGCGCATACCCAAGCGCGTCCGGATCGAGCGCCAGCAGATTGTCGGCGTTCCGATCGCACCAGCCAACGAAATCGGCGTCCCAGATCAAGCCGTGCTTGACGACTTCCGCGAGGCCCGCCCGCACTTCGCGCAGCGGCAAACTGCTCAGCGTATCCAGATCATAGAGCACGAACTCCGGCTGGTAGAACGCGCCGATTATGTTCTTGGCCAGGCGGTGGTTCACCGCCACCTTGCCGCCGACGCTGCTGTCGTGCGCCAGAATCGTCGTCGGCATCTGAACGAAGCGCACGCCGCGCATATAGCTAGCCGCCGCGAACCCGGCGAGATCGCCCACGACGCCGCCTCCAAGCGCGACGATCGTCGACTTGCGGTCGAGTCCGGCCTCCAGCGCGGCCGTGATCAGCTCCTCGAATTGCGTCAGCGACTTGGACGCCTCGCCTGACGGCACGACTGCGCGCGACACGGCATAGCCCGCTTCCCGCAGCGATTGCTCGACCGTCTGCGCATACAGCGGCGCGATCGCCGCATCGGTCACGAGGAGCACCGGAGACTTCTTCGGAAATCCCCGCTCCGCGAACAGTGCGCCGGCACGGTGCAGCAGACCGGTCCCGATATAGATCGGGTAGGAGCGCTCGCCCAAATCGACGGTCAGCGTGCGATCGGCCGCAGGCGCGCTCATCTCCGGCTTGCCGACGGCCTCCGCTTGTCCCCTGTTCCGATCGTCCATCCCCGCTCCCCCGGCCATCAATACGCCTCGGTCTGGCGTTTGTAATTCGCCAGATTCGCTTCGATCTCTTCGATCGAATCTCCCCCGAACTTCTCCAGGAATGCTCTCGCGACTTCCCAGACGACGACGTGCTCCATGACGACGCTCGCTGCCGGCACCGCGCAGGCGTCGGAGCGTTCGACTTGCGCCGTGAACGGCTCCTTCGTGTCGATGTCGACGCTCGCCAGCGGCTTGTACAGCGTCGGGATCGGCTTCATGACGCCGCGCACGACGATCGGCTCCCCGTTCGTCATGCCGCCTTCGAAGCCGCCGAGATTGTTGCTCGCGCGATGATAGCCGCGTTCCTCGCTATGCAGGATCGGATCGTGCACTTGCGAGCCGGGCCTGCGTCCGGCTTCGAAGCCGATGCCGATCTCCACGCCCTTGAACGCGTTGATGGACATGACCGCCCCGGCGATTCGGCCGTCCAGCTTGCGGTCCCATTGCACGTGGCTGCCGAGGCCGACCGGTGCCCCTTCGACGATGCATTCGACGATGCCGCCGATCGTGTCGCCGTCCGCCTTCGCTTTGTCGATTTCCGCGATCATCAACGCTTCCGCTTCCGGATCCGCCACGCGAACCGGCGATTGTTCCGTAACCCGCACGAGCTCGTCAATCGGCATGTTCGGCGCCTTCGCCTCGATGCCGTTGATCGAAACGACGCGTCCCGCCACCTTCATCCCGAACCGCTCCAACAGTTGCCGGGCGATCGCGCCAACCGCGACGCGCGCCGCCGTCTCCCGCGCGCTTGAACGCTCCAGCACGTTGCGCAGGTCTTTCAGGTTGTATTTCAAACCGCCGTTCAAATCCGCGTGGCCCGGACGGGGACGGTGGATACGGCGCTTTGCCTCATCTCCGCCTTCGATCGGTTCGATGTTCATGACTGTCGTCCAATGCGTCCAGTCTTTGTTCTCTACGACGAGCGCTACCGGAGCTCCCGTCGTGCGGCCGTGACGCACGCCGCCGACGATTCTAGCATTATCGGTCTCGATCTGCATGCGCCGCCCGCGGCCGTGACCTTTCTGCCTCCGTTGCAATTGAAAATTCAGCGCTTCGAAATCCAGTTCCAGATTGCTCGGCAGCCCCTCGATGATAGCCGTGAGCTGCGGGCCGTGCGTCTCCCCCGCGGTCAAATAGCGTAGACTCAACTTCGGTTCCTCCCTTATGTCCCCTGCCGCATGCGATTCAAGTTCGATAGACGGCGATGCCGTTTCTTCTTGCAATATCAGAAAGTATAAGTTTCACCTATACACGGCTGATATTGTGCGAACAACGGAGCCGTCCTTTAAAGGACGGCAGAGCCGTTTTTCTTACCTAGTATTCATTACAGTATAGTACAGCATTAAAGCGTTTGACAAGAAAAGAGCCCGTCACGAACGGACGGGCCGCCTTGCGGTTCTCCTGCCTGCGGCATCTCCGGGCTCCCGGATCAGACCGATCCAACTGGCATTGTCGACGCCAAGTATTTGCGCGCATTCTTGCACGGATATCAGTCCGCCCCGATAAGCGGCGATAACTTTGCGTTTGTCCATAATTCCCTCCGATACGAGCCCCTGTATCCCGCGCCGTCTTTCCGAATGGATCCGCGAAGGATGGTATGCCTAGTATCGCGCATGGACGCCCGTCTCATTCCTTTAAGGCAATCGCCGGTAAAAAAAAGTGTCCGCCGCTTCGAGCCCGAATTGTCCGGGACTGAAAATCTGCTCCGTGCTTCCGACGAACAGGATACCGCCCGGCTTGAGCGCTTGCGCGAATTTGTGGTACAGTCCCTTCTTCGCTTCGTCGGTGAAATAGATCATGACGTTGCGGCAGACGATCAAATCATATCCCTGCGAGAACTTGTCAAGCAGCAAGTTTTGTTTCTGAAACCGGACCGCCTTGCGCAGCTTGTCAATGACGCGATACGTATCCTGTTCCTTCGCGAAATAGCGGGACAGGTACGACGGCGGCACTTCCTGGATCGAACGCTCGCCGTAAATACCCTCTTTGGCTCTGGCGAGCACATTGTCGTCGATGTCGGTGGCGTGCAGCGCCGTGCGTTCGAGCGCGCCGAGCGCATCCAGCATCATGGCAAGCGTATAGGGCTCCTCGCCGGTCGAGCAGGCGGCGCTCCAGATTTGCAGACGGCTTCCCGAACGCGCGAGCGGCGTCAGGAACCGCTCGTTCAGCAGATGCCAGCGATTCGGATTGCGCCAAAATTCCGACACGTTGATCGTCATCCGGTCCAGAAATTCCTCGCGAAGCTTCGTATCTGCCATCAGCGCTTTGTAATACGAAGCGAACGTCGCGTGGCCATGCTTCATCCGCAGCGTCGATAACCGGCGCCGCATCTGGTTTTCCTTGTATTGCGACAGATCGATGGAAGTCTCCCTGCGAATATCGGAGACGAAACGGTAGAAGTCCTCGTCCTCTGCCTGAGAGGCCGCCGGTCGGATTTCAGGGTCATGCATCGCAAGCTTCTCCTCGCGTCAGATCCAGGACTGGATCGCTTTATCATAAGTGACGAGTTCTTCTTCTTTGAAAAAAATGCCGATCTCCCGCGCTGCGCTCTCGATCGAATCGGAGCCGTGAATCAGGTTGAACCGGGTGTGCAAGGCGAAGTCGCTGCGAATCGTTCCCGGATCCGCTTCCAAAGAATTAGTCTTGCCGATCAGGGCGCGCGCTTGTGCGACGGCATTATCACCCTCCCACACCATGGCGAACACCGGGGATGAAGTAATGAACGCAAGCAAATCCGCGTAGAAATCTTTGCCCTTATGTTCGGCATAATGAAGCTCTGCCATGTCGATCGGAATCTGCATCAGCTTGGCGCCGACGAGCTTCAATCCTTTGCGTTCGAACCTGCCGACGATTTCGCCGATCAGTCCGCGCTGAACGCCGTCCGGTTTCACCATCAAGTATGTACGTTCCATTCGTGTCTTCTCCCTTCCCAGCGTATCGATCACCCACATCTTACCATAATCTCGGCTAATGCTGTTCAATAACTTCTTTCCGCGACGAACCGGGCGATCTGGGCCAAATTGTCCTTCGCCGGCATGGAGGGCAGCGCCTCCAACGCTTGCAGCGCTTTGGCGATATAACGATCGGCCAGCCGCTCGGCGTCCGCGATACCCCTGCTGGCACGCACAAGCCGCACGGCAGCGCTCGAGTCCGCTTTCCCTTCGCTCTCGCGAATCTCCCCGATGGCCGCAAGGAGCGGCTCGCGAACCGCCTCGTCCTCGAGCGCGTACAGCACCGGCAGCGTTATATTGCCTTGTCTGAGATCGCTGCCAGGCGGCTTGCCGATCGTCTTCTCCGTACCGCACAGATCGAGCAGATCGTCGATGATCTGGTAAGCCATGCCGACATTGTATCCGAATCGATACAACGACCGGCACGCCGCAGGCGGCGCATCCGCGGCCAGCGCGCCCAACTGGCAGCTGATGGCGATGAGCAAGGCTGTCTTGCGACGAATGCGCAGCAAGTAGCGGCGGACGTTCTGCCGGACGTTGAAGAAGTCGCGGATTTGCTCCATCTCGCCGATGCACATCTGGACCATGGCGCTGGACAAAATTTGATGAATGCGAGGATTGCCGAGCTCCGTAATGACGGTGAGTGCTTTGGCGTATATGTAATCTCCCGTGTACATGGCCATGCGATTGTCCCATTTGGACTTGACAGTCGGCTGGCCCCGGCGGGTATCGGCGTCGTCGATCACGTCGTCGTGCACGAGCGTAGCCATATGGATCAATTCCAGCGATACCGCTACCTTCTCCAAAGCCTGCTTGTCGTACGCGCCGAATTTGCCGGACAACAGCACGAATATCGGGCGAATCCGCTTGCCTCCCGCCTTGAGCAGGTGCAGCGAAGTTTCGCTGAGCAGCGGCAAGTCCGACGTCATGACGCGAACCATCTCGTTCTCGATTGCGCGCAGTTCGGATTTCATGGATGCGTACAGCTGCATCATTTTCATGCTTTTCGCCTCCTTGGGGCGGCGACATCCTGCTCGCTTGCGATCGCTTCCGCCGCGGGCCATTCCGTCAACGCCGGCTCGCGGTCGATCAGCCCGAGTTCGCGCAGGTAGCGGAAATACAAGATCAAGCCCGCCCGCTGCTCGGCGCCAAAATCGTAATGCAGATGTCTGAAATAGCCGGTCCAATAGTCGGCAGTGCCGCCGATCTGACGCATCGCCTTGGCGACGACGGGGCGCAAATCCTGTGCGACCTGCCGCTTGCTGCGCAGCAGCCTTTCGTATACACTGCGCACTTCGTCCGGCCGGCTGTCCGCCGCTTCTCTTCGGACTCCCCACAGGGCGAACGTCATCCAGCAACCTGTCCACAAATGCCAGATTTCCCCCAAATCCAGCACCCGATAACCGTGGCTCATCCAGGAAGCGCGGATCGCAGGGTCGCCGATCAAGAGGGCGGCATCCGCCCGCTCCAGCATCACGGACAAATCCGGATCCGCATCGACGTATTCGGGATTGCCGCCATAAAATTTGTTCATGATGATCTTGAGCAAATTCACCGAAGTCGCGGATGTCGTCGTCAGAGCGATCGTGCCGTGTTTCACTTGTTCAAGCGGCGACTTCAGCACAAGCAGAATGGATTGCACCCGCCCCAGTGCGCTGACCGACAGATGCGGCAGCAAATAGTACGAATCCGCGAATTGTCCATAGGCGAACGACGAGATGGAAGACAAGTCGATCTTGCCGTCCTGCAGCATGCCGTTGAGCGCGGAAGGCGGAGCAGCGACTTGCTCAGCCGGAAACGGCAAGTCGGCGGGATCGAAATGATGAACGATCGGCCACACGTTCGTGTATTCGATTCGCCCGATGCGCAGCGGCCGCAGGTCTCTGTTCGTCATGCGTCTTCTCCCCATCTGTCGTACAAATTATTGTCAATTCCCATGTTGTCCATCACTTTGCCGACGAGAAATCCGACGATGTCGTCCAGCGTTTGCGGGTCGTGGTAGAAAGCAGGCATCGCGGGAATGAGGCGGACGCCGATGCGGGCCAGCTTCAGCATGTTCTCCAAATGGATCACGCTCAGCGGCGTTTCCCGCGGCACGAGCAGAAGCGGCCGGCCTTCCTTCAAGGTGACATCGGCGGCCCGCGTGAGCAGATTCGTCGAAGCGCCGCCGGCGATCGCCGACAGCGTGCCCATCGAACAAGGAATGATGACCATCCCGCTGCACCGGAACGAACCGCTGGCGATCGAAGCGCCGATGTCGCCGAGCGGATGGTGGACGAGGCGGCCGTCCCGAGCCGCGTCGCCGAACGCCTGGGCGAGCGCGTCCGCGCGCCTGCCCGCATCCCAACCCAGCTCTTCCTTCAACACCCGCCAGCCGGCATCGCTGATAACGAGGTGCACCTCGTAACCGGCTTCCAGCAGCTTGCTGCACAAGGTCACACCGTACACGGCGCCGCTCGCCCCCGTCACGCCGACGATCCAGCGCTTTGGCGTTACCATGTTCTCACCACCACGAGATCGATGAACGTAAACAAGAACACGACCGCGCTCAGCACGCCGTTCATCGTGAAGAAGGCGGCGTTCAGCTTGCTCAAGTCGTTAGGCTTGACTAGACGGTGTTCATAGAACAGCAGCGCAATGGCGACGACGATCCCGAGGCCGTACCACCAGCCAAGGTCCGTGATCAAGAGAAGCGCCGCGAATCCGATGGCTGTCACGACATGGAAGGCGCGTGCGATGCCCAGCCCGCCGGCGATGCCGAAACGGACCGGAATGGAATGCAAGCGTTCCTGGCGATCGAATTCCACGTCCTGGCAGGCATAGATCACGTCGAAACCGGCCGTCCACAACGCGACGGAGAGATAAAGGATCAGTGCTGGAAGCGTGATCTCGCCCGTGACCGCGACCCAGCCTCCGAGCGGAGCCAAGCCAATCGTCAAACCGAGCACGACGTGGCACAGCCAGGTGAACCGTTTCGTGTAAGAATAAAAGACGAGCATGAACACCGCGATCGGCAGCAATTTCATCGACAGGCTGTTGAGCTGCGATGCCGCCCAGAACAACAATGCCAGAGAAATAAGGATGAATAAGAGCACTTCGCCCGATTTCAACAGACCGGCGGGCAGCGCGCGTATGGCCGTCCGCGGATTTCGTGTGTCGATCGCCTTGTCGATCAGCCGATTCAGCCCCATCGCGGCACTGCGCGCTCCGACCATCGCCAGCAGTATCCAGCCGATCTCGCTCCAATCCGGCAACCGCTGCTCTTGCGAGACCGCGCCGAGGATCGCGCCTACAAACGCGAACGGCAGGGCGAACAGCGTATGCTCGAATTTGATCATGTCGAGGAAAATACGTATTTTGCGGATCATTTATTGCGAGTCCCCTTCGTTCCGATATGCAAGGCCGCAACCCCCAGGAAAAAAGGATGCGCGTACACTTGCTTCAATCCCGCCGCGCGAAACCGCTCGGACAGTTGCGGCAAGTCGGGGAATGATTTCAGCGACTCGGGCAGCCAACTGTACTGCTCGTATCGCTTCACTAGCCACTTGCCGAGCAGCGGCAGCAGCTTTTCGAAATAAAAATAATAAATGCCCTTGAAGGGCTGCCAGGTTGGCTTCGATAGCTCCAGACAGACGACTTTGCCTCCGGGCTTTGCCACCCTGCGCATTTCCCTGAGCACCTGATCGATATCCGGCACGTTGCGCAGTCCGAATCCGATCGTCACATAGTCGAACGAATCGTCCGCGAAAGGCAGCTCCATCGCATTGCCTTCCAGGAGCCGGATCCGGTCGGACAAACCGAGCTTGTCGATCTTGGCTTGTCCGACGTCCAGCATCCTGCGGCTGAAATCGAGACCGATCGTCTCGCCGTCCCGGCTGGCTTCGGCGAGCGCGATCGTCCAATCGGCCGTTCCGCAGCACAGATCCAGCGAAGATTGCCCCGGCTGGATCGCCATCTTGCGCATCGTGAATTTGCGCCAAGCTTTATGCCTGCGGAAGCTGATGACGTCGTTCATCATGTCGTATTTGGGCGCGATATTCTCGAACACCTCATGGACGTGCTGCTTGGATTCCATATGCGCTCCCATCCGGTTTATCCCCACTCCTTCAACGCTGCCGCAGGCTGCGGGCCGCCGGCCGCCAGGAACGGCTCGATCAGCGATTGCAATTCGCGCACCAGCTTGTCCGAAGGCAGTCGGCTCACCTGTTCGTGCAATTGCAAAGCGGATTGCCGAAGCAGGCTTCCAAGCTTATCGGACACGTGATATTTCACCATCAGATGCCGCAGCAATCCATGATCGTCGCGGTGCTCGGACAAGCTGCGGCGATCGTCCTCCGTGCCTTCCTGCATTACGTGCCAGAAGCCCCATCCGGCGGCAAGCTTCTCTTCACGTTGCACGGCGTTGAGCTCCTGCAGCAGCACTTCGCAGCGGCAAAACCGTGACACCAGCTCCGGCCATAAACGCTCGTACAACCCTTGCATGAAGCCGGTAAACGACAGGAACAGACCGGACTTGATCTCCGCTCCGTAATGGACGTAATCTTCCGCGTTCCATTGCAGTTGCTTCATTCGCGCATATCCGCTCATCTTGATGCGGTTCAGTTCGCAGACCGCCTCGCTGAGGCGGCGGACGGCTTCAATCTGTCCGGCTTGGGACAGCAAATGATAGAATCGGCTGCTGAAGTAATCGCCTGCGAGCACTTTCAATTGCTGCGCGCGCATGCCGAGCGCTCCGTTCTTGCCGGCGAGCGTCCCATTCTCGACCAGGTCGTGCGTGTCCAGGCCCATCTGGACGAGCGAGGCGACGACGGAGAACAATTCCTTGTAGCTGGCCGCCGACGGCTGCTGACTGAGCACCGCGTGCAGCATTCGGATCCGGCTGTCGGGAAATTCGGGCAGTTCCGTGTGCAGCGCGATCATGTCGTGTTCCATATATTTGTGGGCCAACTGTCCAACCCGGTAACGTGTCATGCCTCATCCTCCGAGCAAGATGCCGTTCCGATCCTCTGCCTGGCGGGGAACGGCGTTAAGATTTCTTTATTATAGCATATCCCTGGCAGTGCCGCATAAGACGGGCGCAAGTTTCGTGAAATTGCTACATATCCGACAGCCACTTATCCCCTGCAGGCGTGGCAGACAAGCCGATTTGCCGTCGAAACGCATCTGCGGAGCCGCGATCCGGCGCCTTCAGCGCGGCAATCCGTTCCGGCGACCATTCCGTTCTACCGGGATCGCCGTAAAACATCAGAACTCGACGCCCGCTATCCGCTTCCCGGTAGATGCGGATGAGCGTCTGCCGAACATTTCCGGTTTCCCCGAACGAGAATTGAAGGATGGACGCCAGGTCGCGCCAAAGCGTCTCCGCTTGGCGCTCGCCTTCGGACATCAGCAGATCGATCGTCAGCCTGTGATGGTCCCATCCGACGCGGGTAGCGCGCTGCTTGAGGCGAAGCGATGCGATGGCATCCGGCAAGTTATCGTCCGTCAGGCTGACGAGCTTCAGCGGCGCGGCGGCGGCGTCCCGATCTGCCGTCTGCTCCGCTTTATCCATGTCAGCCAGCCTCCCCAGCAGCAGGATGGCAGCTAGACCAAACACAACGGCGGCGAACCAGATTTTGAACTGGGGCATGACCCGCCTCCTCCCTAAGCTTGGCTTTAATGCGCCATACCCCATTTTATAATAAAAAACGGCAGGCTATGCCTGCCGGACGCGCAAACTAAGCATCCGTCTCCACCGTTCCGTACTTGGTCAGGATCGTCGCCTTGCCGCGAATCTTCACCGCCGACGTATGTTCGGTGAACTGCGCGATCAGCACCTCGCCCCGATCCAGCTTCTCCGTGTGATGGAACTTGGTGTCCTGTCCGCGCGTCAGGCCGATCACCTGCACACCGTTATCCTTCGCCTTCACGACGAAATAATCTGCTTGCTGCGATTCCATCCGGCCCTCTCCCCTTTCTCCCCCATGATGAACGATATCCCGGACGGCTGTCAATGGGATGAAAGAAGACGACCGGGAATCGATCGTCTTCATCGGTGATATGTAATGGTCGAGACGACAGGATTTGAACCTGCAACCTCACCCACCCCAAGGGTGCGCGCTACCAGATTGCGCTACGTCTCGAAGGCGCCATTGATAGGCACCGATTGAGTATAGCACAGGCTCAAACCGCTATGCAAGCCCCATCCATCACGATTGCCGGCATACATCAAAATTTATTTAATGCCGTCCTTGAGTGCTTTGCCAGGCTTGAACGCGGGAATTTTCCCGGCCGCAATTTCGATTTCTTCACCGGTTTGCGGGTTGCGTCCTTTGCGGGCGGAGCGTTCGCGCACTTCGAAATTGCCGAAGCCGACGAGCTGGACTTTATCGCCGTTTTGCAGCGCTTCGGAAATGACGTCGAATACCGCGTCAACCGCTTGCGTTGCGTCTTTCTTTGACAGATCGGTCACTTCCGCGACTTTGGCGATCAATTCGGTTTTATTCATGGCCTTCACCTCCCACAACGGAACGTGGCATAGTATCTGTTTATCCGTTTCATCAGAAATTATACACGCGACGAGCCGGAAGTTTCAAGCCGGCCTGCCTGCAGTCACGCCGTTGACGGCCTGCCGTTACTTCGATGACAGTCGCACGGCTGCCCGCAGCGCTGCTTCTATCTCCCGCTCCACCGCCTGGGCAAAGCGTCCGTATGCGGATCGTACGTCGCCGCAAGATCGGCGTCGGCGTAGCCGTCCAACGCCACAATGGCGCCGGCGCGGGCCCCGCGAATCCCGGCTACGGCATACAGCGCCGCGATTTCCATCTCGACTGCGAGCGCGCCGGCCGCTTTGTACTGGCGATGCGGCACCTCGACGATGCCGGCGTAGAAGACGTCCAGCGTGACCGTGTAGCCTTTGCGCACGACGCCCGGCGATTCCTGTGCCGACGCGAATCAGCGTCTTCACGCCGGCGCGGATCAGCTCTTCGAAGCAGACCGCTGCTCCCGGACAGCCGACGCCATGGCTCACCACCGCGAGCGGCGCGCCGCCGTATTCTCCGACGAATGTGCGGTATTCCTTGGCGAACGCGAGCTCGCGGGCGTTGTCCAGCTTGCTGGAGATCGCCTCCGCCCGCCTCGGGTCGCCGCATACGATCGCAATAGCCGGCAGATCTTCGGAATTCACTTGCAGGATCGGCTTGTACATGTTGTCAGTCGAACTCCTTCCGCGTCCACTCGTCCTCGGGAATCGGCAGCGCCTCGCCCGAGATCTGTCGCTTTCTCTCGCCGGTATCCCTTTTGCTCAGTATGCGTCGAATTATGCCCCATATGATTCCATTCTCTAGCATCATATTCGTCCCGCATTCCGCATCTGACGATATCCCTTTCGCTCAGTATGACTTAGTTCCATTGGTATAAAGCCCATTGAATCATATCGAAAATCCTCTTCCAAATAGGTTGAAATATTATCAAATGTATGGCATAATAGGAACATATATTCTCATTTATATGGAGTTGATCGCCATGGAGCAGAGAAGGAATGTGGATTTCCCTTATTCCGAGGAAGAATGCATTGCCGCTTTGTACAGTGCAAAATGGCCTGAGGGCTTTCGGTGCCCGGAATGCGGATACGACAAAGCCTACTGCATCACGACGCGGAGATTGCCCCTATATGAATGCGCCAATTGCCACGCTCAGCCGTCACTCATTGTCGGCACTGTAGTGGAAGGCAGTAAACTTCCTTTGGCATCTTGGTTTCAAGCATTTCGTCTCCATGCCTCGCCTGACGGAATCAACGCTTTGCAGCTTTCCAAGATCATCTCTGTGACTTACAAGACCGCGTGGCTGCTCTGCCACAAAATCCGTCACGCCATGAGCCAGGCGGAAGCCGGCCGACTGCTCTCCGGGCTGGTGAAAATAACCTCAACGATTTACTGCATCCAGCATTTAACAAAGCACAACTTCACTTGGCATGACCGCGAGCAGTCGTTGCTTATCGGCGTATCTGGATCTCGGTCCGGACAATTCGATGCGATCAAACTCAAATTACAAAACAAGCATGCTCTGGGGTTCAAACGGGAATTTCCTGACCCGGATGCGTTCATTAAGCATAATGTAGCCGATGAAGCGAAAGACAAGGTTGTCATTATGAGCATTCAAAAGCGGAATCGCGACTACAAGGTAACGCGGATCGCAGATTTGGCACAGCGGCGGCTGGGCGCCCTGTTCAGAGGGATCGGGCCCAAGCACTTGCAGACTTATTTGGACCAGTTTTGCTATGATTGGAATTGGAGAGGCGACTCGAAGTTCGACAGTTTGCTTCGTCAATGTGCACGGACCAAGACGATCATCTATCGTAAATTAGTCGGAGCGACACTGCAGGAACAATCCGGATCTTCATTACAATCTGCTGCTTGAATGGTATTGCTGGCAGTCAAGCATAGTTTAAATACTAGGAACAATCCGGATCTTCATTGCAAACTGCCGTTTAAATGGAAGTTCTTGCGGTTTTGCCTGGATTGCAGAATAACGCGTCCCCGCTTCCTGAGCGAAAGGGATATCGGCAAAAGGTGGGATCAAGCGAAATGCACATTCCAACATGGATAAAAATGGCGAACCCCCGGGGGCCCGCCACTTTATCGAAATTTTAGAGGATGATCGCGATCAAACCGCCGGAGCCTTCGTTAATGATGCGTCCGAGCGTCTCTTGAAGCTTGTAGCGAGCGTTGTCCGGCATCATCGCGATCTTGCCCTGGATGCCTTCGCGCACGATCGAATGCAGCGAGCGGCCGAAGATGTCGGATTCCCAAATTTTGATCGGATCCTTCTCGAAGTCCTGCATCAAGTACCGAACGAGCTCCTCGCTCTGCTTCTCGGTGCCGATGATCGGAGCGAATTCGGATTCGACGTCGACCCGGATCATGTGAATGGAAGGCGCAGTCGCCTTCAGCCGTACTCCGAACCTGGAGCCTTGGCGGATCAATTCCGGTTCGTCGAGCACCATCTCCTTGAGCGTCGGAGCGGCGATGCCGTAGCCGGTCGTCTTGACCATCTCGAGCGCTTCGGCAAACCGGTCATATTCCCGCTTGGCATGCGCGAATTCCTGCATCAGCTGCAGCAGGTGGTCCTTGCCGCGGATTTCCGTGCCGACGACTTCCATCAGGATGCGATCGTACAATTCATCAGGCGCGTACAAATCGATCTCGGCGACGCCCTGCCCCATGTTCATGCCGCTGAGGCCCGCACGCGCGACAAAATCGTAATCCATGAACTGGGATACGACGCGGTCGACATCGCGCAGCCTGCGAATATCTTTCACCGTCTCGCGGACGGAATTCTCGTAGCTCGAACGCAGCCAATGCCCTTCGTTCAACACCATGACCCAACTCGGCAGATTGACATTGACTTCATGCACCGGGAATTCGTACAGCACTTCCCGCAGCACGCCCATCACTTCTTCTTCGCCCATCGCGGCAGCGGACAGCGTCATGACCGGGATGTCGTACTTGGCGGCCAGTTCGTTGCGCAAGGCGAGCGCTTCATCGCTGCGCGGACGCGTGGAGTTGACGACGAGCACGAATGGTTTGCCGACTTCCTTCAGTTCGTTCACGACCCGCTCTTCGGCGTCGACGTAAGCGCTGCGCGGAATTTCTGCGATCGTGCCATCGGTCGTGACGACGACGCCGAGCGTCGAATGCTCTTGAATGACTTTGCGGGTGCCAATCTCCGCCGCTTCCTGGAACGGAATCGGTTCTTCGAACCAAGGCGTCGAGATCATCCTCGGCCCGCTCTCGTCCTCGAAGCCTTTGGCGCCGTCCACCGTATACCCGACGCAATCGACAAGCCTGACGTTCACATCCAGCCCTTCGGCTACCCGGATTTGCACCGCGTTATTCGGCACGAACTTCGGCTCCGTCGTCATGATGGTGCGTCCCGCCGCGCTTTGCGGCAATTCATCGATGGCGCGGACCCTGTCGGCCTCGTGCGCGATGTTCGGCAGCACGACGGTCTCCATAAATCGTTTGATGAAGGTCGATTTGCCCGTTCGTACGGCGCCGACGACCCCGAGGTAGATATCGCCGCCGGTACGCTCGGCAATATCCTTGAAAATGTCCACTTTTTCCACTGAGATTCCCCTCCCATCGTATTCGCAAAACGAACGCGCGCCGTAAGCAGCGACGGAACTCGTACACGAATTTGGACTGGTAACATTGTATGTGCGCGGATCGGAATTATGACCGGTTCGCCCAAAATGTTTGGCCAAGCCGACTGACGCCCGTCGGCGCTCCAGTAGTTATCCTCAATCAGCATATGTTTGCGCAGGAATGTGTATGTCTTTTGTTATATATAAAAAAACGGACGCCCGGCCATCAAAGGACCGTTTGTCCGTTACGCAATTATGGTGTATCCAACACAGCTTGCGGCATGCCGTCAACTTCACGGTAGACCGGCGATTTCACCGGCACGAAGTCGGACGCATCGATCAACCGGCGCCGCAGATCCTCGCCATCCGTCGACTCGGCAGGCTTCTTCTCCATCGCTTCGGCGATGTCGATCCTGTAGTCCGCATAGACGCGGCCTTGTTCGTCGACCATCAATTCCAACGGGCGGCGGGAATACGCGCTGTTCAGCTTCGGCTGCTTCGCTCCAAGCTTGTCGAAGTCCACGTAATGGAATCCGGGATCGGCTGCCGCTCCGGCCGGAATGGCATTGCCGTTCAGCTTGCGATATGCATCGACCTGCTGCTGAACCGACGTGATGCCCTGATAAGCGGCCACGTCGAGGAGCTTGACGACGGGTTCGGTTTCCTCATCGATTATCAAGAATATATAAGAGCCTCCGTTCTCGAAGGCAAGCTTCGGCAAGCTTTCTATGTAGCCCATCCGCTTCATCTTGGCGAAATCGATTTTAAATTTCTCATACAAGGGCACGGACTGCTCGGCACTTTGGATCGGAAGCACGCCCGTCGCCTCCTGATATCGACCGACCGCATCCTGCACCGCCGCGACCGCGCCCCTGGAAGATGCTTGGTTGCCCGGCGTCTGATCTTGCGGATACAAACAGCCGGCCGTCAGCAGCATCCATGCCGCGCATGCAACAGCCGCGATCGGCCGCTTCCACCTGATTCTTACCACAGTTCGTCTCTCTCCTTCTGCTGTTGTTCCAGTTGTTTGCGGATCGCCGCTTTCAGAGGGTCTTCCGGCACCATGACCGTTACGTCCGCTCGCACCCGCGCTTGACAAGACAAGCGAATGCCTTCGGGCAGGAGCGAGCCGATCTTGCGATGTTCGGCCGCGCTGGGCGCTTGCAGCGCGAAGGCTTGATCGGGCGCGACTTCGACTTTGCACATCAGGCAGGAGGCCAGTCCATTGCATCGGGTCCGGATCGAGACGCGAGCTCTTCTGGAAGCGTCCAGCAATGTAATGCCCGGGCGGACTTCGACGGAGCGGCCGTCCGGAAGAAACGTCACTTTCGGCATCGCGGCTCCCCCTTGTCCAGCTCCGGCAACCGGTTGCTGTTCCTACTCTTCATCGGACATTCCCGCGTAATAACGGACAAGCTTCCGATCTTCTGCCGACAGACGGTTGCGGGCGAGCAGCTCGCGCAATAGCGGCCAATGCTTTGCCGGTTGCAGTCCGATCATCTCGCCGACCAGCTGACAGCGATCCGTCCGCTCGCGCAATATATTGAAGATCAACTCATGTCCGAGCGGCACGAGGCGGACCTGAGCTTCGCCCGCTCGACAGGTATCGCCGGCGGCGTGCAGCAATTGTCCCACTTCCGTCACGTAATGCGATCCGGCCGTATCGATGCGGAAATCGCCAACCAATTCTACGGCCGCGCCAGCGATCGCATAATGCGAAAGCAAGGAGCTGTATCGCTCCGTCGTACTGACCTGCTGCGCATCCGTCGACCATTGCAGCAAGTGCGCATGGATCATTCGCGCATCTTCAGCGTCTGCGTATATATCGATATCCCGAGGCGTGCTCGCAAGCTTTGCCCCCCGCATGCCAAGCCCCGTGCTGCCGCCCAGTACCCATAAAGCGGCGCACGATTCCATGCGAGCAGCCAGAGCCGCGACGGCTTCCTGCGCATATGTATCAACCACAAGGAGCCCCCCTAGAAATAAGGCCGATTCGAAGCGACGATTTCCCCTTGCTTGGCCACGACAGCTTGGCAGCCCAGCCGAAATCCTGCATCGAACTCCTCGGGATCGAGCCTGTCCCACTCGGCATCGGTCGGTTCATCCAGCAGTTCGGCCCCCTCTGCAACCAAGCATCTGCATTTGGCGCAAGTGCCTCGGCTGCAATTGAATTGCCAGTCGACTCCGGCTTTGAGCGCATGCTCCAACAGCGTCGCGCCTATGCGGCCCTCCACCGTCAGCGTACGGGTTCGTCCTGTCAAAGTGATCATGCTTGTCCGAACCCCCTACAAAATCGATATAGCCCCGTAAATAAAACCGACAATGAGCAGCAAAAATGCGACCAGAGACAAGATCGATCGGATCCACCCTTTCGTCTTCAGCCGCGCAAAGGTAATCAATGCCGCCGCGAGCACCATCAATCCGATGCCGACGAACGATACCCACATTTTCGTCATTGGATCCATGTCCAACATCCGCCGCCCCCACTCTCTCCCATCTTCAAGAGCGTATTATACCACTCGCCGCTTGCCTTGACAAAGACAAGGAGCTTTCGCGGCGGCGAAAGCTCCAAGATTCATCGCTTGATCATCATCTTCATCAAGCCTTCCAGGTTGTTCATGTTCATTCCGCTCTGCTTGACAGCCTTCACGATTTCCTTGATCGTCTCTTCCGTCACCGGAACGCCTGCCATTTGCGAAACTTGCTTGATCAACGCGCGCAACTGCGTTTCGCTCTTCAACGTATCCGAATTGACGGAGCTCGCAATCCGCTTGATCGAATTTTCGGTAATGTGTTTGCCGGTCTTTTTGTTCACCGTTCCGAGAATGTCGTTCGACAGTTTCTTATCCATGCTCACCCTCCTTAAGGATCTCGCGATCGGGGGGAAATTCCTATGCATGGATAGCGTATGACCGTTATTCCCGAATGGTGCGGGCTGCCGAACGAACCGGGCTCAGGCGTTACAGGCCGGGATCCTCGGATTGTTCGATCTCATGCGTGCGATCGCGACCCATCAGATCGAGCACCGCCTGTCGCGGGGATTTCCGCTCGAATAGAACGGCATGCAGCTGTGCGGTGATCGGCATTTCCACACCGTACTTCTCGGCTAGGCGATAAGCCGATTCGGTCGTGCGCACGCCTTCGACGACCATCCCCATGCGCGCAAGCACTTCCTCGAGCGCCAATCCCTGCGCCAGCATCGATCCCGCACGCCAATTGCGGCTGTGACGGCTCGTGCACGTCACGACCAGGTCGCCGACGCCGGCCAGGCCGGCGAAAGTCATCGGATTGGCGCCCATCGCGATGCCGAGCCGGGCGATTTCCGCCAATCCGCGCGTGATCAACGCTGCCTTCGCGTTATCGCCGAAGCCGAGGCCGTCGGACAAGCCGGCGCCGAGAGCGATGATATTCTTGACCGAACCGGACGTCTCGACGCCGATCAAATCCGGATTCGTATAGACGCGGAAGTAGGCATCGTTCATGAAGTAGTCCTGGGCCGCTTGCGCGCATTCCTTGTCAGGAGACGCAACGACGACCGTTGTCGGATGACGCTCGATCACTTCCTCCGCATGGCTGGGACCGGACAGACAGACAATGCTGCTCTCCTCCCGGCCGAGCGTCTCCGCGAGCACGGTGGACATCCGTTTGAGCGAAGCGCTCTCGAAGCCTTTGGTTGCATGCACGACAAGCGCTTGCGAAGGCAAATCCGGTAAAGCCAGCTTCGCCACTTCCCGCATGGCGGCGGAAGGCGGAGCGAACAACACCATATCGACACCGGCCAGCGCTTCCTTCATATCCGTAACGGCCCGAATGCCCGCAGGCAACTCGGCGTCGGGCAGAAACTTGGCGTTGCGACGATGCGTGTTGATTTCTTCCGCCTGTGCCGCATTGCGCGTCCAGAGCGCCACCGCGTGTCCGTTATCTGCGAGCACCCGCGCCAGCGCCGTTCCCCAACTGCCGGCTACGAGTACTGCGGTCCGTTTAGGCGCCATGCTGCTCATTCTTCTTGCCGCCTCCCAATTTGTTCTCCGTCCCCTTCGCGAGCTTCACGATGTTGCTCCGGTGGCGATATACCGCTAGTAAGGCGATGACGACCGCGCCCCAGACGACGTAGTCGTCGCACCCAAACGAGGCAGCCAGAATCGGCAGGAGCAGCGCAAACAGCAGCGAGCCAAGCGATACGTAACGCGTAAGCGCAATTGCAGCAATGGCCACTGCCCCCGAAATCAGCGACGGCACGAATGCCAATATCGCCACGACTCCGATCGTCGTCGCAATCCCTTTGCCGCCCTTGAAGCGGAAAAAGATCGGCCAATTGTGCCCGATGATCGCTGCCAAGCCGCAAACGACCGGCACCCATTCGTCGTCTCCTAACCAACGGCCGATCAGCACCGCGGCAACCCCTTTGGCGATATCAAGCAGGAATACGGCCAGAGCCGGTCCTTTGCCAAGCACGCGCAGCGTATTGGTAGCACCCGCATTGCCGCTCCCGTGCTGGCGAATATCGATCTTTTTAAGCCATCTGGCCATTAGAATACTGAACGAAACAGAGCCGAGCAAGTAGCTGGCTGCGATGCCGATAATCGATGCGAACAAGCGCTTCTCTCCCCTAACATCAGGATCTTTGAGCATGGCATCAGGACTTTGAACGGAGTTCAAAGTCACTCCGAATCCTCAAAGTCACTCCGATTGATCCGATTTGCGCCGTGAGAACAGTCGCAGCGGCGTCCCTTCGAATTCGAAAGCGGCGCGTATTTTGTTCTCCAGGTAGCGTTCGTAAGAAAAATGCATCAATTCCGGCTCGTTGACGAAGATGATCAGCGTCGGCGGCTTGACGGCGACTTGCGTTGCGTAATTGACGCGAAGCCTGCGGCCTTTGTCCGTCGGCGGCGGCGTTACGGCGACAGCGTCTGCAATGACTTCGTTGAGCAAGTGCGTCGGCACGCGCATCGCATGCTGCTCGGCTACCCGGTTCACGACCGGCAGCAGCTTGCCCAGTCGACTGCCTGTTTTGGCAGAAAGAAACACGATCGGCGCATACGACATGAACAGGAAATGGTCCCGGATCGTGTTCGTGAACTGCTGCATCGTCTTGTCGTCCTTCTCGACGACATCCCACTTGTTCACGACAAACACCGCCGCTTTGCCGTTCTCGTGCGCGTATCCCGCGATATGCTTGTCCTGCTCGATAATGCCTTCCTCGCCGTTAATGACGATGAGCGCGACGTCCGCCCGCTCGATCGCTTTCATCGCGCGCATAACACTGTATTTCTCGGTCGATTCGTACACCTTGCCGCGCTTGCGCATGCCGGCCGTGTCGATCAGAACATAGGACTGACCGTCCCGCTCGAACGGCGTATCGATCGCATCCCGCGTCGTACCGGCCACGTCGCTGACGATGACCCGCTCTTCTCCGAGAATGGCGTTGACGAGCGAAGATTTGCCTACGTTCGGACGCCCGATCAGCGCGACTTTGATGACGTCATCTCCGTATTCTTCTTCTTCCCCTACTGGCAGCTTCTGTACGACCGCGTCGAGCAGGTCTCCGATCCCCGTGCCGTGCGCGCCGGAAATGCCGACTGGATCGCCGAAGCCGAAGCCGTAAAATTCGTAGATATCGTCTGCGCGCTGCAAGTTGTCCACTTTATTAACGGCCAGCACGATCGGTTTGCCGGAGCGGTACAGCATTTGGGACACTTCTTCGTCCGCGTTCGTTACGCCTGCCTTGGCGTCGACCATGAACACGATGACGTCGGCCTCTTCGATCGCAAGCTCTGCCTGCATGCGGATCAGCCTGAGCATGCTGTCCTCCCCGCCCGTCTCGATGCCTCCCGTATCGATCACGCTGAACGTTTGTCCGTTCCATTCGCCTGTTCCGTAGATCCGGTCCCGGGTAACGCCCGGTTTATCTTCCACGATCGCCAGCCGATCGCCTATAATCCGATTGAATATCGTCGATTTGCCCACGTTCGGGCGTCCGACAATGGCGATGACGGGTCTTGCCATAATGTCACTCCTAACATCAGGATCTTTGAGCATGACATCAGGATCTTTGAACGGAGTTCAAAGTCACACCGAATCCTCAAAGTCACTCCTTGTCCACTTGCCATCCATCATCATAACATAAAAAAAAGGAGGTTGGCTAACCCCCTTGCCGATAACCTTAAGACGGTCTGCCGGGGGCGGCGTCTCCGGTCGCTGTCTCCAGCCGATAACCCGCGCCCGCGAAAGCGCCGCACGCCCTACCAGCCGCCGTTGAATGTCAGGAACAGCAAATAAATGTTCAATCCCGCGATCAAGACGGCCACGAACCAGGACAAAACTTTCAGCCACGGCGGATTGACGAATGCGCCCATCTTCTTCTTGTCGCCGGTAAATTTGACGAGCGGAATGACGGCGAACGACAGCTGTAGCGACAGAATGACCTGGCTGAGAATCAGCAATTCGGCCGTGCCGCTCTCGCCGTAGATCGCGGTCACGATCACCGCGGGGATGATGGCGATCATCCGGGTAACGAGCCTTCTGAGCCATGCCGGCATGCGGATATTCAGGAAGCCTTCCATGACGATCTGGCCGGCCATCGTGCCGGTCAAGGTCGAATTCTGGCCGGCCGCGAGCAACGCGACGCCGAACAGGATGCTCGCCATCGTGGAGCCGAGGATCGGAGCCAGCAGATGATAAGCGTCGCCGATTTCGGCGACATCCATGATGCCTGCCGTATGGAAAGCGGCCGCAGACACGATCAGAATCGCCGCATTGATGAACAAGGCGAAGAAGAGCGCGATCGTCGAATCGGCCGTCGTGTACCGGATCGCTTGCCGCTTGCCAAGCTCGGTCTGATCGAACTTCCGGGTCTGGACGATGGAAGAGTGCAAATACAGATTGTGCGGCATCACCGTCGCGCCCAGGATGCCGATCGCGATATAGAGCATCTCCGGATTGTGGATGATCTCGCCGCTCGGGATGAAGCCGCGCATAACATCGGATACGACAGGCTGCGATAGAATGATTTCGATCAGAAAGCAAACGCCGACGGTACCGATGAGCGTAATAACCATCGCTTCGATATAACGGAAGCCCTTGTTCTGCAGCAGCAGGATCACGAGCACGTCCACGACGGTAATAATGATGCCGTACATGAGGGGAATGCCGAACAGCAAGTTAAGCGCGATCGCCGTACCGATGACTTCGGCCAAATCGCATGCGGCGATGGCGAGTTCGCACAACACCCACAAGCCCATCGATACCGGCTTGCTGTAATGGTCCCGACAAGCTTGCGCCAGATCGCGGCCGGTGACGATTCCCAGCTTGCCGGCCAGCGCCTGCAGCAGGATTGCCATCATATTCGACAACAGAATGACCGATAGCAGCGTATAACCGAACAACGAACCTCCGGCCAGATCGGTCGCCCAGTTGCCCGGGTCCATGTAACCGACGGCGACCAGGTAGCCCGGGCCGGCGAACGCCAGAAACTTGCGAAACCACGATCCATGCTTCGGGATGTTCATGCTGCGGTAAACTTCCGGCATCGTCGGCTGCGAACGCTTGGTGCGCCAGCCGGAGTCGGAGGCCAATTGCGGGGATTGATCTTGCATATCCATTCACCTCAGATCTTCTTGGTTGCGTATGTTTGCCCCTGTTCCAAGCTTGGCGCACGGCTCACATTGTTGCACCACTGCAACTTTTAGACCAAAGAAATGAGCTTCCATATCCTATGTGATTTCCTTTGACTCGTGACGATCCTTTTTTCGCTATCCTTTATTGTAATCACTCAACAATGTTTGTCAAAGGAAACTTCTTCGACGCAAGAAAGCCGTCTCGCTGTAACGGCTCATTCAGAGACGTTTACGAGACGGCTTCTATCATTTACTCAGATTTACTTTAATTTGCTCAGCTTATCGCCGAATTTCTCAGCAAGCGTGAAGCTCATGCTTTCCGGTTCCGGCAAGTTGGACGACTCCTTGGGAGCGCGTCCGGTGCGTTCCGGGCGGGCCGGCGCATCTTCCGTCTCCTTGATCGACAAGGAAACGCGCTTCTCAGCCGGATTGAAGTCGAGAATTTTAGCCTGCACTTCCTGGCCTTCCTTCAGCACTTCATGCGGAGTGGCGATATGGCGATGCGCAATCTGCGATATGTGCACCAAGCCTTCTACGCCGGGTGCGATCTCGACGAACGCGCCGAACGTGACGAGACGTTTGACGACGCCGGTGACGATCTGGCCGGTTTGGAATTGTCCGACCGCGTTTTCCCATGGGCCGGGCTGCGCAGCCTTGATGCTAAGGGAAATTTTGCCGATGGACGGGTCCACCTTCAATACCTTCACCTTGACCGACTGTCCTTCGGACACGACATCGGCCGGATGAGCGACATGCTGCCATGCCATCTCGGATACGTGAACGAGACCGTCGATGCCGCCGATGTCCACGAATGCACCGAACGGCGTCAGCCGCTGCACGGTGCCTTCCAGCACTTGGCCCGGCTCGAGGGAAGCCATGATCTGCTGCTTCTTCTCTTCGTATTCCGCTTCGAGCACTTCCTTGGCGGAGAGGATGACTTTATTGTTCTCGCGGTCGATCTCCTTCACCTTAACGCGCAGGTTGCGGCCTTTGTAATCGCTGAAATCCTCGACGAAATGACGTTCCACCATCGATGCGGGGATGAAGCCACGCACGCCTACGTCGACGACAAGGCCGCCTTTGACGACATCGGCCACGACGACTTCGAACGCTTCGCCGCTATCGAACTTCGCTTGCAATTCGTCCCACGCCTTGGGCGTATCGACCTGGCGCTTGGACAGAGTCAGCGTCTCCTTGGCATCGTCGATATTGATAACCTTGGCTTCGACTTCTTGACCGACTTGTACGGCATCGGCGGCACTATCCAGATGCACGGAAGACAATTCCCGCAGCGAAATGGTGCCTTCATATTTATATCCAAGGCTGACGTAGGCTAGGTTATCCTCGATCTTGACGATCGTGCCCTTGACGATGTCGCCCTTCTTCAAGGTGACGAGGTTATCCATCGCATCCTGGGAGACCGCTTCGGTCGCCTCGACCGCCTCGCCGGCTGCGTCCGCGGATGCCGCTTCCGCTGGAGCGGCTGCCTCTTGTACTCCTTCTTGAGCCGCCTCTGCGACCCCCGTGTCTTGAACCTTCAATTCTTCAGACATGAAAATACCCTCCTCGATTCTGCCCCAACTTTATTTAAACCCGCTCAAGCGGCGTCTAAATCATCACCAAATTATGCCTTTAGTATGATGGATTGCGCTTCGTTCCATGCATGCTAGGTCATTTCGACGGCTGGCCCGTCTGCATCATCTCGCGTATCTTGGACATAATCACATTCGTCGCTTCTTCCATGCTTTCGACGGTGCCGGCTTCCTTCACTTGCGCCAGGCTGATCGGTGCCCCGTATACCGCGTACATCTTGCTGAAAATGCGATAGGATCCAATAAGTGCGACGGGTACGACGGTCGCGCCCGAGCGGACGGCGATCGTAACGGCTCCGCGCTTGCCTGCGCCAAGCGAGGCATTGCGCTTGCCTTCCGGAAAGATGCCCATCACATGACCTTGCGACATCAGGTTGATCGCGGTGCGGATCGCTTCTTTGCTGACGGCGCCGCGCTTGACCGGGAAGGCGCCCCATGCCCGAATGACCGTGGATACGACCGGCACTTTAAACAGCTTATCCTTCGCCATGTAATGAACTTTGCGCGGCACCAATGCTCCAAGCGTAAAAGGATCCATCGCACTCGTATGATTGCTGCAAAGAATGACGGCTCCCTCGCGCGGAATGTTGGAGACTCCCCTGGCTTCCAGCCGGAACAGCAGCCGATAAATCAACCGCACGATCGATCTGCTGAATGTGTATAACATAGTTTACTTCTCCTCCGCCAAAATGGTTCTTGCAATCGCAAAACCCCATTCCGCGATTTCGCGGGCTACCTCTTCCGCCGATCGGCCGGTCGAGTCGATCCGCCTCGCGTCCTTGGCTTGAACGAGCGGGGAGATCGCCCGCTGTTCGTCGTCGCGGTCCCGCTGCGCGATATCCGCTTCCAGCTGTTCGAGCGTGATGCCGGGCGAATCGCCCAATTCCTTGAATCTGCGCAAGGCGCGTTCCCTGGGAGATGCCGTCAGGAACACCTTCAGCTCCGCATCCGGCAGCACCTGTGTGCCGATGTCCCTGCCGTCCATCACGACGCCTTTGGCCCCGGCCATCCGGCGCTGCAATTCCGCCATGCGGCCGCGAACACCTGCGATGACGGCATAACGCGATACTTGGCGGTTCACTTCGAGTGAACGGATCTGCCGGCTGACGTCTTCCCCGTCTGCCAGCACGCGCTGGCCGTCCGGTTCCGGCACGAGCCGGATGTCCAATCTACGCGACAGATCGGTCACGCCTTCGGCATCGTCCGCCGGCAAGCCGGCTTCCATGGCTTTCAGCGCCACGGCCCGGTACATGGCTCCAGTGTCGACGTATATGTAGTGCAGATCCCTGGCAACCATGCGTGCGACCGTGCTCTTCCCGGCACCGGCCGGTCCGTCGATCGCAATGTTGATAAGCGGCAGGCGCTGGTTCATGATGTTGGCTGCAATCCTCCTACTGGCAAACATGCAAACAAAATTATAGCATATCCGGGTAGCTCAAGCAAAAAAGAAGGCCCGGCAGCTTAGCCGTGGCCTCCGTCGTATACAATGCCTTCCGCGCGTTCCGTCGGCGACAGCCAGCTTCTGACGATCGGCGATTGCATCGCGGCTTGCGCGGCGACAAGCAGGATGACGAGCGTCAGGATGCACTTGCGCACGCGCTTCTCCACGCGGTCCGACCAGGCGGGGAACGATGCCCGGTCGGGCGCTTGCCATTTGAATTTCACCCGTTTTCCCCTCCTGTCCTCGAATGCGCCGTTACGAATTGTTTCCGTTATCCCTTATGCTTGTCCAGCTGCCGCTCGAAGCAGAACCGAATAATCTTCTGCTGCTCGGAATCCTGGATGTCCAAAAATCTCATCATGACCAAGTGCCTGTCGGGCTCGACCGGCATGACGCGGACGATCTCCCCTTCGAATTTGGCATGGCCTAGATTGCCGTTCCTATAAGACAGCAGCAGCCAGCACGATAAGGACCCGCCCGCGACGAGCGGCCACTTGCGGTCGGTGCGGAAGCTAAGGCCCCCGCCTCCGACGTCATCGGTTATGGCCGTGAAGCGCACCTTGTCCCCGACTCGGACGGCCAGCTCGAGCTGTGCGTCGACGCGCAGAAAGCTGCGCCGCTGTTCGCGCATAATTTGCTCAGGGTTCGGCCTGCGAACGGAGAACAGATTCACGACGTCTTTCTTGACTCCGACGACGTTCGCCTCGAACGAATGCTTGACGCCGTCCTGCGTGAAATAAAACATGCGGAACTGCTCGCCGGACTGCGGCCTGTGGTACCGTCTGCTCTTCTCGTCCAGCGGAATTTCAAGCCAGATCAATTGGTCGTCCATGTCCGCCACACGGGAGCGGAACGTCGGAGCCGACTCGGGATCTTGAACCGGCAGCAATTGCAGGTAAGTCGTTTGGTTGATCTTCGGAAGCACCGGATAACCTCCATGTCGGATAAATACAGATATTGCTGATCTGTAATGTACCCATTATAGCATGACATGGGCGAATGTGGGGGGTCCGGTGCGGATTTTTCCTTGGCGTTCAAGTGCGGTAAATCGCCTTCGTCTCGTCCGGAATCTGCTCGATCGATTCCTCGATTCCCGTATCCGCGTTAATGTAGATGCGATAGGCGGAACCGTTGATCTTGCCGATGAATTCATGGCAGAGCACTTGCTCGTCTACGTCGTTCTTGATGATCGCAAGCGAGTAATTCTGGACACGGAATTCCGGATTCAAAGCTTTAACCGCCTGCTCCTTGCCGATCTTCGGCTTGCCCGGCGTAAGCAGCTTCGTGGCGAATACGTGGTCCGTAGCCTGAAATCCTACGGTCTCGCCGTTGTCCAGCGCGACGCGCACCGTCACTTTGTCCGGGTAAATCCGAACACCGTCCTTCGTGCTGGCGAAAGTGAATACCGCAACATGGTCATATTCGTCGTACGTAACCGGGGTCATGTCCGAATATCCGTTGCGGATGAGAAATTGCGATGCTTTGTTGCGCGCGGCGTCGAAGTTCAGATTTCTCGTCTTCACCTGCCGCGGATTCATGTACCACAGCAGGTTGCCGCCTTTGCGGGTGTACTCCATATGAATCTGATCTTGCGCCCCCTCCGCCGTTACCGAATAGGTGCGGAAGTTCGTCTGCCCGCCTGCTTCTTGTACATGGAGCTGAAGCCTGTCGCTGCCGATGAACGCCGCTGCCTTCGCCTGGATGTCCCCGGGAGACAACTCGTTGCCGGTCAATCCGTCGGTAGACAGCGCCCGCTTCGTCGACTTGGCCGTAGGCCCCCAATCCGTCTCCGGGTAGGCGCCGATCTGTTTGTCCACCGCGCGGAAACCGTCGATGATCGTATTGTCATGCTGGTTTTTCGCGCTCGCGATCGCCGTCTCCACGTCCATCCAGCGCAGCCGGTTTTTGATGACGGCATCCTGAATATTGCCGAGATCGTCATTGATCTTCCCCGACTTGTCGTACAGCGATTTTAGCACCTTCATCTCGCTGTCGTTCAGCGGCTGCTTGGTCAGATCTCGGACGGATGTACGGTAAGCGAAATCGGCGATCCGCGCGAGAAATTGTTCCGCCGTGTTGAACGGAAGCATTGCCAGAGGCAATTGGTTGATCTCGTTCTGCGCCTGGCTCGTCAGCCGCCAGACGTTCACCAATCCTTTGCGCTGCATGCCGTAGGAAGCGGAAGAGACGGCGATCGTCTGCCCCAATTCCTTCCGAAGGCTGCTCATATGATGGTTCAGATCGTGGAACGCACGCTGATATTGATTTTCGGCTTTGATCAGAATCGCGTTCTTCTCTTGATGCTCCTGGTACCCCCAGAACAATGCGCCGACGAACAGAACTGCAGCAATCGGAAACAGGATGGAGCTCATTCTTGCATACATGAAAAGCCGACCCCTTTCATTCCCAGACTACGAATTTGGCGTTAGTGTGGGACAAAGGAATCGGCTTTATTCGTCTTCTTCAATCTCGAAATCTGCGGTATTGCTGCAGAGGCACATCTTGAATCCAGTATCGATGCGCCCCTTCTCCTTGCGACCGCGCAACGTGAACTTTTCGCCGCAGCGATTGCATCGGATGATGACTTTCACCCGGTTCGACATCATCGTGGGCATCCAGCTTGTCTTCCCTCCAACATGATCGGTTGCTCATCATGCTACAGTATGGACAGATTGCCTACGATTTAACCTCCTCCTCGCGTTTCAACCAGCGAAACGGCGAAACGGAGTTCGCGTGATTGACCCGGCGGATGCCCCGGTACCAGAGCAAAAACATGAACGGAACGGCGATCCACAGCCAATCCGGCGATACCGTCATCATCATGAAATCGTAAACTCCATGCCACGCCAACGGCAGCAAGAGCGCCATCCACAGATGATATTTTTTCTGCTTCCCGACCGAGAATTTCGCGCGACCAAGCGAGTAACCCATGAAGACGCCGAACAGCGCATGTCCGGAAACGGGCAGCAAGGCGCGAACGAGCAGCGTGCCGAATGTCGTCGGTTCCAGGAAGGCGTACAATACGTTCTCCAGCGTGGCGAAGCCCAGCGAAATGGCCGTCGCATAGACGATCCCGTCGTAGGGTTCGTCGAATTCCGCGTGGTTGAACACCATATGGTACAGCACGAAAAACTTGAGCAATTCCTCAACGCCCGCCGATATGACAAACGAGAACGTGAAGGGAGAGTCGCCGAGATAGAGCGTGAGCCCGCGCTGTACGATCATGGCGGGCAAGACAACCAGCATGCCGGTGAAGAACAGCCGGACGACCATGGACAGCGGCTCGGCATCGTACCGGTCTTTCCAGTAGAAATAAGCCAGCAAAGCCAGGCCGGGCGCAATGGCGGCAGCCAATATGGACAGCAGCATGTTCTTCCTCCCTCCTGCCGCGCTCCTATCTCTCCTATTATACAGGCGCGAGGCGTCCGGCACATCCCTTTTAAGCAAACTTTATATTGTAAAATTAACGCCAAAAATTGAAAAACGCGGCCCGAAGGCCGCGCAGATCGTATTCGGATTACCGCTGGTCAATCGAGATCAGCTGAAATGATCGGCCAGCACCTTCACGGCCTGCTCGGCAATGATCAATTGCCCGTACTCCTCCAGTACCGCCGGCGTCGTCGACGATGCATTCCCGTACTCGGCAAGCACGGCGATCAAGGCATGATATTCGTCGGTCTCCATGCCGGCCGGGTCGAAGACGAGCACCCATTGCTCCTGGTGGCGGTACAACTGGCCTTCGTCCTTGTGCCTTCCTGCCAGCGCCAGCGTCTTCGCCGCGCCGATCGCGTCTTCGATGTCCGGAAACCGATATATGATAGCATCGCTCTGTTCAAGCGTAACTTCCATCTCGTAAACTTCTTCTTCGATCTCGTCCAAATGCGAAGGTTCAGTGTCGCGGTCCTGCTTGCCGCGCGTTACGATGACGACCATGCCCTGTGCCGGCATCGCGAACACTTCGACCGCAAGCGGGCCGGACGCGTCGAATCCGAGCTCGTTGTAAGCCTGGTCCATCATTTCACTGAACAGTTCATGCACCTTGGGGATCTCGCGCCACATGTCCTCTTTTTGGATCCCGCGTTCCGTCAAATCGTCGAACGTGAGGAAAATCCTTATTTTGTCTTGACTCAATCGCTCCATCCTCATTCCAGGACCCTCCTTCGCGGGTGATAACAGCGTATGATCGAGCATATAATGTGTGATTGAATTTTGCTTTGACAACATGTTATCATTTATCCCCGCGAAATGCACTAGCGAATCGAAAAAACGGCGCAGGCCCCCCTTAAAAAAGGAGATCTGCGCCGTTTTTTCGATCGAACGTTAAATTTGCGGCTGCTCGTTCTGCTCAAGAATTTCGTTGATTTCCTTCTTGACGCTGTCGTCTTTGGAGGCAATCTGAGCGATCTGCTCGATCCCGGATTCCTCCGCGTGCGATGCGCGGGACGTATGCGAGTTGTGCGACGCTTGCGACTGCGAAGCGGCTTGCCCGCTCTTTGATGTCGACGTATCGCTGCCTCCGCCGCTGCCGAACAGAAGGCTTAACGCTTTGCCTTGCGAATCCCGCTTGGAGCCGCTGCTCCAGCCTTTCATCATCTGGGACATGCCGCCGGCCATGGAAGCAAGGGACTGCTTGCGCAACAGCATGACCGCTGCCGCGCCCGCAATGCCGCCCAGCACAAATGCGCTTAGTTTCATAATGGCCACCTCCTTGGTTGATGTATATAGTGTGGCCGGGAGAGCCGGGGACATGCGCGATCAAATTCAGGAAAATCGGGGACGCAGCCAGTCAATTTCTCCTGCCGCCGATTTGTGATACAATCGGAGCAAAACGACACGGAGCGGAGGCATTCGACAACATGACCAGACTCGACAGATCCCACTGGACCCTCGCGGCTTGTTCGGCCGCCGTTCTCTTGCTGCTGGCTGCCTGCGGCGGCGAACCCGGCGCAACGCAAGCCCCGGCAACGCCGAGCGCGTCCGTATCCACGCCGACGCCTAGCGTGACTTCCTCGCCGGAGCCAACCGCCGGTTCAACGGGACAGACGGCTCCGTCCGCGTCTTCTTCACCTGAAGCTGCAGACACCGAGACGAGCCCGACAGATTCTGCCAAGACGGAGCAGCCGACTTACCGCATGACCAAAGCGTACAACATCGTCCCGATCGACAAGGAGCAATCGCCTGCCAAAGTCGTCCTGCTCACCTTCGATGACGGGCCGAAATCGCCCGATACGCTCGCGCCGATCCTGGATGCGCTCGACAAGCATGATGCCAAGGCGATTTTCTTCGTCAACGGCTACCGCGTCA
>JAEWAQ010000061.1 GCA_023391635.1 Bacillota bacterium | reverse complement strand
GGTATGAGCAGCCCCGAGCCCCTGCGCGCGAGCATGGAGAAATACATCCAGTGGAAGAACAAGCCGAGCGGAATGACGAACATGCTTGGCCATAAATAGGCGATCATCGTTCCCGGCCCGAAATCCGCTCCTTTGCTTAGGAATAGCAGGATGATGCCTACCGCGAGCAGCCCTGCCCCCATCAATGCGCGATTATTCAATCGTATCCTCTCCTCCGTCAACGTCCCGCTTGATTCGATAGTTCCATTTTACCAGCGCCCTTCTCGATCCATCGACCAGCCCAAGCCAAGTCGCATCCTGGACCAAAGTCCGGTTTTTCGCGCTGCCGCAGCTTTTTAATACTTTTTTAAGAATTGGTTTAGAGGGCGTCAAGAGTCGGGGGATAGGATGAAGTCAGAAGGCGACGGCAAAATGGCGCTCGGAGGTGAAGAAGTTCATGCGGCGGATGGCCGAAGCTTCCAAGACAAATTTTGAGGAGGATTACAAATGAAACATAAATGGTTGATTGCGGGAACCGGCTTCGCGCTTGGCGCGATCATGCTGGCGGCAGGCGGACTGTCCGCGATGGCGAATACATCGGGATACGAGGCGTACAAGTCGGCATTGCTGCATACGAAGGCGCAGGCGAATCTGACCGTCCAGGCGTCGTTCGCCGTTACGGATAACGGCGCGAATGTGCTGACTGGAGAGGCGAAAGCCAAATGGAATGAGGCGGCGGAATCCGCAAGCGTTGACGCCAGCCTGACGGACGGCACGCAGTCGCGGGCAGTGAACGTTTATCGGCAAGACGACAAAGTAATTGTAAAAACGGATGACAGCGACGTGTATCGCGTAGCCGAAGCGCCTAAGCCGAAGTGGGCCGATCGCGATTCGAAGTCAGGCGACGCACAGGCGGGTTCCAATACCGGCGCTCCCTCCCAGCCGCCTCAGGCTGTGCTGCAATTGTTCGATATGCTCGCAGGCCACATGAAGGAGCTGGCGACAGTCGAGAATACGGCTGATGGCGGCAAGCACGCGGAGCTTCATCTGACAGGCAGCCAAATTCCCGCCATCGTGAATGCGATCGGATCGCTGGCTGCTTCCGGTGCGGGGCATCACGGTTTCGGACCGCATGGGATCGCAGCTGCGGACGCAGCTGATAACGGCGCGCAGCCGAACGCGCTGAATTGCAATCTTCCGCAGTTAACCGACGATGTTCGGGTCGCGAGCGTTAAGCTGGACGCCGATATTGGCGCCGACAATGTGCTTGAGCATCAAACGGCGCGGATCGTCGTAACCGGCACGGATGCGGACGGCTTGCCGCACGAGCTCGCGCTCCGGCTTGATCTCGACTTCTCGGACGTTAACCGGACCGTTCCGGAACGAATCGACTTGACCGGCAAGACGACAGAGGCGATCGATCGCGGTCAGGAAGACGGCGAAGCGCGCGGATGGGGATGGCATCGTTGAACGCGCTGCTGCATGTAGATGCCGTATCCAAGCGCTACGGCAACGGCCGCGGCGTGCGGGACGCGAGCCTGCATATCTCCGCGGGCGAAATCTACGGCTTGATCGGCCCGAACGGCGCGGGCAAGACGACCCTGCTGAAGATGATCGTCGGCCTGCTGCGACCGGACGCGGGAAGCATCCGCCTGTTCGGCTACTCGCCCGCTTACGCATTCGAACAAGCGATGGCCCGCGTCGGCTGCCTGATCGAAACGGCTGATGCCTATGAATACATGAGCGCCTACGACAATCTGAAGCTGGCCGCCCGGTTCTATTCCAACCTGCCGAAGACGCGGATCGACGAAGCGCTGGAACAGGTCGGGCTCTCCTCTTACCGTCATGAGAAGGTGCGCGGCTATTCGCTCGGCATGAAGCAGCGGCTCGGCCTCGCTTCGGCGCTGCTGGCGAATCCGCAGCTTGTCGTGCTGGACGAACCGGCGAACGGTCTCGATGTCGAAGGGATGGTGGAAGTGCGCAGCACCGTGCAGCGGCTGGCCCGGGAACGCGGGATCGCCTTCCTTATCTCCAGCCATCTGATCCACGACCTGGGCATGATCGCGGACCGCATCGGCATTATGAAGGAAGGCGAGATGATTCGTCAGGGAGCCGTGCGCGACCTGCTCCAGGACGGGCGGACGCTCGAACAATACGTGATCGGCCAAATTCGGCAGACGGAGAAGGTGGAAGTTCTTGCATAGCCTATACGCGAATTTCGTGAACGAATGGGAAAAAACAGGGGCGAGACGGAGAACGAAAGGCTTCCTGCTGCTGACTTTGATTTTGCCGACGATAGCCGCGTTCGGGCTGTCGGCGATACGGAGCCGGTCGGTCGTCATCGCCGGTCTGGGCGACAATTTGCCGCTGATGATGCTCAGCCTGTATACGTTCACGGTGCTGCCGCTATTCATGATGATGACGGCCGCGGACTCCTTCTCCGGGGAAGTGGCTGCCCGCACGCTGAAGCTCGTGCTCGTCCGGCCGATTACGCGTGCCAAGGTGTTCGCTTCGAAGACGCTGGCGATTGCGGCATACGTGGCCGTCCAGTTAGCCGCATTGTGGGCGGTGTCTTCCATGGCGGATTGGCTTGTCGGCAGCAGCGGCACGTCAGGCGCTTGGCTGGACAATCTGCAAGCTTACGCCGCAGCGTGGCTGCCGATGATGGCGATCGGACTAGTCGCGGCGTTCATCGTCCAGTGGTTCCGCCAAAGCACCGGCGCCATGGCGCTCGTCATCCTGCTGTACGCCGCTGCGAAGCTGCTGCCGATCGTGCTGCCGCAACTCGCCGTCTGGTCGGTCTTCTCCTACACGGACTGGCATGCGATGTGGATCGGAGACGGCGCGCAAGCCGGCAAGCTGACGAACACCACCGCTGTGCTGCTCGCCTATTGTATAATGGCTTATATGGCCGGATGGATGCTGTTCGAACGCAAGCAGCTGTAGACGCCGCCCGACCGATGTATCAGCGAGGAGATTAGCGATCATGTCCATCAAGACAAGACTCCTGCTATCCTATATCGCCATGACGGTCATCCCCGTCGTCCTGTTCGCGCTCATTGCCGGTTCCATCGCCTTCCTGTTTCTCAGAGACCTGGGCGTGGGCCGTCAAGGACCCGCTAACGTGTGGCAAATGTCGGATCAGCGGAACGAACTGTTCGCCGGCGTCAAATACTTGACGCAGCTCGAACCGGAGCGACTGTCCGACACCGGGTTCCTGACCGGCACAGGCGAGCGGATGAACGAATTGGAAGCGGGCCTGGTTGTAAAGAAGGGCGATGAAGTCATCTACGCTTCCCCTCGGGTCCAGGACGTTGGAAATGAACTTCAGCCCCCAGCTGGCGATAAATCAGGGCCTCCATGGGAGTCGCTTGCGGGCGATCGTTATGTGGTCTCCGGCTTTCCCGTGACTTTCGAAGACGGCGAATCCGGCGCTGTCTACATGCTCACCGACAGCGGCGTCTGGATCAACCGCTTCAAGACGATTTTTCCGATACTCGTCCTCTCGCTGCTCGCCGCATTTGCATTGACGAACGGTGTGTTGACTTACCTGGTTTCCCGCAGCATCATCAAGCCTCTGAACACCTTGAAGCGCGCCGCGGAACGCATTAAAGAAGGGGATTTGGATCAGGCCGTGGATTTGCAGCGCAAGGACGAGATCGGCAAATTGGGCGGCGCGTTCGAGGAGATGCGCGTCCGGCTGCAGGAATCGATCAGGCTGCAATTGCAATACGAAGACAACCGCAAGGAACTGATCTCGAGCATCTCGCACGACCTGAAGACGCCGATTACCGGCATCAAGGCTTGCCTGGAAGGCATCCGCGACGGCATTGCGAACACCGGGCCGAAACGGGACAAATATATGGAGATGATCGCCCGCAAGACGGAAGACATGGATCGGCTGATCGACGAGCTGTTCCTGTTCTCCAAGCTGGATTTGAACCGGCTGCCGTTTCAGCTGGAACCCGTGAATCTGACGGATTATTTGCGGGACTGCGCGGAGGAACTGCGGCTGGATCCGCGGCTGGCGGAAGTCGCCGTTGCCGTATCGTTCGACGCCTCCGACGAACCGGTTCGCGTGATGGCCGACCGCGAGAAGCTGCGCAGAATCATCATGAACATCATCGATAACAGCCTGAAGCATCTGGACAAACCGCGCAAGGAAATCGCGTTGACGCTGTCCGCCGGACCGGAAGAGGCAATCGTGCGAATTCGGGACAACGGCACGGGCATCATTGATACAGCGCTGCCGCATATTTTCGATCGTTTCTATCGGGCGGATACGTCTAGGAACACGGCGACGGGCGGCAGCGGATTGGGCCTTGCGATCGTGAAGCAGATGGCGGAAGGACAAGGCGGCCGCGTATGGGCGGACAGCAAAGTTGGTGAAGGCACCGCCATCTCGTTTGCGCTGCCGAGGATTTCACGGGAAGGTGGACGGTCATGAAGCGGGTTCTGATCATCGAGGACGAGCAGGTTATCGTGGAAGTGGAGAAGGATTATTTGGAAGCCGGCGGTTACGAAGTCGATATCGCGACGAGCGGCGACGTCGGACTGCGTATGGCGCTCGAGCAGCCGTACGATCTGATCGTCCTCGACCTGATGCTGCCGGGCACGGACGGATTCGAAATTTGCAAACAGGTGCGCCAGTCGAAGGATATCCCCATTCTGATGGTATCCGCCCGGAAGGAAGACATCGACAAGATCCGCGGGCTCGGACTCGGCGCGGACGATTATATGACGAAGCCGTTCAGCGTCGGCGAACTGGTGGCGCGGGTGAAGGCCCACCTGAAGCGCTACGACCGCCTGACGGAAGGCAACCGGACCCGCTCCCGGCAGGCGGACGAGATCCGCGTTCGCGGCATCCGCATCGACAAGCTGTCCCGTAAAGTGTTCGTGAACGAGTCCGAGGTGTCTCTAACTTCCAAGGAATACGACCTGCTGCATTTTCTGGCTCTGCATCCGAACCGCGTGTTCAGCAAAGACGAATTGTTCGAACGGATCTGGGGGCTTGACGCCCTGAGCGACACGGCTACCGTCACCGTCTATATCAGCAAGCTGAGAGAGAAAGTCGAAGCCGACCCCGCCAAACCGCAATACATCGAGACGATCTGGGGCGTGGGATATCGCTTCAATCTATGATAGGAAAGCGAGGGCAGCGCATGGCAAAGCTGAGCGCGAACGGGCGCAAATGGCTGCTGATCGTTCACTTGCTGTTCGCCGCCATCATGCTTGGCACGGCGGTTATATTCCTGGTGCTCAGCATCGTAGTGGCGACAACATCGGACATCGATATCGTCCGTTCCTGTTACAACGTTATGCTCGTGCTTGCCGACTCGTCCGTGCGGGCCTCGACGATCGGAACGCTGGCGACGGGCATTCTGCTATCCGTACTGACCAAGTGGGGGTTGTTCCGATACTACTGGATCATCGCCAAGGAGGCGCTATCGCTTGTCTCCATTGCGCTTGGGCCTGTCGGCATGCACTTCTGGTCGCTCCGAGCCGTTACGTTGATTGAGGCAGACGGGGGGCAGGCGCTGCATAGTCAGGCATTCGTCGTCAATTCCGGACAACTGTGGACCGGGATCGTACTCCAAATTGCGTCGCTCGCATCGATGTACGTCATTTCGGTATTCAAGCCTTGGGGCGTGCGACAGCGAAATCGTCCCCTCCAATCCGCTTAACGAAGGGAGTTCGGATTTCGATATGGGGAATGCAAATGCGCGCGTGCGCGCGATCCGATTGATATACGGCTTGTTAGCCGCGGGGCTGCTCGTCTGCATCGTGCTGCAGGTGTTTCTGGCGGGAATGGGCATCTTCGTGGATGCCGACAATTTGAACATGCATCGGACGTTCGCCAATTATTTCGAGTTCGCGCCGCTCGTCATGTTCATCCTGTCCTTCTTCGGACAGATTCGGGGCGCTCTGCGCTGGCTGGCTCTCGTAACGCTCGCGTTCTCCATTCTTCAGCACGTCACGATCCAGGTGTTCACCGGCTCGCTGCAGGCGCTTCACGCTGTCGACGCGCTCGTCTTGTTCGGCCTCTCCTGGTACATGGCCAGACGCTCCTGGGCGTGGCTTGCGCCGCAGACGACCGCTAATCCGTCCGCGTAGAATCGTCACACGGCTAAGCGGCAAGGGGAACCTCCGGCCAGTATGCCGCGGTTCCCCTTGCCGCTATTCCGAACAGGATCACTTCCTCCAGCTCTCCCTCCACGAATTGTCCCGACGTCTGCAAGACGTACCGGAACTGAGCAGCGGATGGAATTAATAAGATTCTAATCTCGTTTCTCCCGAATATGGCTTGCCATTGCCGTCTCAGAATCGGAAGCGAAATCATGGCTTCGCCGTCACGCACCTCCATATGAATGCGATGCGTCACGATTGTTCCTATTCATTGTCCGGGGGGATGCCGTCAGAATCTCCTCGTCCCTGTTTCACTTTATTTCGCCGCGGCGCGTTAACGGATTTCCACTTCGGCGAATTGCATACGATACTGATTGGCGTCATTAGGATTGGCGCGCAGGTTCGTTCCTTCAACTTTAATATAGCGGGCCTGCACAGGGGAGAACGTATACAGCCTGGAAGCCGTCGGAATCGGTTCATTATTGCTTTGGATAACCGCCCGCCAGTTCACCCCATCCTGAGAAGCCCATATTTTCAAATCAATCGGGAAGCCATAGCCGGAATTCACGGGATATAACTCTGCCTGGCCAACGCTCTTCACAGCGCCCAGATCCATCTGAATCCACTCTGCGTGATTGCTGCCTGTTTGATCATTGCTGCTCCAGCCGCCGGAGGTAGAGCCTGTCGACCCATTTACCGCGTTGCTCTTCCCCCAGTTGGATTGCTCGTAGGAACTGGAGGCGGCAACAGCAGCGCCCAGTGCCTTATTGGGGCGGCCAAACACTTCAATTTCGGCGAACTGCATCCGATATTGATTGGCGTCATTAGGATTGGCGCGCAGATTCGTTCCGTGAATTCTGACATAACGCGCTTCCTGAGGTTGAAAGGTATAGGTTCTGCACACGCCCGGCACCGGCTCATTGGTGCTGGACACCGCAGTTGTCCAGTTGGTGCCGTCAACCGAGGTCAGGATATTCAAATTAATCGGAAAACCGTATCCGGTGTTGACCGGATATAAATCAACCCGACTCACCGTGGACAAATCTCCCAGATCAATTTGAACCCATTCGGAATGATTGCTGCCGGTTTGATTGTTGCTGCTCCAGCCGCCGGAAGTGAGCGACTTGAATCCGTCCACCGCCCTGGCCGTCCCCCAATTCGATTGTTCATAGGAACTTGTGGCCGTCACCGACTTGCCCCGAGCGGAATTCGCACTGCCGTATGCGTACAACTCGGCAAGCTGCATATAATACGAGCCGTACTGATCGCTGCGGAATTTGGTAGCCAGCACCCGGACATGTCTGGCCGGAACAGGGTTGTCGAAAGCAAAGGTTTCGCCGGTCGTCTTGGTCGGATTCGGATAGTTCGTATACGTCTGCCCCGGTATGTCCGTCCAGTTCTCCCCGTCCTCGCTGGATTGGAATTTGAAATCGACCGGGAAGCAGAAGATACTGTCTCCCGAGGATCTGGGAACAAGCCTGAGCGCATTCAGATTCACAAGTCCTCCCATGTCGACGGAAATCCATTCGCTTCCGGTTGCCCCCGGCAATCTTTGGCTGCTCCAAGCGCTCCCTGCATCATCGTCGTACAGTTTGTAGTCTCCAAACGCCGACGACAACGTGGAAGACACTTGAACATTATGCCTGTCCAGATGATGGCTGGTCGTATAGGGGTAAATCTCTGCAAGCTGCATGTAATAATCGCCGAATGCATCCGTGTTCAATCTGCTGGCCAGTACCCGGATATATCGGGCGTTAACCGCCGTTTGAAACTGGAATGCCTCTCCCTGCAAATTCGTTGGAGCCGGATACCGCGCATAGCTCTGCCCGGGAACGTCGCTCCAGTCCACCGCATTCACACTGTACTGTAGCTTGAAATCGGATGGAAAACCGACCGGTGTACCATCGGATGAGCGGGGTACAAGCGCAACCTTCTGCACATCGTAATTGGCGCCCATATCCACATAGAGCCATTCGTTGCCCTCCGCCTGATTGTTCTTCGCGCTGCTCCAGGCGGTGTTATTGCGATTATCCACAGCATTGGCCGCCGACCAATTCGTATTATGAGCAGACGAAGCGGTGGCGCCAACCCGCGGCGTTGCGACCATCCCCGGTTGCTCCAGAACCTCGTAACGCGCCGCATAAATGTAGTTGCCCGCCCTGGCGAAAGACACGCTCTCTCCATTCAAGATCACATCGGAGGCAGTGGGCGCCCAAATCGCAATGCCATCCGCAGCGTTTCGGCTGGGCACAAGCCCTTCACCATCGATATGGAGATCGGTTCCATCCCACTGGACGTAGAGCCGCGGGATCGGGACAGTAGAGGAAACGAGATCGTTGGAAGCCTGCTGCAGCCTCGAACCGTCCAGCAAACTGACAGCTTGCAGGGAGCCTCCCTTCGACTGCTCGATATAGGCCATTTTCCCGTCGAATGTGAAAGCGTCGAAACTTCTGCTTGCACCGGGAACAGGTTCCTTGGACAAATAGTAGTATCCGTAGTTGCCCGCTCCTCCTTTATCCGTATCAATTTGGATCGCAGTAGCCGTCGTTGCCGGAGCAGCAGGAAAAACAGCCAGTCTGGTCACGGTTACTTCGCGGTTATCGCCTGCACGCGTCGGATATACCACAGTATCGAAAGACACCGGCCCGCTTGCATTCTCCTGTACGAAAGAAGCATACGCGGCGGTTGTAGCGACCCCGTATGAAGGGGAAAAATAGCCTTCTTTCAATTGTGGTGGCGCGACCGCAGGGTCTGCGGGAATGAGCTGCAGATTGGCGCCGCTGTCAAAATTCGTATATACTCTGCCGGTCACCGAGTCTGCAGCCGGATTGGCATTCGGCAGAAAGTGCCATAATTGCTCGTACGCGTGATTTCCCGATGACGGCGCCGCCGTATCCGACACGATCCAGAATTCAGGCTTGACGAACAGGATGCTGCGGGTCGTCAGAACATTGTTATAGCCGTTATGAGAGCCTTCCACGAAATCAAAACCGTCGACGGTTTCCCAACGGGATATCTGCTTCAAGGGCGCATGTCTGCTTAACGATGAATCATCGACCATCAGCGTATTATGCGCAGCCGTTGATTTCAGCCAGGACGAAACCGAATCTCCCGAATAATTGTAGCGGCCGGGATCAATGAGCAACTGTTTGTCATAGCCGTACATTACGACCGACAACAGATCGGAATGACCATGAGAATTCGCTCTTCCATTCGCCATATGCATATACAAATCATCTTCCGCCCAGCCGCTTCGCATCATGGCAATCATCCCATAGGGATACAAAGCGGACGTGTGCGCCGGCATCGTTCCCTCCGTACCGCCCGACCCGAAATACAACAAGCCGTCGTCATCGATCTTGTTGCCGAAATCATAGAGCATTGTTCGATAACTGTTGACGTCCGAATCGCCATATACGACATCGGAGCCGTCAGGAGCCGCCGCATTCATTAAATAGTAAGCGAACTGGCGCACCGTTTCCTGAAAAGTCGGGCTGAAGGACTGCCCGTTCAATTGGGCAAAGCTCATGACCGCCGAATAGGTGCCTAGTACCCAGCTTGCATAGGCGGTCGCAGCTTCAGAGAAACTGTAGTCCGTCAGGACAGATCGCGTCAGCATATATTGCAATCTCGTCTCGGCAATCGCCTGCCAGGTGCCGGATTGAACAAATTCCGGAAAATATACGCCAAGCCGATAGAGTCCGGACGATTCCAGAACGCCAAAATTCCCGTCGCGGTGAAAGTTTGCCGGGTCGGCCAAATATTCGGCTTCTTGCCAGAAGAACTTGACAATCTCCGCATTTGCCTCCGCCGACATGGCGCTGCTGGATCGCACAATATGATAACTTCTCAGCAGCAAATCGCTGCGGATGCCTGTCTCGAGAGATCGCGGATAGCCTGCTTCCCGGTCCGCGATAAAATCGGTCCACAATTGGATCAAGCTGGCGGAATAGTGAGTTTCGGCAGGATTCAGACTATATTCGTAGGCCATTGGAAGCGCGAAGGTGAACCGGTTCAATACATTAACATATTCTACATCGGCATAATCGGGTTGGTCCCAGTCCGTGCCGCCTGGAGCACCATGCCAGGAATAAATATTCCCCAGCGTGTTGAACCAGTTGATCTCTGTTTCGGAATAGGCCGTATTGCCGGTAAAGAAGACATACAAGATTTGGCTTCCGCCTGACTGATTGGTTCCGTAAAGCCTCAGCTGCGCATAAGAAGGCGCAACGCCCTTGGGCAGCGAAGCCAAATCGAAGGTAATATATGCGCGATGCTCTCCCGTATCGTATGGATAACCGCTCGCCGCTGCAAGCAGGGAAGCTCCCGCTCCATAATTGGCCGCGGAATCGCCAACGATATAAGCGTCCTTGCTTGCCTCAATGGTATATGTATTGCCTCCAATGATAACATCCAGTTGCGGACGGTTTACGGCATCGGCATGCTCCCGACTGTAGAACTGTGCAATCCCCGCTCCCTTCTCCTTGCCCATGATCATATAACTTACGGTGTTGGGCTTCAGATCGCCCAAATTTCCGGACACGCTCCTGGTCACATCAGCGGTCACGCTGGCGTACGTAACGGCAGTGACAGTGATCTCATCTTCCAGTTCATCTGCAGCCGGTCCGATAAAGGTGCGGTCGACAGCCAAATCGGCCACGCGCTTATTTCCCGTTGTCTGTGGAGGGGTTGCACGGTTAGTCCGATTTTGGAAATAAAGGAGCAATTCTGCCTTGGCCCCCGCATAATCCCCGTTCTTGACTTTGGATTCAACAGCGGACAATGCCCCGCCGTTGTAACTGTAATCGAGCTTTCCCGCGGTCGTCCATGCCGTGCCGTTCCATACGCCAAAGAATGATGCATCGGATAAATGATTAGCTGCGACGGCATGATCGGGGATCGTCGCATAAGATGAAAACAGCAGAACGAACGATACCAGAACAATAAGAAAGCGCTTTCCCTTTTTCATTACCATATGCCTCCTGTTCAAATTAAAATGAAAAGTCGTCAAGCCCGCTCTTGACCAAATCTTGCAGCCCTTGACAAGAGCGGGCTTGGCTTCTTATTGAATGACTACCTGAAACGCATCAAGCTGCTCCTGCAGGGTATCGATGACCTGCTGCATACCCGCATCATAAATACGCTTCAACCCATCCTTCAGGTCTTCTTCAACCGATGTTCTGACAAATCCTTTGTTCAGAGGGCCCAAATACTGCTGTCTGATCTCTTCAATGGCCGCCTCAATCGCTTTCAGCGACGAGCGATCGGCCGCAAAGCTGCGAATATTGGTCGCTTTCTGATTGGCGTTGACATTGGACATCACTTGTTCGTAATTCGGCAGCCCTTGTGCCGGAGCCAACGCAAACTCGTCGTCCATCCACGGATAAGGGAAGGCGCTGCCCGGCGCAAAGCCGCTGTTGCTTTCGAGCGGAATCAGCTTGCGATCGTCCGATACATCGTAATGCGTGCCCTCTATCCCATAGAAGGTCAAACGATAGTAAGACTCGTCGTTTTTGAACAGATCCAGCATCATCAAGGCTCGCTCGTAGTTTTTGGTTCGGGCGTTAATCGCCATGCCGTTATTGATGAACGGATTTGCCAAATAAGGTTTGTCCGGATTCGCCGGGTAGAACCGGACGTCCCATTCCGGGTGAGTCGACTTTAAAGTTTCGTACGCCGCATTGGCGTTTGTCATATTATGAAAGAATGTCGCGCTTTTGCCGCTCTTGAAAGAGTCGATGTCGAGTACTTTGCTGACCAAGGCGCCCTTGTCCCAATATCCTTGCTCGTTCCAGCTCTGCACTCGCTTGAACAGCGCGATCGCCTCCGGCGTATCCAGAATATCGAACAGCTGCGGCTTCGGGTCGTCGATCTTGATGCCAAGCCATCCATAATCCGGATTGAAGACACCGTAGGGTCTGGTCAGAAACTCCTGAATGAACTGATGGCCGGCGCCGTTATCCCACGGCACCATATCCGGCTCGTTCTCCTTGACCGCTTTCATGTACGCCTCAAGATCGTCCAGGCTGTTGATCGCTTGAATGCCGTATTTGTCCATCAGGTCGCCGCGAACACCGAAGCCGTACGTGGTTGTTTCATGATAGTTCATAGGCAATGCGAACAGCTTGCCGTCTACCATGGCCGAGTCGAACACCGCTTGCTGGGAACGCTTGGCCGTGCGCGGCGCATACTTCTGAATATCTTCCATCGTCATTTCCTTGTAAGCGCCGTTGCGGGCATTGTTGAAATACCCCAGCCAGTTGGCCGTAGGAATCAGATCGTAATCTTCGCCGGACGAGAAAATAAGCGGGATGCGCGTTGCCGTCTCTCCCCAACCGATGAACTCGACTTCCACTGTAGCATTGATGTCTGCCTTTAACTTCTTGTTAATTTCGGCATAGACAAGATCGAAGTCCTTCGGCTTGTCGCCGATCGAATACATCTTCAGCTTAACTTCCCGGGAAATATCAATCGCGGGCGCTGTCGATTCGGCAGGTGGAGTCGCCCCGTCCGTCTGGGCCGCCGGAGTCGCGCTTGGACTCGGAGAAGTTTGACCCGTGTTTCCCGAACAAGCTGCCAGCAGCAGGACTGCCATTATCAGCATGCTCACCATTTTCCAGGATTTTGTTTTTTTCAACGCTTGCATCCCAAGACCTCCTGAATGTATAAATTATATCGTAAAATCAGTAAACTGATGTTTACCCTTTCACCGCGCCAAGCGTTACGCCATTGACGACGTATTTCTGCACAAGCGGATAGACAAACAGAATCGGAATCACCACAAGTACAGTCATGGCCAGCTTGATCGTTTCTTTCGGCATGCTTTCCATCGGCAATCCGCTGAACATGGCCAGCGTGTCCACGGCGTTTGCCTTGTTCAAGATCTGATACAAGTAGTATTGCAAAGGAATCATCCGATCGTCGGAAATGAACAGCATCGCATGAAACCAGTCATTCCAATAAGCCAATCCGATGAACAAACCGATAGTCGCCAAGCCCGGTTTGGCAATCGGCAGGATGAGCCTGATGAAGATGCTCATCTCTCCCGCTCCATCGAGCTTTCCTGATTCGATAATGGCCGACGGAATCGAGGTCATGAAGCTCTTCATGATCAGAATATTGAATACGCCCAGAAGAAGCGGCAGCAGCAGCGCCAAATAATTATTCTTCATATGGTAATCGTTGACCATGATAATATAGTAGGGCACCAGCCCGCCGCTAAAGACGGACGTCAAGTAAATATAAAATGAAATATAATTTCGATACTTGACATCCTGCCTTTGCAGCACGTAACCGGTCATGGCCGTCAGAAATATGCCGAATGCGGTGCCAACGACAACCAGAGCGATGGAAATCGCCGCCGCCCGGACAATATCCCCGGGAACTTCGAATACAAGACGGTAAGCGTCGAGCGACCACGCGCCGGGCCAAAGACGGTACCCGCTGCGAATGACCTCCGTTTCGGAGGTCAGCGATCCAATCAGAATCAACAACATCGGAAGGATGCACATGAGCGCGATTCCGCCTACAAATACATAGCCCGCAATCTGGAACAGGGTTCTATCAAGTGATTCTTTCATCCAACTTGCTCCTTCAAAACAAGGAATAATCCGGGTATATTTTCTTTACTACGTGATTCATGATCATGATGACCGCAAAGCAGAGAACAGACTGGAAGAAGCCGGCCGCTGCCGACATGCCGATGTCATTGGAGCGGATCAGGGAACGAAACACATAAGTGTCAATGACATCCGTCTTGGCAAAGAGCAAGCCGTTATTGCCGATCAGCTGATAAAACAGATCGAAATTGCCGCGAAAGATTTGCCCGACAGCGAGCAACAGCAAAATAATCGTAGTGGGCAACAGCAGGGGCAAGATGATATAACGAATGCGCTGAAGGACATTGGCTCCGTCTATTTGCGCCGCTTCATGCAGATGGGAATCAATGCCCACAATGACCGCCAAATAAATCAAGGAGCCAAAACCAACGCCTTTCCAGTTGTTGAAGAACGTAAGAATGTACGGCCAGTATCCCGGGCTGCCGTAGAAATCAACAGGCTTCATTCCCAGTGCGCCCAGCAAAGAATTGATAAATCCAACCTCGTAATTCAGCAAATTGTACGCCATCGTCCCCACAATCACCCAAGAGATGAAGTAAGGCAGCAGCATGCTTGTCTGAATCATCTTTTTCAAATATTTCCCGCCCAATTCCGCAATGACAATCGCTATGGCCATTTGCAGCAGCAGGCCGCTGACGATAAACAGAGCATTGTAAAATAGCGTGTTTTGCGTGATCTCCCACGCTTTTCCCGACAGAAAGAAAAATTTGAAATTTTCAAGACCGCTCCATTCGCTGCCAAACAAACCTTTGTCAAATCGATAATTTTTGAATGCGACCACCATGCCCGCCATTGGCAGATAGGACATGGCTAAGAAGAACAGCACAGCCGGCAAAGTCATCGCATACAACATTCTGTTCTTCGCCAGCTCGTGAATGACGCCAGTCTTTCGCAATGCGAACAACCCTCCTCCCCGATACTCTTCATGATAAAAGCGTTTTCCCCATGCTGCCAGACTGAAAAAACGACGATTGGTTCACTATTCTCTTCATTTATTAAGCGCTGTCAATTCCCGATTGTTTTCCCTATTCAACGTTACTATAATGGGGGTACGCTGAGGAGCAGCTTACTCAACCGCACCAGAAGAGGGGGCACATCCATGCTGAAGGTAATGATTGTAGACGATGAGAAAAGATCCAGAGATACGCTCGCCAATCATATTCCTTGGACAAGCATCGGTTTTCGCGAAGTGATTCAAGCTGCCAACGGCGAGATCGCGCTGGAAATGGCTTCCGTCCACCATCCCGATCTCATTCTATCCGATATCCGCATGCCGCGCATGAACGGGATCGAGCTGGCCAGGAAGCTGCGTGTGCAGCATCCCGACTGCCGCATTATTTACTTGAGCGCCTACTCGGACAAAGAATATTTGAAAACGGCTATCCAATTGAACGTAATGGACTATATTGAGAAACCGCTCATCATTCCCGATATTGTAAACGTGTTGGAGAAAGCATTCGAAGCCTGCTTGAATGATCGAACCAAGAGAACAGCACTGGCGGAAGCGCAGGAACAACAATTGGCCGCCTCGCTGGGCCAACATCCGTGGATCGAAGGCGATATCCGACTGCCGGACGGCAGGACGTATCCTGCGAACGCCCGATACTGCAGCTTGTTCATCCAGCTTGCGGGAACCATTGCAGTTGAAGACCGTACGCGGCTTGCCGGGTGTCTGGGTGAAGTGAACTTGCAATCGATCATCGGTGTCTCCGGTAAAAATGCGCTGATTGCCCATGTGCTGCTGGCCGACCGTGCCAATATGGAGGGGCCGCTTGCTGCAGCGCTATCCAGCTATATTCAGCTTCAACACAGCTTGTCCCGCCCCGTCCATATTGCCGTCGGGAACGAGGTCGACGCTTTGGATCAATTGCCAGTTTCTTTCCATGCCGCTGCCAAGTCGGGAGATTTGCTGTTTTATCAAGGCTATGGAACGATCTCGCAATCAAGCTGCGACTATAATCAAACCGCTGCATTTCCAACGGAAGTGAAAGAACAACTGCGTCAATTGCTGCAGCTAAACCACGAGGAGAGCGCCTTCCAATTGCTCGGATTGTTGGTTGAGAACCTCTCAAGGCCACCGCATATGCCCATTGACGTCATCCGCAACGAATGCTTTCAGCTCTTATTAACCATGAAGGCATTCCTGGATGAAAGGAGTACTTTTCCGAACGAGCAGTTGCATCATTACGGCATGGAATCCCGGTTTATCTGGGATGCGGTCGCTTCATCCGCGACGTTGTCCGATCTTGATGCTTATATGCAGTCGTATTTGAGCATATGCTTCGAACAAACGGCGCCCCAGCATTCTCCTGGAGCCAACCAAGATCGCATGGCTCGCAAAATGCAGCTGTATATTGATCAAAACGCGCACGAGCCCGATTTGTCGATTGAAACGATTGCCCGGCGCCACTTCTTGTCTGCAAGCTACGCTTCGGCGATATTCAAGAAAACGTGCAAGGTTACCATCAATCAATATGTAACTTCCATCCGAATCGGCAGAGCCAAGCAATTGCTTGCCGATCCCGAAGCTTCGGCAGCTGCCGTCGCCGCCCTGGTCGGGTATACGAACCCCAAATATTTCGCCAGGGTATTTAAAAAGCAGACCGGTATGACGACATCCGAATTCAGAGAAAGACTGATCCCATGATTCGGCTGTTCGGATGGATAAGGCGACAGTTCCGCGACATGAAGCTGAAGAACAAGTTGTTTCTGACTTACGCTGTGCTGATCCTGCTCCCGCTCGGCGTTTATACGTCGTATTCCTATATGCAAATTTCCACAGTGATCCGCACGCAAACCGAAGTACTCGCGGATCAAATTTTTGACGAAGCGCTGAATCGGATCGAGAACAAAGCAAGGGCGGCCGTCCAATTGCTCGATTTCATGTCCAGCGACAGGTTGATCAATGAAATTGCGCTGAAAGAAATGGATGAGCGCGACTACGCGGCACAGTCGCAAAACTACTCGAGATTGCGAAATTATGTGATCTCGCTCGAAAATAACAACGACTTGCTTCGCATTCGCCTCTACTTTCACAATGATGCCTTGTTCACCCTGGAGAAATTCAACTTTTTCAGCGTGGACGATATTAGAGAAGAAGATTGGTATCGCCGGCTGCAGCAAGGACAGATGACCACTCTCTGGTTCAGGCCAAGGGCTGACGAACGGCGAACCGATACGACCAGCCCGCCGCTTATCGCTGTTGCCAGATACATATGGAATCCGAATGACCTGGTGCAAAAGACCGGCATAGCGCGCGTAGATATGCCTGAGCAAGCACTTCGCGATATTCTGGAAGCATCTGTCGTAACGGAGCAGTCTGCGATATATCTTGTGAACAGCGAGGGTCAGCATATAGCCGGAGCTTCACCGTTTCCGGAGCAAGCAGCATTCGCGTCCCGAACGGGGCTCGACACATTGCCGATCGGGCAATGGTCGATGGTTTCCTATAACGGCACCGACTATCTCATTCGACATCAGCAGGTTGCCCGGACCGATTGGACGCTGGTATCGAGTATGCCAATTACCGATATCATGTCGCCAATCGACAGCAAGCGCAATCAGCTATTTCTCGTCATGTTTGCAGTCGCAACGTTTGCCTATTTGCTGGCCTATTCCACCGCCAATTTCAGCACCAAGCGAATCAGCCAACTGATCCGACGAATGCAGCGGGTGCAAACGGGCGATTTCAATACGATCATGAACAACGATTCCCGCGATGAAATTGGCGATTTGGTACAAAATTTCAATTTTATGATGCAAAAATTCGTCCAGTTGAACCGCGAGCAGTTCGAATCCGGGAAGTCGCTTAAGCAGGCGGAATTGAGGATCTTGCAAGCGCAGATCAATCCGCATTTTTTGTACAATTCGCTCGACGTGATCAATTGTGTGGCTATTGACCGCCAAATGCCGGATGTCTCCTCCATGGTCGTAGCGTTGACACGGTTTTACAAGCTCGGGCTGAGCAATGGCAAAGAGATCGTAACGCTGCGGGAGGAATTGGAGCATTGCGCCGCATACGTCGATATTCAGAATATCCGATTCAATGATGCGTTCACGTTTGACATCGCCGTTCCCGACGAGCTGATGCGTGTTCCCATTCTGAAAATCACCTTGCAACCGCTCGTTGAAAATGCGATTTTACATGGCATTCTGGAGAAGCCGGAGCCGCGCGGCGTCATCACCGTCTCGGGAGAACGGCATGATCATGATTGGCTGCTTCACATCAGCGATGACGGTGTCGGCATGACGCCTGAGACGGCTGAACAGGTGTTGGGGCTAACCGATGCGGAGCGCGGAGGATTCGGCATCCGCAATATTCAGGATCGTATCAAGCTGACTTGCAACGAATCCTACGGCCTTTCGATCCGCAGCGCGGTCGGAAAAGGGACGACGGTGACTGTCCGATTGCCGCTTTCCATCAGCTTGCCCAATACCGATAATGAGATCAGAGGAGAGTATGAACGATGAAGCAAGCGACACTATCTTATGCCGTTTATTTGGACAAGGTGTACGGGGCCTGGCTCGGCAAGAGCATTGCCGGCACGATTGGCGCGCCGTTCGAAGGCCGCAAGGAATTGTTCGATTATACGTACGATCCGAAGGCGATTGAACAGATGCTGCCCAACGACGATCTTGACCTGCAAGTTCTGTGGCTGCACGTGCTTGAACAAAAGGGAATTCACTTGCGATCAATCGATCTGGCTGAAGCTTTCTATCGACACTATCCGTTCGTGCCGGGCGAATATGCTTATTTCAAAAAAAACTATGCCCGGGGCATACTCCCTCCTCTATCGGGAGCATTTAACAATCGCTACTACATCAACGGTATGGGATGCCCGATTCGCTCGGAAATATGGGCATGCATCAGCCCCGGCAACCCCGATCTCGCCGCTTCGTTCGCCGAGAAGGACGGCGTGCTTGATCATGCCGGCGATTCCGTGTATGCCGAGCAATTTCTGGCTGCGGTCGAAGCGTCCGCTTTCTTGGAATCCGATCTGGAGCGGTTACTGGACGGCAACATGCGCTTTCTGCCGGAAGGAAGCCGTATTCGCCAGCTAGTGGAAGATACGCGCCGCTGGTCGGCAACAATATCGGATTGGCAGACGACCCGCAGTCTGATTTTGCGTGACTACGGGCACCCGGACTGCACCAATCTGTATCAAAATATCGGTTTTACTCTGCTGGCATTGCTGTATGGCGACAACGATTTTATAGACACCACCATGATCGCCCTCAATTGCGGGTTTGATACGGACTGCAGTTGCGCAACTGCGGGAGCGCTGCTCGGCATCATACAAGGAGCCGACTATTTGATCCATAAGCATGGTTTTTCAGACACGAGCTATAAGCTGGACGTGCAAATTACGCGCCGCTCCAATCAACTGCGAGATTTGGCAGAGGACACTTGCCGAGCGGGATTGACTGTTGCCGAGCACCTGAATCCAGCCATCAAGCTGACGGAGCGACCGGCATTCGAACCGATCCCGACCGCTCCGCTCGCGACCGGTCTGCAATTTGAAATTGATTACAACGGAGATCCCGTTATCGGCTGGGGAGAATCCCGTTCGCTTACCGTGCGCATCAGCAACATGACAACTACCGAAATCTCCGGACATCTGTCGACCCGATTCCCCGAGGACTGGATCGTGCACATCTCCGATGACAGCGTGAATCTGGCAGCGGGAGCGGACAGCAGCCATTCCGTAACCGTATCCGTTCCGCACACGGTTACACTCCTTCATGAACGTAATTTGTTCGAATTAAGCTGTGCCGGTTATTCTGCAAGCTTCGGATTGAACGGCGCTCAGGTGTGGAACGTCTACGGTCCCTTCTGGGAAAATCATATCAGCCTGCCGCATACAGAACTCGGCGAGTCATACTATCCATACATTCGCGCAGAAAATAAAGAACGGACAGTCGACTTGACCCGCCAATATCATTTGAACACGATGGCGCTTGCTCATCACGATTACATAGGCGAGCCGGGAAAGCGAAGTCTGGAGGCACACAAGCATGCGGAACAGGACCTACCGGTCGATACATGCAACGTTGTGACGGTTAATATCGGAGAGGATCTGTTTGCGATTGAAGATTTAATCGGATTCCAGGGTCCCTGTGTGGTGTACATCGAACGGGAACTGTTCAGTCCCAAGGAGCAGACGGCTCAGCTGTTAATCGGACATACGGCCGCCTACAAATTATGGATCAACGATAGATTGGTGAGCGAAAGCGATCAAGGCGACTGGTGGACCGCAGAGAATCGTCACTTGATGAATATTTCCCTGCGGCAAGGAATGAACCGCCTGATGATGAAAGCTATCCGTCACGGTAAATCGGCAGAATACAGCATCATCTTCACCGAGGTTGGCGATGTCTTCCCGCATCATCTCGCCGACCTGGGATCCTATACGCCGGGAGGATGACAAATTCCGGTCGTTGGGCTGCACATTAGTCGGATGGCGGCTCACGCAACTCGACTTCATCATGGGAGTGGAGAAAGATTATTCGGAAGTCGGCGGCTACGCAGTCGATATCGTGATCAGCAGGGACGTCGGCCTGTGCATGGCATTCGAGCAGTCGTACGATCTGATCGTCCTCGACCTGATGCTGCCTGGAACGGACGGGTTCGAGATTTGCAAGCAAGTCCGACAGGCGAGCAGACGGACAAGATCAGCATCGATTCCAGCACGTCACGATCCAGGTGTTCACCGGCTCGCTGCAGGCGCTTCACGCCGTCGACGCACTCGTCTTGTTCGGCCTCTCCTGGTACATGACCAGGCACTCTAGGGCGTGGCTCTTGCTCAAGGAAACCAACTATATACCGGAATAAAGAAGATCGGCGTCAGTATCGCCGCCGCGCCCATTGCGAACCCGCTGACCGCGCCTTGCGCTTCGGAATCGAGCATCAGCCGCGCGGTGCCGATACCGTGGGCGGTCGTACCCATGGCCGTGCCGATCGCCGCGTCCGTGCGGATGCCTGCGAGGCGGGCCAGCACAGGACCGGCTACGCTGCCGACCAGCCCGGCCAGCACGGTAAAGGCCGCACCCAGCGGCGGAATGCCGCCCAGTGCGTAGACAATCTCGATGGACACCGGCGATGTTACATTCTTTGGAAGCATGGATAACAGGATTTCCTGCGAAGCATCGAACAACCACAGGAAAAGCGCCGTGCTTCCGATGCCGATCACGGATCCGAACGCGATGCCGGACAGAATGGCTGCCGCATGTCGCCGCACGCGAGGCCAGTTTTTGTAGATGACGGTCCCCAGCGCGATCGTGGCGGGTCCCAGGAAGAACGATACAGCGCTGCCTCCGACATCGTAAGCTTCGTAGGAAATATCGCTTAGCTGCAACATGAGTATAAGTGCAGCCGATGCGGCGAGCAGCGGGTGCAGCCATTTCCACCATCTCTGACGAACGTAGTCCGCAAGCGCATAAGCACCGACGGTAACAGCTATGCCGAACAGGGGATGGGAGGCGAGCTCGTTTAGGTTCATGCGGAAGGCCTCCTCTTCTCAAGCCATTGCGTGATCCAGCCTGTTGCGGCCAAGGAGAGCAGCGTGCTGAGCACGAGTCCGAAGACGATCGCAAGCAGCGATTGACGGATCAGCGGAAAGAACGCCATAGTGCCGACCACGAACGGAACGAAGAACAGCAGCATGTGCCTCAGCAGAAATTGCGCCGAAGCTTCGACCCACTCCAGCTTGATGATTTTCAGAAACAGGCAGGCTGTGAACAGAATGAGACCGATCACATTGGCTGGAATCGGCACGGATGCGACGGTCTGAATGAACAAACCGAGGAAATGAAACGCGAGCAGAATCGCCAAGCCGCGCATGAGGTCACGCCTTTCGCAAACAAGAATACTTTGATTTAAACACAAATAGCGTGAACCCGCCACACCAAGAAACCGCGATTTCCCGGAATAAAGCTTGGATCATTGACAGCTCAGCGGTTGTCATCCATAATAGGGACAAATCGTTACAGCGGGGAAGCACCTTGCCAAAGTCCGACACAGAACTGTGTTGCTTTGTCGGGGTGCTTTTATTTAATACAAGGGGGTTGCCCCTGACCTTGTCGTTGAGGTGCTGTCGCCGGGCTCCCGCAAGCGTGACAAGGTCAGAAAGGCGGCGATCTACGCCAGGCACGGCGTACCCGAATACTGGATCATCGACCCTTCGGCGCGCACGTTGGAGCAGCATGTGCTCGCCGAAGAGCATTACGTCATTGGCAACCTGTTCGAGGAGGGAGACACGGTCCTATCGGACAAGCTCCCTTGCGTGTCGTTCACGGTCGCCGAGCTGTTCCAGGATCCGGGCGTCCGCAAGCTGCTTTCTTGAATTGCGTCAACCAAGGAACGATCGGCCGTCTGACGATACGTACGCCGTCCCGGTCTCCGTTTCGAAGCGAATCTCTTCGCCGTTATAGACCACGCGACACTCGCCTCCGTTATGCGAGACGATCCGGCATTGCGAGAGTTGCCCTTGATCCCAGGTCATGTCGACCTCGAACCCGCCGCGGGCCATCAGTCCCGACACCGTGCCTTGCGTCCACGCCTTGGGCAGCGCCGGAAGCAGTTCTACCCGCCCTTCATGGCTCTGCAGCAACATCTCGGCAATGCCCGCCGTTCCGCCGAAATTCCCGTCGATCTGGAACGGCGGGTGCGTGTCGAACAGATTCGGCAATGTCGAGTGCTGCAGCAAGCTCGTTAAATTGGTATAGGCCTCTTCCCCGTCTTTAAGGCGAGACCAGAAGTTGACGATCCACGCCCGGCTCCAGCCGGTATGCCCCCCGCCGTGGCTGAGCCGGTATTCCAGCGTCTTGCGCGCGGCTTCCATCTTCTCCGGCGTCCGGGAGAACGTATATTGTTTGCCGGGATGCAAGCCGTACAGATGGGAAATGTGCCGATGTCCGGGCTCCGTCTCCTCGACGTCTTCGCACCATTCCATCAGCCGCCCGTCCGGCCCGATGCCCGGAAGCGTCAATTCGCCCAGTACCGCCGAAGCTCTCGCAACTACATCGTCCGTTACGCCCAGCGTCTCGGCCGCTTCGATCAACCCCGTCAGCGTATCCCAGATGATCTGCTGGTCCATGGCGGGAGCCATGCACAATCCGACACTCGCGCCCGAAGGAGAGATGTACGTATTCTCCGGTGAAGAAGACGGCCCCGACACCCATTGACCGGTCTCGGGATGGCGCACGAGCCAGTCCAGGAAGAAGAGCGCAGCCTCCTTCACGATCGGGTATGCTCGCTCCGCCAGAAACTTGCGGTCTCCCGTGAACCTGTAATATTCCATGAAGTCCCGGACGCACCAACCGGCCCCCATCGGCCACATGCCGTATTGCACACGGCCGACCGGTGCGGTGTACAGCCAGGCGTCCGTCGTATAGTGGGCGACGAATCCACCGCAGCCGTATACTTCGCGCGCCGTCTTGCGCCCATTGTCCACGAGCCCTTCAAGCAGTTCAAAGTAAGGCAGGTGACATTCCGCCAGCTGCGTCGTCTGGGCAGGCCAGTAATTCATCTGAATATTGATATTGATATGGTAATCGCAGTCCCACGGCGCATTCATATGCGGGTTCCAGATGCCTTGCAGATTGGCCGGCATGCAGCCGGGACGGCTGGACGAAATGAGCAAATACCTGCCGTATTGGAAGTATAGTGCGAGCAGTTCCTGGTCATTGCCGTTATTCCGATAAGCGTCCAGCCGCCGGTCCGTTGGCCGTTCGCGCAGCGATGCCGTCTCCGGGCTCTCGCCTGCCAGCTCCAGATTGACTCGCCGGAACAACCGTCGATGCTCTCGGGTATGCTCCTGCTTCAATTGCGTGTATGGCTTGGCCATCGCCAGCCGCAGATCCGCCTCGCACCGCGCAGCCAGATCGCCGGGCAGCCGCTCGGCAGGATTCGCCCATTGATAGTCGGTACGCACGGACAAAATCAGCGTTAAGCCGGTGGCCCCGCTGACGGACAGACCGTCTCCGTCAGGCGCGATCGTCCCGCCTTCCGCAGCCGCCCTCAATACACCGGCGAAGCGTACGCCCGGCTTTTCGTGTCCATGAGCGGCCTGTCCGGCCAAGATGAGCGTATCCTTCCCGATGACCGTTACCGCGGCGCCCGATTCCCGCATCATCTCGATCCGAGTGTGGATCGAGCCCGGCTTGTCCGCTGTCCAGCGGATCACGACCACTTGATCGGCCACGCTCGTGAACGCCTCCCGCACATGGCGCACTCCATTCGCCGTGTACGATACCGTCGCAATCGCCGTATCCAAATCCAGCTCGCGGCGATATTCGCCGACCTCATGTCCCAAAACCTGATCTTGCGACTGCCCTTCACCCTCGGCGCTTACATCCCGCAGCCGAATTTCCCCGAACGGCTGGTAGCTTCGCGGCATCGTGTGCGGATGCAACACCTTCTCCTGCACAAGTCGCTCCGCTTCCTCGATCCGGCCCGCGAACAACAGCTCACGCGCCTCTCGCACCGCCTGCTCCGCGCCGGGCATATGTACCGGGAGGGGCGGACCCGCCCAGATGGACTCTTCATTCAACTGAATCCGTTCAAGCGGATAGTCTCCGTATATCATAGCGCCCAGTCTTCCATTGCCGATCGGCAGCGCCCTGTTCCAATGGTCCTGTTCTCTTCCTTCCGGCAGCGTCGATGGGCGGTCGTACCACAGCTTCAACCTGTCATTCCCGTTCATCTGCAAGCACCTCATCCCAGTTTGATCCCGTGCCCGTTGCCCAGCTTGCCCCCAGCCACTAAGCAAGCTTTGGCCCTGCGCTGCAGCGACGTCCGCTCCTCATAATCCGAGGGATCGTCTTTCAGGCTGCCGAAGATGCGCTCTTCCGCCTGTCGGGCCGCATGGTCTTCCTCGTACACATGAAAGAGCGACTGGAATGCCGCAATGTTCGATCCCTCGGGCAGCAGTTCGGCAAGTCCCGGGTAAAGCAGCCAACTGTTGCACACATAGACTGGCGCGATCCCACGGAAGAAAGTTCCCGCGCGTTCGAACGATGCCAGGACGGACCGGATCTCAAGCGGTTCACCCTGCGGAATATGGACGTTCAGCACGATTTGGCGGGAATCGATCTTGAAACCGTTCACCTCGAGCTCGCGATCGAATGCATACGGCTGATATTGCAGCCGGCCGATCCGAAACAGCCGCAGACTGACGTGCTCCTTCAGCCAATTGTACTCCTCGATGCCGTATTCCCCGTAATCTCGCAAGCTATTCTCACACCAGATACGAATATCGGAAAATGTATCATAGTAGATCCCGTCCTCGATCCCCATTGCCCTGTAGGACTCATGTGCATCCGCCGCCAACCGAACGAACAAATAGAGAAACCGTTGTCTATAATCCTCATATTGCTTCAGAGCAGTGAACAACGACGCTGAATCCCGGTAAAATTGCCGTTTGTGCTCCTGATACTCGTGCTCATCCAGATCCATGTAACTTTCCATTGCCTGCCGAGCGCCCGCCGGGAGCTGGATCGCCTCGCATAATTGTATCACGTTCATTGCAGCTACCTCCAAAGTTATCGATAACACACCTTCATACAAGTGGTCTATCCTTATTTCCCTATCAAGCGTTAAAATCCTTCGCCCCGCCAAGCTGTCAAACGTATATTTTCATCTCATCATCATAGATTTGAGTTTCCCGAAAACGAAATTTCCTAAATATGAAATTTCCCTTGACGGAAAGTTTAACTCGATATATATTGTAATTGCACATAAAATGAACAACAACCAAGACGAATTCCACATCCGAAAGGAGGGCAACGAGGATGCAGCTTGCCGTATTCAGCGCACTTGCCGAACCGAACCGGCTGAACATCATGGAGCTGCTGCGGGACGGAGGCGCCCTCACCCTGGGAGAGATCGCTCAGCGACTTGGACTCCGGCTCCCGCAATCCTCCAAGCATCTGCGCGTTCTGACCGATGCCGGGCTTGTCGATGTGCAAGCCGATGCGAATCGCCGGATTTTCAGCATGCGACGGGAGCAATTCACGGAATTGGATCGCTGGGTGAATTCGTTCCTGGAAGCGAAAGAAGAACAGTTCGACCGGCTCGAGGCGTTGCTGAACAAGATTCAGAACAGTCAGAGCAATGACAGCAATCCGTAGTGTCAATGTCACCCAATCCATCAAAAGCAGAGGAGATTGTCCAAATGACCAAAACCAAAACATCGATCGTCGCAGAACCCGGGAAACAGGAAATCATCATCAGCCGCACTTTCCAAGCGCCATGCGAGCTGGTATTCAAGATGTGGACGGATGCCGAGTATTTGCCCGAATGGTGGGGGCCGAGCAGCACGACGACGATCGTGGACCGCCTCGAGGCGCGAAAGGGCGGCATTTGGCGCTACATCCACAATGACGGTCATGGCGGCGAACACGTATTCAGCGGCGTCTTCCATGAAGTCGCATCGCCCGGGCGCCTCATTCAAACTTACGAATATGAAGGTATGCCCGGCGTAGGGCTGGTTACAGTAACGTTCGAGGAACAATCGCCGGGCAAGACGACGCTTACGGAGACGTCGCTTTACCCTTCGGTTGAAGTGCGCGACGGCGTGCTCCAGTCCGGCATGTCGGAAGGCGCGATCGAGTTGATGGACCGTTTCGAACAACTGCTGACGAGACTGCAATCCAATTAAGCGAGGAGGTTAAGCGCATGAAATGGGCCGTGCGGATCATCCAGGGGTTGCTTGCGGTCGGATTTCTCATGTCGGGACCGGCGAAGCTGTTCTCTACCGCGGACCAGCTCCGGGAGATGTATACCGAAACGCTAGGTTATGGCGCGGGCTTCATGTACGCGGTTGGCGCTGCGGAGACGCTCGCCGCTCTGGCACTGATCGCCGGATTCTGGCAGCGGCGCATCGCTTTGGGAGCATCCGGCTTGCTGGCAGCCATCATGATCGGAGCGATCGTATCCAGCTTGAGCGCAGGACTCGCGACCGATATTGCGCTGCCGCTTATCTATTTCATCCTGCTGCTCTTCCTGATCCTCAAGCTGAGCGGCAGAATCGGGTCGAGCCGCACCTTGTCTGGGAACGCTTCCTAAATTGTAATGGAACCGTAATATTACTTTCATCGTTTTTTCATATTCGGAGGTTACAATGTATACATGACCCCCCTTTTCAATATATTACTTGACGGGCTAGCGGATATCCGCTAGCCTACTTTCTTTGTATCAGTCGAACCAGCCCTTCCTGCGGAACCAGACGAACATGCCGATGCCCAGCGCCCCCATCAAAGCCAGTACCGCCGCATAACCCCATCTCCAGTCAAGCTCCGGCATGTTGACGAAGTTCATCCCATACACCCCGGCGATGAACGTGAGCGGCATGAAGATCGTCGTGAACACCGTCAGCGTCTTCATGATGCCGTTCATCCGGCTCGAGCGAATCGAATCGTAGCTGTCCCGCAAATCCGCCGTCATTTCGCGATTGGACTCGATCATGTCGGTCAATTTCAACAGATGGTCGTACACGTCGGTGTAATAGGCGCTATGCTCGCGAATGCCGGGCAGCTTATCGGAGTTGAGCACCCGGTACAGCAGATCGCGCATCGGAATGACCGTCCGCCGAAGCTTAAGCAGGTCGCGGCGGATGTCGTACACTTCGTCGATCAGCGACTGCAAGTCCTCGCTGTCTTCGCGGCTTTCCAGATCGTTCATGTGATCCTCGATCGCATACAGCGTCGGGAAATAGTTGTCCACCAGCTTATCCATGATCAAGTAGGCGACATAATGGTGATCCCTTCCTTTGTACAGAGCGGGATCTTGCATCTTGCGCCAGGCATCCTCCACCTCGGGCGATGTGTGCAGATGGAACGTCACGATGCCTCTTGGGCCCAGGAAATAGTTGATTTCCTGCGCCTTCAACGTGCCCGAATCAATGCCGTGAATGACGAAGAAATGCGTGTCCCCGTAATGGTCCAGCTTCGGCCGCTGCAGCAGATGCAAGCAATCCTCGATCGCAAGCGGGTGAAAATGAAAGACACTGTCCAGCAGCTTCTTCTCTTCCTCCGTCGGATCGTCGAAGTCGACCCAGAACCAACCGATGCCGGCTTCGTTCAACCGATGCAGCGGGATATGCTCGATCCGTTCACCTTCTTCAGTTATCGCCACCGTATGCAGCACGCCTGATCACCTCACGGACATTATGCGACAGATCGCCGGCCGTTGGCAACCTGTTATCTCCCGCTTGTTTAAGTTGTCTTGGAATGCGCAAACTAACACATCAGCTACATCACCTACAGCCAAGGAGGGAACCGACCATGGGCGCCAAACAGCAGGGACACGGCCGCACCAACACGACCACCCGCTCTTCCGACAAGAAGGGCAATTCGTCCGGCAACAACCACTGATCGGATGTAAACGGACTGCGATCGCAAAAACCGCCTTATCGAGGGGGCGGTTCTTTGCTATGCCGGCAAACGCCGGGACGGGACAAAATGCCGGATGATATGAGATAATCGCTATAGCGATGTTGCAAGGAGGAGGCTTCCGAATGAACGAACGCGAATGGGGCTGGCAAGCTCGCGGAGGCTTGCGCGTGTTCGCCCGCGAGTGGACGCCGGACGACGCCCGCCGGGTGCGCGCTGTCGTGGCGCTCATCCATGGAATGGGCGAACATTCCGGCCGTTATCGACACGTGGCGGAAGCGTTAGCCGAGGACGGGATCGTCACGCTGACATTCGATCAGCTCGGCCATGGACGAACGCAAGGCAAGCGCGGCCATGCAGGCAGCTATGACGATCTGCTGACAGGCATCGATCAACTGCTGGAGGAAGCGGGCAAGCGCTATCCCGGCGTGCCGACGTTCCTGTATGGACACAGCATGGGCGGCAACTTGACGCTGAATTACTTGCTGCGCCGCATCCCGGACGTAACCGGCGCGATCGTGACCGGACCTTGGCTGAAGCTGGCTTTCGAACCCGCTGCAGTCAAGGTCGTAGCGGCACGATTGATGGAGCGGATTTATCCGAAATATACAGACGATCACCCGCTTGAACCGACGCATTTGACTTCGGATCCGGAGATGTTGGCAGCGCTGCGGAACGACGACCTCGGCCATTCTCACATTACGGCCAAGTTCTTCCTCGGCGTCCATCGCGCCGGCCGATTCGCGCTCGATCATGCAGCCGAGCTCGCGGTTCCGCTGCTGCTCATGCACGGCGGCGACGACAAGGTCACTTCCGCCGCTGCCAGCCGTGCCTTCGCCGAACGAGCAGGCGAGCTCTGCACCTTTCGGGAATGGCCGGGATTTCGGCATGAGCTGCACAACGAGCGGCAGCGGGCACAGGTGCTGCAGACGATTCTGACCTGGATGCGAACCTTACAGGAGGGGAAGGAGAGGCTATCTTGAAGGAGAGAGAATGGCAATGGCCGGCTCGGGACGGGAAATCGGTATTCGCCCGGAGTTGGGCGCCTGACGATGAGGATGCCGTGCAAGCCGTCATCGTGCTGATTCACGGCAAGGGAGAGCATTCGGGCCGCTACCGCCACCTGGCCGGCAATTTCACGGCGGGCGGCATCGCGGTGATGGCGTTCGATCAGCTCGGACACGGTCTGACAGAGGGCAAACGCGGACATGCGGACAGCTATGAGGAATTAATGGACGGCATTGACCGACTGCTGGAAGAAGCGCAAACGCGATACTCCGGCAAGCCGATCTTCTTATACGGACACAGCATGGGCGGCAATATCATGATCAATTACGTGCTGCGCCGCCGGCCGCAGCTGGCAGGAGCGATCGCAACCGGCCCTTGGCTGAAGCTGGCGCCTTCCGACAAGCCGTTGCCGCTTGTCATCTGGTCGCGGGTAGCGAAGCAAATGAAGCGTAAGCGTCCCTCCGCTCCGCCGACTTACCTTACATCCGATCCGGACATGCTGGCGCGGCTCACCGCCGACCCGCTCGGCCATGGCAAATTCTCGGCCAAGCTGTTCTTCGCGATTCGCCGCGCCGGCCTGTGGGCGTTGGAGCACGCAGACGAGCTATCCGTCCCTATGCTGATCCTGCACGGCGGCGATGACACCGTTACCTCTCTGGAGGCGAGCCGGCATTTCTCGGAACGCGCAGACAGGCTGTGCACGTTCCAGGAATGGCCGGGGCTGCGGCACGAGCTGCATAACGAACGGCACAGGGAAGAGATCTTCGCCGCCATCAAGAGCTGGATTCGGGATCAGTCGTCCGAAGCTGCCGGCACATCCGGCAACTGACGGATATAGCTATCTGAATAACGCAGCAAGTCGAGCGCTTGGTCGTACTCCGCTTCCGTCACGCCCGCCGCCCCGTTTTGCGATCCTTTCAACGGATACTTCGTGCCGTCGTCGTAATCGTTGCCGGGGATGAACAGCACCTCGCCGCTGACGATCGACCCCGAAGGCAAATAATAGCGCTGCGGAAGCAGATTGTACGTCTGATTGAACAAGTCCTGACCGAAGTGCAGCTGCTCTTCCAGCGGAAAATCCATCAGATTCGCGATCGTCGGCAGCAAGTCTACCTGGCCGCCGATCTGGTCGAACACACGGGGATAGGTGAGGCCGTCCCCGGCCATAATCAACGGAATATTGATCATATCCGTGTAGCCGTATTCCCGGCCGTAAATTTCCTCCATCAACGCCTTCTCTTTGCGATCCAGCGAGAACATTGGCAGCCCCAGATGGTCGCCGTATACGACGATCAGACTATCCTCCCATACGCCATTCGCTTTCAGTTCATCCATGAACTGTCCCAGCGCATAGTCGGCGTAATTCTGAGAGCGGATATAGTCGCCTACCAGCGTATTCCCGTATCGCTCCGGCAGCTCCATCTTGTATTTCTCTGCGGGAATCGTAAACGGGTGATGCGCACTCATACTGATCACATGGGCATAGAACGGGCTGTCGGCATCGTTCATGCGTGCCAGTTCCTCGCTGGTCTTGCGATACAGCACCTCATCCGACGAACCGAAGAAAACCTTGTCGTCCTCGCCGAAAAACTGCTGATCGTAATACCGGTCGAAGCCGAGCGCCTTGTAGAGCTCGCCCCGGTTCCAGAACTCCACGATATTCGTATGGAAAGTCGCGGTATCGTATCCGTGCGACTGGAACAGCTTCGGCATGCTGGGCAAGCTCTTGCCGACGTATTCCCCTGAGGCGGCTCCCCGTGGAGGAACGTAGAACGACGTATTGACAACGAATTCCGCATCCGATGTGTTGCCCTGGCCGACTTGCTGATAAAATCCGGGAACGTAGAAATTGCCGTGCGCCAGCTTGTTCAGATTGGGCGTCACTTCTTGCCCGTCGATCTTCAGATCGATCAGGAAGTTCTGCATCGACTCCATCTGCACGAGAATGACGTTCTTGCCTTGAGCCAAACCTTGAAAATAGGAAGTTTCGGGCGCGCCGATTCCTTTGAGCCGATTAACGGATTGCTGCGTAATCTGCTTGGCTTCGACCGGCTCTTCGGCCTGTTCCGCCAGAATCGTGTAGGCCTCGTAGCCCAAAATACCCATCTCTTCCGCCTTCTTGATCTCGTTCATACTCGCCCGATTCGGCACGACGTTGAATACGCACACCGCGAAGGAAACGGCGAACACGGCGGTCACGACGCTTCTGCGCGCAGGGCGGGATGCCGCGACCGTCCACAGCTTCCTCGTCTGTTTCCGAAAGCTCAGGGCGATCAAGAGGATGATATCGGTGAAAATGAGCAAATAATAAGGATGCAGCAGCGAGAAGACGCTGTTGGTGACGGCTGTCACCTGGTTTACCTGGTCGAGCGCATGGTATGTGACAATAACGCCATAATATTGGTAATACATGATAACGGCGAATATAAGTCCGGTCAGCAGCAGATTGACGATCATGTACGCCATAATCTTGCGCTTGGTCGCGAAATATTCAATCAGGCAGAAAATCATCCAGATAAACGGCAATTCCTTCAGCAGCGGCTTCCAGAGCCATGCAGCCGGTGTATCGAATACGACGAGATACGCCAGCCCGCTCTTCAATAACAGCACCAACGAGAAGAACACGAATGGCAGCCTAGCAATAAATTTGTTCATGGCGGTAAATTCCAATCCCCCTCTCCGTGGGGCTTCAGCCCCTTCTCTCTATGTTCGTGAAAACAGTCATGGATTTATCCTATACAGTATTAAGACGAAAATCAATCCTTCAAAGTTGCTAATTCTGGAATACATACTATAGAATAACTACCCAGAAAAAACAAAGTTGACTTAGGGAACTGATATTAATCTGTTTAAGCTTTCTCCGCGCAGATATTACTCTATACGATAAAATAAAAATATAACAATTAAAAAGTATTAACGTTATAAAGTGCGGAAGCTGCAGTTTGTTCATTTCCTCCTTATTTTCCAAACGATTGCCGCGCTGCGCGAGCGAAATCCCGAAAAGAAAGCAGTTCGGCCCGCTCCCACCGTTTGCCGCCCGTCTTCCTGTCTTCCTCCGTCACTGCCTCCGAGGATCGATAAATGTCGAGTGCTTGCCGAATCAGCGGATGATAGTCCGCAGGCAAGCGTTCAAGTCCCCATTCCCCGCCTTCGTCCTTGCTGTGCACAGCCTCGCCCTCTTCGCTAAACAGCCGAAGAACACGACAAATGTTCAAGATGCCATAGTACGGCGATTCCACAATATGCTCATCTTCCACAATCCACTCGAAATCGTCCAGAACGGCGTTCATGAAATGCGTCCGGGGTACGAGTCCGAAAGTGTCGGCGATCGGACGGCCGTACAAGCAAATTCCCCGCTTCCCTACATAAGTCAAGTGAGAAGCCAAGTCCGCATCCGTACGCTCGAGACTGTAGTCTACCTCACGATTCAAAATCTTGTGATGCCACGTCGTGCTGTAGTGAACTTCATAAGGCGTCGGAATGGGCAATCGCTTGGCTGTTTCGGCTGTGATGACGCTTAGCTCGATATTGCCCGTCGTCGGTCTTCGGGCCGATTCGCCGGCAACGGCAACGCCAACCGCTTCCGCCAAATCGGCCTCCAATCGGCGATCCACAACGACGATCAAATCGAAATCGCTTTTTGGACGATAGTAGCTGCCCATCGCCAACGAACCGTGCAGGTAAATGCCCGTCAGACGCTCTCCCAGTCCTTGCTTCAGACGCTCGGCCAACTGCATGATGAATTGCTTGATATCCTCATCGCAGCCGGGCCACGCTTGCGGTCCGTTCATCGCCGCGCCCCCCTCTCTGTACAATTGTAAAGGAATAGCTTGGCATTACGCCACTTCTTCCTCGCTGGCTGCCGTGCCGATCGTCTCTACGAAATCAATTCGTACTCGAGCGACCGCCGACTGTTCATCAGCGCAAACGATGCAAAGTTTGTGCGTACGCAAAACACGGCCCCCGCATCATCATTTGCAGGAGCCGCGTCAAAAATGATGCGGTTATGTTCTATTTCTTATTCTCCGCTGCCCAGGCGTCCAATTGCCGCTGCAGCTCTTCCTGCACCTTATCGATGCCGGCCTTCCTCAATTTATCCAGATATTCGGGCATATACTCGGCCGGGTCCACCGTTCCGGTGAGCAGAAGCGGCTCATATTCCGCCTTGAGGGCGGCCACGTTGGCATATTCCGCCTTGACGGCCGTATCGTCGAAGTTGAACCCGAACGAGGGCGGCACGACGGCCGATTCGTTCATCTCGCGGGTCACTTCCCACGTGTCCGGCGCCTGGCCTTCGATCAGATAGCCGTTGAACACGTTGCCGAACACCCAGTTGGAAGCGGTATAGCCGCCGTTCGGATCGACTTTGACCGTGTTGTCGTCCAGTTTCTCGTAATGCTTGCCCTCCATGCCGAAGCTGAGCAGGTTGAACAGTTCCCGGTCCGTATTGACCAACTCGATAAGCATCATGGCGCGTTCCGGGTTCGCGGAAGTGCGGCTGATCGCCGTCAACGTCGCGATATTATTCGTCCGGCTCGTCGTGACGTCCGTCAGCGGGATGCCGATGACTTCTCTTCCTCCGTTCTTCGCCTTGAGCTCCGCCTCGTACCCCGGCTTCATCGTATACTCGATCGAAGCGGCGAACTTGCCGATATAGCTGGAGTCGATCTGCTTGACGGTGGACGCGTCTTCATTGATGTAGCCTTTCTCGAACCAGCGGTGCATCAATTCGGCGAACTGTTGATATTCCGGTGTCTTGTCGAGCGTGTTCGTCTTGAGCGATTCGTCTCCGATCTTCACGCCCCACTCGTCATAGCCGTAGACGTTGGGGTGGAACTTGGTCAGCGGGCCTGCGAGCATGAACGGGATAATGCCGGGCTCGTTCTGCTTGATCTGTTCGAAGAACGGCTCCAGATCCTCGTATTTCTTGACGGCGTTCACGTCAAGCCCGTACTTGTCCGCATGCTCCTTGAAGACGTTGATGCCATAGCGGGATGCGACGGTCTGATAGTTCGGAACCGCATAGATCTCGCCCAAATGCTTCGTCGCGTTCCAGGTAAAATCCGGGATCGCCTTCTTCGTCTCCGGCGCGTACTCGTCCAGCAGCTTGTCCAGTGGCAGAAATGCTCCCTTCTTGACGTTCTGGTCGTAGTTGAATGCCCAACTGGCCGTCCATACAAGGTCGAACTTTTCACCCGCGGCGCTTGCCGTGTTGAGCTTTGTCGTATAGCTGCCGAAATCGATCGGCTTCAATTTGACGATAGCGTTTATTTTCGATTTGACGATCTTGTTGACTTCGTCTTCGATCAGCTGCTGGTCGGGCGGCACTTGCGCAACGCCATAATACCAAGTAAGCTCGACTTCGGATAGCCCGCTTGCTCCCCCTTCGCCTCCGGACGAAGGCGCGGAAGCCGGCGGGGCCGAGCTACCGGTTGCCGAAGACCCCCCGTTATTGCCGCCGCATGCCGATAATAGCAGAACCGCGCATATCGCCATAATGCCAATCCATCTGCTTCTATTCATTTGCGTACCCCTCCATGAATGGTCGAATTATCCTTTAAGCGAGCCAACCGTCATGCCTTGCACGAAGTATTTCTGGAAGAACGGAAACACGAACATCATCGGGCCGGCGACCAGGATGACCAGCGCCATCCGCATCGACTCGTTGGGGAGCTGGCTCATGTCCAGTCCCAGGCTTTGAATATATTGGCTGTTGTTGCGGAGAAAGTCGAGCGTATTCATGATCCGCACGAGCAGCAGCTGCAGCGGCACCCACCTGTCGTTGTCGATGAACAGCATCGCGTTGAACCATTCGTTCCAGTAATTGAACGCGATGAACAGTCCGAGCGTCGCCAGCGCCGGCGTGGACAGCGGCAGGATCATGCGGAAGAAGATGCGCCATTCGCTGGCCCCGTCCACCTTCGCGGATTCGATGAGCTCGTAAGGGATTTTGCTCATGAAGCCCTTCATGATGAGCACGTAGAACGGAGACAGCATGCCCGGCAGGATGATCGCCCACAACGTGTCCTTCAACTGCAAATATTGCGTCATCAAGATGTAGAATGGCACGAGCCCTCCGGAGAACAGCATCGTAAAGAAGATATACACCGTTAAGGGAACTCGCCATCGGTAATCCCTGCGGGAAATGGTGTACGCCACCATGCTTGTTAACAGTAAACTCAGCACGGTTCCGGAAGCGGTAATGAAAATGGTGTTGCTATAGGCTCTTAGCACGACATCGGGCGTTTGCAGCACGAAATCGTAAGCGAGCAGGCTGAACTTGCTCGGGATGAAGGTGTACCCGAACTGCGCCAATGCCTTCTCGTCCGTCAAAGAGACGGATACGATCAACAGGAACGGCGCGATGATCGCGACCGAAAGCAGGATGAAGATGACATGAATCACGATGTTGCCTGCTTTGCGGTCCGATAAGGCGGATGTCGATGCCGTCATGGGTGTCAGCCTCCTACCACAAAGAATTTTCCTCGTTGATTCGCCGAACGGTATAGTTGGCTGCCACGACCAGGACGAATCCGACCAGCGATTGGTACAGCCCGACGGCCGCCGCCATCGAAGTGTCTCCGCTGACTGCCAGCGCACGGTAGACGAAAGTGTCGATAATATCGACCGTGTTGTACAAGAGCGGCGAATTGTTCGACACGAAGTAGTGCAGGCCGAAGTCCCCGCGGAACATGCTGCCGATCGTCATGATGAGCAGGATCGTGATGAGCGGAGCGAGCATCGGAATCGTGATCTTGCGCACCATCTGAAACCGGGTAGCCCCGTCCATTTTGGCCGCTTCGTAGTAAGAAGGATCGATGGCGACGATGCCCGCGTAATACACGAGTGCGGAAAAGCCGATCGACTTCCACAGATGCGCCAAAGTCAGAATGAACGGCCAGTAGGCCGGTTCCAAGTACCAGCGTACCCGATCGCCGCTGATCGACAACAGCGTACGATTAACGAATCCGTTATCATGATCCAGGAACATCTGCACCAGAAACATGATGACAACCCAGGAGACGAAGGTGGGCAGGAACATGACCGTCTGATAATATTTGCTCCATCTTCGCGAGATCTCGTTCAGCAGGATCGCCACAAGCAAGGCGCAGAACGTCGTCACGACCCAGAACCAAACGTTGTACAGAATCGTGTTGCGGGTCACGATGAACGCTTTCTCGGAGATAAAGAAAAACCGAAAGTTATCGAGCCCGATCCACTCGCTCCCCCATATCCCCTTGTCGTAACGGTAGTTCTTGAAGGCGATAATGACGCCGAACATCGTCAAGTAGCTGAAGACGAAGATGTAGATGACCGCGGGAAGCGAGAGCAAACTCAGCTCCTTGTCGCCGCTGCGCAGCTTCGGGCGGGACTTGGCGTTAGGCTTTCCGTTCTTCCCGGCGATATCGGCGATCGATGTGCCCGTATCGGACCGGTTCATGAGGGCGTCCTCCTTTCCTCGATGATAGTGGGCGGATCGGCTTGGCAATTGGCTCCCCCATCAATCCGCCCGTCCATCATGGCATGGGACGATAATTCATGAACATCCTAAAAAAGCGATATCGTAGCAACGCGCATCTCAAAATTCGAACATCGTATCAATCTTGCGCGCCGCCAGGCGAACCTCCCCCGTCGCTCAACGCCGCGTTCAGGCGGAATTCCTTGGGTGTCACGCCGTATCGCTTCTTGAACAACGTGATGAAATAACTTGAGTTGTTGAAGCTGAGATAATCGGCGATCTCCTTGACGCTGTAATCGCTGTCCAGCAGCATCGCCCGCGCCTTGTCCAGCCGATGGCCGTTAATGTAATCGCCGACAGACAGATTCTCGTATTGCTTGAAGATGCGTCCGACGTAAGCCGTGGACATCTTGAAATTGGAGGCGATCATCTGCAGGCTTAAATTGGCGTCCAGCGCGTTCTTCTCCACGAATTCCTTGATCGCGTCGACGATGATCCGGTTTTTATCTTCTTTCTCCGGGCTTTGCCCCGCTTGGCAAAGCTGTTCCAGGAACTGTTCGACTTTATCCCTCATATCCGCCAGCGTGTCCGAACGAATTACCTTGGCGCCGAGCGTCTGCATTTCGATCGGATCTATGTGTCCTTGAAAGGCAGGCTCCCTCAGCAACTGCTTGATCACGAGCACGATCTGCTGAACAGAGAACGTCATGTAGTCGTATGGGAATGTAGCGATTGCCGAGAACCACTTGTCCAGCGCGGCACGAATGGCTTTGATCTCCTTCGAGCGGATCGCCTCGCCCAGCTTCTTCTCCCATTCCAGCGGAATCGCGGCATCTTGTCGTTCCAAGTTGTCCGCCACATCCTCGGGGGAAATGACCGAACCGCGTCCGAATAGCAGGCGGTACATCAATTGCTGAACCGTGGAATGGTAGGCGCCGCTGATAGCTTTGTAATCCGACACGGGCCCGCTGATCGAACTTGAGAACGTCCGCTGATAATACCGGTTGCACGTGTCGATCGCTTCCCTAAGCAGGTCCCGCAGGTCGTCCGGATCGGCGTTGTCGCCCGTCAGCCGGATGACGGCGACGATGAATTCATTCTTCATATCCAACACTCGGGCAGGATGTTTCCGAGAGAGCGTCTCTTCCGTAATGTTGCATACGGCAAACCGATATAGCTCTTCCGGAATCGTGGACGGCGCGGGCGGAGAGTCGGGAGCTATAACGGCCAATCTCCATGACGGCCGCTCGTCCTCTTCGGGAAACAGTAACGGGTCCGCTTCCGCGCACGCCAGAAGCTCCTGTTCCGTAACGGTGCCGCTGTCGGTGATCCAGCGCCGCAGCCGATAATCGTGTACGATGCGTTGATTTTTCCGTTCCTCCTGATTGGCATGTTTCAGCTCGTTCAACGTATTCCGGTAGACGCCTGATATATAGCTCATCTCATCCCGGGTGACGGGCGCCTGACCCCGATGCGCGGAATGCCGCGCGAACAGGTCGGTCAGCTTGCCGATCGGCTTGTACAGCCGGTTTCCGGCCGCGACGGACAACACGATCGAAGCGATCAGCGCGATTCCGATCAGCAGGAACGAGATATTGCGGAACGACTCCATCTGCCCCATGACCTTCTCGTAGGATAAAATACTGACAAGTCTCCAGTCGTTCAAGCCGATACTCATTTCGGAAACAAAATATTTGCGTCCGTCGTAGCGACGTATCGACCAGGGCCCGGAATCGCCGGTTCGTTCCGGGGACCCGATCGCGGCCAGATCCAGCCGATTGTCTTCGCCCGGACTGCTCCCGCCATCGTGGTAGGCCATCATTTTCCCTTCCTGGTCCAGCACGATAATGCCGTCCCGGGGATTGGCCAGCTCGTTCAAATGCGAGATATTGTCGAATATCCATTGCGGCCTTATATTCACGATAACGGCGTTCGGAAGGCCGCCGCCCGTCGGGTGGCTTTCCAGCACGAAGAAGGAAAACAAATCTACGTTCGGACTGCGATCATCCGTCTTCATCGGCATGAGCCTGCCGCTCGGGGAAGGGGAGGATTGCCGCAGACGGTCGAGCGTCATTCGGCGCAGCTCGTCCTGGTGCGCCCGCGACCATTTGCCCGCTCCTCCGATATACAGCTGTTCGGCCGCGCTGCTGTAAACGGCGATCGAATCGACGAAGGAGGTGGAGTCCGCGACCGTATCCAGCATGCGAAGCGTCTGGAACTTCGTGAACGGATCCGGCTCCTTGGCGTTCATCAAATAAATCATGCTCTTGTCGAAGCTCATCATGATCGCGATGTTTTGCACGATCTCGTTCAAGTAGTTGATATTGTATTTGATCTGGGACAGCACCCGCTCGTTGGCTTCCTGCTGCGTCCGCAGGACGATGTCCTTGGAGTAGAAGTAGTAAGAGAACGAAAAAAGAATCAGCACGCCGACGGCTGACAGGTTGAAATATAACAGAATGCGCTGCAAGTATTTGCGGTTCCCGAATAAGCGGATCATGCCCATGCGAGGGGGTCCCCCTAAACCATGTTTGACACTATATAATAAGGGAATATGATTCGCCGTCAAGATATAAAAAATGCGAATCATACGAAAAAACGCTCCGAGGAGCGTTTTTTGGATCAATATGGTTTTCGCGGCCCGCGCGGGAGCCGCAATTCCTACTCCTTCACGCTGCCGAGCACGATTCCTTTGACGAAGTACCGTTGCAGAAACGGATATACGAGCAAGATGGGCAATGCCCCCATGAAGATTTGCGCCGCCTTGACGGTCCGGTCCGACACCTTGGACAACAGCTCCAGATCCGTAGAGGAAGCCAGCGTCATGTCCCTGCCCGCAATGACCGTCTGAAGATAGCTTTGCAGCGGGTAATGGTCCGGCGAGTTCATATAAATCAGACCGTCGAACCAGGCATTCCAATGGCTGACGGTCGTAAACAGCGCAATGGTCGCGATGGCCGGCAACGAAAGCGGAAAATAAATTTTCCACAATGTCCGGAAATGTCCGGCTCCGTCTATAAACGCTGCCTCTTCCAGTTCCTTCGGAAGTCCCCTGAAAAAATTGAGCAGCAGCACGACGTTGAAGACCGGAACGGCGCCCGGCAATATCAATGCCCAGATCGAATCCAACAGCCCGGCTTTGTTGACGGTCATATAGGTCGGAATCAGCCCGCCGCTGAACAACATCGTAAACACGAAATACCATACATAGGCTGTCCTGAACTTGAATCTGCCGGCTTCTTTGGATAGCGGGTAAGCAATCAGTATGGTAAGCAGCAAGTTAAACGGCAAGCCGATCGCAACGCGTTCCAGCGTCACGAGCAATGACTTCATGAAAGCAGGACGGCCTAACACGAACTCGTAAGATTTCAAAGTAAACTCTACCGGCCATAGCTTCACGTATCCGGAGGTCGCGGCAGCGTTCGAACTGAAGGACAACGCCAATACGTGCACAAGTGGCAATATGCAGACGAGCGCCATCACGATCAGCGCTGTATAGTTCACGATAAGGAATAGGCGCCTGCTGAAGGAAAGACGCTCAACCACCCGGCCATCCTCCCTTAGAAAATACGATAATTCGCATAGCGGTAAGCCAGAAAATACGACACCGAGATGAGCAACAGAGAAACCGCGGATTTTAGCAAGCCGACCGCGGTCGCCACGCTGTATTGCGCGTCAATCAACCCGATCCGGTATACGAGCGTATCGATAATGTCGCCGCTTTCGTACACCTGCGGACTGTAAAGATTGAAGACTTGATCGAAGCCGGCATTGAGCACATTGCCCAGACTCAGGGTCGCCATGAGGACGATGATCGGCATCATGCCCGGGAGAGTAATATGCAGCGTCTGTTTCCACCGGCTTGCGCCGTCGACGATCGCGGCTTCGTACAAGGCCGGATTAATGGAAGTCAGCGCGGCAAGAAACACGATCGTGCTGAAGCCGAATTCCTTCCATACATCCGTTACGACAAGTACGTACGGAAATACATGATTGTTGCCCAGAAAATAAACCGGTTGAAACCCGACAGATTTGATGATTTGGTTCACGAAGCCCGTGGAAGGCGACAAAATATCGATCAGCACGCCGCCCAAAATAATCCAGGACAAGAAATGAGGCAAATAAATCAGCGTCTGGATGCCCCGCTTGACGAACTCCTTGCGCACTTCGTTCAGCATGAGGGACACGGTAATCGGGACGAACAGCCCGGCGATGATCTTCATCATCGCGATGAACACCGTATTCCGCAGTACGACCATCGATCCGGGCAAGTCCCACACGAACTTCAAATTATCGAGTCCGACCCATTGCGAGGCGAGTATCCCTTTGGCGGGAATGTAGTGCTGAAACGCCATGACGATGCCGAACATCGGAAAATAGCTGAAGATCAGCACGAGGAAGGCGCCCGGCAAAATCATCAAATGAAGCGGGAGATCCGCGAACCGGTGTTTCCCCATCGACATGCACCTCCCCATGAAGGAGAGGACCCTCTTGCAAGCATCCTCCCCTTCGGATCATCCCTTTATTTCGATCGATTCCAGTCGTTCACTTCGGCCGTCATCTGACTGCCGCCCAGCTTGTTCCAATCGGCGACGAATTTGTCGAAGTTGTCGATCGATTCTCCCATGATGATCTTCGTGAACGTTTCTTCCTCAATCTTGTCGAGCGTCGCTTTTTTCGCCGCCATCGTCGGCGTCGGCGCCCCGTAAAAACCGTTTCTCGCGGTCAGGTCGTTCTCTTCATAAACATTGACCACTGAAAAGGAGCCTTCCGGTCCGAACACCCGGTCATACGCCCAATTCAACGTATCCGTATCGCCGTTGCGGTACTTCATGATCCGGTTGTAGTAATCCGTTTCCTCCGCGTTCAGCTTGGATGCGTCGCCGGATTGCACCGCTTCGGAAACATGGAGATGGGCGTCCAGGTTTTTTCTGGCCGGCCAAGCCTGGAACGGCGCGTACTTATGTCTCTCCACGCCGCCCGCGTTGAAGTGCTGCGAATAGATATCGGGCGTCGTCGATTTCCCCCAGCCTTTCTCGACGAATACGTTCAGCGACTTGACCAGCGCTTCCGGATGTTCCGTTCCCTTCGACACGGCGTAATACTGGCTGACGGCCAAGCTGTGCGGCGTCCGGGCCGGCTTATCGTCGACCGTTGGAAGCACGAACGCTTGCCATTGCGCATCGGGGTTGTTCTGTCTGCTCGGCTGCAGCGGCCAGATGGAATTCGCCATGCCGCCGAAATGGAGGCCCGCCTTGCCGGATGCGGACAATTCCGCGGCCTTGCCTCCGTCCTTCACCCCGAACTCCTGGTCCAGCAAGCCAGCCTTGTACAGCTCCTGCAGCTTGACCAAGGCCGCTTTCACTTCGGGCTGAACCGAACCATAGACCAGGTTGCCGCTTCCGTCATCCAGCCATATTCTCGGGTAAGCGTGAAAGCCATTGAAAAAGCCTTCCAGTGTCGCATAACCGACTCCGAACAGTCCGTTCGTCATGGACAGGCCGATCGTGTCGGCTTTGCCGTTGCCGTCGGGATCGTCTTTCACGAACGCTTCCATGACCTTGTAAAACTCGTCCATCGTCTTCGGAGCGGTCAGGCCCAGCTTCTCCAGCCAATCCGTACGGGCCCAGTACATCGAATAGCCATCTTGCGGAGAGCCGGTGAAAGGCATGGCCATCAGCTTGCCTCCGAAGGTGGCCGACGCCATCACCTCGGGCCCGCCCTGGTTCATGATTTCTTTCAGAAAGGGAGAGGCATGCTTCTCGTAGACGTCCGTGAGATCCATAATCAAGTCCGCTTCGACAAGCTGTTTTAATTGAACCGCGCTCACGGGAATGATTTGCGGCAGATCGCCCGATGCGATCGAAACGTTCATTTTTTGATCGTATTGCTCTCCGTTCGCGACCCATGCGTTTTTGACCTTGATATTCAATTCGCTCTCCAGCGTCCGGGTCCATACGTTGTTGTCCAACGACTCCCCACTGTCGAACTTGAACGTATCGTCTTGCTTCCGGACCGTCGTCACTTCGATCGGCTGGTCGTATTTGCCGAAGTACGGATCCTCTTCCGCCTTGCCTTCCCCGGGCTGGCCCGAATCGTTCGCGCTTGCGGAAGATGGCGAGGCTGCCGCAGGCGAAGAGCTGCCCTCGGCTCCCTTGTTACCTCCGCAGGCGGACAGCGCCAGCATGATCGCGAGCATCACGCAGATGGCCGCATACGTCTTCGATTGACCTCTCTTTTTCATGGATTAGCCTCCTCGTATTTGAATACGCTTTAATTATCCAGTCCGGGACCGTCCCTCACAACGGGACGATCTTGACGATCGTTGCCCGATTTCTACCATTTATGCATGCAGCATTCAGCCGTCCCGGTTGTTCAACCGAATCGACCGATCCCGATGCTCCTGCGGCGTTTGCCCGGTCAATTTCTTGTACAGCCTGGAGAAATAAGCTGGCGATTGAAAACCGACAGCGCGGGCGATATCGATAATTTTCATCAGCGATCCTTCCAGCAGCTCATTGGCCTTGGCAATACGGCGTTCATTAATCGCATCGATCAGATTTTTGCCCGTGCGGCTTTTGTAAATCCTGGATAAGTAAGCCGGATTCAAATAGACTTTGCCGGAAAGAAACGCAAGGGACAGGTCCTCGTGCAGGTGATCCTCGATAATTTGGTTCACGACGGCGACGATGCGGCTCCCCGCCTCCAACCGCTCCGACCCTTTGGCATCGTTCCACGCAGCCAACAACTGTCCGACGGCTTCCAAGCCTTTCTGCGGATCGGTCCGATGCTCGCTGTCGAGCAGATCCCACAATCTCTTCAGCAGTATTTCGTTATCCGTACCGCCCCACGAATTAAGCTGCTGCAGCATTTTGGAAATGAGCGTGAGGTACAATTCCGAATACAAGGCCGCATCGATGTACGAGACGGCAAGAAACTGCCGGATCTCGCCGAGGATCCGGAAACTTCGCTCGGCTTGTTCGGGATCGAACACCCCGTCTTCTTCCAGCAAGTTACCGAACAGCATCCGGATGTGATGCTCGTTCCGCCGCTCTTGATCCTCCTTCGCTTCGTCGTCCTCTCCGTTCAGCACGACCAGCATTTCATGGCCAAGCTTTCGAACCAGCGATCTTTTCAACGCGGCATAGCCGGAAGCGATGCGGTGCCACGAGACCGACCCGCTGAGGGTGGAGAACGAGACGGGAAGCTGCAGCAGCTCTGCGGCGATCTGTTGGACGTTCTCGAGCGTGCCGCAGATCAGAGCGCCCGAGTTCCCTGAAGGGAGAGACTCCAAGTGACCGTCCGCAGGCTGAAGCACCCAGAAGAAAGAATGGTCTTCAAAGGACGACCTGAGCAATATAAACCCGTTAAAACACTCCGTTCCGATGTTTTCAAGGGCGCCGAGCAGAAGCCATTTATCCGTTTGTCCGTAGGCTGGCCTCCACTCGTCGACCTTTCCCAGAACAAGAAAGACAGGCGCGTCGAGATCCGGCTTCACGGCCAGGTCCTCGAAGATTTCCGGGGTCAGCGATTTGAGGGTCCGGTATCCTTCGCAGATCTTGTTCAAATACTCGCTCCGCAAAGCGGGAAGGGCGACCCGGAGCCGTTGTTTCGCAGTTTCGACGAAGTTTTTGGCGCTTCTCTCCGCACGGGTGAGGGCAATCGCTTTCGCGACCGATTCGATGATTTCTTCGTCATCCTCGTTTTTCAAAATATAGTTGACGGCGCCTTCCCTGACGGCTTTCTGAACCAGTTCGAACTCGTTGTAGCCGGTCAGGAAGATCACCTTGCAATCCGGCCATCGCTTCGTGATTTCAACTTGAAGCTCGAGTCCGCTGATACCGGGCATGCGAATGTCGGAGAGGACGACGTCGATTCTCGTTTGGTTGAGCACGTCAATGGCCTCTTCCCCGGAGTACGCCCGGTAAACTTGGAGGTCCAACTCGTCCTGTTCCGTGAATATCGCATGCAGGCCATCCACGATCATGTCTTCATCGTCAACGATCAGCAGCTTATACATGCCCTTCGCCCTCCTTCGGTATGGAGACCGTCACCTGCAGCCCGCCCAGTTCGCTTCGCGAAAGCGTAAGGCCGCCCTCCCCTTTGGAATGAATGCGGATTCTGCGATGGATATTGATCATGCCGGTGCTTTCCGCGACCGCGTCCGGCGACAACAGGCTTCTCTGCAGCTCCATCAGCAGATTTTCATTCAGTTCTTCTCCATTGTCCTCCACGGTTATCGTCACCTGGCTCTCTTCCTCAGCAAAACGGACCCGAATCAGCCCGCCTGCGTTCTTTTTCTCCAAGCCGTGGTTATAGGCATTCTCGATCAAAGGCTGCAGCGTGAGCCGCGGGACGAGAGTCGCGCCCATCGTCGCCGGAAGGTCCGGAAACTGGATCGCGATGCGTCTGGAGAAGCGGATGTTTTGGATTTCCGCATACGTCCTCGCGAATTGAACGTCGGTATCCAGGGGGATGATGTCGTGGCCATCTCTCGTAATGAACTGATAGTACTCTCCCAAATGTTTCGTTAACCGCATGACGCTCTCGTAATCTTCCGATTTGGCCATGCGGTACAGAATAAAGAAGCTGTTGTAAAAAAAGTGGGGGTTGATTTGCGATTGCAGCTTTCGCAACTCGGCCAGTTGAGCGCGGTACCGCTGCTCGTAGACTTCGTGAATCAACACCTGCAGCCGCTCGATCATCTGGTTGAATTGAAAATACAAATACGAAAATTCATCTTTGAACCGATACGAACCGATTCGCTGGAATTTCCCCATCTCGGCGCTTCGGAAAGATTGAAGCAGACGGACGAGCGGCCGGTGAATCAAGCTATAGATCGAATAGGAGAAGATCAGGACGATGAACAAGGAGACTACCGATAGCAGCCAATACCACCGTTTATATTTCAGGATGGGTTGGAGCATCTGCTCCTCCGGCGTATACGTCAGCATAACCGCGCCGATGCTCGGGGCTTTCTGATACGTCACCATATACTTCCTATGTTCGATCGCCAACGTTCCGGTTCCGCTCGTTTGAGCCGCCGCGGTCGTATCGTCCAGCCAAGCGAGCATACGATCCTGAAAAGGCGATTCCCCCCGATCCGACAAGATCCAGGACCGGGCCGAATCCGCCAACACCGTGCCTCCTTCTTCATGGGAGACGAAACGGTTCAAGTCGTTGACCAATTCCTGTACGTGGATTTCGACATGAACGACGAAAGAAGGCTTTCCGGATTCGCCGAAGAAAGCCCGTTCCGGGAAGGGGAAACTGATGAACATCCGCCCGTTCCACAGTCGGATCGGAGAATCGTGCCGTTCCTTCGACATCGGGGAATGGAAAAACTCGTCGGTCGGAAAAGGCACGGTAGAGCTGGCGGTGGCGAAGATGCTCCCGATGTCGCTGACGTAAACGGCTATGTCCTTCACGTAGCGATTGCCGCTCTTCAAAGTTTCCAGCCGCTTGACGAGCCTGCGGGTCGACTGCATCCGCTCGATATTGTCCATCGCCGAATAAGCCACGCTCAGCTTGGACAGATCGTCATCGTACATCAGTTCGATCTCCTGCTTGATGATGCGGTTGAATTCGGAGTCGATCGTATTCATGTAATAGTCGACTTTCGACAGCATGGATTTCGAGATCTCCGACTTGAGCGTCTCGGAGCCGGACTCGTTCATCGATAAACTCAATATATACAAAGGCGTGAGAACGAGCAGAAACGTGAGGATCAGCTTTTGGAGGATCGTCAATTGGGATAACCATCGGAACACCGATAAACCTCCTGTCCTTGCTCAGATAAGCAACAATAGATGACCCCTGTCGGATACAGGAGCCATCTTTTGGCGATCGCGCGTATGGATTTCAGCCTTATGCATGTCCTGCCGCTGCGGCTACATAACGTTTTTCCCGATGGGATCGGGATATCGCTTGCTCCAGCAGCATCGCTTGCAATCCGTCCTCCCCGGTCGCGCTCGCGGTTTGACGGCCTAGCAGGGAATCCACCCAACCGGCGACGGAGCGGTAAAAGGTATCGTCCAGCGTTAAAGGTCCCGGCACGATCCGATCGATCCTCTTCTCGCGCTGGATGGTCACTTCGCCATTGACGGAATCGGCCTGCATGCGGCGTAGTTGGAGAGCGCCATTCGTACCGGTCATTTCGATTTCCATCAACGGATATTGGAAGGACCGGTGGCATGCGGTTAGCGTAAGCAGCATCATGCCGAAGCGCATGACCGTCGTTTCGTTGTAGGAAGGAATATAAAGCATTTCATGCGCGAGATCCCAAGGGTAATTCCGTTCCGCATCGGCTTCGGTCAACGTGGAGATCAGTTCGTCCGGATCGCCGAACAGATACCGGATCAGATCGAGCGCATGATGGTGGCAGTAAGCGTGAACCTGAAACGATGCTGTTTTGACCTCTCCAATCGCGCCAGAATCCAGCTGTTGTTTCAAAATTTGAATACTGTCGATAAAACGGTAGTTATAATCGACACCCAACCGTTTGCCCGATCGCTTGGCCGACTCCACCATGTCGGTCCCCGCTTGCAGGCTATGCGCCATTATTTTTTCGCTCAACACATGGCAGCCATGCTCCAGGGCGAAAATCGCGGGCCGGTCATGATCATACTCGCGCGTACATACTGACACGAGGTCCGGCCTTTCCGTTAAGATCAACTCTTCGAAGGAAGCGTACGCCTTTCCGCCCACTTTGGCCGTGAGCGCTTGCGCTTTAGACAAATCGATGTCGGCGGCGCCGACCAATTGCACGCCGGGAAGCTTGGAATAGCCGACGGCGTGGTTGGTGCCCGCGCCGCCGCAGCCGATGACGACAGCTTTTCGCATGTTCATTTCATTCGTCTCTCCATGTCGCCTCAATGGCTTTTTTGCAGTTCACCGTTGCCTCTTCTACCGGGAAAGCGACCTCCGGCAAGTCGATATACTCGACGGCCATCCAACCGTTGTAGCGGGCCGTGCGCAGCTCGTCCGCCCAGCGCTTCAGGTCGAGCAGCCCTTCGCCGAACGGCATCTGGATACGGTCCCATGTTCGCCCGCAATCGCGTATATGCACATGCTTGACGTAAGGGAGCAGCGGTCGGATCCGGTCTTCGCTCCCGTTGCAATAATAGTGCGATACGTCCAGGGTGAGTCCGAGACCCGGAACCTGCTGCGCCAGCTTTAGCGCATTCTCGGGCTGCTCCGTCGTGGAGAACATATGGGTTTCGACGGCAGCCTGCACGCCTTGGGACTTGCAAATGCCTGCAAACTCGCGAAGTTCCCCAGCTTCCTCCGGGAAGCCGGTTTCCGGGGAGCGCGGATTGAGGGTGACGAGCTTTACGGACAAATCATGAGCCAATGCGGCCAGCATCCGCATTCCCTCTGCGGTCCGTTCAACCAAACCGGCATTCAGCGCTACGGCGGTTAAATCATGCTGCTCCAGCAAACTCCGGACGCGGGCAACTTCTTGCTCATAGCAAGCCAGCAGCTTTTCGGGCTTCAGGTCGCACCAGGGCTGCACCCCAAGTTCGACTAGGCGGAACCCCATGCGGCTGACCAGCGCGAGCGCTTCTTCCAGCGTGCCTTGCGAGCGTACGAGCGTGGTGCCGACAGCTTCCATTGAATCATCATCCTCCCAGGCAACGTGCCGCTGCGCTACGCCAGTTTCGGAAACATGCCGCCCCGAAGCACGTCCCCTTTCCCGAATCCCTGTCCGTCGGTGCAAACATGGCTCGAGCCGCTATTGGTCGTGCCGTCCGCCATATAGATGATCGCAAGCGCCCGGCGCGGGCGGTCGGTCGTGTTGGCATGCGCGTAATGGAACGTCAAGCCGTCGTGGAACGTGCAGCTGCCGGCTTTCAAGCGGACGATGGCCGCCGTGTTGCGATCGACCCCTGTCGCGCCTTCGTCATTGAATATATCCTCCGGATTGACCAAGTCGATCGTCTTGAGATTTTTCACTTTTTGCGATTTCGGAACGAACATCATGCAGCCGTTGTTCTCGTCTACATCGTCCAGCGCAATCCAAATCGACATCGCTCCGGTCTCGTTCATCGGCCAGTAAGGCCAGTCTTGGTGCCAGGGCGTCGGCTTGGAATCCCGCGGCATCTTGAACAGGGCATGATCATGGAAGAGCCGGATGCCGGAAAAGCCCGTCAACTGCTTCGCCGCGTCCGCGAACCGCTTCGACAGAACGAACCGCGCCATCCCGCCGTGATCGCGCCACGTGTTGACCCTCTGGTTCAGTACCTTGTAGTAGAGATCGCCGGCGCCGGAAGTTTGGACCCCGCGGCTTCCTTGGACGCCCATCGCCTCCTCCAGGTTTTCGCGCAACTCTTCCAATTCTTCCGAAGTTAACATATTGTCCACCTGGACAAAACCGTTTTCCCTGTAGTAGCTTACCTGCTCATCCGTCAATTTGATCGTATGGTCCAACAAAGCCATTCACCCTTTCCCTGATTGTCTTCACTTTTACTGTAAGGGTTAGGCGGCTATTCAATCTTGGCGGATTTGCTAAAAAAAGCAGGCGATCCGCCAAGCAATCGGGCGAACTCTGCGCTATACTCTTTCTATAAGGAGGGGGAGGGGGCCTTATGAACGTTCATACAGGCGCGCATTATTTCAAGAATGAAGATTTTCCGTTCCATATCGACAGGTACGCGATTCAGCCGCGCGAGTCTATCTCATCCCACACGCACGATTTCGTCGAGCTGGTATTCGTCGTATCCGGCCATGCAGAGCACGAGATGGCGGGCAATCGCTATACGCTGCAAAAGGGCGACGTATTCGTGATTGAACCGAACATCTTTCACAGCTATACCGGAACCGGCGAGGAGACGATCGTTTACAACGTCCTGTTCGACCCTGATTTCCTGCGCAGGGAGCTGGATTCTCTTCTCCTGCTGCCCGCTTTCGTCCAGTTCTTCTACCTGCTCCCCTTCCTGCGGCGAAGCGCCTCATTCGTTCCCTACCAGCCGCTTCAGGAAGAGCAGCGCTCGGTCATCCTTCACCATCTGGACACGATTTACAGCGAATATTCGGCACAGCGCGAGGGCTGGAACCTGCTGGTCAAGACCCGGTGGATCGAGTGTCTCGTCTGGCTGAGCCGCTTTCTGGACAACAAGCCTGGCATCGGTCCGCTGCCAACGGTCGGCGATCGGGACTGGATCGAGTCCGTATGCCATTTCATCGAGCAGGAGTTCCGTCAACCGCTGACGCTTGAGCAGGTCAGCCGGCTCTGCCGGACGAGCGTCTCCTCCTTTACGGCTAAATTCCGCGCAGCAACGGGCAGCAGTCTCGTAGAATACATCCACAAGGTCCGCATCCAGTATGCCTGCATGCTGCTCGTGGAAACGGACCGCAAAATAACGGACATCGCCTATGAGGCGGGGTTCGGGGATATCAGCTTCTTCCATAAGGTGTTTCGCAAACACCGCGGCCTGACGCCCAAGGAATATAGACGGCAAGCTTATCAATAGCGCGGCTCTGCCGGCGGGATACAAAAAAACGCCGCTCTCCGCGAAGGAGACGGCGCGATAGGACGCGATATTGCCTTTTGGCTCCGTCAACATGGGCCGCCTGCTTCACGAACGCCACGGCTTTCTCGGTGATCAACTCCGTCATGTAGCGGAATTGGAATACCAGTCTGTGAAGCGGACACCGCTGGCAGTCAATTCGTCCAGATGCGGCGTCTTTCATGTCTCCGAACCATAACAGCCCAAGTCGCCATAGCCAAGATCCTCCAAGTAAATGATAATCAAGTTCGGTCTTTCCGATACCTTCATATTCAACCTCCGCACAAGTCCATGATAACGTCGACTCACCCTTTCTTGCTTGCCAGCCAATCGGTCAGCGCAAGGATTTCGTCCTCGGTCAATATGCCCTTGAATGCCGTCATGCCCCCGCCGCCGTTGGCGATTTTGGCGGCAATGTCGTCCGTCGACATTCTGGCTCCGACATCTTGCAAGTTGGGGCCCATGCCTCCGTGCAGATCGGCAGCGTGGCAAGCCACGCATTTGCTCTTGTACAGCGCTTCGGCATCAGCCGCCGCCACGGTGCCGCCTGGTGCCGCTGTCGTGCCGGTCGGCGATGCCGCTGGCGGGTTCGCCTGGTTCGACGCGCCGTTGTTGTTGCTCTGGCAAGCCGATACCGTCAGTACGAGCATCGCCGCCAACAAGGCAATCCCGAATTTATTCCTCAAGCTTCATGCCTCCTCGTTGTCCGCGCGGACACGAATCGATTTTCATGCCATGATCGCCTTTCCTGTCCTTAGATTGCCCACGATGAACCGGATCATTCCGTTTGAATGGAAGATACATCAAATCAGGGAAGTATAAATGACGCCTTGGGGCACGATACAGTGAAGAAAAAGAGCAATCCAGGCAGCAGCATCATCGATCGATGCCATCTGGATTGCTCTTTCCGTCTATCCATATGACGGTTTTCTGGAACATCGTTACATTCGGATGAGATGTATTTTCTTTTGTACAGTTCATTTGCGATAAAAAGTATGTTTTGTTGAAAAGTAAAGCAGAACATACAGTTGATCTGCGGTCATTGGGCGAATAGTAGGGCGGTGCCAGACAAAGAACCGTGCGTTGTGTAGTTGTTTGTTAGTGGATCCCCGCAGCAGATGCTAACCTGATGAAACCCAGTTACGGCGTTCTGGTAACGTTACTTCAGGATCGATCTGCTAGAATCCTTGCTTGCGCAGCCATGCCTCGCACAAGCCTGTCCATGCCCGGGCGGTCAAGTCCGCGTCGGCTGCGTTCGCGACCAGGCCCAAGCCGTGGCGGCCGTGCTCGAACACATGGAATTCGAACGGGATGCGATGCCTGCTGAGCGCTCCCGCCATCAGGAGACCGTTCTCGACGGGGACAGCTGCGTCGTCGTCCGTGAACCAGATGAACGCGGGCGGTGTTGTCCTGCTCACCTGCTGTTCGATGGACAAATGACGGCGCTTCTCGGTAGCCGGATCCTCTGCTCCCAGTAGGTTCACCATCGAACCGTGATGGCGATGCTCTTCGAACGTGATGACCGGGTAGCACAGAATCATCGCGTCCGGCCGGCTGGGCAGCCGGTCCAGCGGATCCTGCGCCGCCGAATGGCCGAGGCCGAACAACGTGCCGGCCGAAGCCGCCAAGTGTCCCCCGGCGGAAAAACCCAAAATTCCGATGCGATTCGGAGAATGGCCCCACTCGGCAGCCAAGCTTCTCGCATGGCGGATCGCCCTGGACGCGTCGGCGAGCGGAGCCGGATGACGGTAAGGCGACACTCGGTATTTCAGCACGATCGCGGAGATGCCGATCGCATTCAGCCATTCGGCAACCGGTCCGCCTTCGTGATCGGCCAATCCTTGGTATCCTCCGCCGGGACAGACGACTACCAATCCGCGCGCATTCGGGACGGGATACAGCGTCAAGGTCGGGTCCTGCGTTGGCTGCACGCCTTCACCGTATGACGGTGTGCCGGGCCATAATCGAATCGTTTCGGGTATGCTCATCTCGCGGGCTCTCTCCTCTGGCATTTCGTTTACATTACAAGAATCACTTTACCAGAAACGAACCTCGTGTGAATACCCATTCTTGCCATAGAAATATACCGTACCCGCCGCGTTTGCCGTTGGAAGCTTCACCAGCAAGCCGAATTTGCCCGTATCGAACGTCACTTTCTCCTTCTTCACTTCGCCTTGATTATAGTAGGTATTGACGATGCCGTATTCGATCTCGTGCGATTGGCCTTTCTCATGGACGACGACGCCGACGAAGCCGTAACCGCGCTTGGCCGAAAATCCTTCTTCATCCGCTTCCGTCCAATAGGTGACATCCTCGCTCTTCAGCTTGCCATTGCGGGAACGCAGGATAGCATACACTGACGTCTCTTCGCCGCGGACTTCGAGTACGACCGCCTTATACTTCGATACAAGCTTGTAATCCAGAATATCAAGCTTGCCGTCAAGGATGTACTGCTTGATATCCGCATCCGAGATCGCCGCGACCGATTCGTAATTTTCGTCCGCCGGCAGATCGCCCAGCCAAGCGCTCCAATCCTTGGCCGTATGCAGGTTCCCCCGGTATGCATCATCCGTGAGCAGCACGGCCGCGCGATCCTTGCTGTCCCACGACACTTCCAGCCCGAGCGCTTCCGCCACCGGCCGCAGCGGAACCATCGGCTGCCCGCCTTCCCAATAAGGCGACATGCCGGCTGCCGTACGGGTGAAATTCTGTTCGTCCTTGTACAGGAAGTAGCGATACGTCTCCTGCCCGATCTTCATCTGGATGCTCGAACGGAAATTTTTGATGAGCAGATCCGCTTCCCCTGTCGCATCATAGGAAGATACTTGTGCCTGAATGCCGGCATGCTCGAAGAACCGAATCGGCACGAACAGCCGATCTTGGCGGATGACGGCGGGATAGGCTTGGGGAAATGCGACCAATTCCCCGCCGATCTTGACTTTCGCCGGGGACGTCTGCACCGGTGCCGCAGGCGGCGTCGTTGTTGCCGGTGGCGCCGAGTGCGGGGGCGCCGATGCCGGCGGTGTTGCGGAAGCCGCCGCTATCGACGACTCGAGGTTGGCAGCGGACACGGGCGCGGCGGAAGCCATGCCTGTAACCGCGAGCAGGGCGGCAAGCGCCGCGCAGCTCCATTGTCTTCTCATGAGCGATCTCCTTCCCTGTTCCTAGTCTCTTCATACCCGATCCTATTTCCTGAAGCTGCCCGATGGAGCCGTTCGTCTTCTTCTGCTATGATCAGAATGGAAGATTCTCGGCAGACGGGAGCTGGCGACATGCGACGAATCCACTTGACTCCGCCATCCATCCTGAAGATGTGTGGTCAAACTTCATACGCGAAGGGCGAACGATTGTTGCGGTCCCGCAAGGTCGAAATGATGCGTCTCGACCCGAAAGCCGGCACTTGCGAAGCCGCGGTTAAAGGTATAAACGATCGATATGTGGTGAAAGTTTCAATACCCGCACAAGGCGCTATCGACACTTCCTGCACTTGTCCCTCCCTCGGATCGTATCGGCAGCAATGTCAGCATATCGCGGCAGTGTTGCTATATTTGCTGGAGACGGAGATGGGGCAAGCTGACGCCGACGATCTGCATCCGGATATCGACAAAGACTTGGACGACGGGATTGATCCGTTGGACGAAGGAGATCGCGAGCTGGCAGACGACATTCTGGCCTTATTCGACGGCCAGCCTCACAGGCCGAGCCGCCACCGGCTGCTGCTGGAGAAGAGGACGCTGCTGCACGCGGCATTCGCCTTGTATCCGGTTCCCTATGGTAACCGGAAGGCGCTGTTTGGGCTGGAGATGAAGGTAGGGCCCGGGAAATTGTACGTTGTCCCGCGCATTCGCGAGTTGCTCGACAAGATCGAGCAAGGCACCGCATATGCGTTCTCCAGGCACTGCGAATATGAACCGAGCCGCCATTCGTTCGGCGCGGAGGATGATGCGGTCCTTCGGCTGCTGATCCGGATCCGCAGCCAGGAGAAGTTGTATCGGGAATCCTCCGCGCACCTGTTCCCGTATGGGCGAATCCCCGCGACAGATGATCGCACCCTCCTCATCCCGCCCGTGTTCTGGCCGACGCTGCTGCCGCTGCTCGGCGCGGCGCCGATAGTGCGACTGGAAGCCGGCGATCGCGTCTACGAAGAGATCCGGTTGTCGGACGAGAGGCTGCCGCTCGTATTCGAGCTGGACCGGGCGGTGCCCGGATCGGCGGATTACCGGCTCACGGTGCAAGGACTGGCGGACGTGACGATCATGGAAGATTACGGGATCGCAATCCACGACGGCTGCCTGCTGAAGCTGCCGGAAGGCGCGGGCAGACAGCTCGCCGGCCTTCGGCATATGCTGGCAACAGCCGGCATGGCGGATGACGTCCGCGGCGCGCCCGCCGTTCGGATTCCCGGTCATCAAATGGATGCCTATATGCAGAAAGTCGTTCCCGGACTTGCAAGATTTGGTCAGGTCCGGATCGCTCCGCAAGTTGCCGAGCGGCTAACGCAAGTACCGCTCAAGGCCAAGCTGTATTTGGACCGGGTCAAGGACAGGCTGCTTGCCGGGCTGGAATTTCATTATGGCGAGCTCGTCCTTAACCCGCTGGAACCGGATGGACGCAGCCGCGTCGCCGGCCGTATTCTCGTTAGGGACGCAGAGAAGGAACGGCACATCTTGACGCTGATGGAGGAGAGTGCCTTCACCCGTTCGGAGAGCGGGTATTTCATGACGGACGAAGAGAGAGAGTTCGAATTCCTGCATCGGATCGTTCCCAGGCTGGAGCCGATGGCGGACATCTATGCGACTTCCGCCGTCAAAGCCAGGCTGTTCAAAGGGCATGTGCCGCCGAAGATTTACATGGATGCGAACGAAAAGAACGACTGGCTGTCGTGCCGATTTGAGCTTGACGGATTTCCGCCGGACGAGATTCGCGATCTGCTCAATGCCGTATCGGACAAGCGGAAGTATTACAAGCTTCGCCGCGGCGCGCTTATGCCGCTGGACGGCGCCGAATTCCGGGAAATCATCCGGTTCCTGAACGAGATGGGCATGCGCAACCTGGAGGTGACGGGTGCGGACATCCGGGCGCCGCTCATCCGCGGATTATATCTGATCGATCCGGAGCAGCGAAGCGCCGGCATCAAGCTGGGCCCGGCATTCCGCAAGCTGCTGGACGATCTGGCGCATCCGGACAACCTTGATTTCCCTGTGCCGGTCGGATTGCAAGCGGTGCTCCGCGACTACCAGACGGTCGGTTATCAATGGATGCGGACGCTGGCGCATTTCCGCTTCGGCGGCATTCTCGCCGACGATATGGGGCTCGGCAAGACGCTGCAAAGCATCGCCTTCCTCCTCTCGATGCTGCCCGAGATCCGGTCGGAGCGACTGCCCGCCTTGATCGTATGTCCCGCGTCCCTTCTATATAACTGGCTTGCCGAATTAGGCAGATTCGCACCCGAGGTGCAAGCGGTCGTCGCGGACGGCAACAAGTCCGCGCGGCGCGCAATCGTAGACGACTGGGCCGGTGCGGACGTGGTCATCACCTCGTATCCTCTGCTGCTGCGCGACCACGCGTGGTATGCGGGCCCGGAGAAAAAGTTCCATACGCTGATCCTGGACGAGGCGCAATATTTCAAGAACGATTACACCCAAACGGCGCGGGTCGTGAAGGCGATCCAGGCGAGACACCGCTTCGCGCTCACCGGGACGCCGGTCGAGAACCGTCTGAACGATTTGTGGAACATTTGCGATACGGTATTCCCCGGACTGTTCCCGGACAAGGCGTCTTTCGGCGAGCTGCCGCCAGAGACGGTGGCCAGGCGCATCCGCCCGTTCCTGCTGCGCCGTTTGAAACGCGACGTGCTGACGGAATTGCCGGAGAAGATCGACACCGTGCACGCCTCCGAGCTGCTGCCCGAGCAGAAGAAGCTGTACATCGCTCACTTGGCCAAGCTGCAGAAGGAAAGCTTGAAGTTCCTGACGAAGCAGGGCGTACGCGAGGAGAAACAGCGCATTCAAATACTGGCCGGACTGACGCGGCTGCGCCAGCTCTGCTGTCACCCCGCGCTCTTCGTGGAAGGCTACGGCGGACGCTCGGCCAAGTTTGAGCAACTGCTGGAAGTCGTGGAGGAAGCCCGCAGCGCGGGGAGAAGGATGCTCGTCTTCTCGCAATTCACCGCCATGCTGGACCTCATCGGCCGCGAGCTCGACGAGCGGGATATACCGTTCTTCTATCTGGACGGCGCCACGCCGTCCGCCGAGCGGGTCGAGTTGTGCCAGCGGTTCAACGACGGGGAGCGCGACGTTTTCCTGATCTCGCTGCGAGCCGGCGGCACCGGGCTCAACCTGACCGGAGCGGACACCGTCATCCTGTACGACATGTGGTGGAATCCGGCCGTCGAAGAGCAGGCGGCGGACCGCGCCCACCGCTTCGGCCAGAAACAGGTCGTGCAAGTCATTCGCCTGGTCGCGCGGGACACAGTGGAAGAGAAGATGTACTCGCTCCAGCAGCGCAAGCGTCACTTGATCGAGGAAGTGATCCAGCCGGGGCACGAGGCGCTGTCTTCGCTCACGGAGGAAGATTTGCGGGAGATTCTGATGTTAGGGTGACGATTGCGATATCCCAAACGATATCTGCGTTCTGTCTCCGGGAGCCACGGCGGGCAGAACAGAAATTAATATTATTGGCTGTATTCAACTTGATTGTAGCTATGGGGAGTAGTATTCCCAACCAAACCGGGTAATTCTGTCATAATCGGGACAGGGTACATTTAAAGCAACAATGATCTGGAATGCGGCCATATTATTTCATCAAGGTGTTCAAACTGATTACCCGCCTGTCGCCTTAATAAGGAGACTCCCTTCATGATTGGCGTCTGTTATTGTTGTTAATAGTATTGTGATAACGCTATTCCCGTACAATCCACTTGCCATTCGTGAAATCGGGGATTGCGACCGGGTGCCCGCCGAGCGCGATCGAATCCTCGGACAACGTGGAGAGGCACATCCAGGCAGCCATATCGTATACGTCGATCGGCGTTTGCTTTCCTTGCTTGACGCTCTCGAAGAAGTCGGCGAATACGAGCCAATCCATGCCGCCGTGGCCTTCCTTCACGCCTTCTTCGATATATTTCTGCCAGATCGGATGCTCGTATTGCGCGCGGAATTGGTCCGCATTCCCCCATTGACCCTGCCACTCGGAGTGGAGTTCATCGTGATCGCCGTCCAGGAAGATGGAACGATTCTCTTCCGTGAACATCCCCTTCGTCCCTCTCACCGTGAAGCCTCTCGAATAATAACGAGGCAGCGTCGTATCCAGCGTAATCGTGATCGTCTCGCCCCGCGCGCACTTGATCACGGTCGTGACGATATCGCCCTGGGCAAAATCCGTGTGCGCCAAAGCATGATCGCCAGCCATATTCCGACCGATATAATCTTGCATTCCTCTCGCCTTGGAGGCGATGGACACGAGAGACAGCATGCGGTTGCCGCGATTGATGTCCAGAACCCGCGCGATCGGCCCGATCTCGTGCGTCGGGTAATTCTCGCAATTGCGGTGAATATACTGCTGCAGTCGATAATGCCGGTTCTCGGCTCCACCAGCAATCTCGCTGCGAAGATCGTGATGATAGCCGCCCGAGGCGTGGACGATCTCTCCGAACACCCCCTGCTTGACCATATTCAACACCATCAGCTCATCTCGGCCATAGCAGCAGTTCTCCATCATCATACACGGTACTTTTGTTCTCTCATACGTCTCCACAAGCCGCCAGCATTCCTGAATCGAATACGCGCCGCCTACCTCGCAAGCCGCATATTTCCCCGCTTCCATAGCGGCAACGGCGATCTCGATATGGTCGGCCCACGAAGCGCCGATGACGACGGCATCAAGATCCGGCATCGCCAGCACATCGACGTACCGTTCCAGCGTTCGCGGTCGCCGCCCCCTCTCCTGTTCTACCTTGTCCGCAGCCTGCTCGCGCCGATCTTCGTATAAATCGCATACAGCCGCAACCTCAACGTCCGGCGCGTTCTTCAGGATCATCCCCATCAATCCCATGCCGCGGCCGCCCAATCCGATCATGCCTATTTTCAACCTGCTCTTCATCCGGTTGCTGCACCTCCTGATTTCTTTCTTGTTCTGATTGATAGCTTTCTCCATCTTCGAACGAATTTCCTTCTAGTTCCGCGTTCGCACAGGCTGTAAATCTGAACAGCGAGCCGTTGCCCTCGACCGTCAATCCCCGAATCTGCCCGACTGGAGGCGCGCTCCGGATAGAAGTCATCGTCAGGCTTACTCCCGGATCGTCACAATGACAGACCCGCTGCCTTGCGGCGCGCGAATGGCCACGATGCCGCCTTCCGCGTCCGGAAACGGCCGAATCTCGATCTGACAGGCAGATGTGCCGTCGATGGCCACCATCTCGGCGGCGAGTCGAGCGGCGTGAGGATGATAGATCCATGACTCCTCATGGCCGGCCGGCTCATAGACCATGCGGAAGATGCCCTTCTCGCGTTCATATCGGTATTCGACAAGCTTGCCGCTCGTCGCTTGCGGATACGCCCGGTTCAGCGCTGCCGCATACGGCGTTTGCCGATGTCCGTCGACCCAGCACCAGTAGGTGTTGCTCCACAAGTATTGCTCGAAGATGGCGAGAATCTCCTTCGTCAGTTCGAATGTCGCCGGATGATCCGTGAACGCTCCCCATTCCCCGACGAGCACAGGCACATGGAGCCGTTCCTGGACTCTGCGATGGGCAGCGAAGATCAGATCGATACGATCCTGATTATAGATTTCGTAATGCTCCGTATCGACCACCAAGTCATAGCCGTGAGGCGCGTACACTTGCCGGCGGTCCGCACTTCCGGTTGCCGCATCCCGGGCGAGCTCCACGCCGGATTCGATGCCCATGTTGGCGAAATAGCTCGTCTCCAGCATCAGGAAGCGATCCGGGTCCACCCGGCGAATCGCTGTCCCCATCTTGTCGTAGAATGGAGAGAGCACTTCGCGCTCGAACGCCTGTGAAGCCGACTTGGCGCTCTCCGCAAGCATACCATAAACTTCCATATCCGCCATGCCTGCAAGAACTTCCTGCTTCTTCTCCTCGTCAAACCACAGACTGGCAAGCGACTCCGCATCTGCTTCAGCCAACCCCAAGACACGCTGGGCGTAAGCGGCGATGATGGCGCCGAACACTTCTTCCCCGCCGGATCCCGGATATGGCTCATTCATAATGTCGTAGCCGATCAAGTTCGGGCAGTCCGCAAAGAACCGCGAGACATGCTGCCACATCGATGCGTAATGATCCTGCAAACCAATCCCGTCGGATGCAGGGGAATTCCGCCAGAAGTGATCGAGTGCGCGGCCTACAGCCGGGCTAATCAGGTAGGCGTCGCTCCACATCGGCCCTTCGACATGAGGCAGGCCATCCGTTATCGTCGCCCATGGCGGCGCTCCGTCTCCGTACAGCAGGCTGTACAAGTCCTGGTGCATATCCAGGAACACATAGATGCCGTGCCTGGCCGCCCAGTCGGCCTGTTGCTTGATCCTCGCCAAATACTGATCATCGTACACGCCCGGTTCCGGTTCCACGCCGTCCCAGATCAGGCCCAGCCGGATGACGTTGAAGCCCTGTCCTCGAAACCAAGCGAATAGGCTCTCGTCGCAAGGGTGCACGTACCCCTTCGACTTATCCTTGCACACCAGATTGATGCCGTTCAGAATCACTTGGGACCCGTCTTCATTGACCAACCGTTGCCCGTCTGCCATCAGTTTTTTCATTTTTCTTCTCTCCCTTATTCGCTTTCTTCAACCGGTATATTAATTTCTATATAATGTTGGTTGTACTGGTTGTATAGATTGACTTCAAGCGAATCGCCTGCGATCCGAAGGCTGCGCTTGTGAATGAATTGCTTGATCCGCTCGTAATGCTCGTCGATTTCACTGTAGCGGTCGCGGCCGATCATGGCATATTTCCTGGCGCAATATCTCGCTTCCCGCTTCTGGAAGGAGCCAGGCGACTCATCCATCGGAATGGTCGACAATATGCCGTTATGCAAATAGCTGTGGTATTGACCGGTCTCCACGTTGTCCTTCGACACGATCGAGATGACGTGGCAGAAGGCGATCCATTCCTGATGTGTCGTAATATTGCGCACCTGTTGTTGAACCCGGCTGCCCAGCTTGCGGTCCCCGCTTTCCATAATCGAATCGGTCAGCAGCACCCAGCACGGCGGTGCATTCACCAGCTCGATGACATCCTCGCTGTTAAATCTCGCCATCTGTTGTTTGAACGCATCAAGCTTCATGGCAAGATGGTGCAAATATGAAAGTTCGCGATGAATGTCGGTCTGCTTGGCGGAAAGCAGCCTCTCCAACTCCTGCAGATTGTCTTCCTTCAGAAGTGCTGAAATTCGCTCGATCGATACATCCATCGCCCGGAGCATGCGAATCGTGAACAAGGCGTCAAACTGCTCGAGATCGTAATAACGATAACCGTTCGATTCCCGCTCACGGGGCGGCAGTAGCCCAATTTTGTCGTAATACCGCAGCGTATCGATCGGGATGTCCAATATTTTGGAAACTTCGCCGATCGTGAACTTCAGCTTCAACTTGGTGTCATTCAAGAGTCGTCCCTCCTCTTCTGGCTGCGTTGCTGAATGCGGAGATCTCATCTTCCTGCCGTTTGTTGAACGGATAAATCGCCATCGGAATCAGGCCAAGGAACAAGGCTGCAAGCGGGATCAGTCCTGTTGCGACCCGGATGCCGAATACGGCCGAATCCGATTGAACGGAAGCCATGCCGTCATAACCGAAAACATCGATCACCTGCATGAAGACAACCGTCTGCAGGCTGGAGAACGCCACGATAAACAGTGAGAACAGACCGTTGAACAATCCCGTCTTCCTCACGCCGGTTGCCCGCTCATCGTTATCGATGATCAAAGCGCCCATGGGCGCCATCATCGTACGCAAATAATTGACGGTAAACACGATCATGACGTATGAAGCGGCCGCCGTCCATATATTGTCGGCGAAGAAGACGCCGCCGTAGCCGAGCAAGGCGGTCGCGAGTCCCCAATAGTAGCTGATCTTCGTGCCTTTCCGCTTGACGAACGAGCCGACGAACGGCAAGCAAGCAAGGGCGATCAGATGCGAACCGACATCCACGATCGTCGCTTGGACGCCGCTTGCCCGAATAACATCGTCGATGTAGTACAGATAGGGCGTGAAATAAAAACTTGCAGGCCCGATGGCGAGAATCGAAAAGAGAACATACCCGACGAACGGACGGGATTTGATGATCGGCCAAGATTCTTTCCAGATGCTTTTGCGGTCTCCGTGCTGCTTCTCCAACGATTCGTACAATTGCGCATCATCCCGCAATCCTCTGAGCGCCAGGCTGAAGAAGACCGACTCCGCCAGAATGATCCCGGTGAACACCGGAATAATCACCTCCCGCTTGCCGTCGCCGACAAGCAGCAACGTCGGAATCATCGTAATGAGGAATGACATGACCTGGGAGACATAGTTTTGCATGATATTGACATCGACGCGTTCCTCCGTCGTCGGAGCGGCAACCAATACATAAGATTGATAGGCAATTCCGTAAGCGGTTGCAGCCGTGTCATAGATGAATAACTCTACGGTGTACAGAAGGAAGATCATCCAATCGTCCCATGACGGGCTTGACAATATCATCAGGAAGGATGAGACGATCATGAACGGCACCGTCACCCGCATTACATACACATACTTGCCGCGCCTTGGGCGATGTCTCATCCTGTCGATCCAGACGCCGATCATCGGGTCGTTCACGGCGTTCCAAATATTGTAGATGATATACACCCAGGCCATGTATCGGGGGCTGAGGCCAATCATGTCCGTGTAGTATTTGATGAACACATTGTGAATGAGCACGCCGCCGACCGACAAGATCGGTCCGGGGAGCGCCAATCGCCACTTCTGTCCTGCTGTCAATCCTGCACCGGCAAATCGAAAGGCTTTGCGTATGGAAGCTGCCGACCTTCTCCAAACCGCCATGCACTTGCTCCCCTTCCTATGGCCCAGTCCGTCAAGAACAGCTTTAGAATCCGTAAGGAATGCCGATCTGCCTCCCATTGTAAACCATGGAGCAACTCCAGGGTAAAGTAAAAAATGAAGGTTGTATTCCAGATCATTGCTTAAAATGTACCGTGTCCCTATTATGACGGAATTACCCGGTTTGGTTGGGTAATTCGGCGCTTGGAGCCCACGCGGAACGTAATTGCCCGGTTTGGTTGGGTAATGCGGCGCTTGGAGACCACGCGGAACGTAATTGCCCGGTTTGGTTGGGTAATTCGGCGCTTGGAGACCACAAGGGACGCGATTACCCGGTTTGGTTGGGTAATGCGGCGCTTGGAGACCGCGTGGGACGCGATTACCCGGTTTGGTTGGGAATACTACTCCCCTTAACTATGATCTAACTAAACACAGCCAAAATAAAATCCCGGAGCCGACCGCCATCGCGATCGTTCCGGGATTGCCTATGCAAGACTACACATTATTGCGGCATATAAATAATGATCAAGGAACGCCTGCAGGGCTGATGTGATCGATGGAGCAAGGGGCCACCTAAGGCGGCGTCGGGCTTGGAATAACTATCAGCGGATGAGACCGATTTACTTAATAATTTATGACTTGAACATTGCCGATGACATACCAATTCTGTTCTATTGTCCTGTTGCAAATCGCCAGGCGGATCTCCGGGTCGCCGCCGGCTAACGTATTTACGATGCCCACCGCCAGATCATAGACGCCCGCCGGAACATCTTGAACGGTCATCTCCATCTTGCAGGCATACTCCGCCCCATACAGCCAGTCCGCAGGCTCCGCATTCTTATCCGCCGTTGCGCACATCAACCGGCCGCTCTCCCGGTCCAACAGCGCGAAGGCCACCTTATACTTGCCGTCCCAATTCGCCAAATGGTTCGGCAGCTTCCCGAATCCCTCGTTCTTCCACGCATGATTCACCGTGCAAGTGCCGTCCGGCCTCACAACCTCGGGATACGTCACGCGCGTCAAGACAAACCGATACCCGCAGTACAAGGCGAAATGACGCACCAAATCCGGCGCCTCGGCCATCCATTGCGCCGCATCCCCGGGATTGCGAAGGTCCAGCGTATTGGCGTGCAGTTCCTTGGCATCCCGAATCACGCGCTCCATCATCGCCCGAAGCGTACCGAACCCATCGCCTTGATACCACTCGGGGCGACCCGCAAACGTATGGTAGCAATTCTCCGCAAACACGGGAACGGCGGGCCAATGCCGGAGGATCTGCCGCTTGTCGACAGGCTTCAGCCAGATCGGACTGCCGAAGCTGTCGCGGCGAATCATATAGCCCCTTTCCCGCAACGCCCAATCCTGCAGCCGATAGCTGAACGCTCCCCGGCCATACTGCTCGCCAAGCAATACACGGCGAAAGCAACGGCTATATAAATTCACGATCCACTCGAACACCTGCCGTCTCCGCGCGCCCCATACCCCGCGAACATTGTGCATTTCTCCCCACCAACCGAGCCCTTGGCCGTCGATGAAATCAACCCGGCCGGGATCGTCATACTCGGCAGCGAATGCGCGAACAAATCGCGAGAACTTATCCTGAAATACAGTATCGTGAACATAAGGTGTGAGGAACAGCGGCCGTTCGGAACTTCCTCCGCCTACGCCGCCATTCACATACCCCTTCGCCCCCGCTTCGAACACATATTGCGGCGTTGCTTGCCGATAAGCATCCTTGCTGTCGACGTATACACGAAAAGCCAGCTTCAATCCCCGCTCCAGCGCCATCCGGGTGAGCTGCCGATAATTCGCATCCTCCCGCCAGGCATAGCTGCCTTCCTCCGGCTCCAACTGTGACCACGGCACCCGGACATACAGGATGCTGGCCCACCGCACATTCGGGTCCTGCTCCTCCCAGTACAAGTCAGCATCGGGAAACGGCTTCTCGAACGCATCGACGTACACCGCCCAACCCATGGCGGGATTGCGCAGGAAGCTGTCGGTGTCCTCCAATGGCATGACCGTCTTCATTCGCGGCTGCTCTTCCACCTCATTCCTTGACACTTCCGACCACGATCCCCTTCACAAAATACTTTTGCAAGAACGGATAGACAATCATGATCGGCAACGCGCCCATGAAGATCTGGGCGGTTCGCAGCGTCTTCTCACCCAGGTTCTGGAGCAAGGACAAGCTGTCCGCCGAAATGATCTGCACGTTAATAGCCGTTATCAACGTTGACAGATACGATTGCAGCGGATAGTTCGAGGGAGAATTCATATACAGAATGCCGTCAAACCATGCATTCCAATGGTTCACAAGCGTAAATAAAACAATGGTCGCAATCGCTGGGAGCGATACTGGCAAATAGACACGCCAAATCAGCGTGAAATGCCCCGCTCCGTCAATAACGGCCGCTTCTTCCATATCCTTGGGCACGCCCCGGAAAAAGTTCAGCAGCATAACGGTGAACCACACATTAAGCGCGCCCGGCAGTACCAGCGCCCAAATGGAGTCCATGATGCCGGTTTCCTTCACGACGATGTAGGTCGGAATAAGACCGCCCCCGAAAAACATCGTAATCGCGAAGTACCAGACATAAACGGTACGGAACCGAAAGCTGGCATTCTCCTTCGACAACGGATATGCGGTTATAACAACCAATATCATATTGATCAACGTTCCGACCGCCACCCGCTGTACGGAAACCCATAACGATTGAAAGAACGCCGTATTCTGCCCCAAATAACGGTAAGCATTCCACGTGAATCCCTTGGGCCACAGCGTTACTTCACCCGCCATCGCATACGTATTCGAACTAAGCGATACGGAAAGCAGGGATACGAATGGCAGAATGCCCATCAGCGTAATGACGGCCAGGATGGCGGCATTCGCGACCAGGAACGTTCTTCTGCTGAGCGATTCTCTGTAATGCATGTAGGTGCCCCTCTCTCATCATGCTAGAAAATGCGATATCTGCTGAAACGATAGGCCATCGCATACGATGTGGCGACCAACACGAGCGAGATGACGGATTTGAACAATCCGACCGCTGCAGCAGGTCCGTATTGCCGGTCAAACAACCCGAGCCGATAGACAAAGGTATCGATAACATCCGAACCCTCGTAGACAATCGGATTATACATAAGCAGAATTTGCTCGAATCCCGCATTCAGAATATTGCCGATGCTAAGCGTACATAGCAGCACGATGATCGGAGCCATGCCGGGCAGCGTAATATGCAGAGTCATCTTCCATCTGCCTGCGCCGTCTACTTCCGCAGCTTCATACAGATTCGGATTAATGCCTACAATGGCAGCGAGAAAGATGATCATGTTGTAGCCCATACCTTTCCACACGTCGGAACCGACCAGAATGCCCCGGAACCAACTATTGCTCCCGAAGAACAGAATTTGATCCATTCCGAGCGAAGACAACATGCCGTTGATGGGACCGTTCAGCGAGAAGATCTCGAACATAACGCCGCCCAGCACGGTCCAGGAAAGGAAGAAGGGCAGGAAGATACTCGTCTGAATGAGGCGTTGAAACCACATTTTGCGAACCTCGTTGAGCATAAGAGCCATCAGCAGCGGAATCGCCAGTCCAAACACGATTTTCAACAACGAGATGACGAACGTATTCAGCAGAATCTGGTGAAAGCCCGGCAAGTGGAAAATGTAATCGAAATTGCGCATTCCCACCCAACTGGACTTGAAGAAGCCGAGCAGCGGTTGAAACTTCTGAAAAGCCATCACAATGCCCAGGGTCGGTCCATAATGATAAACCAATGTGACAAGCACGCCCGGAATGAGCAGCAGGTGAAGCGGCAGCTCCCGCCTGAACCACCCGGGTTGTCGTCTCTCCAACATGAGGCATGCAGCCTCCTTTCAACAACCTAGCGAATTCGCAACTTGTTGTGCCAGTGTCTCATAAAGCGGCAAAGAGGGGGAGCGAGTTTGCCGTCCCCCTCTTCAACCTCTATCAGCGATTACTTATTGCCGTTCCTTATACCAGGCATTGACTTCCTTCGTAATGTCGTCCCCGCCAAGCTTCTTCCAACTCGCTGCATAACTATCAAAATCGGCGCTGCCCGCAGAGCCCAGAATAATCTTGAGGAAAGTCTCGTCCGTCAACTTATCCAGCGAACTGCCCCGTTCTACCTGTGTTTGCGTCGGTGTACCCGCAAATTCGTTGTAGACGAATTTCTTCTCTTCCTTGATCTTGCGTGTGAGTCCCCAGCCGCCGTCTTGCGACACACGACTGTTATACGCTCCCCAATTCGTCATATCGCCAGCCAGGAATGCCTTGGCTTTGTCGAATAACGGCGGCACTTCCGGGTTATCCGATTCGATGGTGTCCTGATTCGCCTTGAGGGCAGCGTTGATCTGGGTGTAAATGTCGTCGATGTTGAGCGGATTGTACAACCTTGGCTGGTACCACGTATACACATATCCGTTCTCCGGCTTATTCTCGTCCACGTATTTCGGCAACGCTAATTCATGATAGAAATTCGCCATTTTGACAAGCGCTTCCGGATGTTTGAAATCCTTATTCGCGACCGCCACATCGAGCAGACGCATACCCGGCACAAGAGACAAGCCCGGTTTGCCGTTATAAGAAGGCAGCGGATAGGCCTTCCATTCAGCCTTCGGGTCTTTGTCCTTATTCAAGTTAAGCGGCCACTCCGGATACCACCATTCTCCGAACGCGATGCCGACTTTGCCCGCAACGACATCCTCAACAGCTTTATTAATATCCTTGAAAGCAAATTCTTTGTCCAGAATGCCCTTCTTGTACCATTCGTTCAGCTTCTCCAGCGCGACTTTCGTCTCCGGCTGGATTTCACCCGGGATCAGGCTGCCGTCGGTGCCCTTGGTCCATGCCTTCGGGTAGGCGCCCATCGTGTAGAACAAGCCTCTGGCATCGAAGCCCCAGGTAACCAAGTCCTTGTTCATGGCAATGCCGTAAGTATCATCCTTCTTGTTCCCGTCCGGGTCTTGCTTCACGAATGCTTCCGCGACTTTCTCCAGTTCTTCCAGCGTCGTCGGCGGCTGAAGCCCGAGGTTGTTCAGCCAATCGGTGCGGATCCACAAAATCTGCGTCGACATAAACGGGTCCTCATACCCGGGCAATCCCAGCAGTTTGCCTTCGTATGTGAACATCTTGAGCGTTCTGCCTCCGTCGGACTCCATATATTTCTTCAACGTAGGCGAAGCATACTTCTCATAAGCTTCGGTCAGGTCAGCCAATTGACCCTGCTGCCGGAAGTTCTCGAAGTCGAGCAGCTTCACTTGCATGATGTCGGGCAATTCGCCCGAAGAGACTGCGAGCGCGAACTTCTGGTCAAATTGATCGGTTGGCACCGTCCACAAATATTTGAGATCGATGTTCAGCATTTCCTTCAGCTTGGCGACATAACCGTTCTTGTCCGGCGTCAGCCCCTGCGGCGTCTTGGCATCCTGAGGAGGGTTGAAGCCGAGAACTTCCGTCACCGTGATCGGCTCGGCGTATTTCCCCAGCGGGTCCGGGCTTTCGGCTGCCGATGAAGCCGGAGCCGTTGACTGACCGGCAGACGGCGGTGTCGTCTGCGAAGCCTGGGATCCCTCATTTTTCCCGCTGCAAGCTGCCAGCAGAACCATCGTAACCAGCAATACGAGAACGACCGCAATGCTCGTCGTTTTTCTAGCCATGCATTCTCCCCCTAATCGGATGTGGTTTGCAGAAGGGTCGACCTTTCCTGGTTTCATTATAGAAGGGGGCCTGAAACGCATACAATTTCGAATCCTTTACATCCGTTCACTTTGTTTACTTCCGGCTCTGATCGGCCAACGCGTCTCTGTATTCTTGCGGCGATTTTCCCGTCATCTTGCGAAAATAGGTGGAGAAGTACGCAGCGGAATTGAATCCGAGCTTCTCCGCGACATCGTTCACCTTCATGCCCGCATCCGCCAGCATCCGCTTGGCCGCGCCAAGCTTGACCTCATGAATGTAGTCCGACAGGTTATTGCCCGTATATTGCTTGTATAAGCGGGACAAGTAGGAAGGGTTGAAAAACATCGCCTCGGCGATTCGCACAAGGGAAAGATCGCTATGAATGTTGGCCTGAACATAGCGCTGCATGCGGTAAATCAGCGCGTTACCGTCCTGCTCGCGCTGCCGCCGCTTATCTTCGTTCAATCGCTGTCCCAATTGCAGAAATCTATCCAGCGCTTCATCCCAATTCACGGGGATTTCGGTGAGAGCCGCATGCTCAAGCGGCATCGTCTCCATCTCGTTCAAGTAAACCAGCAGGAACGTATAGTACTTCTCGACGCCCGTCAAATAATGCGTCTCGATCTGCTTGCGGATATCCGCCCACAGTTCCCGGCACAATCGTTCGAATGCCCCCGCATCTTCTCCTGCCAGACATCCCTTCAGCCGTTCGGCCTTTCTGCGAAAATCGTACAAGCTTGACAGGGACATCCCCGAATTGCCGGATCTCTCCCCGTTCCCGGTTCCCTCCCGCGCTCCGAGGTCGTAGATCGCCAGCGCCCGATTCGGCTGCGTCTTTCGCTTCATGAAAGCCCGCAGCACATCGAACTCCTGGTGTGCGTCTTCCCAGGAAACCGCTTGGCTGGCGATGAAGAAGGAAGGCCCCTCGTCTCCGGCGCCCTCATAATCCTGCTGCACCGCTTCCAGCATACTCGCCAGATACGACTTCATGCCTGCCCAGTCCACGCCTTGATCGGTCGCGAATTTGGCCGCTTTCGGGTCCGGCTGCAGGAACCAGACCAGGAACCGGTGCTCGAATAACAGCGATTCGCTCCGGATGGATGTCGCCAGTCGCTCCTCGACCAGATGCTGAATCGAATAATACCGCTGCAGTTTATATCCAAAGTCTACAGATTCCCGCCAGCCGTCAACCCGGCATACAAGCAGCAGCACAGGGACGCCGTCCTGCAGGTTCACGGCGCTCTCCCCTGCGATGTCCGCAACGGGCACGCCGGACAGACGCTCCCCATAGAGCAGCGCCTCCAGCAACTGTTTGCGAAACAGAGGGCCATTCAAGGCAATTTGCCGGCGGGCGGCTTCCGCGATGCCGACTTGCCTGGCTTCTTCATCCAGCTGCTGCATGCATATCTTGACGGCGTCCACGAGCACCTGATCGTCTTCCGTCTTCAGAATATAGTGTGCCGCATTTTTGCGAATCGCCGAATAGACGTAATCGAACTCATCATAGCCGGTGAGGAAGATGACCTTGCACGCCGGCCAGAAGTGCATCAAATCGTCCATGAGCTGCAGCCCGTTCTTCTCCGGCATCCGGATGTCGGTAATGACGATGTCCATCCTCGCACGCTTGAACCATTCCTGCGCTTCGACGGCCGAATAGGATTTGCAAATATCCAGATCAAGCTCCGTCTCCCGGAACAGATGCGCCAATCCGTCAACAATAACAGGTTCATCGTCCACAATGAGCATTCGGTACATGCCGGAACCCCTCCCTACTGCCTATGAATCACAATCTCCGCTTTCATCCCGCCGTATTCGCTTCTGCTGACGAACACGCCGCTTGCCTCCCCATATTTCAACCGGATACGCCTGCACACATTGATCAACCCGGTCTTCTCCCGCTCCTGCGAAGCATTGCCCAGTCTTCGCTGAAGCGCTGCCAGCGAATCGTCGGACAAGCCGATGCCGTCGTCTTCCACGCAAAGCCGGAACCGGCTTTCTTCGCATGTCATGGCAAGGTGAACATGGCCGGGCCTTACGGAATTCTCGAAAGCGTGCTCGAAAGCGTTCTCGATGACCGGTTGAATGATTAATCTTGGCACCATCAGGGACTTGCACGTCTCCGGAACTTCAGCCGCGATCACGCGAATCCGATTCGAGAAACGAATGCCCTGAATCTCGCAATAATCCATGGCATGCCGATATTCCTTGTCGAGCGGCACCTCGTCGGCGCCGCTTCTCGTAATGGCCTGGTAGTAACTGGCCAGCTTCTGGGTCAGCACCGCAACCTTGTCGTATTGGCCAATCTTGCACATTCGGTAAATATTATAGAAGCTGTTGTACAGAAAATGAGGATTGATCTGCGATTGCAGTTGTTTGAGCTCGGAGTTTTGCAGCGCCAGCTTGTTCTCATAATTTTCGCGTATGGACTTGTTCAACCGCTCGACCATGTTGTCAAACCCGCGATACAAATAATCGAATTCATTCGCGTCCTTCCGCTTGGCTGGAGCTCGCACGAGATCCGTTTCGATCATGTTGAAGGCGCGGATCAGCTTGTGCAGCGGCCGATGGATCATCCGATTGACGGAGAACGAAAAGACGACGATCACGATAACCGAGACGATCGACAGCAGAACGAACCATAGTCGGTATTTATCGAGTGTGCCGGTAATGGCGTTCTGATTCACATACGTATAGATCGTCCAGCCAAGCGCCGGAATGCGTTCCATGCTGATGCGGTATTGGCTGCCCTGAAACTTCATCGTCCAACTATCGGAAGGTTCCTCCTGGATGCTCTCCCTCGATTGTGCGCCAAGCTTGATCTGTTCGAGTATTTGCTTGTCGTACTTGCTCGAAATCATCTGGGCGAATCGATTGTCCGTCAGCACGACGCCGGAACTCGCATACGGCGCGAGCCGGTTCAGGGTGCTTAAGAGATGGGGCACCGACAATTCCAGGTAGGAGGTGATGCTGGCATTGTTCGCATAGGCGAAGAAGAACAGCCGGCCCCCGCCATAATGGATCATGGGTGCCGGACGCTGCAGAACGATGGGCTCAATGGTCTCCCATTCTTCATCCTCCAGCGAGGAGACGCCTCGGCTGGTCGATATCGTTCTGCGATTCGCCTTCAGTTCTACGCCCACATTCACGACATAATCGCTGGTGTTGCGGATCGTTGCCAACCGTTCGCTGATTCTGCCTACCAGATCGTATTCTTCGAACGGCATCAGCATCCCGGCCCGAAAAGCCAGTTTCTGCAAGTTGGAATCCGTCAGCAGCTGCTGCTGCGAATTGCGGATGAAATGCAGTTGATCGTTAAGCTGGCTGGCATAGAACTTGAGATTGTTCGTGCTGGATGCTTCCGCCTGCCGCTTGATCTCGCTGAGCCCCATCGAATTCATCCACAAATTCACGAGATAAACAGGAATGATCAGCACGGCGAAAATAAGAATCACTTTGATATAAACGGATAGTTTAATCGGACACACCCCCCTGCATTATACCCGGGATTGGTCCACGGCGGTATTTCGATTCGTTTACATTCATTTATTCTGTTTACTATAATTGCGATTCCAACTCCTGGGCAGCAGTGCGTTCGCGATATTCCCTCGGATAGCAACCGGCATATTTCTTGAACGCTCTGGAAAACTCGCTGGGATTCTCATAGCCAAGCTTCTTGGCAATATCCTGAATCTTAAAGCCGGGGTCGTGCAAATATTTTTTGGACAGTTCTATCCGGCGAAGATGAAGATAATGCGAGAAATGATGTTTCGTTTGCGCTTTGAACAGTTTGCTGAAATAATTGTAGCTGAGTCCTACGTGACCGGACACTTCCCGCATGGAAATCGACCTGCTAATATTCTCCTCGATATAGGCGAGGGCATGACGCATGACCCGTTCCGTCCCGTAATCGGGTATTTCTTCCCGCTGCGGTTCCTTGTTCGCGGAAGAGCTCCCTTCGATCTTCCTCAGCTTGCTGTCGAGTTCTTCGATATCGACCGGCTTGAGCATGTAATCCGCCACGCCGAGCAGGAATGCTTGGCGCACGTAGTCATAATCGTCGTAACTGCTGAGCACCACGATATTCGCCCGGTGCGGACGGTTCGCCAGACGTCTGATGAGCGCCAGCCCGTTGACGGACGGCATATGGATATCCGTAATCATGATCGTCGGCAAATAACGGTCATACAAAATTTCGGCGTCCGTCGCGTTGTATGCGGTGTCAATCGTGTACCGGTCCGAATAGCCGAGCCGCGACAGCTTGGATTTGATATTCTCGCAGATGAGCTTGTCGTCGTCAACGATCAATATATGCATCTCGCACCTCTTCGTAATCCGTCATATACGATCCCAGGCTGGAAGGAAGGATCCTATGCACAAGTACGCCAAAAGACTGCAAATTATGTTTACGATGCGTTTCGGCTTGCTCGTCATTTTGCCATTCCTGATTATTCTATCATTCTTGCTGCACGAATCGACGGTCATTTCCAAGCGGAACGACCAAAGTACGAACGAGAAGCTGGCTTCGCAAGTGATCTACAATGTAGCGCAGAACATGACCTTCGCTCAAAATTTGGCCAAAGCTATCCTGGAGAACGGCATGCTGGTCAACTTTCTCGATAAACCCTATCAAAGCCGGGTAGATCTGGACTACTACCGGTCAACGATATACGACTACGTGAATGTCTCGAACGGACTGGCTTCCGAATACAGACTTCGTATTTACCTGGAGAACGAGACGATCCCGCTGGGCTACAGCACTTTCTATCATATCCGGGACCTCGGGCAATATGCGGCGATCCAGCGGTTCTACCAAGGCGGCGAACAGGAATTATGGATCGACGGGGTGGACCTGACGATGGACAAACCGAACTACCATAACTTGAACGCAAGGGACGATTACTGCTATTTGCGAAAAATCGCGATCGGCGAGCGCAATGTGGGACTGATTCTGATCCAGATGCCCAAACGGATTATGAACAACGTCATGCAATCATCCTCATCCGCCCAATCCGAGCAGATTCATAATATGTTCCCCCTCGGGAGAAACCTTGTATACAATTTCACGGCAAACGTCATGAACGAATCCAAGTTGGCCGCTCTCCAAAGCTTGCCTGCAGGCATCCACTTCGATAACGCGTCGATCAAAGGCGTCTACAGCTTCCCTGAGTACCCGTTCGACATCGTCGTCGTTACAGCGCCGTCCATGTCCCGTACCCTGTACCAGTTAATAGTCGCCGTATTCATCCTCTTCATAACGCTGACGGTATGGTTCTTCATCCGGTACAGCAACAAAGTCATCCTCGACATCAAGTATTGCCTGGATACGATGAACACTTCGATCGATAGCAATTTCCAGAAAGATCTGCACGTAAATCGCAAAGACGAAATTTCCTATATTGCCGACCGCATCAACTTTTTGATCGCGCGAATCCGCAAGCTGATCGATACGAACATTCGTCAGCAGGTTTCGGCGAAAGCCACTCAGTTAATCGCGCTGCAGCACCAGATTAACCCGCATTTTCTATACAATACGATGGAAATTTTTTCTTCGCGAATGGAATTGTCCGGCTTGTATAGGGAAAGCTCCGCCATGTCGGCTTTCTGCCAGATTCTGCGCTACAATATCAACAGCGACAAGCTGCTCGTTCCCATCCGGGAAGAACTGCAGCAGATTCACAACTATATTCGCATTCAAGAGCTTCGCGAGATCGACGTGCTGCTGGACATCGACATTCCCGAGCCGATCCTCTCCGTGAGAATCATCCGATTCGTGCTCCAGCCGTTTATCGAAAACGCCTTTAAATATCGTCAATCCGAGGGCACCTTGCATATCCGCATCAAGGCCACCCAGCAAGGGCGCACCGTAACCCTCGTCATTCAAGACAACGGTTCCGGCATCCCAAGCCGGCAGCTCACGCAGCTGAACGCCGGCTTTCAGGCTGAAACTGAAGGTGTATTCCGGGAGGACAAACATATTGGACTGTTCAACATCAACGAGCGCCTCAAGCTATTCTACGATGAAGCCTCCGCGATATCCGTGTCCATGGAAGACGGCTACACGACTTTCACGATACGTATCCGGGAAGGCATCACGCCGCTGGAATTGCCTTCCGGCGAGTCCGAGCTGCCGTGAACTCGGAACATGAAGCGAGGCAGGGCTTCCCTCCATGAAGGGAACGGCCCTGCCTGCTTGCTTGCATGCACTTGCGGATTATCGATTAAAAGGATGGGCGAAGGTCAAGCCGAGTTTCTTCTTGTTCTCTTGGAATTTCGTATCCTTGTACGCTTCCAGCTTCCCCAGACCCAGATTGTCCAGCTCGCTCAGCATCGCATTGTACTGCTTTTCGCACTCTTCCGGCGACTTTGAGGTGATGACCCGGCCTATGGCTTGCTTGACGTATTCTTTCACCCGCGATTCGATCGCCGCTTCTTCACTGCCGCCGATCGGCGCTGTGGAGGCGAACGCCTTGTCGTCGTAAATTTCAACTTTGTCGTCTCTCGTTCTGGCCACCGTGTCGAAATCGAATGCCGTCTTCGGTTCCGGGAACGTCCCTTGAATGACTGAATAATCCATTACCCAAGACAATCCGCCCGAGCCGTACTTGGCATCCCATTCTGCAGGTTGCTCCTGCTTCATCTTGGCCATTGCTTCGTCCAGTACGACACGCCCGTCCACCAGCTTGTACGCGTCGATTCCCCATTCGGAATTCAGTGTGAATTCATTCTGGGACATAAACGACAGCAGTTGTATGATGCGATCCGGTTGTTTCGCTTTGTTCGTCACCATCGTGGCCGCCCAGCCCGCGTTATTCTGACCCAATACGGCAACACGATCGTGGTTGTCGCCATGCATGAGACCTGCATACAACATCTGCGCATTCGGATCCGATGCCAGCAATGTATTTCTGGCGATCGAAACGTTGGTCCAGCGTGTCGTTGCAAAGAGCTCGCCGGAAGCCACCTTCTGTTCGATCTGATCCTTCTTCATCGTGAAGCTCTCGTCTGTCAGCAACCCTTCATTATAGAGCTGATTGTAAAATTTCATCGCTTCCAAATATTCGGACGTCCGGTAAATCGATTGATATTTGCCGTCCTTCGTCTCCATGGATGCACCGAACTGCAGCGCCATCTGCTCATCCGCCAGATCGTTCATGAGCACTGCGTAAGGAATGACCTTCTGGCCTGCATACTTGATGCCCTTCTCCTTGACAGCTCGCAGCGCCTTGACGAAGCCTTCTTTGGTGCGCATATCATCCGCCGTCATGCCGATCTGATCGAGAATATCCTTGCGGGCGAAGTTCTGGTTATGCGTTTCGTAGAAGCCGTTGTTCTTCTTCACATTGTCGTCGCCGTAATAAAAGTTCGTGTAGGCATACCAGTTGCCGTCCGGTGCCGTGTACCAGTCGATCATCGATTTCGGTGCGACAAAATCGGGCGCATAATCCGGAATCAACTTGTTCAGAGGCAGCAATTTGCCGCTGTTCTCCAGCAGCGTGCGCTGGCTGGTATTCGCATCGAACGTAACGACATCCGGCAGCGAGTCGGTCGTGATCAATACGTTCAGCTTGTCCGTATTCCCCGTCTGGAAGTCGATGGTGCAGCCTGTTTCGTCCAGTACCCACTTGTCGAACTCGTTCGTATCCGGAGAGAACTTCTTGCCGTACCAATCATACGCCACGAACCAGGTGATCTTGCAGGGGGACGCATCCGTCTTCCAGCTGGGACTGGCGATCGTCTTCGCTCCTCCTTCGGATGAGGCGGTCGGCGAGTTGCCGGCAGACTCGGAAGGAGAATTCGACGGTGAAGCGGTGTTGGCGGTGTTGGAACTGCATGCAGAGAGAACCATGACACACGCGGCAAGCACAAGCAGCAGCACTTTCAATTGTTTAACCTTCATGTAAACCCCTCCTGTAATCATTGATTATATAGCTTGCAACAACGGGGTCACCCTTTGACGGCGCCCATTGTAAAGCCCTTCACGAAGTACTTCTGCAAAAAAGGATAGGTCATGATGATCGGAACGGCGGTTACGATCATGGTCGCCAATTTGATCGTTTGCGGCGTCAGCTTCACAGCCTGGTCGGGCACAGCCGCAGCCGCGGCCGAACTTAGCGATCGGGCGACGGATGGATCGGTGATGATCTTCTTCAGAAATAATTGAATCGTCTGCAGCCACTGCGAATTCGTATACATCATGGAATCGAAATACGTATTCCAATGGTTGACCATCGTGAACAGGGCGATCGTCGCCAGCACCGGCTTGGACAACGGAATAATCAATTGAAAGAATATCCGGTACTCCGATGCTCCATCGATCTTGGCCGATTCGACGAGCGAATTCGGCAGCTCCCGCATGAAAGATTGAATAATGATCAAGTAATACACGCTGAACAGCGTCGGAATGATATATACCCAGAACGTGTCATACAAGTGGAGACTCTTGATCAGGATGAAATACGGAATCAAGCCCCCGTTGAAAAACATGGTGACCATCATGAACGGAATGTAAAACTTCTTATACTTCAAGTTAGGTCGCGTAATCGCATAAGAGACTAATGAAGTAAACAGCAGGCTCGTTACGGTGCCGACGACGCATTTGCAGATCGTGATCCAGAATGCCTGCAGAATTCGGGTATCCATGAATACGGCCTTGTAATTATAGAGCGTAAACTTGCGAGGCCACCAGTAGACGCCGCCGCGAATGTAGTCCATTCCTTCATTCAAAGAGCCGACGAGCGTATACCAGAACGGATAAACCATGACGAACATCATCAGGATCATCAGCGGAATGTTGAAATAATCGAAAGGCTCCAGACGAAGCTTAAGACGGTTATCTGATCTCTTCATGCCTAGCCCTCCTAGAACAATCCGCGGTCCAGCAGCTTCTTGGATACGCCATTAGCCGTTAGCATCAGCAGCACAGAGATGCCTGATATAAATACCCCTACAGCTGTCGCGTAAGAAAATCTGGATTGCGCAATACCTGTCTTGTACACATACGTTTCAATCGTTTCGCTGTACGCCAGATTCAGCGGATTCTGCAACAGCAAAAGCTGTTCGTAGCCCGTGTTCAGTATGGAGCTGACTTGGAAAATGAACATGATCACAATTACACCGGCGATCGAAGGTATCGTGACGTACCACATTTTCTGAAGCCGATTGCAACCGTCTACTTTCGCAGCTTCGTACATCTCCTGATCGATGCCCGTGATCGCAGCGATATAAAGAATGGAGGCGAAACCTACGGATTTGATAATGCTGATGATGGTGTAAATCGTGTAAAAGTACTTGCCCTTGGCCATGAGATTGACATCTTCCGGGAAAATCCCCAGTGCATACATCAACGAACCGATCAATTTGCCAGGCGCCAGCATCTCGAGCACGATGCCGCCAAAGATGACCCAAGACAGGAAGTGCGGCAAATAGGAGATCGTCTGCGCTGTCCTCTTGAAGCGGTTAAACTTTATTTCGTTCATCAGCAAGGCAAGCACAATTGGGGCAGTGAAGGCAAAGATCAACGCCAACCCGTTGATGAACAACGTATTGCGGAGCGTATTTGCCAATGCCGGATCATCGAAGAACTCTTTAAAATTTTTCAACCCCACCCAAGGAGCCGACTGGATCGTGGACATGAGATTGAATTCCTTGAATGCGATGGTAACCCCGTACATGGGAATGTAGGCGAAAACCAGCAGGAAGATCAGTCCGGGCCAAACCATGCTCTGCAGCTGGAGTTGGTCGGAAATACGGTGTCTCCCGCTATTAGGGCGGATTTCTGGATACGACAACTAACATCACCCCGTCATTGTTCGATTGTTTTGTGTTTTGTATCCGCTTGCAACTATGATGACGCATTTTCGAAATCGTGCACATAGCAAATCTTAATAATTGATTGCTATTTTTATTTCGTTCGAAATTAATCTTGCGTAAAAACTGACATCCAATCGCTAATTCTGTTATTTGTCCGGTTTGCGAAGGGAGATAGGATATAGAAGAATACAACTATCCAGTGATGAAGGAGAAGATGAAGATGATGCGATTGCAAGCGCCCGTGCACGTTCAATACACATGCGAGGCCGACGCATTCTCGCAGGACTCCCCGATTCTCACGTTTGCCAGACAACAAATGGATGCCTACCTGGCGCTCATCTTCGCAGGAGAAGGCCGCCCGCAGCAGCTCGCTGTCGTATTCTCGAACGAGGCGGATGCCACGCTTCGCCACGACGGTTATGCCGTCACGATCGCCCCGAATGCAGTGATCATCGCCTCCGCGATGGAGCGCGGCATCTTGTACGGCGTCTATGAATTTCTGCGAATGCTCGGCTGCCGGTTCCCATTTCCGTCCACTGAACTGGAGATTATACCTCGAATCGACGACATCACGCTAACGGAACAAACCGTCCGCAAGGATCCATGGCTCGAATATCGGGGATTGTGCCTGTACGACACGACGAAGGAAACGCTGGTGCGGACTCTGGACACGGTCGATTGGATGGCCAAGAACAACTATAATCTGCTGCTCACCTCCATTCATCGAACGGATGATGCGGTGGGCGGCGCGCATGCCATCCTCTGGGACGAAATCGCAGACGAGGTACTGCCAGAACTGCGCAAACGCGGCATTGCAATCGATATGAGCGAGCATTCCACCGATTACTTCTTTCCGAGACACAAGTGGTACAAGCTCCATCCTGAATGGTTCTCATGGATCGACGGCAAACGTGAGCCGCGGCAAATCTGCTATTCCAACATGGAGGCGGTTCGGGAGTATGCCGACAGCTTCGTCCGGTTCGTGCAGGACAATCATGACTTCCGGATCCTTGGCATCTGGCCCCTGGACGGCGCCGGTTATTGCGAATGCGCATCGTGCAGCGATCCGCTGACCTTGCTGCGGACCAATGCCTATATCGCCGACGAAATCGGAAAAGTCCGCCCGGACCTGATCGTGGAGCATCTGGCTTACACGCCGCAAAGCTTCGCGAGGCCGCAAGAGGAGCTGCCCCGCAACATGTCCGCCCTGGTCTGCAACGTCAACGACCAGGTCGCGTACGAATGGGGAATGGTGGCGAAAAACAGCGGCGGCGCCTTCTACTTCGACTATCATACGGGCGACCATTATCGATTCCGTTCCAACCTGTGGATCAATCCGGCTTATATCCGGGAGATGGTGAACACGTTCGCCGCTTACGATTACCGGGGTATCGTCTCCCTGTATCTTCCCATCACCAGTTGGTGGCAATCGAGTCTCAACTACTATTTCCTTTCGCGCTTCTATTATGAACCGACGGCAAGCATCGAAGCACTGACGGCCGAGCTCTGCGCCGATCTGTTCGGCATACGGAACCAGACGCGGATGACGAGGGTGTTCATGGCGATATTCGAGCAGCTTCAAGATTCGACCCTGTGGAGCGGCATGCCTCACAAGCATACCTATTACAGCGAGCATATTACGGGCCGCAACCGCGCAGTCGATCGGCTGCATCGGGAGAAGATGCAGAGCACGCTGCGCAGCATCGGAGCGATGCTGGAGGAAGTCGAGGCGGGGGCTGCTGACGCATTCGCGCAAATCCAGTTGGCTTATGTGCGCGAATACATTGGACTGCAATGGCTGTATTTCGATTGCGTGGATCAATACGAGGCAGATACGGATACCCCGAAGAGGGCGGAGCCATATTTTCTTGCGCTAGGTAAGCTGGAGCAACAATACGGCAAGGTATTCATCAGCGAGAACTACGCACGTTGGCGCGTGGCGGGGCGGGACAATATTTTGGACCCGCGCAATGTGAATGCTTATCAGCCAAGGACGGATCAGGGCAGGTAAGCCTAGCTCCGGAACAAAGAAGGAGCAGGAACAAGCGCGGACCTCCTTGTACCTGCTCCCAAGCCTTACTCTTCCAGCCGATAAACGGATTCTCCGGCCACGACCGTCTCCGCGACCCAGACGCGTCCGCCGGGTTCATGCCGAAACAGCGTCAGATCGGCGCGCATGCCCGCTTGAAGCATGCCCCTGTCTTCATACCTCATCAGCTGAGCGGGTCGGCTCGTTACCGCTTGCACCGCCTCGGCCAGCGTCATGTCCGTGTATCGCACGGCATTGGCGATGCCTTCTTCCAGCGAGGAAGCGGAACCGGCCAGAATGCTCGGGTTCGCCGCCGTGTGCAGGCGACCGTTCTCCATCAGGACAACCTGGCCGCCGATCGGGCTGCTGTACGCGCCCGGCGCCATGCCGCCGAGTTGCACGCTGTCGCTGACGAAGATCGATCGCTCCCGCTTGACCCGCAGCATCGCCTTCAACACGGATGGCGCGAGGTGATGCCCGTCCGGGATGAACGTCGCCCACAGCCGGTCGTCCGCCAGCTGCTGCCAGATGTAATTCGGATGCCGCGGCAGCACGGGCTGGGATCCGTTGCCCAGATGCGTCGACACTTGGGCCCCCGCCTGCACGGCTTGCTCCAGCTGCTCGTCGCTTGCCGTCGTATGGCCGATCGCGACGACAATGCCGGCATCCGCAAGCCGCCGGATGAACGGTATGGCGCCTTCGCGTTCGGGCGCGATCGTCACCATCCGGATCAGGCCGTTCGCCGCTTCCTGCAGCCGCTGGAATTCATCCCAGTCCGGATCGCGAATGTCTGCCCTCGGATGGGCGCCGCGGCTGCCGTCTTCAGATGACAAATACGGCCCTTCCATATGAATGCCGGCAAGCGATCCGCTGCCGAAGCGACGCTCGTCTACATAAACAGCTATCGAGGCGAACGCGCGGCGCATCCGATCGATCGGTCCCGTGATGATCGTGGGAAGATAGGCACCGACGCCTCGCGCGTGCAGAGCCCGGGTGACGCCTTCGATATCCTCCGGCGTCACCCGTTCTCCGTTCAGGTCGTACCCGCCAAACCCGTTCACCTGCAGATCGATCCAGCCGGCGCTGATCCACGGTAACCTGCGGGCAGCCTCTGCGTCATCCGCCAGCTGCCGGACTTCAACGATGCGCTCCTGCGAGACCGTCACTTCCACCAACCGTCCCGTTATCGCGTCTCTTCCGCACCTTTTCATCCCATACGCCCTCCTGCCACCTGCGGTTATTCCCCGGATGCAGGCCGGCACCATTGATAAATCAGGGAAGCCGACGCTTGATCCAGGTATAAATGCCAGTCAGGATGCGTCTTCAACATCGTCGAAGGAAAGCGCGGATCTACGGCTTGCAGCATTGTGTTGCGGATCGCCTCGGCTTTGACCTCGTACGGAACGACCGAAATAATATGGCGGCTCTTCATGATCTGCTTCACCGTCATCGTGATCGCTTGCTTCGGCACGTCATCACGCGAGGCAAACCAGCCTTCCCCGACTTGCTGATCCTTGCACGTGTCATTCAGATCGACCGCCATATACGGCTCCTCGATCCCGAAGTCGGCAGGCGGATCGTTGAAGGCGATATGGCCGTTCATCCCGATCCCGATCAGCGCCAGGTCAATCGGCGAACGCGTGATCTCTTGCTTGAGCGTCTGCAGCACGTCCGGGATATGCCCTTCCCCGTCTACCAGCCAGGCGTGCTTCACGTTGACGTGTTGCAGGAATCGTTCCTTGAGGTATTTGCGGAAGCTCGCAGGGTGCGCCTCCGGCAAGCCGATATATTCGTCCAGATGAAACATTTCAACCCGGCTCCAGTCGATGTCCCGCTTGATGAAGTGCGTCAGAAATTCGAACTGCGACGCGCCTGTCGACAGCAGGAGTCGCGCCGTGTCCTGCTTCTGCAAGGTTTCACGCAAAATTTGTTCCGCCGCGACCGCGGCCTTCAATCCCGACTGATCGGCCGTATTCGATATATGCAAATTCAAGGATATCAATTCCTTTCTTTGTTGGAAGCTAATCAACGATCAAAATGATGGCTTATTGCAGGAACTCGTCCAAGCTGACCATTCGTTTCTCCAATCCGGAACGCTGTTTACCTCGTCCAATCTTGCGGGCAAGGAAACGGCAACGATCTGCCCTCCGCAATGGAGCGGTTGGCGGTCGCTCCGATCAGCAGCGATTCGGCTCCCGCCAGACTGCCGGCTTGCTGGCCGAGCGGGTCGGCGACGCCTCCCTCGAACAGCGCCTTGCGGAGCCTGACGTCCCCGCCTCCGTGACCTTCTGCGGACACAACGACTTCGATGTCCTCGGTCGTTCCGTCAGATTTGATCAGCTTGATCCAGTTGCTCTCTCCCGGCGCCATGTCGGCATTGCGGTAAATATTCGACAGTTCCAACCGCCCCTGGCTGCCGTTAATCGCGGCGCGCCATCCTTCGTACGGGCTGTAAGCAATCAATGAGTACGTGAGCAGAGCGCCATTCCCGTATTTGACGTTCACGGACATGTTGTCATAGATGTCGATCCGCTCATCGAACACGCAGCGGTCGCGAATATAGCCGTCTTCCTGCTCGGCCTGCAAATAATACTCCGTCATGAACGGATTCTTCTCGATATCCAGATAGAACTCGCAACTCTCTTGATAATCGCAGGTCAGACATCGCTCGCCCTTGCGCGTTCGGTTGTCGCCGTACATCCGACGGGTGCCGAAAGCATGTACTTCCGCGGGCGCGCTGTCCATCCACCAGTTCACGATATCGAAATGATGCGTCGATTTGTGAACGAGCAAGCCGCCGCTGTTCTTCATTTCGGAATGCCACCTGCGGAAGTAATCGGCGCCATGGCTGCGATCCAGAAACCACTCCAGCTGCATATGGTAGATATCCCCAATTGCACCGTCGAGCAGCAACTGCTTTACTTGCGCAAAATAGGGAGAGAACCGCAAATTGAACGTAACGGTAACCCGTTTGCCGCTCTCCTTCTCGGCTTGCAGAATTTCCCGGCATTTGTCTTCATCGATCGTCATCGGCTTCTCGGAAATCACATCGCACCCGGCCCGCAGCGCCTGGATGATAAACGTATGATGCGTATGATCCGCAGTCGCGACCAGCACGACATCGGGCCTTGCTTGCGCCAGCATCTCGTGAAAATCCGGGTAGACCGGGATGCCGCCGCATTCCTTGCTCAGCAGCGCCGCGCGCAGCGGATTGATATCGTAAACGCCGGACACCCGTATGCGATCCTTCCACTCTGTAACCATCGGCTTGGCGAACATATTAAGCGCCCTTGATCCGGCCCCTGCGATGACGTACGTTTTCACTTTCCCACATCTCCTGACTCGTTAACCTTTAAGCCCCGTTGAGGCGATGCCCTGCACGAATTGCTTCATCAACAGTTCAGATAGGATACCCACCTGCATGAGAACCTCTTTTTCATTTTACAGTAATCGATTTCTATTCGAAGTTACCATGAAAACATCTTTATTGCAATAATAAAAGTCAAATTCCAGCAAAAGTTAATCAGAATTAATCATTTCCCCGAGAATGGTATAGAAAATATTCAGTAATCGATTACTTAGTAAATGAAAACAAATCCTTTTATCGCTCGCCCTGAATGTCCCGAACCGAACGGCGCTCCAGCAGCTTGGGCTGCAAAGTGACATCGAACATCGGGCTATCATCGCCTCTCATCTTATCCAGCAGCATTTTGCAAGCCATCTTTCCCATATCGTAATCCGGCTGTTTAATCGTTGTCAACGGAGGATGGATCATCTGACCGACGTCAATGCCGTCGAAACCCATGACGGAAACATCTTGCGGAACTTGATGACCGCGAATCGTCAACTCGTGTATGACGCCGAACGCCAGCAAGTCGTTGCACGCGAACACCGCTGTAGGCGGCTGCAGCGATGCCAGCATTCTACGGGCAAGCTCTTTGCCTGTTTCGAACTCGAAAATCGGATTGAATTGTTCATCAGACCGATATTCTTCCATGAACGGCTCGAGCCCGGCTTCCTTCATGGCATCCATGTAGCCCCGGCATATTCCTCTCCGGCTGGGGCGATTGAGTTTCGTTGTCGCGTAGGCGATTCTCGTATGTCCTTTGGCTTGCAAATATTTGGTTGCCATGTACCCTCCCTTATGGTGGTCAAATTCGATTTGAGAAATGCCGTCCTCGTCGATTTTCTGATCGATGGCGATGACATTCACATTCATATCGATCAATCGCTTCAGCTTTTCCTTGTTGGCTGTGATCGAAGAAATAATGAGCCCTTTGACCTGCTTCTCCATCATCGTCTGGATATACTCTTCTTCCAGATCCGGATCCTGCAAAGAATTGCAAGCAAACACCATAAAGCCTTCTTGCCTGGCCACCTCTTCGACTCCGAACACGACAGAGGAGTAGAACGGGTTAATAATCGATGGAATGATAATGCCGATCGTCATGGTCGAATTCTTCTTTAACTGCTTGCCGAGCAGGTTCGGAACATAATGCACTTCCTCGGCAACTTTAAGAATTCTCGTCCTGAGCTTCTCGCTTACCGGATAACCGCTATTGCTGAGCACCCGGGATACCGTAGCCGAAGATACGTTAGCTAATCTGGCGATGTCGTGAACGGTCACAGGTTTGTGCATGAGATACCTCTTCGACTTGCTGAATTTGCCTTGCAGCATAGCCTAAATATAGCATAGTCCGACAGTGTGAGAAAGCGGAACCGGGAAGGGATTATAGCACACAATCTCTACATCTCCATTCCCTTCCACACCATGAGAGCCGCGCCGGCGGCGACAGCATCCTCGCGCAGCTCGCCTTTGGTAAAGTGCGGTTGGTAGTCGGGGTAGTAATACGTATTTTTGCGGGCGACGTCGATCGCGGTCAGGTAGTAGCTCTCGTGCGAATTGACGAGCACACCGCCCAGAATGACGGTTTCCGGGTGGAGCATATTGATCATATTGGCCAATCCGATGCCAAGATACGCCGCGGACCGCTGGAACAGTTCCATCACATAAGGATGTTCTTGTCTGAGCGCCAGCAGCAAGGTGTCGTAGCGAATCTGCTCCGGCAGCAAGGCCGGGAACGCATTCGCCAGCGGGCTGCGGGCCCTGCCGGCTTGCGACTGCGCCTGCCGCTCCAGCGCTTGCACGGTCACGAACGCTTCCAGCGCGCCGGCGTTGCCGCCTTCATGCAGCTTCGGTCCGTCCGCCAGAACGACCATCTGTCCGATCGCGCCCTCCATGTCGATCGATCCGTGAATGATCTGTCCATACGACATCATGGATGAACGAAGACCGACGCCAGCATGCACGTACAGCATATGCTGCGGGTTCGCGTGCCGCATCGACCAGTGTTCGCCCATCAGAGCCGTGTTGGCGCCGTTCTCCAGCTTCGCCGGGATGCCGGTAGCCTCTTCCAGCATGCGGCAGATCGGCACGTCGGCCCATCCGGCGGCCGGATAATACATCGGCTTCAGAATTTTCCCCCGCTCCCGGTCTAGCGGACCGACCGCACCGATGCCGATGCCGAAGACTTGAGCCGGCGCGATGCCGTGATCGTGCAGAATGGCCTTCATGTTCGCAGCCGCATGTTCCACGAAGCGGAGCGGCGTCATTGCCTCGTCCATGCGCCAACGCGTGAAGGACATCGGATTCAGCCGCATATCGAAAAACCCGAGCGAGGAATGAAACCGGGATATCTCCAGCCCGAAGAAATAACCGAATGCCGGATTCGTCTCATACAGAATCGGCCTGCGTCCGCCGCTGGACGGACCGAGCTTGGCAGTCAGGATCAACTGCTCCGCCGCCATCTCCTCCAGCAGTCTCGTCAGCGTGCTGCTCGTCATGTTCGTATGCGCAAGAAGCTCCGCCTTGGAGAGAGTGCCGTGCTCGGCGATCAGAGTGTATATATGCTTCTTGGGGGACGTACGCAAATTCGGTCTGGACATGGACATGGCAGTCTCCGCTTATTCCGAGCGATGGAATCGGATTATTTATTTCTATTATATACGACCGATTTCCGCTAGGCTACCTCGAACGGTTGCACTTACAGTTTCTTAATATCAATTAAAGTCAATCGGAATTAACGGCTATAAGTAATCGTGATAGTCCAATTTACGAATACTTTATTCCAAAATGAAATAAAGATGCTATAATGAGTTGAACGGCGGTACAAGAAAGAAGGAGATCGATCATCATGAACTGGAAACAACTGTCCGTCCTGTTTGTCACCTTCCTGAAAATGAGCCCGGTCACGTTCGGCGGCGGCTATGCGATGATTCCGGTGATCGAGCGGGAAGTCGTCGACAAGCGAGGATGGTTGAGACCGGAAGAAGTGGCCGACGTATTCGCGGTAGCCGGGTCAGTGCCGGGAGCCGTGGCCGTCAACTCCGCGATCTTCATCGGCTATCGGATTGCCGGCGTGATGGGCGCCATCGCCGCATTGCTGGGCATATGCCTGCCGACTTTCTGCATCGTGATCGGACTTGCGGCGTTCTATACCTTCACGAAGGATAATTCGAAAATCGAGGCCGCCTTCACCGCCATTCGAGCGACCGTCGTCGCCTTGATCGTGTATGCCGCAATCAAGATCGGCAAGACCGCGATCGTAGATTTCGCGACAGGTACGCTTGCCGTTGCCACCGTTGCGCTGTTGTTCTTCGGCAGCGGACGCATTCATCCGGCATGGTTGATCGTCATTGGCGGGGTAGCGGGAATCGTCGTCGTGAAAGTCAAAGAACGCTTCGGCAAATCTGCCAAGATGGATGTCCCTGACGAGCAAGTCTACGATTATTCGATTTAATAAGAGCTGCGGGGAATGTATAATGTTATTGGATATGTTTATTACCTTCTTCATCATCGGGCTTGTCTCATTCGGCGGCGGCTATGCGATGATTCCGTTGATTCAGGAAGAAGTCGTGAACCGTCATCAATGGATGGACACGACGGCGCTGGCCGATATCGTCGCCGTCGCAGGCATGTCGCCGGGTTCGATCGCCACGAATATCGCGGTCGCTGTCGGGTTCCGGGAAGCCGGCCTTCTCGGAGCCACGATAGCATCCATCGCTATTTTTCTCCCTTCTTTCATTATTATTCTGATCATCGGCAAAGCTTTCGAACGGTTCCAGGACAACAAGCTCATGAAATCCGCGTTCTACGGCCTTCGTCCGATCGTTGCCGGCATGATTCTGTACGCTGCCATTTTGTTCGCGCAAAATTCCGGCATGATCGCGCAGCTTAGTTGGTTCACGTGGAGCCAGATTCTCATCTTCGCCGGTTCGCTTGCCGCCTTGCTGTTGATGCGCAAGCATCCGTTAACCGTCATCCTGCTGTCCGGGCTGGTCGGCATCGCCGTATACGCCTAATCACGAATAAGGAGTGGCTTGATCTTGGAACAACAACACGCCTGCTGTGCGGCCAAACGAACCGAATTGCGATTCGATCCCGAGCTCAATCGGAAAACTCTCCCCGATCTGACTGGAGCGGCTTCGGCCGCCACCAGCCTCGAGCATCGGATGATCGCCCTCTCCGGCGGCGAATTCACGATGGGCACGGATACGCAAGACGGATTTCCCGCAGATGGCGAGGGCCCAATCCGCACGGTTAGTGTCGATCCGTTCTCGATCTCATCATACGCGGTCACGAACGCCCAGTTCGGGCAGTTTGTCGCCGCTACGGGCTATGTAACCGAGGCCGAGCGCTTCGGCTGGACTTATGTGTTTCACCTGTTCGTCTCCGAAGCGACAAAACAAGATGTCGTCAGCGTGCCGCAAGCGACGCCTTGGTGGTATGTGGTAAAGGGAGCCTATTGGGCACGGCCGGAGGGACCGGATTCGAGCGCCGCGGATCGGATGGACCATCCGGTCGTGCACGTATCCTGGAACGACGCCGAAGCCTATTGCAAGTGGTCCGGCACGCGACTTCCGACGGAAGCGGAGTGGGAATATGCGGCCAGAGGAGGCCTGGAACGCAAGACGTATCCATGGGGCGACCTGCTCAAGCCGGACGGGCAGCACCGCTGCAACATCTGGCAGGGGAAATTTCCAGTCAAGAACAACGCGAGCGACGGATACGCAGGTACGGCGCCCGTCGATGCGTACGAGCCCAACGGATATGGCTTGTACAACGTGTCCGGCAACGTGTGGGAGTGGTGCGCCGACTGGTTCAGCCCCTCGTATCACCGGGCAACCGCGCAGACGAATCCCAAATTCGAGCAGGAGACGGGCAGGCGATCGATGCGCGGCGGCTCCTATCTCTGTCACCGCTCCTACTGCAATCGCTATCGTGTGGCGGCGAGAAGCTCGAACACGCCGGACAGTTCCAGCGGCAATTGCGGATTTCGCGTCGTACAAGCCTAAGCACCAATCGGGGAGGAATCGCATTGGAAGCTCGCAGGAAACCGAATGTCATCGTTTTCTTCACCGACCAACAGCGCTGGGACACGACCGGCATGCACGGCAATCCGCTCGGCTTGACGCCCAACTTCGACTGGATGGCGCAAGCGGGCACGCACTTGTTCAACAGCTTCACCTGCCAGCCGGTCTGCGGCCCGGCCCGCTCCTGCCTGCAGACCGGTCTGTACGCCACGGAGAGCGGCTGCTATCGCAACGGTATCCCGCTTCCATCGGATTCCCGCACGTTGGCCCATTACTTCAAAGATGCGGGCTATCGGACCGGCTATATCGGCAAATGGCATCTGGCGGGCGAGGAACCGGTACCGGAGAGCGAGCGGGGCGGCTACGAATACTGGCTGGCGGCGAACGTGCTGGAGTTCTCTTCCGACGCCTATGACACGGTCGTTTACGGCAATGATTGTGAGCCCGTCCGATTGCCCGGCTATCGCGTAGACGCGCTCACGGATGCGGCAATCCGCTATATCGACGGCCAGCAGAACAATCCGTTCTTCCTCTTCCTATCGTTCCTGGAACCGCACCATCAGAACAATTTCGACAACTACCCGGCTCCGCACGGCTATGCCGAGCAGTATACAGGCCGCTGGATGCCGCCTGACCTCGCGGAACTGGGCGGCAATGCGGCGCGCAGCCTGGGCGGCTACTTCGGCATGATCAAGCGGCTCGACGAAGCGCTCGGCCGGGTGCTGGATGCGCTGCGCAGCCTTGGCCAGCTCGACAATACGATCATCCTGTTTACCTCCGATCACGCCTGCCATTTCAAGACGCGCAACAGCGAGTACAAACGCTCCTGGCACGACAGCTCGATCCGGGTGCCGACCGCCTTGCACGGCCCCGGATTCCGTTCGGGCGGGCGGATTCGCGAGCTTGTCAGCCTGATCGACCTGCCGCCTACGCTGCTCGATGCCGCGGGCATCCCGGTTCCGGATCATATGCAGGGACGATCCGTATTGCCTCTGGCAAGCGGACGGCAGTCAGAGTGGCCGGAGGAAGTGTTCGTGCAGATCAGCGAGTCCCAGGTCGCCCGCGCGATCCGCACGGAGCGCTACAAATACGGCGTCGTTGCCGCGGGCAAGGACGGTTGGCGCGATGCCGGCTCCGATGTCTATGAGGAAGCCGCTCTTTACGACTTGCATGCCGATCCGTACGAACTGGACAACATCATCCATATGGAAAGGTACGGCGAGGTCATCGAGGATTTGCGCGCCCGGCTGATCGCCAGGATGGTGCAGGCCGGCGAACCAGCACCGACGATCGTGCCGCATGCGCGCGAAGCAATCCGGGTTCGCACGCCGGATGTCGCCATGCTGCGCAAATAATGCCGACACCGATCTGAATGTAAAAGAGAGCCCCTTGAGCCGTATACGCCCATGGGGTTCTCTTTGTTTCCTATGATGACCGGGCAGCCGCCCAGCAGCTATTGGCCCAGGCACGCTTACTGATTCCTGTCGGCTTCCTTATACACGCCGAATTTGGACAACGTGGGGTACCCTCTGGATTCCGCGATGATGAGTCTAAGATGCCTTGTCGTGACGGGAGCGAAACAGCAGATTCGTTTGTATCCGACTACGGTGCCTTGATAAATATCCCGCCATTCTCCTCCGATCCGGCAAGCGACCTGGAACCGTTCGACCCGCTGCCCGGAACGCAGATACTCCATCAGGACGATGCGGTCAAACGTCGTCTCCGCTTGCAAATCGATCTCGATTTCCGCTTGTTCCGCGCCTTCCGGGGGTCGCCAATACGTCATCTTATTGCCATCGAGAATGCGATCAATCCGGTGCGCATCCCCGGCAGTCGCGGACGCCCTGGCGGTGGCGCCAGCTGCCAAATCATGCCGGAAGGTCTGGCCCAACACCCGCCCCAATTCGCCCAGTCGCGCCGCGTCGCGCTCGTGTATCAATCCGTGCCGATCCGGCGGAACGTTAAGCAGCAGCGCAGCATTGCCGCCAACCGCGCCATAATAAATGCGCAGAAGCTCGTCCAGGGAGCGCACGGCATCATCCTCGGACGCGTGGTAGAACCATCCCGGGCGAATCGACGTATCCACTTCCGCGGGATACCATACAAGCCGGTCGTGATGGCGGATCGCCTCGCGGCTGCCGAGGTCGTCCGATTCCACGTTGACCCGCTTGGCGAATTCAAGATCATCCGACTGCTGCGATTCTGCCTGAATGCGATTCTGGTCTTGCAGGATGGCAGGCACGACGCTCCACTCGGACTCCCGCGCATGGCCCGCTTCGTTGCCGCACCAGCGAACGTCCGGTCCGCATACGGAGATTACTGCATTCGGCTGCAGCTCGCGGATCAACGCGTAATAGCTCTCCCAATCATACTCCTGCCGCTTGCCGTTCGGCCCTTCCCCGCATGCGCCGTCGAACCAGACGCAGAACAGCTCTCCGTAATTCGTCAACAGCTCCCTGAGCTGGTTGAGAAAATACGCATTATAAGCCGGGGTGTCCCCGTAGGACGGCTCATGCCGGTCCCATGGGGACAAGTAAATGCCGAACTTGATCCCCGCTTCCCGGCAGGCATCCGCCGTCTCTCTGACGACATCGCCGTTTCCGCCTTTCCAAGGACTGTTCTTAACCGAATGATCGGTATATCGACTTGGCCACAGGCAGAAGCCGTCGTGATGCTTGCAGGTCAGAATCAGCCCCTTCATCCCCGCCGATCGGCACGCCCGTACCCATTGTTTTGCATCCAAATTGTCGGGTTGGAAGATAGACGGGCTTTCGGTGCCGTCCCCCCACTCCCTGTCCGTGAAGGTATTAACAGTGAAGTGGATGAACGCATAGAACTCCAATTCCTGCCAGGCAAGCTGTCTCTCCGAGGGTACGACTTGCGCTGCGTATTCGATAGGTATCATGATCGCAGTTCAACTCCTTTGGTTGTCGTCTCCATTGTAGCGGTTCCAGCGAACATAGCAAATGGTGGATTTTTCGGAGTTGCCGGACAGACTTATCCTTGCGGCGGCCTGTACTCCAACGCGGCTTCCCGCCGTCAAGCCGAACCTCCTCGGACTGCAGACGATGAAAGGCACTTTCGCGCTCCCCTCATACGGAAGCGACTTACGGAAGGTATGATGGTCGCCCATCAGTTCGCCGTGATCTGACGTGAACACGATCAATGTGTCGTTCCGTACGCCGTACTCCTGCAGCGCATTGATCAGCCGTCCGATCTGGTCGTCAGATTAATCGAGGAGGAGCAGACAAGCGAGGTAACATTGGAATCCATAGGCAATCGGTTAAATTACTCTCCGGCTTACATAAGCCAAGTATTCCGCAAAGAAAAAGGGATAACGTTTAGGGATTATTTTTTCGCTGTTTCAAACGCGAAGTCGGCATGACGCCTGGCACGTACCGAGCACAAAACGACGCAAAAAAATGAGAAAGGCGTCAACGACAGTTGCACGGCTTCCCAAACTGCGGATTATAGACGTTCGTCCGAACGATTCGTATTATTTCTTCTTTGCAGTTCTTTTCGGACTCAGGCAATCCCGGATATGTTTCGTATGCATCCCGTATTCGACGCAGCGTCCCTGTGCATTCAGATGGTATTCGTAGATGACCGCGTTCGTGTCACCCGGTCCCGGAATGGCGGGGTATACGCCTCTCGGGCAGATGAGCCGCTTCAAGCTGGCCGTGCTCACGCCGTGGCCGACGACAACGATGTTTTTGTCCGTTGCCAGAAGCGGCTTCAAATCCGTGCGGAAGAAGCGCCGTACCCTCCGGTCGACTTGCTTCAGAGACTCCGGCCACTTCGGCCACCAAGCAAGCTGCGGGTCATCCCGTTCGACAAATTTCGTATGGGGGTGCTTCGCCGTGATGCTGCCGTATGATTCCCACGCGTAGGTTCCGTAATGCGGCCGATTCCCGTTGAAATGCTCCGACAGCTCGGGAACGAGCATGATCGGCAATCCCTTCGCTTCCGCGAGCGGCGTCGCCGTCCGGATCGTTCGTACGAGCGGGCTGCAATAGATCCGATCCACGTGAATCTTCCGAAAGAAGACCGGGATCCGCCGCACTTGCCGCTCGCCCAGCGAGGTGAGCGCGCAGTCGGGAATATCGGCCTTCCCGATGTTGTTTAACCCTTGGCCATGCCGAATGACGAATAGGCGCATGTCCCCGTCTCCTTTATTTCACATAGCGCTCCGCGAAAGGGCCCTGCAGGCTCCTTGAAATATCGATGCATGCCCTCCATCCCTACGTTATGCTGTATGCGGTTAATGTTGATTGGTTTTATTCGCGTTCCTTGCTATAATGCGAATAAGGGCCTCCTGCGGGGAGGCCTCTATTCGCATAGGAGGGATTCGCATGAGAACGCTTAGCGGCAAGTATAATGGTATGGGCACGTTTATGGAAGGAGGGATGATCTACGATGAGCCATAGTGTGCTGTATCAAGGCTCTCGTTCACAGCTCGTCAAGCAGCTTGTCTATTTCGACGAAGAGCGCTTCCATTTCCTTGATCAATATTTCCCCGACTTTGGACCGAAACGCAGCGCCGCCGAGCGCCTGATCGCCGATTACGTAGCAGAGGTGGAACGGATCAGCGCAGATCCGACGCCGGAAAATATGAACGCAACCGCTCTCATAGGCAGTCAATTGGAGATTCGCTACTTGGACGATGGAGACGATGCGCCCACGGAGACGCTGACGATCGTCTTCCCGCATCTGACCGATCCTGACCGCAACCGCGTCTCGGTGCTGTCCCCGCTGGGCTATCAATTGCTGCTGGCCAAGACCGGGCAGACGTATCAGCTCGACGTGCCGTCCGGGCAGATCAGCGTGAGGGTAGAAAACATCAAGTTTGTCAACAATGGCGAAACGCCGCTTTGAGTATAAACGACGAAGCGCCGCCAGGGACTCCGAAAGTCCTTGGCGGCGCTCTTATGTCCATGGATTCACTAAGGCCATTCACTATAGTAAAATGATTCAAAGAACGGTTTCGTATCACAATATTCTGGAGGAGAAACCATGACAACTGTGCGTGCGGCATTGATGAAATGGGAAAGCAAGTGGGGGGACGTACATCATAACCTTGACCAATACGAGCGAATGGCAGCGACGCTGACGGACTTGAAGCCTGATTTGATCGTCACGCCGGAGTGCTTCCTTGACGGTTATATGGAGCGGGACAAGGAACGGTGCACCAGAGATAAGATCGCACAATGTTCGGTAACGGGGCCGGAAGATTCTTTGCTGGCGAAAGTTGCGGAAATATCCAAACAACTGAGCTGTTATACGGTCTTCGGAGCAACGGAGTCGGGACCTGACGCCGCATTATATAATGTTGCGTATCTATTCGGCAGGAAGGGCGAGCATATCGGAACCTATTACAAGGTGCAAACGAAAAAATATTACGATCCGGGACACGATCTTCCCGTATTCGAAACGGATTTCGGGAAGATCGGAATCGTAATTTGCGCCGACAGAAGATGGCCGGAAAACATACGCACCTTAAGGGTTAAGGGAGCGGATCTGATTGCGAATCCGACCTGGGGATCGTATGGGGATTTAAATACGGCGCTGGTCAGGACCAGAGCATACGAGAACGGGATACCCGTATGTTTCGCCCATCCGCGGCAATCACTTGTTTGCGGTTCGAATGGGGCGATCGATGCGATATTGCAGTCGAATGTTCCTGGCATCTTGACTTACGATATCGATTTGACCCGCAATATCGGCATGGCGCCAGACCCGCAAGAGGACGTATCGGACTGCGAGCCGATCCAGTATCGCCGTCCGGAGCTCTATCATGCCTTGATCGACGGTTTATAAATGAAACAGTACCTGGTACGAACTTAAGCGTTCGCATCAGGTACTGTTTCTATTTGGGAGATTTCACCTTCGTCGGCCAATGCCAGCTTTGCAGATCGTCACTCCAGGCTAGTCCAATGGAGGCGAAATTGTCAAAGATGACTTCTTCGTCCTCCGGACCCGTTCCATGGTAGAACATCAGGTACTTCCCGACTCCGGGGATATGTCTGCCGTCCAGAACAAATCCCGCAGTCAGTCGCCCTCTCGCCCAGTCCCAATCCAATGAACCGATCTCCAATTGCTCGGACACGATCTCCCAATCCAGTAAATTGGATGACCTCATCAGGCCAATTCCATTCTTGGGGGAATGAAACATCCAGTATTGGTTGTCTTTCACCAGGATGCATACATTCTCTCCTGCGCTGCAGCGTCCGGTATAATGCCAGTTCTTGAAATCATCGGAATACGACATACTTACACCATTCTGTTTATAAAGGCACCACCATCTTCCAGGCTTATCTTTATCCTCGATGAGATACGGATCGATCATTCTGCCCATATCTTCTGCTGCAACATTGGGGCCCTTCACTCGCAGCAGTGTCGGGGAATCCCAGCAAGCAAGGTCGTCGCTCGACACTGCCCATAGACGGCAATTGTCATTGCCGTACTTCTCGCCGTTCTCTCTGCAGTAAGACTGCAGACACATGATCCAGCGTCCGTTCACGCGCACAATATTGCCAGGGCTAGAGTAGTTCAACGAACGATTCCGCTCTGTCAAAATAGTCGGGCAGCTCCAGTGAATAAGATCGCCGCTAGCGCAATGCGCGGTATACATATAAACCGCACCGTCGTTTTCCGTGCAAACATAGGTATAGAAGAGATGAAACATGCCTTCATGATATACACAAGTCGGATCGCGAAAGCCCATATTCCGATTGCCCTGAAGTACAATGGGCGAAGAGATCGCGTGAAGATCGATTACGTTCACCGCGACTTCAGCTTGGAGGCGGAACTGTTATCCAGGTAGATCCACCAGTCGGGATGGGATTTCAGATAGGTAGCGGGAACTTCGTTCGTAACCTCCTCTTCGAGCGTCCGACGAATTGCTTCGGCCTTCACCGCGTGCGGCACACAAGAAATGATGGTCTTGCATGCATAGATTTGATTGACTGTCATCGTGATTGCCACCTTCGGCACATCGTCGATCGTCGGGAACCAACCCTCGCGCACCTGCTGTTGTTTGCAGCTCTCGTTCAGCTCGACAATCTTGTAGGCCTCGTTCGAATCGAAATCGGCAGGCGGATCGTTGAATGCGATATGCGCATTCTCTCCAATGCCGATCAGCCCCAGGTCAATCGGCGCTCTGCGAATCTCGTTCGTCAGCGCTTGCATATTTGCCGCCGTATTTCCTTCACCGCTCACCAGATGGACTTCGCCGATAGCAACGTGAGCAAGCAGCCGCTCGCGCAAATACTTTCGGAAGCTCGCAGGGTGAGTTTCAGGCAGATCTACATATTCATCGAGGTGAAACATCTCGACCTTGCTCCAAGCGATATCCCTTGTAATAAATTCCTGAATGAAATCAAACTGCGACGCTCCGGTAGACAGTACGATTCTCGCGAAACCTTGCTTCTCGATGCTGGCATTAATGATCTCCGCTGCTTTATCGGCAGCATCGGCTCCCAGTTGCTTCGCTGTATCCGCTATACGCACATGCATGAAGAAACCTCCAATCCTAAAATAGTGTCACAAGGACAAATTTCTAACCATCCAACTATAGGCTTTCTTCCCATTGATCCGATGGCCGCCCTCAAAGATATCCGTCTCGAAATTTTCGGCTTTGCCCAGCAGTCGATAGATACCGTGTATTTGCTCGCATGCCTTCAGCGTTGCCGCGATCGGGAATATGTTGTCCAACGTACCTGATTCCACAAGCAACGGCCGCGGCGCGATCATACCGATGATATCCGGCATCTCGGCATGACGATTCAGTCCGGGGATATAATTATCCACGCAATGATGAATGGACAAAATACTGGCCTTGAACGTATTGACATAACCGCTGATCGCCGCAGCCTGGATTCGCTCGTCGAATGCGGCGGCGAATCCCGCAACGAGACCGCCGCCGGAAATGCCCATGCATCCGATCCGTTCCGGGTCGACATCCGGCCGCTCGCACAAATAATCGATCGCGCGCAATGTCTCGTACACGCGATGACCGGCTATGGATTGCCCCATCTGGAGCAAAAACGTTGCAATTCTGTGACAAGAGTTCTGGGCATTGTTCTTAGTCTCCGACGCTATTCTGCGATCGCCAAAGCCAAGTATCTCTGGAGCGCATACGATAACCCCTTGTTTGACCAGTTCTACGGCGAACTGCTGCTGATAAGTTGGCTCGACCAACGGCTTGACCCCATCCGGCAGAAGTCCTGCAATCTCTTTGCTCCCGTATCCATGACCATGACAGGCGATAACCGCAGGAAAGCGATCGCTTGCCATTCCGACAGGCTTAAGCACGTACATGGGCATTTCCAAACCCGCATATGTCGTAATGACCACCCTTTGCCTGATGTACCCGTCGCAAGCCGTTTCTTCAATTATACGCGGAGAAAGCTCGGCAGGATGAACAGGAAATCCGCCCAGATCGGCGATAAACTGTTGCTTGAGGTCTTTTCTCCATTCGCTCCATTCTTCCTTGTTGCGAGCCGCGAATGCATACATCGGCTTCGTGTCCTCGTACATTCGTTCCAGGTAACGCTCAGTATTCCACATTCCGCACCGCCTTTATCAATGATCAATCGAGCCTGATCACAGCTTTAACAAAGCCCTCCGGCTTGCGCTTCATGGCAGCGTACGCTTGGTCGACTTCATCCAGGGAGAATTCGTGCGTAACCAGGTCTCTCATATTAAACCGCTTATTCGCGATCATATTCAACCCGGCTTGCATGCATTGCATATGAACCGCTTCCCTTCGCTCATGCGCATTCAGCACCGAGAGCCCTTTCCAATTCCATAACTCCATATCCACTTCTCTTGCTTCGCCCTGATGATAGCCGACGATAGACATATGTCCGTGTATGGCTGTCAACTCCGCAGCCAGCTTCAATCCTGCCTGAGTACCGCTGACTTCGGCAGTAACCGCAACTCCGCGATCATGATGGTGACGTTCGACGACGATATACTGCTCCGGCACTTCCCCGGGAGTTGTCGTTACGTCCGCTCCGAATCGCATTGCGAGCTCAAGACTTTCAAGCCTGGGATCGACGGCGATAATCGTTCCCGCCCCTTTGGACCGCATCAATTGCAAGAAGCCGAGCCCCATAAATCCCAGGCCGACAATGGCGACGTTGTCACCAAGTTGAACCGGCGTTCGTTTGGCTGCGCTCATCAGGCAAGAGAGCGGTTCGCCCAACGCTTCCATATTCTCCAGATGATCGGGAACTTTGATAATTCGACGGTAATTCGCTTTCGTGTATTCGGCGAATGCCCGACCGATCAGCCCGGTTACGCGGTCACCCGGTTGAAAACCGATCACCCGCGCTCCGACAGCTTCTATGAAGCCTACGGGCTCATGACCGAAAATTTGCTTTCCCGCATGAATCCCCGACTCCCAATCGTGCAGTTCGGACATACAAACACCGCACAATGCAACACGGATCAACACTTCTTCTTCGGAAATCTCTGGAATCGGAACATCGCAAATCTTGCTTGCCGATGCGGACTGCAGCACGCACGCCTTCATGCTCGCACCTCTTGCAACGCTTCTCATACGGACCAGCCCGGTAAATACGCCGCCGTATTCTTCAACATTCGCTCGAATAGCTCCTCGGCTTGAATCGGTTCGATGGCCACCAATGGATCGTTCAGGAAAGCTTGAAAAGCTAACGACTTATCTCTGGCAATACCTGCTTTCAGAATCGTTTCCTGATTCAGAATATGTCTTGTCACCATATTCTCGACTGCAACCGGCAATCTTCCCGCCAGCACCGGCTTCAGGCTGTCTCTGGCCAATACGGCATTGGTTTCTACCAAAGCCCCGAGCGGAAGCCCCTCCATTTGACCTTTATTCGGAACATTCACATTCGTGACCATGGGACCAAGACCGAGCAGCGCCTTCATCATGTCTACTCCTTCTTCGCCGGAGGGTCTTAAGGTCACTTGCTCTTCTCCTGCAATCAATCTTTTGGATTTTTCCCGCAGCAGCGCCGCTTGTTCGATTCGCCAATCTACTGTTGTCAGATCGAATTTCCAGCTGTTCACTTTCTCTTTGCTTGACAAGTACCAGGAAAGCGGCATGAATTCAGCCGAATGCCGGTCTCCGGAAGCAGCCATGATCCCGAATTTGCGGGACAGATCGAATTTGACCCTCCTTGCGTCCTTATGACCGAATTGCCCTTCCGTGTACCCTTGTTCGTAATATTTGTCGGTAAAGGATCTGTACAGCGGCATTAAATCCATGCCCCGATAGGAAGCCTGATCGATCCATGAGAAGTGATTGATCCCGAGAACGTTGATCTCGATCTCATCCCGGCGAACTCCGTCTATATTCGCGATATCTTTCAACACCTTGACCAGCAGCTTCTGCGCCGAGAATACTTCATGGCAGCAGCCGAGCGCCTTGATGCCCGGGAAGGTTTCGTATAATGTCCGCGTGCATATCGCCATCGGATTCGTATAATTAATGACCCATGCGTTCGGCGAATACCGTTGAATATGTTCCGCGATCTCCACGAACATCGGAATCGTGCGCAGCGCGCGCATGAGCCCTCCCGGTCCGGTCGAATCCCCGACGGATTGGTAAATACCGTACTTCTCCGGTTCATGCACGTCCGACGCCATCTCCCGGAACGTGCCGGGGAGAATGGAAATCGCAACAAAATCCGCGCCGGTGAGCGCCTGTTCCAAGGTTCGAACCGCTTCATATTTCCATTTGCCATGCACGTCGCCGCGTCCGGAAAGCCGATTGCCAATGACGGCATTGCCCTCAGCCGCATCGTAATCCAGATCATACAGCTTGACGGTTCCCGACAAATTCGCTTCGAGCGCGAGATCCGTCATTAACGTCCATGCCCACCCTCTTGAGCCTCCGCCGATATAGGCAATCGTCAAATCTCTCTCGTAATTCCCTGAATTATCCATTTTAAATTTCCTCCGCAATTGAATATATAAACGATAGGAGCAAATACGATGTCGCCCGCCGACTCATGTCCAACCTGGCTAAACGGACGGGCTGAGACATCGTATTTGCCTCGAAAACTCTTTTACTTTCTGGCGTTGGCCAACTCCACCTCATAATCATGGATCAAGTCCAGGCCGCCCGTCTTCTTCCATTCCTCCAAAGCGGCATTCCATTTTGCTTCATCTATCTGACCCATAATATATTTAATCATGGCATCCGTAATAATTTGCGTCAGCTGTGTTCCTTTTTCCGCAACCGTCTTCGAAGTAAATGGCAGTACCGGACTGTGAATCGCAACTTTCTCATTCTCCGCGTACAGGCTGAACAACTTCTCATAAACTTCATCCGCCGGCGGCGCTTTGGATAAGACGATTCTCATTTGATTGAAGGGTACCAAATCTTTACTGTACTCCTCCGTACGCACGATCTTGCCGTCTACGATACTGGAATGCACGCCATCGACGCCGGTATCCAAGAACGACGAGATTTCGTCTCCCGCCAAAGTATCGAGGAAAGTCAATATCTGTTTTAATTCATCCTCCGTCTTTACACTGGTCTTCGGAATCATGAACACACCGTTGTATCCTTGATCGGCGCCTGTCACTCTGCCCTTGGGACCTTCAAGCAAATTCGTGAAATCGATTTTGGCGTTCGCATTATTCTTCACAATATCATCGAATATGCCATCCGGTACGTCGCACATACAATAGAAGACCGATCCTGCCTTCTGCTGTTTGAACGGATCCTTCGCATCCGGTACGATCGGGAAGTCGGCATTGATCAGCTTCTCCGCATACGCCTTCCTTAAGAAATTCATCATATCCAGAAACTCTTGCGTCAGGAAGTCCGGGGTAATCTTGCCGTCTTTCTCCTCATAATCCTTCGGCGCGCCAAACCAAACTTTGAAGTTCTTGATGTCACCGCGCAAATTTTTGCTCAGTGTCAGCCCGACCGTATCCTGCTGACCATTTCCATCAGGGTCATCATTGGTGAACGCTTGTAACATTTTATAAAAATCGTCCAAAGTAACGGGCGGCTTCATCCCTACTTTATCAAGCCAATCCTGGCGATAAATCAGCCCTCCGCGCGATAAATCCCGTTGACGATAGATGCCGTATACTTTGCCGTCGACGGATATATTCCGAAGCAAATCAGGATTGAGCTTGGAAAGATTCGGATGATCCTTGAGATAAGGTCCGAGTTCCCAGAACATCCCTGCTCGAACGGAAGAAATCACGGTAGGCTGTTTATTCTCCTGGATCACCAATAAATGAGGAAGCGAATTGGAGGCCAGCGTAATATTAATCTTATCCACATAAGCAGAATCAGGCACCCAAATCATGTTTAATTTCGTGTTCGTCTTCTCTTGAATAAATTTCAAAGCCGGATTGTCCGCTTTGGGGGGTTCAGCCGTAAAATAAACGTTCATAAAGTCGATTTCGAGCGGCTTTGCCTGCGGCACCGGCGTGTTCTCATTGTTCTGACTGGTGCCGGTTTTGCCGGATGGAGCCGGGCTGCTGTCGGTATTTTTACCGGTGTTGTTGCCGTTTCCGCAAGCAGCGACGAATATCAGAACTAGGATTACTGCAATCATTAAACCCGTTTTTGCCCGCGCTGCACTTCTGTTCTTCATCTTCTCTGTTCCTCCCGTTATCGTAATTGTGGAGCATCTATATTGAACATCCTTGTGAAGGGATGATTATCCTTTGACAGAACCGAGCAGAACGCCCTTGGCAAAATGCTTCTGCAAGAAAGGATATACCAGCATGATCGGAAGCGTCGAAACGATGATCACAGCCATTTTGATTGTCTCCGGCGGCGGAAGCACGTAGTCTTTCTCGAATGCGGAAGAATCCCCTATTCCGTTGCTTTGATTCAAAATGACAAGCTGTCTGAGAATAACCTGGATCGGCCATTTGCTCGAATCGTTAATGTACATAATCGCGCCGAAAAACGTATTCCAATGACCTACCGAGTAGAATAAGGAGAAGGTGGCCAGCGCAGGCATGGATAACGGCAATACAATCCGGAAGAGGATGCCGATATCATTGCAGCCGTCTATCCTTGCGGACTCCTCCAGTTCATACGGGATGGCTTGGAAGAAATTCTTCATGACAATCAGGTTGAATCCGCTAATCGCGCTTGGAATGAACAATGCGGCATAACTGTCGATCATGCCGAGTTCCTTGACAACCAGGAAAGTCGGAATCATTCCGCCGCTGAACAGCATGGAGAATACAATCATGAACATAAAAACACGTCTGCCGTCCACACCTCTGCGCGACAAGCCATATGCGGTCAATGAGGTGAAAACCAGGTTGACGAACGTACCCATGAGCGTGATAAATATCGTGACGCGCAAGCTATTGAGAATCGTATCGGCGGAGAAAATATACTTATAAGCCGCCAGTGAGAACTTGGTCGGGAACAGAATAAATCCTTTCTTCAGCAGTTCGGCCGGATCCGAGAGCGAGCCTGCCAAGATATAGATGAATGGGATGACCGTTACGGCAGCGACAACGAACAGGAGAACAATGTTTATGAAATCGAATGCACGGCTGAAGAATGACTGCCGAATGCCCATCGTTTAGAAAACTCCTTCCTCCCCAAATTTTCTTGCCAAGTAATTCGCCCCGAACACAAGCACCAATCCCACCACCGATTTGAACAATCCGACTGCAGTCGTATAGCTGAATTGCCCCCCTTGTATGCCAAGAACGTAGACATAGGTGTCGAAAACTTCCCCGACAGGACGGTTCATGGGATTGAGCATCAGCCATATTTGTTCAAAACCTGTATTCAGAAAGTCTCCCATTCGCAAAATCAGCAAAATGATGAATGTGCTGCGAATAGCCGGCAGCGTGATATGCCACATCAATCGAAGCCGATTTGCCCCGTCTATTCTGGCTGCTTCATAGAGATTCGGATCTACTCCTGCCAAAGCGGCTAGAAAAATAATCGTCCCCCAGCCCGTTTCCTTCCAATTTACCTCCAACACAATCAGCGGCCGAAACCACGATTCACTTAACAGGAAATTGATTTTCTCGAAGCCGAATTTTGCAAGCAGTTCATTGATAAATCCCCCTTCCGTCGTCAAAAACATGTATACAATACCGACAACGACTACCCAGGATACAAAGTGCGGCACATAAATCATCGTCTGAATGAATCTCTTGTACAGTTCGCTTCTTAATTCGTTGAGCAGCATGGACAGGACGACCGGCAACGGGAAGGAGAAGAATATGCCCAGAACGGCCAAGATGGAAGTATTCTTCAGCAGCATCCAGAAATCCGGGTTGCCGAAAAATCGTTCAAAATGCTTCATTCCTACCCACTCGCTGCCTTGAAATCCGAGAAATGGCTGAAAGTCCTTAAAGGCAATCAACGCCCCATACATAGGAACATATTGGAAGACGATATAATAGAGAAATCCCGGCAGCAGGATCAAGTAAATCAGGCGATTCCTCACCATTCTCTTCCATAAGGCTGATCCTGCAGCGGATTGAATGTTCTCCCGGACCGCTTGAACAGAAAGATTCAATGGATTGTGACCTCCAATCATGAATAAAAATTCAGTTTTACCGCCCTTTTGCATCAATCATCAGATTCTCGATTAGCAGAGCCATCTCTTCCGGCGGTAAGATCGGCCATACGTACCGATCGTCTCTATTGTCCCTGTATCCTGAGCGGCTCCAACAGTGCCGGTGTGTATGTTGGTCATAGTTAATCCGATACCCCGCTCGTTCAGCGAATAGATCGGCGGTTCCTCTAACTGCATACAACACCGCGACTTGATCCCAACTGGCTCGACTTCTTTCGGCGCCTTGCAAATAGCGTTCATATGCCACCCTGACCGGGTGCGGCTCCGGCAATGCCGATCTCAACCCGGCCCCTGTCCGTATATGTTCTCCGTGCTCGCTGACCGCAATGGCGACAGGCCAATGATTCAGCACATAAGCGGCGGAGAGCGGGTCCATCAACCAGTTAAACCTATCCTTTCCTATGGGGAACGTACCGATTGCCATACTCACCAGCAGCCTCACCTTGGTCTTAACAAGTTCCATGCCGCTGAGCGCGCTATTATCATCGGGCTGCGATTGCAGCAGCTGAGCGAGCGGCCCCAGGAATCCGATCGCGCATATGACGACGCTGCGATCCGGTTGTTCGGACAGAAGTTTTCTATATACGGATGTGCTTTCCGGATAATAGGCGTCTTTATCCCGTGCGCTCGGATAATGTTCGGCGATATGCCGATTGTACAAACGCTCCGGTGTCAGTTCCTCGACTTCCTGCAGATATCGGGCATATTGCTCCTGCATATTTTCGGCAACGAATGTTCCGATTGGAATATCAGGCCGATGATAGAAAGTATTCAAAACTTGCAAACAAGGGGCGCCCCACTGTAGCGGCGAACTGCAGATCATGCCCAGTATGTCCGCTTCACCCCGGTCTGCTAGGGAATGAAGAGCCGCAATCGCGCCGACATCATCGCAATCCGTTTCGATATCCGTATCCAAGATTACGCTTACTTTTTTTATCTTTGGCAATTTTCTTCACTCCTCCTGCACATCGCACCGTCTATGCACGTTACAAATTCAATCTAACCCAAATAAAAAGTTCCCGTCGATGTTCTTACGGGAACCATTGTCGTTCATATTGTCGGTTGCAGGATGACGAAGCGTTCAATACGCCGTCTGGAACCTTAGATGATCTGCACGGAACCTGATTATTGTGCATTGCCTTCTCTATATTGTCCCGGTGTAACTCCTTCCACCTTGCGGAAGTATCGAATGAAATTTTGCGAACTTGAATAACCAATCTTCACGGCAATATCCGATACTTTCACGTTCGTTTCGACCAGCATCTTCTTAGCCACTTTCATTCTGTATTGGGTCAAGTAGTCGCTGAAATTATCGCCTGTTTCATTCCGGAATACGCGTTTGATATAGTTCGGATGATAGTTTAACATGGTGGCGCATGATTCAAGCGTCAGATCCGAATGGTAATGCTCGTGTATGATCGCAATCATCTTCTCTGATATGCTGCGATACTGCGTTTGCTGTTGTCGATGGACGAGCTGCATCAGCATATCAATGATCGTATGCCTGAACCATTGTTTGATTTCCTCGGCAGTCTTAAGCTCGAACAATTGCTCAATCAAGGTTTTGTTTTCGGCAGCCGATTCGGGCTTCGAACCCAGGGATTCTCCGAAATTTTCGGCAATGCGGTTCAAGTCCGAAATCAGACGTATAAGCGCCATCTGATACGCCTGGAATTTCAGGTCCTTGTTGAATAGCTGGTTCATAAACAAATCAAGACGATCATCTATTTTATCCTCGTCCAAACGCTTGATCGCATCCACTAGTTCCGTCGCAGTTTCTTCAGGATACCTTGCCGCATCCCCCAATTTCGAACGAATATCATCCATTCGGAGTATCGATGCCCGTCCCAGCTTAACCCGATAATTCAGAGCGTCCGTACTTTCCAGAAATGCCGTCGATGTATACTTTATGTCTTGGAAAGCGCTGCTGATTCCGATGCTGATCGCCAGATGAAGCAGTTTTTCAACCGTCTCCTGAATGTGTTCAGCCAAACGGGACACTTCTGCAAGATGATCTTCTTCGCAACTTCCGATAACCATCACCTGAAAATCATCAATCAGGATCGGGATGAGCCGTTGCCGGTCAGGGACAAGCTCTGCTGCCACATTATTAATCGAAAACAACAACAAATCCCGGTCCTTCTCTCCATAACGAGTGCCTTCCAACGTATCGATTCGCGCAGAAAGCACGTAAACTTGATTCCAGCTACGGGCATGTTGGTAAGCCTGCAGCCAATCACGAATTTCCTCCGCATTCACTTTGCCTTTCAATAACTTCATCATAAAATGCTCTCGAATTTGATCCAGTTGACCTTGCAGTTGCTTCTCCAGCTTGTCTTTCGCACTGTGCATATAACGGATGCGTTGCCCGATAAATTTGAACTCGTCCCGATCATGAGCCGCCTCAGACTTCGAGAATGGCATGACTAAATTATAGAGTTGCCGAATCGGGCTATACATCCTGCGGGACAAATAAACGGAAATGATAAAGAGAACGAGCACGGTGGATAAGCTAATGAAAACCGTGAACCACCCGATTGATCTGAGTTCTTTGGACACGGCCTCCATGGAGATGATCGATACGTAAATCCATTCATTATAGTTTGATTTGCGGAATGTAATGCCGTAGGAGAAATTATTTCGATTATACTGGAAGAAACCACTTGAATTTTCCATTTGCAAACGGTCGATCAGTTCGTTCTTCAATTCCGGTTTGCCGGACATTCCTCCCTCTTGATTGCTCGTAATCAAGCGATAGTTGGCATCTAGAATCATAATTTCGCGTTGCATGCCATCTTGGGATAACGTTTCCTGCAATTTCGTCATCGGCAGCTTGACAATAAGTATTCCGTAGGGCAGTAACGGATTGAGCGGTATTTTCTTAATCAGATTTACGCCCTTTGTGGTGGACATGCCCCTGGGAATTTGTTCGCGAGGCGCTTCGGGCAGCCAAATGGAATTCTGCGACAGGTTCGCATATTGCTCGATCAAGTTTCGATTCGGAAGTTCATCCAGCGATTCCGCGATCTTATTATTCACAATCCAGTGCTTATCCAAATTGACAAATGTAACGTCTTCGACGCCCCCATCATATTTCTGCAAATTGGAAAGGTTTTTGGTCAGCTCATTGAAAGCTTCATAATGATTTTGACTCAATTCCCGGTCGCTCATCGTAGTGACGATCGGCGAAGTGATGAATTGCGCAACAGAGGTGTCTACGCCGGTGAGGAGTTGTTCGACGCGCATCTCTGTCTGAAATAGCAGGCTTTTGTTATTCTCTATCGCTTCATGCTTCACTACCCCGGTAGATTTGAAATAGGAATAGGAACCAAGAAAGAAAACCGGAAGCGCTCCCAAGAATAAGCTTAATGCAATTAATCTAAGTAAGTATTTGGGAATTCGCAAGCTCATCGCGATTTTCCTCCAATTGTGCCCTTATGTTAGTATAAGTGTATAAGAGCTTTGAAGAATCTGCAACCAAAAGCAAATCGTGCAACGCTAATTGGAGGATAGACGACGAAGCGCCGCCAAGGACCGTGATGGTTCTTGGCGGCGCTTGTATGCGATAAAGCTAGTCGTGGAAATTCAGGCCGTGCGTCACTTCCTTGACATACGTTGTACTTGCCGACCGCTTTGCCGGTGAAGGCGATCTCCGCCAGGAATGGTTTAATCGCAGCATTCACGATGAGCGGTTTCTAAAGATTTGCCAAAAGATAATCCATGGGTCCAGAAAATAATCCATTCCTTCTTCGAATATCCGAAATACGAAATGCGTGTGCTCATGTTCGCCTGTGTATACCCCCGCAGTATTCGCATAATGGACGCCCTGCGCCAAGGGGCCGCGCTCGGGTACCCGCATTTCGTTCAAGTGATGGGCTTGCAGCCACCATACAGACCCGTTCGGCCATTTCCTGATGCCTCTCCATCGATTATTGTTATCGCCGGCTGCCAACGAATGGAACAAATAATGATCATCGAACCGGATTGGGGTATACAGAGGAGTGCCTGATGGCATGTTGATATCGAGTCCGCCGTGCGCCAAACGACCTTCAAACGGTCCCATCCACGTATTTTCCCCGCGATAGCATCGAGCAACATCAATATAATCCGAAACTTCCGGATACCACGGGCCGATGATCTCTGGGCAGATCGGATCGCTCAAATCGTTGACTGCGAATCTGGCTTTCTTGCGGGGCTGACAAGTAATGCCGATGTTTTCATCCTTCTCCAGCAAGAATCCGCCGTCTTTCTGGAATATGTCCGAGACCGCATCCAGCCAGATCCGCATTCCGCGAATTTCCAACGGTTCGTAAAAACTGCTTTGCGCTGGTACTATCCTTCCTAAAGTAAGCGTTTCTCCATCGATTCGTATAACGGCTTCAAAGTCATACTGAGAAGTCGCAGAACCGTTTCCTTGCAGTACTCGCGCCTTAGACGAAACCAACTCCAGTTTGCGGACTTCGCCGTTGCGAAGCGTGAATTCCAACCTGTCCCCATGATCTAGTTCCACAGGTGTTAACGTATCTTTAGCCGATCTGAGTATAACCTTTCCTTCTTTTTCTCCCATTTCATCAACTCCTTCTACATGGACGTCTACGATTTTCCCGCAAATGGATTGTGGTGGGAAGCGTTACTGCCCGAGCCTTCATTCCGGTGAAGCTTCAGCGCTTCATCAACGGCATCGTTTATCTCTTCGCCCAGCAAATACTGCCCTTGAGCCAACAGAGTCTCACGCACTTGCTTCACATCGACTTGGCGATTGGTTGCGCCTGCCGCCGCCGCCAGTGCCGCTGCCGTCCCCGCTCCTTGCCCGATGCCCATTGCGGTAGCCATGACGCGCACCGAACCGAAAGCGTGATGGGTTGCCGATATGCAGCGTCCGGCGGCCCACACATTATCAAGTCCTTGCGGCAGCAAGCTGCGATAAGGAATTTCGTAAACTGCTTTGCCTGAGCCGGTAAATACTTGCTGTTCCCCTTCCGGCGGATGAATATCGATCGCGAAGGTGCCGCAGGCAATCCCATCTTCGAACGCCCGGCTATTCAGAACATCTTCCTCAGTCATCGTATAATCGCCGACGATATGCCGGGTTTCCCGAACGCCCACCTGCACGCCGGTATCCAACACATAGGAATGTTCGAAGCCGCCCACCCGTTTCTTCAGAAAATCCGCTACTTCCCATGCTTGCCGGCGCGTCTCCACCTCGGCTCTAGTCAAATCGCGTACGTCCGTTCCGTCGATGCCTTGCAAGCGAGTGCAGTTCACCGCGAATTGTCCTTCTCTTGGCAGCTCATACATTAAAATACGCGGCGCCGCATCTCTCGGATATTCTCCCTTCTCCATCGCCTCTTTGATAACCTCTTTCATTCCCAGAAATGCCAATGCGCTTTGTGCGTCTATTTCTTCATCGGTAGGAAGATCCTTGAGCAAGTGACGATTTGCCTTCATCCACGTTTTCAGTCCCGGAATGTCAATGCCTCCGATCCGGTAAAAAAGCGTGACCGGCTGCATCGCTCCGTCGGATTCGCGGCCTTTCACAAACGGCGCCCCTGCACGGGCAATGACATCGGCATCCGCGGAGCAGTCGATTACATACTTCGGGCAAATCGCCTGACGGCCGCTTTTACTTTCGACCAATACGGTCGTGAGCTTGCCGTTCTCCTCCAGCACATCGGAGAAGGCGCTATGCAACAGCAGTTCAACGCCGACCTCCTCCAGCATTTCAAGCAGAATCAGCTTCATCCCTTCCGGATCAAACGGCGTCATCGAGGCGTTGTCAAACGTAAGATCGGTGACATGCCCGGGAGATGCGGTCAGCTTCACCAAGCGATCCACCACTTCTCCGGCCACGCCGCGAATGACTTGCTTTCCGTTGACATCATGGAAGGTAAACATGGGGTTGACCATGGCAATCGTCAAATTGCCGCCGACAAAGCCGTAACGCTCGACCAACATCGTTTTCGCTCCGGATCTGGCCGCGGCAACCGCCGCTCCGATCCCCGCAGGGCCGCCTCCGATAACAAGCACATCCGGTTCGGCAATAACCGGTATTTCTCTGGATACTTCAACAATCGTTTTCATGATGAACAAACTCCTTTATAAGGATTGGGCAGACGCAGCCACCATTTTGGTTATTACGCATTCAAAAATTTGAACTTGAATTCATGTTCCACTTCCGGTTTTGTTGAGGTAAACACCATTCTGTAGACCGACGAACCCCAGTTGTTCTGCAAGTTGGCGTCATCCAGCTGGATTTCCTCGATATCGACCCTTAAGTACCGATTGTCGTATTGGATGCACATCTGTTGTCCCAGATCCCCGTTCAATCGGACGTTTCCTTCCAAGACCTCGCAGCGACAGTTGGTCATGAAGCTAAAGCTGACCTCGTACTCGGGCTGATGGAAGCGAATACGATCATTTACTTCCACATAACTGTCATTCCCCCTTGCAAGTCTGACCGTACGCATACACGTCCGTACGCCCGATTGTTCGGGATAGGCGGAAGCGATATCCATCACCATCTCAGCTTGTTCCTCACTCATGGTATAAGACACATTCGCAGCTTTAAATGCCCCGCCATGCTGCTGCATCACTCCATTGATAACCGGAAGATTATGATACCCGGATTGCATCGTCCAAATGTCATATCGGTCGGGTCCAAACGTTTTGCGACTGTATACGCCAACACCGAGGTCTATAATGACAGGCTTACCGTCTTGATAAACAATAAAATGGCCTACGTCATTATGATTATGGCTTTCGGCATTATGTCCTCCCTTCGCCGCCACATACAGCCCCTTGTCACTGCCTTCAAATTCTCTGGCGGTCATAACTTGTAAATCAGGTAGCCAGGCATCTCGCAAATAAGGATACGGTTCCGGAGCAAGCTGATCGATCTTCCGCTGCGTGAATACGGCGTTCAATGTTTTTAACATCGGAAACCAGGAATGGACGAAAATCTTACCTTTTGTCCGAGCATTTTCAGCAATTGCCTGTCTAATCAGATTTTTATCTTTTACCTGCATTCCAAATCTGAACAACAGGTCAGGCATTAGATTTACCGTTGGACTGCTGTCGGCAAAGTTGGCATAATAAGATTCGCTGATATGAACTTTGTAAATATAACTTCCGATATTTTTAATCAATGGCTCACGATAAACATTAATTTTCCCCTCCGAAGCCATATAGAGCAGCTCAAGACATTCGAACAACGTTCCTCCTGCCTGTGACCAATAGTTGGGTCCTTCATCGCACCCGCCATCTTGATGATACTGCTCCATGAACGCTTCCATACTCGCGATGGCTTTTGCGATGGTTTTTACCTTGACCTCATGATCCTTTTCAAAAATTAAAAACGCGATCAGACAATTCGATGTACACCATGTCGTCCAGTTGTTCAACTTGCGGGTCTTGTGAATCCCCATCCACCAAAAGTCGTCCCTGTCGAGATAGACCTCCAATATTCGTTTCCTGACTTCATCTTCCATGCGCGCCGACAATAGCGGGGTAATCTCGTCAAGTTTTTCCTTGAGCATCTGGTACACACAGGACAACAACGCTCCGGTTTCACTCGCAAACAAATCAATAGAAGGGGCTTTCAGATCCGGAAGCGGCATCGTGGTCAACGCAGGGCTGCTGACATCTTTATGATTGTGCGCTGGAGGGACCCACGTGCTTTCCTCGCAAATCATCCAGATGCAGTTGACGATATCATCGAGAAATCTCCCTTTATTCTCCATGCATTCCGCAATGGTCAGATAACCAAGAGCCCGTCTTCTGGAAAAAGCGTTATACAATCCCCGGTTGCCCGTTCTGTGAAAATCCATATATTCGGCAGCGGTAAGCACAGGCCACTGATAACCCAGAAATGCCTCGGCTTCCTTCACAAAAAATTGGTTCTGCTCCGGATCCGGTTTCTCCCACACCTCCCTTTGCCCTATGGAAGGCAACGACGGGATTCCGGGTTTTGTTGTGATAACCTCTTTTAATACATTCGGATCCAGAAATGTTGTCAGCATCCCTATGCATCTCCTAAATCAAATCAGTACGAACTAAGGAACAAGAATCAGTTCAGGCCTGTTGGCCGTCGACTCGTTGGACGATATAAAGAAATTGTCTGTGGCACTGGCCGGATCTTCTACCGTCAATAAGAAGGATGCCGTCTTATCCGTCATATTGACGTTCATATAGTCGGTCACATCAAACTCGTACCAGACCCCCGCCGTATTCGATATGTCCTGGCTTCCGATATAAGTCGTTCCGGCAGGGGCATTGTTCCAGGTGATTGCCGCTTGACTCCAGCTTTTATCCCCCGTGCCGTACAGCTTTAACGTCCTTAACGGATCTGTATTCACTGCCGACACATATAGTCTCAACTTGGCCGAGCTTACTGTATCGGCGTCATAGCCGGAAAAATCAAACTTGATATACGCTTTGCGCTTAAAATCAGTGCCGCCGTTGATCGATTTAATCTCCAATATCGGAGATGCCCCATAATTCGTATTGGCGTATTGACCATCCCGTACAAAGACGTCATCCGTCGGACTAAATTGGATGGGATGGGAGATGACCAACTCCGGTTTGTTGGTCGCCGATTCGCGGGATGCAATGGCGAAATTATCTTTGGCGCTGGCCGGGTCTTCCATCACGAACAAGAAGGACACTACCTTATCCGTCAAATTGGCATGAACATAGTCGGTTACGTCCATCTCGTACCAAACGCCCGCCACATTAGATATGTCTTGGCTTCCGATATAGGTTGTTCCGGCAGGGGCGTTGTTCCATGTCATCTCCGCTTCGCGCCAGCTTTTATCCGCCGTCCCGTACAGCTTCACCGTCCTTGAAGGGTCTGTGTTTACGCTTGGCACATAGAATCTCAGCCTGGCCGAATCGCCCGGTGTTGTACTCAGATGGCTGAAATCGAATTTGAGATAAGCTTTGCGTTTAAAATCCGTTGATCCCTGGATCGATTTAACGTCCAATATCGGGCTGTCTCCATAAACTGTATCCGCATATTGTCCATCCCGTACAAAGGTATCCTCTGTCGGATGAAGCTTTGCCGTCGTATAAATAATCAGTTCCGGCATATGAGCGGGGTCCTGCCTCGATGAAACCGTAAAATTCCCCAGACTGCTCTTGGGTCCTTCCACCGTTAACAGGAAAGAGGCTACCTTGTCTGTCATATTGGCATTAATGTAATCCGTCACGTCCATCTCGTACCAGACACCAGCCGTATTGGATATATCCTGACTTCCGATATAGGCCGTTCCGGCAGGGGCATTGTTCCAGGTAATTCCCGTTTCATACCAGCTTTTATCCGCCGTGCCATACAGTTTCATTGTTCTCGAAGGATCTGTATTGACACCCGGCACATAAAATCTCAGCTTGGCCGAACTGGCCGATGCTCCTTCAAGATCGCCATAGTTAAATTTCATATAAGCTTTTCGTTTCGTACCTGTCGATTCAAGCATCGATTTAATATCCAGTTTTGGATCAAATGCAAAGTTGTAGTCGGCATAGCTTCCATCCCGCACATAGGCATCGTCGGTCGGGTTTACTTTAAGCATGGTGCTTGATGCAGGCGCCAGTACAGGTGCCGGCAGCAATGCCGCCTGCGGGTCCGTCTCTATTTGCGCATGAAAGCTTTTGCCCTTGGCCTGGTTTACGTCAACCGACAGCACAATCGGATTTAACTGAACGACCGTAACCTCGGGATCCTTGGATACGACCGTTTGCCCGACCTTGTCGATCACGACATTGACCGTCCCGGTATTCCTCATGGTAGGATCGGATAAGGAGATGTCGAGCGTTGTCCCAGTCATCCTCGTCATGACGGAAGACTTCGTGTTGCTCGTAATCATATCAACCGTACGGGTTTCATTGTTCCAGAAATTAGCAGCTACGATATTAAGCGTTATTTCTTTGACCGCCTGTACATCCGCATTGTTTGCCAAAATATCAATTTGCGGATTCTGGTTGTACGCCGCCACTTGCGAAGCGGAATAACCCGGCAGCAAAACGTACTTATATTCGGCATTAACAGGGTTGCTCCCATGCTCGAACCACATCGTCAAATAATTTCTGGTTTGAACGGCGACTCTATTATTGTCAATAATGCCGCCTTGATTGATGTCGTAAAATGTCCCCGTTCGCTGTTCGCGTTTCAGATTCAGGGCCGTGCTGTCAGGAAAATAGTAGCCCATGTCGGAGTCTGGGACGTTCCCTTGAAGATGAATCCACTCTACATCGCTTGCAGCCATGCTCTGCCCCAATCCGGAAAGCGCCGGACTGCCGTTGAGCGTCAACACATTATCCCCTGTATCCGTCAATGCGCGGTTTTCCACGATCGTTTCTATGGGACTGTTGTCCATACTGTTTATATCCGTCCCCAAAGCTACAATCTCGTCATCAAACATAAACCATGACTTTTTCGCTTCAAGGGAAGAGCTTCCTACATCCTGGAGATGCATTCCGCTTGCGCCGTACAGCCCGGATAGGGCAGTTCCCCCAACCCACGCGCTTTTATTGTTGTTGTTCTGCAGATATCCCCGTTTCCCTCCCGAATCCTGGACCGGGTCGTAATCGGGGCGTATGATTTTGTCAACGGTTGTGCCGGGTATGCGATAAGGATCGATCGTCGCCCAATAGTTGCCGTTGTATTGAGCTTGATCATCATTATAAAGGTATGTCGCGCCATAGTTGGTAAACCACCCGTGCAGGTTTTCTTTGTTAATGCTTTCATAGTTAAATGTCCGGTCGGAGAACATGCTTAAACCGAACATATATCCGGGACGGGCATGGACAACACGGTCCATGACGGGATAGTTTTTATGCGTAATCAGATCTCCGCTCGCCGCAATCGTGCTGTCATTATAAATCTGCTGGGCCAGAAGCAGCTCATAGATCGGCATGCCGGCAAGAACGGGCTGATACCAGTTGGTTTGGATATACTCTTTGATCATTTGCTTGAAATACAGTCTGTCGTTGCTATTCGGCGCGGTTTGCGTGGCCAGCAATATGCCTCTGACCGCATCTATGCCATACATATAGTCGTTTCTTTCACGAGCGCCGCCATCCGGCGTTGAGTATGAGATAAATCTCCCGCGCACCATGCTCATGAATCCGCCGCCGTTATACAGAACAGGCTCATAGGCCTCATATATCCATTTGTAAAGATTATTGACATTGGGATTGATGACTTCCCACGCTGTATCCCTTAAAGTATCTACCAGTTTAAGTACGCCTTGTATGTAGGACGAACCATAACCGCCGTTATAGCCCGTTGCATGATGCTGTATAAATGACCCGTCGGCATACATGCCTGCTCCTGCCGTTACCTCCAGATAAAGATCGTCCAATCCATCGCGCGCAGCTGTCATTTTCGCAGCGTTTTTGCCTAATATGCCGCTTTTCATTACGATTTCGGCTTGCGACAAGCGGTTGGCGGCGGTTAAATGGATCACTGGCGTATAATAATCGACTGCCGCAACATAGCTGGCCACCTGAGCGGGCGTCAAGTGATCATACAGCAATATTGCGCAATTCAGTAACCGGTAAGCGCCTCCTATTTGATAATTCCACCAATTGTAATCTGTTGCTCTGGAGGCGCCTGGATAATAACGGTTGGCATCCATCCATTCCAAGCCGCCGATTACATCGGCAAGCAAAGAAGCGTTGTGGTAAAGCGTTGAGCCATATTGACTGTACGCCAATGCCATATCATATAGTCGGGAATATTGGGAAGTAATGAAGGACGAATTGCTATTGTCCGGCAAATCACTCCATAAATATGTCCTGCCGGTCGATTTATCCATCGAATCCCAATACCCTTGCGCTTTCGTACCGATTCCGGCAATTTTGGGCGCAATCAAGGGATCATTGGGATCATACCCTGTACCGCCTGTTAAATAATCAACCCATTTCTCTCTCATGCCGTCATACTCATCCGTTGCAGCATGGACGACAATTGTGCCTGCGGACATCGCCGTTGTCATCAACATAGATAGAACCAACAATCGAAATAATAGATTTTTCATGAATGGAATCCTCCATATTCATTATTTAGTTGGTCTATCGTTCTGCTCTGTTTTTATTGTAGAAAAACACCTCTTGCGGAACAATGCGAGGATCCTATGATATGTTGTAGGAATATTACTCAATCGAGAATAAAAAAAGAGCCGGCTATCTTTTCGATAACCTTCTCTTCTTGATTTCCGGACCTGCGCCTTCATTTAATGACATTGCCTCCTGGGGCATCTTGCACGGCTTCATTGCTCGATCCTCTTTTTAAATTCAGACGGACTTAGCCCATAACGCTCCTTGAAAATCCGAGAGAAATAAATCTGTTCACTGTATCCGACCCTATCCGCAATTTCGTACATCTTGAGGTCCGTGTTCAACAACATTTCTCTTGCCTTTTTCATGCGGAAATCAACCAGATAGTTCCAAATTGTCGCACCTGTTTCTTGTTTAAACAAATTTGACAAGTAATTTTTGCTAAACCCCGTGTAATCCGCCGCCTGTTGCAAACTCAGATGTTTGTCGGCATAGTTATCTTCCAGAAAGGACTGTACCCGTTCGATCGCTTTGCGTGTCTGACTGTCCCTGGTCCCGTTCATCATTCGAAGTATATACCGTGCCCCCTCCTCCAGCCTCCTGACACAGCATATCCGGAAGTAAAACCTCACCTTGCCGGCGGCCAACATTTTGTCGCCAAGCTCCAGGTCCTTGCCTTCCTCTAGATTGATACCGATCTCTTCCTGCTTAAGCTCCTTTACGACCAGATAAAGCCACTCCATGGCAAGAGGATTGAGCAAATCATAACGTTCTTCCACCCATGTCTCCAGCATTTCGAGAGTATCTACGATCAATAAAGGCATCGTGTCATGATGATTGTAGAGGATATGCTCCACCCATCGCGTCATCAAGTCCCGATGAGTAGTCAAATGCTTCAGCAACAACACATTGGCGGCATGATTCCGCGTTTCCCGAATACGCCGGATTGCCTTGTCCAATACCTGATATAAACTTTCCTGGCTGACCGGTTTGAGCAGATAGTCCACCGCCCCCAGTTCCAGGCCCGATTTGGCATAGCTGAAATCATCATAACTGGAAATGATAATCGTGGACATTTGCGGATAATGATCATTCAGATATTCAATCAATTTCAGCCCATCCATCAAGGGCATTCTGATGTCGGTAATGCATATATCCGCATAGTGTCCTTCCAGCCACTCCAATGCCAATTTTCCATTGGCCGCCGTTCCCGAAACCATCACTTCTCCCGGATAATTCTCCGCCATCTTGGCCAGCCCGGTACGGATGATGGGCGAATTATCCACAATCAGGATTCTATTCATGTACACCCGCCCCCTTCCTCACAGGCCGATCAGGCAAGACGATCGTAACTTCGGCGCCGTCCGCTCGATTGCGGATGGCGATCCCCGCTGCTTCATCCTCGTAATAGACCCGCAACCTGTAATGCACATTAAGCAGGCCAATATTGGACAGATGCCGGAAATGCGCATCCACATTGCTTTGTTGCAGCTTGTCATTGATTCTTGCCAGCGTTGCCTGATCGAAACCCGGACCTGTATCGCAAATCCGGATCGCGACGTAACCTTCGGATAATCGAAACGTCTCGATCTTGACGAATAGAGGTTGACCCGTTTGCTCCAGGCCATAGCGGATACTGTTTTCCACTATCGGCTGAATGACCGCCTTCAGGCAAAGAACCTCACCCAACCCCGCCCCCTCAATCATCTCAAAGGTCAAATCTTCGCCGAATTGGGTTTGCATAATGTGCATATAATTCGCCACATATTGGATTTCTTGTTGCACGGGCACAGACGTATTCTGGTAATTGGACACGTATCGCAACATGTCAGACAGGGCCAGTGTCGTTTTGACAATGTTCTGCTGGTCGGCCAGATAAGCCATGGATTTAATGGATTCCAGCGCATTGTAGAGAAAATGGGAATTGATCTGCGATTGAAGTGCCGACAAAACCGCCTCCTGCTGGGATGCTCGAGACCGGTTTAACTCTTTGAGCGAATGCTCCAGGTTGGAAAGCAACTTGTTGTAAACCCGACTTACCTCGGCGATCTCATCCCTGCCTTCGATGTCTACCCTGACTCCGAGATTATCCAGGTCGGTCCGGGACATGACTCCCCTTAGTTTCTTCAGTCTCCGCGTACTGGACTCCGCTACCAGCACAACCAGCCCCAAGCCCACGGCAAGTCCGATCAGAGCGATCAGGATCGTTGCGTCCTTCACCCGGTATATGCTGCGCGCCACTGTATGCCAGGGAACAACCGAGACAATTTTCCAGTTGGTTTTGGCAATACTGCGATACGTGACCATTTGGTTGCTGTCCTTCAGGAAGAATGACCCCTCCGCAAATGCAAACAAGCCGCTTTCCCGCAAGGATGGCAACAGCCAGGCCGCGTGTTCGGAATCTGTAGAGGCAACAATCTTTCCTTCCTGGTCTACAATCATCCCGATTCCATCGGCGTCAATTTTCGTTTCTGACAGGATGGCTTGAATCGGCTGAATGGTCATATCCATTTTGATGTAACCCTGCAACTCCGAAGTAAATTCATACTTCTTCACTATCGTAAGGATGGTATCGCCGATGCTTCCATCGTCAAACTTCACATAATTTACGCTGGGAGACACAAGCATATTCATTTCCATGGAGATGGTAATCCAGGGCATCCACTCCTCGCTTTTCATAGAATAATCATAGCGCAAGGCAGGCCCTCTGTCCCGTGTGTAGGAATTTTCATTTCCGTTAATATTCAGCATGGTAACGGATAGAATTTCCGGATGCATGGCCGCAAAGGAGTGAATATAGTTTTCCTTCAAACTGCTGAAAGCGTTGATCCTTTCCGTTACCTCGCCAGCCTTCAGCCACTGTCTATAATTTCTGCTGGCTGCAATATTCGCCAGAAATTGCTCATATTCTTTGAAATACCGTTCCAGGTTCAGATTGGACTCTTTCAGAATTTGGGTGCTGAACCGCTCAATATCGCTTTTGATGCTGCGGGATGATTCCACATAGGAGAACGTGGCTATCGTCACGACAATCAGCAGAATGATGAAGAAAAACATCACCATCAGCTTCCATTTGAGCGAAGTGGAAGCTTTCATTACTAAAGTTTTCAGCGCTCATCACCCGCAACTTTTTCCTCAATTCTAGGTCTTGCCACAGGCAATGTAAAGTTCCAGTGACATCCGTCCGTCCATAGACAGAAAGGGAGTATGCCAGCCGTCGAGCGCATACTCCCATCGATGAGATAGATCCGACTTACCGTTTAGTTGGCCGCACTCTTTACATTTTGGTTATACCACTCTGTCGCTTCCTTGATAATCTTGTCTCCGCCTTGTTTCTTCCATGTAGCCACAAACTCGTCAAAGTAATCCACCGGCTTTTCACCAACGACAATCTTGGCAGCCGCTTCCTGGAACAGAGATCCCGCCCTGCCAAGTTCACTTTGGGACAAGAGCGATTGCGGCATAGGCATCGGAGCAAGCGGATTGGGGATCCCTTCCTGCTTCGCAATCTCTACGGCCTGCTTCTCATGGGCATAAATGACTTCATCCTGTTTAACCATGGTAATAACAGAATCCAGTTCAACGTTGTTGAAGATCGCATTTCTCCAGCGTTCCTGATATTCCTTTTCCTTCTCTTTCGTGTAGATCCAATCATTTCCCTCGCGCGTCAACGCCTGCCCTTCGGCACCGTAGGCAGCATAGGCATTGCCTTCCTCCGTAGCGAGCCAATCGAAGAATTTGACTACTGTCTCCGCATTTTTGCTTTGTTTGAATAGGATAAAGGCTTTGTAGACCGGCTGCTCTACTCGGCCGACAGGACCGCTATAACCGGTTCCCACAGGTGTAGGAATAGCCATCATATCAACATCAGGATTCTCTGGAAGAGATTTCCGCAAGTCTCGATACCAAATGCCGCCATTCGTTGGGTTGTGGTTGAGCATACCGACCCGGTCAGACAAAATCTTTTGACTCCAGATGGTGGAGGTGTTCGTCATAAACTCCGAGTCTATCAATTTCTCCTCATACATTGTTCTGAGATATTCCAACGCCTTCTTGGTATTGGGATGGATGAAGCTCGGGATAACCTCATCATTGTAGACTGAAAATGAACTCAGGTTGACTCCCCACATGCCAGTAATATTATCCAGCCAAGTAAATTTCTCACGGGCGGTGAATGGAATTTCATCCGGCTTTCCATTCCCGTTAGGATCCTGTTCCTTGAAGGCTCTCAGAACAGTAAGCAATTCATCCGAGGTTTTGGGAATCTCCAAATCAAGCTTATCCATCCAGTCTTTCCGAACAAAGAGAACCCTCTCAGCCGGAGCATTTCGTAAAGCAGGCGTAGGGATGGCCATAATCTTCCCATTAATGGTAACTGCATCCCATGCGGATTGCGGTACATTCTTCTTCAGATTCGGACCATATTGATCCAGAAGATCATTCAGTTCCAGTGCCAGATCGTTCTGGATAGGCTCCGCGTCAGCAATGCCAAATGCCTGATACACGTCCGGAATATCCCCAGAGGCGAACTTAATCCGCAATTGATCGAGATACTGACCATGAGGAATAAATACCAGATCAATATCGGTATTCGTCTGATCCCCCATGTACTTGATAGCAGGAATTTGCATCGACGAGGTAGCAGGATATTCGGTGTTAAAGTCGGACGCAAACATTCTGAACTTACCCTTCTCCTCGACAGCATGGGTCGCACTCGGCTCAGTTGAGGCTCCCGAAGCGGTAGGAGATGCTTTTTTTGCGGGTTCCTCTTTGGCTGCGCATGCCGCCAGGCCGGTGGCTCCCATGATAACAACAAGCAGTACAATTACATGTCGACTCCATTTTTTCCTCACTTTTGATACCCTCCTGTTTTATTTTAATATATATATGAAAGGCGACGAGCGCCATCATATCTCATTCCTATACTGCCTATTCCTTCAAAGAACCGATCAACGCTCCCTTAATAAAGTGTTTCTGGATAAACGGATAGATAAGCACAACAGGGACGGTAGCCACAATGATTGTCGCCATCTGCAGCCCTTGGGGCGAAGTATCGAGCAGCACATCTCCGGAATTGCCGAGTTGAAGATCTGAAGCCGAAGCTAGCGCCACAATCGAGTACAGGAAGAGTTGCAACGGGCGCAGCGAAGCATCGGAAATATACAGCATTGCTGTATAATAGCTGTTCCAATGCCCGACGGCATAAAATAGCAGTAACGTGACCAGTATGGGGACAGACAAGGGAATGGCAATCCGAAACAAAATGCGGTACTCGTTCATGCCATCCACCCGTGCCGCCTCAAACAACTCCTCTGGCAGCGAGCGGAAGAACGTTAGACATAGAATCATATTGAATGCGCTTAGTGCGCCAGGGATGATTAGCGCCCATAGCGTGTTCAAGAGGCCCAAGGCTTTGACTACCAAGAAGGAAGGAATCAGTGGAGCGCTGAAGATCATGGTAAAAATAATGAACAGCATGACGATACGACGGCCCTTCAGACCTTTCTCGGCCAGCGGGTATGCGGTAATAACCGTCATCAGAATATTAACGATCGTGCCTATCGTAACCACAACCACAGAAATGCCGAATGACCGCCAGAAAATTGTATTTTTAAAGACAATCTTGTAGTTCTCTATCGTCCATTCCACCGGCCAGATGCCAACACGGGAGTGCGTTAAGGCATTCTTGGAGCTTAATGAGCCTGCAACGATATGCAATATGGGAGTCAACATGATCGCGCACACCATTAACAAGAACAGGATATTCGCGATTTCGAACGTTCTCTCCATAGGTGATTTTCTGATTTTCATTTCCTATTCCCCTCCTAGAACAACCCTTCACCTGTTGTTGCTTTGCTTGCCCTGTTGCATACAATCAGCAGCGCAAAACCGACCACAGACTTGAAAAGTCCTACTGCGGTAGTAAAACTGTATTGACCGCCAACAACACCTGCTCGGTAGGTATACGTGTCGAAGACATCCGCTTTCTCGGAAGTTAACGGATTGAGGAAAGGATAAACTTGCTCAAAACCCTGGTCCATGACATTTCCCAGCTTCAGCAGCAACAACACCGTAATCGCTGGCAGCAGCCCTGGCAATGTGATATGGACAAACTGCTTCCAGCGTCCGGCCCCGTCAATCGTCGACGCTTCATACAGGCTTGGACTAATGCCGGTAAGGGCAGCCAGAAAGATAATCGTCCCCCAGCCTACCTCTTTCCACATCCCCGAGGAAACGATGATCGTTCTCACAAAGCTTGCATTCTGCAGGAAATCGATCGGCTCATTCCCCGTCAAATTTACATATACGGTATTAACCAGCCCTGTTTGGACAGATAAAAGCATATATACCAGACCGGCAACAATGGTCCACGACAGAAAGTGCGGCAAATATACGATCGTCTGAACGGCCCGCTTCAGCTTCATCATCCGCAGCTCATTCATCAGAATCGCCAAAATAATAGGCGCGGGAAAAGCAAAAATGATCTGGTAAAATCCGATCAAAAGCGAATTTCGCAAAAGAGCGGTGAATTTAGGGAAAGTAAAAAGTTGATGAAACCAATGCAGTCCGACCCAATCGCTGGCGATAATGCCCTTGAAGATATTGTAGTCCTTAAATGCAATCACCGATCCGGCCAGCGGAATATAGCGGAAAATCAGAAAGTACAGCACCGCCGGAACAAGCATGAGGTAATAAGGATGATTCTTGATAAAATAGCTCCGCCTTTTGTGCACCATCATGGTTTCAATGGCCAGTTGCCGGGAACTCTGTGTTTCTCCCAACCTATTATCTCCTTCCATCTTCTTTATCTGTTTTTATTGTAGAAAAAACACCCCTTTAGGAACAATGCGAGGATCCTATGATATGTTGTAAGAATATTACTCAATCAAGAACAAAAAAAAGAAACCACATGGAGTGGTTCAGATTGTTGGTAAAGCCCCGTTTTTTGGGGTCCGTTGCTTTTGGGAACACAAACGCAATGGGATGCAAGCTGATTCTGATCCGAAATGAAGAAGATCGCCTCTTATCCCGCCTTCTTGGCCAGGA